>DCHO01000024.1 GCA_002315655.1 Christensenella sp. UBA1750
CGGTGTTCCGGGCGGCTTATTCTTGCAAACACCCCACAGGGGTGTTTGCCGCGAAACGCTCGCCCTCCAGTCGCTTCGCTCCCTCCATAACCTGACCGACCTTCGGCGGTCAAAGTGAAATATTGTCCAAAAAGGTCAATGTGAAATTTGACGCTGAAGCGTCAAGTTGATACGGCTTCGCGTGCCCTATCGTACCTTTCCTCTCACACGCCGCAGCGTATTTCACATGGGAAGCGTAGCGACCCATATTTCACACGACGGGCGAAGCTACCGTCGTATTTCACATTTTCCGCAAGGAAAATATTTCACTATATTTGCCTTCAAGCATTTGAACCTTCGGCTCAATGCAATATATAAATAGGAGGAACGTTTCCATGAATGATCGGTTCTGTGGCCAGGTCGTCTGGATCGTCGGCGCGGATACCCCTGTCGGACAGGAACTGACCAAAGCCTTTGCCAAAGAAGGCGCGGCGTTGCTGCTCTCCGGCGTGGACAAGGCTCCCGACGGCATTGCCGCCAAGTGCTATCCTTATCTGCTGACCGATGCCATTGCCAGAGCGACTGTGGCTGACAATGCCCGCATCGACACCCTTGTTTTCTGCCAGCCCGACTCCCCGGATATGGACATCGAGCACTGCTCTGTCGAATTCTGGGACAAGGAGCTGCAAAAGGGTCTTGCGGCCAACTACTGCGCCTGTCGCGCCGCCATGAAGATCATGGGGCCTGCGGGCAAGGGCACCTTCCTGTCCGTGGTTTCCTTCCACGACGAGAAGCCCAACGGCGCAAAGCTCATGCTTTCCGTCTGCGCCGGCGGCAACAATATGCTGATGCGCGAAGCCGCCCAGGACTATGGCCGTCTGCCCGGTGCTTTCCGCTGCAATGTCATCGAGGTCGGCCCCATGGAGGGCGACGAGCAGCGCTTTGACGCCAGCAAGACCAACTATTACTACACCATGGAGACCAAGGTGCCCCGCCGCAAGGCAGGTAAGCCCGAGGAAATCGTGGGTGCTGCCCTGTTCCTGTGTTCTGATGAGGCCGGCTACATCAACGGTGCCACTCTGCGCATCGACGGCGGCTACATCGGCTTCTACGGTGACGGAGATTCCAGAAAGAGGTGGGAATATGGGTACAACGCTTAAAGGAAAGGTCGCCATCATCACCGGCGGCGGCAAAGGCATCGGCAAGGGCATTGCCTTGAAATTCGCCCAGGAAGGCGCCAAGGTCTGTATCGGGTGCAACTCCAACTCCGGCATGGCCATGGAAACCCTGAAGGAATTGCAGCAGTACACCGAGGCCATCTGCGTCCAGGCGGACGTGGGCACCGAGGAAGGCTGCCAGAAGCTGGTCGATGAGACCGTCAAGGCCTTCGGCGGCATCGACATTTATGTCAACAACGCGGCTATGCAGACCCAGTATTCTCTGCTGGAACAGCGCGAGATGGATAACTTTGATCTGGAGCTCACCGTCAACGTGCGCGCCTGTATGCTGATGTTCCAGAAGACCCTGCCCTATCTTAAAAAGAGCGGGCACGGGCGCATCATCGTCATCACCTCCGTGCACGGCAAGCGTCCCTTCGTGGGCGACGCCTGCTATGCCATTTCCAAGTCCTGCCTGAAAATGCTCTACCGCGAGGCGGCTGTGGAGTTCGCCCCCTACGGCATCACCGTCAACGCCATCGCTCCCGGCGGCGTCAAGATCGAGTTCAAGACCGCGGCGGGCGGCAAGGCCGGTCCCGACGAAAGCCGCGCACGCGACAACCGCATCAAGGTTGACCGCTCCGCCAAGCCCCGCCACTTCGGCTTCCCCGGCTATCCCAAGGATATTGCCGACATGGCGGCCTTCATCGCGGCTTACGAGAGCGAGTACATGACCGGCGCCACCTTCCGTCTTGACGGCGGCAACTGTCTTATGGTTTGATTGCGCACCGAACCAGGTTTTCAACCTGTTCGGTGTTCCGCATGGCTTATTTTCCGAAACAGTCCACTGGACTATTTCGTTCAAAACGCTCATGCTCCAGGTGCCCTTTCGGGCACCCTCCATAACGCGGGAGGGTTGCGACCCTCCCGCACCCACCTGGGGATTTCCTACCGAAGCACATTTGTTTTCAAGTAAAAAAGAGTGCCAATTTCTTGACACTCTTTTTTGATGCTTATGCTTAATAATCCAGATCGACCCAAACGTTGCCCGCCTTGTTGCTCTTGATGCAGGCTTCCACAAAGGCGAGGCCTTCCGCGCCCTTGTTCACATCGGGATAGTCGATCATGTCCTCGGTGAAGGTACCGTTCTTCTTGGCGATCACGCACTCGCAGTAGGAGTGGTAGAGGTTGCCCATGGCAGCCAGCCAGCCTTCGGGATGTCCGGCGGGGAGGCGGTTGTAGCGGGCGGAATCCCCGGCGAGGGCGGGGTGGCCGCGGTGGTGCTCATGCACGGTGCTGTTGGCGTCGATGACGCGGATCTGCTCGGGCTCCCGCTGGAACCACTCAATCGTGCCCTTGGTGCCGAACACGCGGATGCGTAGGTCGTTATCGTACCCAACGGCAATCTGGGAAGACCACAGCATCGCGCTTGCGCCGTTTTCCAGCTCCATCAGCACGCTGTCGTTGTCGTCTAATTGGCGACCGGGAACCTTGATTTCCATTTTGGCCAGCAGCCGCTTGATTTTGAGCCCGGTAAAGGTGGTGACGGCGTTGGCGGCGTGGGTGCCGATGTCGCCTAAGCAGTTAAATCCGCCGGAGCCTTCGGGATTGGTGCGCCATGCGCCCTGCTTGCCGCCGGTCTGCCCTTCAAAGGCCAGCCAACCCTGGGGATATTCCACCATGACCATGCGCACGTCGCCGATCTCGCCCTTGGCGATAATTTCGCGGGCATATTTGGCGGTGCCGTAGCCCATGTAGGTGTAAGTGACCATGAACAGCAGCCCTTTTTCTTTGGCAATGCGGGCAAGGTCGGCGCAGTCCGCATAGTTCAGCGCCAGAGGCTTGTCGCACACCACGTTGATACCGGCCTCTAAGAAGGTCTTGCAGATCTCATAGTGGGTGTTGTTGGGGGTTACGACCACCACAAAGTCGATGCCGTCGGGGCGCTCGGCCTCGGCCTTTGCCATATATTTGTAGTTTGCGTAGCATCTGGAAATGTCAATGCCCAAAATGTCGGCCATATCGGCGGTTTTTTCGCCGTCATTGGAGAAAGCGCCGGCCACGATCTTCGCCTGACCGTCCAGCATCACGGCGCGTCTGTGGGGGTCGCCGATCATGGAACCTCTGCCGCCGCCGACCATACCGTAAGTGAGTTGTAATTCCTGTGCCATAGTGTTCTATGCCTCCTGCTTTTTGCTATTTGTTTGTTTCCATAGTATCATTGATTTGGTTATTCGTCAATATGGATTTCATACGGGAGTAACATTTTGGCGCTTTTGATGAAAATTTATGGATATATGATCGGATTATCTATTGCGCTGATATGGGTTTATGTCGTATAATAAAGATGTAAAAATGTTTTTTCTTGTGTGGAAGCAATTCCACGGAAAGGAGTTACAATATGGGACTGATTAAGGCCGGACTTGCGGCAATTTCCACCACACTGGGCGACCAGTGGAAAGAATTCTTCGTCTGTGATGCGCTGCCCGAAAACGTGTTGGCGGTAAAGGGTCAGAAAAAAATCGGCAGCAAATCCTCCAACCGCAACGGAAGTGACAACGTAATCTCCAACGGTTCCGGTATCATTGTGGCGGACGGACAGTGCATGATCATCGTGGAGCAGGGTAAGGTCGTGGAGGTCTGTGCCGAGCCCGGCGAATTTACCTACAACAACAAGGTTGCGCCCTCTCTGTTCACGGGTAAGCTGGGCGATTCCATCAAGGAGACCTTCAAGCAGATCGGCAAGCGCTTCACCTACGGCGGCGACGTGGCCACCGACCAGCGCGTGTATTACTTCAACACCAAGGAGCTGATGGGCAACAAGTACGGCACCGCCGCGGCTGTTCCCTTCCGTGTGGTGGACAAGAACATCAACATGGATATGGAAATTTACCTGAAATGCTTCGGTGAATATTCCTATCACATCTGCGATCCGCTGCTGTTCTACACCAACGTTTGCGGCAACATCACCGATGCGTACAAGCGCGACCGCATTGATTCCCAGCTCAAGACCGAGCTGCTGACCGCTTTGCAGCCCGCCTTCGGCAAGATCGCCGAGCAGGGCATCCGTTATTATGCCATCACCTCCCATGTGGAGGAGCTGGCCGCCGCCATGAACGACACGCTCTCCGAAAAGTGGCGCGACAAGCGCGGCATCGAGATCGTTTCCATGGGCGTGTCCTCCGTCAAGGCCAATGAGGAAGACGAAAAGACCATCCGCGAGTTCCAGCGCAAGGCCATGCTGCGTGATCCCAGTATGCGTGAGGCGAACATGAACGAGGCCACCGCGCAGGCGATGGTCGGCGCGGCCAACAACACCGCCACCGGCCCCGCTATGGCCTTCATGGGCATGAACATGGCCAACAACGCCGGTCAGAACTACCAGAACCAGCAGCTGCAGCAGCAGGTGATCCAGATGCAGCAGCAGATGGCGCAGATGCAGCAACAGCAGATGCGTCCCAACGTGACCAACGAGCCCGCGCCGGACGGCTGGTTGTGCCCCTCCTGCGGCAAGCCCGTGACAGGCAAATTCTGCCCGGAGTGCGGCACCAAGAAGCCCGAGCCCAAGCCCGCGGAAGGCTCTTGGGTCTGCCCTTCCTGCGGCAAGACCGTGAGCGGCAAGTTCTGCCCCGAATGCGGAACCAAGAAGCCCGAAGAAGTGGACGGTTGGGTGTGTCCCTCCTGTGGCAAGGTCAACAAGGGCAAGTTCTGTGCCGAGTGTGGCACCAAGAAGCCCCAAGGCGTGCCCCAGTATAAGTGCGACAAGTGCGGCTGGGAACCCGAAGACCCCACCAAGCCCCCGAAATTCTGCCCCGAGTGCGGCGATCCCTTCGGTGACGAGGACATTAAGTAAATACAGATAACGGACGTAGTACAGACGCCCCATCCCGGAATATGGAGTGGGGCGTTTGCGTAGATAAGGAGGACAACATGGGATTGTTTGACAAGAAATTCTGTGATGTGTGCGGCGAAAAGATCGGTTTGCTCGGCAACCGCAAGCTGGAAGACGGCAATCTCTGTAAGGACTGTGCGAAAAAGCTTTCGCCCTTCTTCTCGGAGCGCAAGAACTCCACGGTGGAGGAGATTAAGGCGCAGCTGGCTTACCGCGAGGCGAACAAGGCGCAGGTGGAAACCTTCCGGGCGAGCAAGACCTTTGGCACCTACACGAAGATTCTCATTGATACTGCGGCGGGCAATTTCATGGTGACTTCCGCCTCGAACATCAAGGACGCGAACCCGGATGTGATCCCGCTTTCCTCCGTAATCGGCGTGGATTACGATGTGGATCAGAGCCGCACCGAGATCAAGCGGCAGGGGCCTGACGGAAAGGAAGTTTCCTACAATCCGCCGCGCTATGAGTACAGCTACAATTATGATGTTCTCATCGCCGTGGACAATCCGTATTTCAACCAGATTCGTGTACGGCTGAATTCTTCCTCCGTGGACGGCAAGAACATGGCCGAGCAGATGCGCTTCCAGACCATGGCCATGACCGTCAAGACCGAGCTGACCAAGAAACAGGAAGCGGCGGAACGCGCCAGCGCGGCAGCCGAGACCAAGGCGGCCGTGGTCTGCGCCTGCTGCGGCGCCACCACCCTTCCCGATGCTCACGGCTGCTGCGAATACTGCGGCGGTCCTGTCAAGAGTCTGTAAGATATGAAAAGACTATGGCTTCTGCTGCTTGCCGCATTGCTTCTGTTGTCCGGCTGTCAAAAAGCTGTAACGTTTGATGCAGCGGGGGAATATGTGACCGTCAGTATCACGGCGGGAGATTTGAGTATGGAAGGTGAGGACGGCACATTGTCCCTTCTGCCGGACGGGAGCGCAAGAAGTACCCTGCGCGGGACGGAAGAAACGGGAACATGGAAGGAAGACGGAAACGCCGTCACCGTGACCTTCGGAGTAGAGAATTTCTCCGGCACAAGAGAGGGCGACAGACTGAATCTTTCCTGTGTGTATGATTTTGTGCTTTCCAGAAATGCAGAAGACAAGGCGCAGTCCGAAGAAGTGATTCAGACAAAGGAAGAAATCCCGGAAGAACCTGCGGAACAGGCAGGCTCCGAAATCGTGGAAGAATTTTCCTTTGAAGGGGATTGGTACGGCTATTGGGTCATCACCGAGGCGACGGGCGAATTGGAGGATTCCACCGGGCAGACCTGGGACTTGTGCGGCACCGTTGCGCTGGACGAAGACGGAAACGGGAGCTTCCTTCTGTGGGATGAGGATTATTCCGCGGACAATGTGCTGGGCGCGCTGGAGGTCTGTGCAAAGGAAGAGGAACTGCTTGTGAAGAGTGGGTTCTTCGGCGCGGACGAGCTTGCGGAAAACGAGTGGACGTTCACACGGGATTCGCTTGGGTATGACAACCTCATCACCGCCTCGGGCAGTTATGTGGATGGGGAGAATGGCTATTCCTACACTCTGTATCTGCGCCCTTGGGGGCAGGGTTGGGAGGACGTGGCAGAGAACGAACGCCCGCGCTCCTATGAAAAATGGTACCAGCCGCTGATTGCAAAGAACAAGGCGATGCCGGACGAAATCTGGAAAACGAAATAGCAAAAGCCCCGTCAGAAGATTTTTCTGATGGGACTTTTTTTCGGATATGGAGGAATCGGTACGGTGCTGATCCCCTCTCGCCCTAAAGGACGAGAGGGGATCGCCGGCTCCTCGACGGAGCCGAGGATGGCGCTGCGGAAAGTGCGGAGGTTGTCCGGCTGCGGTGGTCGCGCCAGACCCGATGGCAGATGGAATCCAACAGGAACGCCGCCAGCGGGCGGGAAGAACCCCTTCAGACGCTACGCGCCAGCTTCCCCCCCTGCGGTGGGGACGCCTGAGAACGCCGCCAGCGGGCGGAAAAAACTCCCCGGGAATGTTGATTCTCCCGGGGAGCGTTGCTTTGTCGAATAGAAAGTGAAGCTGCACACGTCGGGCTTGCCCGTCAGCCTAAGGTCGGATAGAAAGACGTCTTATCACAAACAGAAATGGAACATGGTCAGCACATCCATGTAATCGTCAGCCTCGAAGCGCACGGAATAGGGATCGGTCTGGGTCATGCCGGGGTACCAGGAAGCATACTTGGCCTTGAAGTGCTGCTTGAAGGTGATGTCAATGGTGAAATGCTCGGGGAGGGGGAACAGGCAATCCTTTTTGTCCCCGGAAACGGCTTTCTTTGCGGCCTCGGTGATGCGGGACACGGCTTCGTCGGGCTGCAGGGACACGGAACCTGCGCCGATGCCCTCGGAGACGGAAACCATCTGTACGCCGGGAATGAAGGAATGGAGATATTCGCAGATGCCTTTGTCCCCCGCAATGCACAGCACGGGCACGCCAAAGTAGGCGGCGGTCATGGCGTTAATCACGGCTTCAGGCATGAGCTTGCCGTTGCATTTGACCACCATGTTCTGCGTGTTCATGGTGTGGGAGAGGGGATTGGAATCCATGCCCGCGCCGGAGTGGTAGCCGGTTAAGATCGCGCCGTCAAAGCCGCCGTCCACGCCCGCCATCATGGAGAGCGGGGACTTCGCCCAGCCGCGGAAAATCTTCGCGCAGCGGGGCAGCTTGTCGGGATTGATGTTGCGGGCATAGTCGTGCGCGTCCTTGACCAGAATTTCGTCCGCGCCGCCGGCAACCGCGCCTTCGCACGCTGCGGCGACCTCTTTGGTCATCTGGTTTGTCCATTTAACGTAATATTCCGGCTTGGTGATCTCCGTTTCGTCCCAATCGACGATGCCGGCGGTGCCTTCCATGTCACAGCTTAAATAAATCTTCATGGTGTTTTCTCCTTATTTTTCGTCGGATGCCAGCAGCACGATGGTGCGGGCATAAATCTTTGCGGCAGTGAACCATTCGTTCAGCACCAGATGCTCGTCCGGGGCGTGAGCACCGCCGCTCTTGGAATCGGGCAGGGAAGGCCCGAAGGCCACAGCCTTTTTAAGCTTTCTGGCGTAAGTGCCGCCGCCCATGGCGAAGGGTTGCTCGTCGCGCCCGGTGACGGCCTTGTATGCGGCCTGCAATTTGACGACCAGCTCATCGTTCTTATCCACAAACAGAGCGGGGGAGGCGCGGAACACAGTGAGCTTTAAGCCGTAGGGCTCACAGGAGGCCTTGACGTTTGCACCGATCTGCTCAAAATCCGCCGTGTGAGGCTCGCGCAGGTCGATTTGCGCCATAAAGTGCTTGCTGTCCACGCGGATGATGCCGAGGTTCACGGTCAGTGCGTCGGAATCCTTGTTCTCCTGCTTGATGTTCAGCCCGTGACCGTCCCACTGGGTCTGATTCAGATGTTCCCGGAGGAAGTTGGCGGCATTTTCCGCCGCACCCAAGTTCATCACCTTGAGGATTTCCAGCAGCGCACACACGGCGTTCACGCCGTCCTGCGGGCGGGAGCCGTGGGCGGCAAGACCGCTTGTGGTGATGTGCATCACGCCGTTTTCCAGCGTGCCATTTGCAGTGATGCCCAGCATTTTTGCGTTGGCCAAAATGGCTTTGAGGGTTTCTTCATCGCCCTTGATTTCGGAAACGCAGGTGTCGGGCACCACATTGACCGCTTCCCCTGCGGTGATGGAGAGGACGGGCGTTTCTCCTGCGAAATCGCAGTCGAACTGCATCCGCTGGATGCCCTTTTCGGAGAAGCACACGGGGAAGCCGGAGTCCGGCACCACACCGAAGGTAGGCTGACCGATGTGCGCGACATAATGCGGGATGTCCTCCATGCCGGTTTCCTCGTTGCAGCCGAAGATGAGCCGCACGCGCTTGTTGAGCCTGATGCCCGCTTCCTTGATGGCACGCAGGACATACAGCGACATGATGCAGGAGCACTTGTTGTCGGTGGTGCCGCGCCCGTACATCACGCCGTCGTGAATCTCCGCGCCAAAGGGCGGATAGTGCCAGCCGGTGCCTAAGGGAACCACGTCCAGATGCCCCAAGAACGCCATAATCTCCTCGCCCTGTCCGTATTCGGCGTGTCCTGCGTAATATTCGTCATTGACCGTGGAAAAGCCGAATTTTTCAGCCTTTTCCAGCACATAGTCCAGCGCCTTTGCGGGACCTTCGCCAAAGGGCTTGCCGCCCAGCGGCGCTTCCTGAATGGAAGGGATTCTGACCAGCTCCTGCAAAGAGATCGTCATTTCGTCCTTGTAGGAATCCAGTATGGCATCCAGTCTGTTCAAATCCATTTGTGTCTGTCCTCCTTCGGAATTTGTTTGTCCTATTATACCAAATCGGGGATGCAGATGCAATCCGCAAATCTTTTAATAAAAGGGTTGAAGGAAAATCGGGCGGGGATGGAGAATTATATATTTTCCCATGATTTCCGATTGACGGAGCATGGTTCTTATGGAGGAACAAAATGACAGACGAGGAACTCAAAAAAATAGCCAAGGACGAGCGGACGGCGCGGTATGCGCATCAGCTCATGGCGGACGGCAGGGTAAAGGATGTAAAGGTCGTAGGCGAGGACGCCTTCACCGCAACGGTGGAGGAAAACAGCCGAAAGACCTTTGTGGAGGTTGGCTTTGAAAACGGCCAGCTTGTTTCCTGCGCCTGTTCCTGCGGAATGCCTGTGGCGAAATATCGTGTTTGCGCCCATGTGGGGGCGGTCTGTCTGGAGCTTTCCAAGGAAGGGCGGATGCAGATTTTGCAGAGCAAGGCGCGGAAGGAAAACGCCGCTGCCCTGCTCACTTGGTTCGACACGCCCTCCGCCCGGGAAGCCTGCCTGAAACTGCTGGTCACGCTGGAAATCTCCGAAAAGGACAGTGCGGCGGCGTATGTTTCCCTGCGCGTCGGGCAAAAGCGGATGTATGTGGTGCAGGACTTGTCCTCCTTTGTCAAATCGTATATGGAAGGGGAGGAAATCTCCTTTGGCAAGGGGCTGAATGTGGAGCCGCACTGGCAGTCCTTTGGCCCTATGCAGGAAAGAATCCTCGCTTATTTATATCAGATTATCCAATATCGGGAGCTGGCGCTGGGTAGAACAGTTCTTCGGGAACGCCGTCTGGCCGTAACCAACGATCAGCTGCGCAAGCTGATTCAGCTTCTCGCCCAGAGCATTTTTCAGGTCATCGTCAATGATACGCCCGTCACCGTGCGCGGCGTGCAGTCGATGTCGATTCCGGCGTTTTTCACCCTTCGGTCTGCCGGCAAGGAAATCGAGCTGGTTTCCAAGCTTCCGCCGGACTGCATCCCGCTGACGCAGGATAAGCAGTTCATTCTCATGGAAGGCCGCGTCATCGGCCTTTCCGCCGCCCAGCAGCACGCCTTAACACCCTTCTTCACCAAGGACGGGAAAATGGTCTCCCGCTTCTCCATGGCGGAGGGCGAACAGTTGGTTTCCGAGGTGCTGCCGCTGCTCAAAGAAGTGGCGGAGGTGCAGGTGGAGCCCGCGGTTTCCTCCCGCATCGTCACCGAGACCCTGACTTCTGCCGTAACGCTGGACAATGTGGGTTCGGATGTGGTGGCGCGGATTTCCTTCTTCTACGGCAATGTCACCATTGACCCCTTTGCACCGCCCGTGGAGCACAGCAATTCCCTGCTGCTGCGGGACGCCGCCGCCGAGCGTGCCATACTGGACTGCCTGGGTCGCCACGGCTTCAAGGTGCGCAAGGGCGAGGCCTATTTATCCGGCAGCGACGCGATTTACAGCTTCCTGTTGGAAGGCGTGCCGCTGCTGCAGACCATGGCGGAAATTTACTGCTCCGAAGGCCTGCTCAGGATGCGCCCCCGAAGAGCGCGTCCCGGCGGAAAGCTGCGCATTGCCCCGGCGGGGGATCTGATGCAATTCGAGCTGCTGTTGGACGGTGTGGATCCGTCCGAATACGACGGCATTTTACAGGCGCTTCGGGAAAAGAAGAAGTATGTGCGCCTGACGGACGGTTCCTTCCTCTCCATGATGCCCGAGGACGGCTGGCAGGAGCTGGCGACCTATCTGGAGGAAGCCCCGGAGAGCAAAAACGGCATTGTGGAAATGCAGCGGTGCCGTGCGGTCTATCTCTCGCAATTACTCTCCGCATCTTCCCTCAACATCGAGCAGGACACCTCCGTCACCTCCCTGCGCCGCGCCCTGCAGCGGCAGGACAATACCCCCGCGCCTATTGCCGGTCTGCGCCCCTATCAGCAGCGCGGTTTCGCGTGGCTCAAAACGCTGGCAAGGCTTGGCATGGGCGGCATCCTTGCGGATGACATGGGTCTGGGCAAGACCATTCAGGTGCTTGCGCTTATCAAGTGGAGCGTTGCTTCCCAAGGGAAAATGCCCTCGCTGGTCATTGCGCCCACGTCTCTTGTGTATAACTGGCAGGCGGAGATCGATAAATTCACTCCGGAGCTGCGCTGCGTGGTGCTCTCCGGCAATCAGGAGGAACGCAAAACCCAGACCGCCGACGGCAAGAAGATTGATGTTCTGATTGCCTCCTACGCGCAGGTGCGCAGGGACATCGACTGGCTGGAAAAAATCCCCTTCCGCTTCTGCATCTTAGATGAAGCCCAGCAGATCAAAAACGCCGCCTCCGTTGCGGCTTCCGCGGTCAAGCGCATCCGTTCCGAAAGCCGCTTTGCCTTGACCGGCACGCCTATGGAGAACCATCCGGGCGAGCTGTGGTCGATCTTTGACTTTGTACTGCCCGGCTACCTCATGGAGCAGAGCGATTTCATGGCAAAATACGGCGACGGCAAGGACACCGACAAGCTGGCGGTGAAGATTCGCCCCTTCCTCATGCGCCGCTTAAAACGCGAGGTGCTCACCGAGTTGCCCGAAAAGATCGAGCACCGCATTGTGGCGGAGCTGACCCCCGAGCAGCGGCAGGTGTATTTGGCGACGCTAAATCAGGTGCGGCAGGAGCTTTCCGACACGGAAAATGCCGAGGGAACAAACGGCAGTCATCTGCACATGAAGCTGCTGGCCGCCATCACGCGGCTTCGGCAGATCTGCTGCCATCCCGGGCTTTATCTGGAAGGCTACGAGGGCGGCAGCGGCAAACTGGATGTGCTCATGGAGCTGGTCTCCGAGCAGGTGGAAAGCGGACACCACATCCTCATTTTCTCCCAATTCACCGCCATGCTCACCCTTCTGCGGCAGCAGCTGGGGGATGCGGGCATTGACACGCTCTATCTGGACGGCAGCGTGTCGCCGCAGGACAGAATGCAGCTCACCAACGACTTCAACCGCGGGGTCGCGCCCGTGTTCCTGATTTCGCTGCGCGCCGGCGGCTACGGCCTCAACTTAACCGCCGCCGACACCGTGATCCACTACGACCCGTGGTGGAATCCTGCCGTGGAGGATCAGGCCACCGACCGCGCCCACCGCATCGGCCAGACCCACACCGTCCACGTCATCCGCCTGATCGCCCACGACACCATCGAGGAAAAGGTTGCGGAATTGCAGACCCGCAAAAAGGAGCTGATCGACCTTGTCGTCACCCCCGGCGAGGTGCTGCCCTCCGCGCTCTCCGCCAAGGACATACGGGCGCTGTTTGAATAAAAGATGAGAACCGATTCAGCAGAAAGTTGAATCGGTTCTTTATACTGTGAAATTATTGGGAACGAGTGAATGAATCCTGAAAAATGAATGATCGGAACGGAGACGGAGTTTCCGCTAAACGCTGACCTCTGTTCCGTTTGCGTACAATTCCCCTTCGGAGCAGTCCAAATCTTCGTTCCAGCTGATACCGTATCCGCCCGGTTCGACCTGCACACGGGCAAAGACGGCAGGGTCACGCAAGGTATCAAATTGGGGATGCTCAGGAAGAAGGGATTTCACATCAAATTGCTTGATACTGCCGTCCTCAAAGTAGATAAGCAGGTTCATATCGTTCATCGGGACAGCTTTTACAACCTTTTTCGTGTACAATGTGTTTCCTCAATCTATTACTTTTTCAGGTTCTCGGCGCGGTACTTGCGGTAGTCGATGAGGGCGTTTTCCAGCAGCTTGGGGGTGTCCAGCCCGTAGGGGCAATGGGCGGCGCAGGCGCGGCAATGGATGCAGGAGGTGATCTTTTCCATCTCGGCAGCCCATTCCTCGGAGAGCCAGTTGGAATGGGGGGCGCGGCGCACCATCTGCGGCATACGGGCGCAGTTGTTGATCTGAATCCCCATGGGGCAGGGCATACAATACCCGCAGCCGCGGCAGAAGTCGCCCGCCAATTCCTTACGATCCTTTTCGATGCGCGCCATCATGGCTTCATCCAAAATGGGAGGGTTCTTTTCCAATTCCAGAACCTCGTTAAGCTCCGATTCTCTCTGGAAGCCCCAGATGGGCACCAGATTGTCAAACCGGCGCAGGTAGGCCATGGAGGGCGCGGCGGAGGTCAGAAGTCCCCCGGCCAGCCCCTTCATGCCGATCACGCCCATGTTGTGCTCCTTGGCAAGGGTCACAAGGGCAAGGTCTTCCTCGGAGGAGAGCGCGGACAGCGGGAATTGCAGGGTCTCAAAGGCACCGCAGAGGATTTCCTGTTCGGCCAAGTCCTTTCTGTGGGAGGTGATGCCGATGTGCCGGATCATGCCCTGCGCCTTCGCCTTTTCCATGCAGGCAAGCATTTCGTCGGAGGGCATCTGCGCGGGGTTGTGGAACTGGTAAATGTCCACATAGTCGGTCTTCATGCGGGTCAGGGACAGCTCCAGATGCTTCCAGAAGGTGTCAGGGTCACAAGAGCCCGTCTTTGTGGCGATGAAAATGTTCTTGCGGACGGAGGACAGTCCCATGCCGATCTTTTCTTCGGAGTCGGTGTAGGCGTTGGCGGTGTCGAAGAAGTTGATGCCGCCCTCATAGGCCTTGTAGAGCAGCGCGGCGGCGTCCTCCTTGGAAAGCCGCTGGATGGGCAGGGCGCCGAAGCCCGAGCGGGTGGCGGCTATGCCGGTGGAGCCTAAAATGATCTTTTCCATTTGTGTGTGTTCCTTTCTTTCCGTGAAACGGGATTTATTTTGTTTTGAATTTATAACCTTACCTGATTTCCACAAAGCCGATGAGCAGGTCAACGACCTCTGCGACAATTTCATCGGGGGCTGTTTCCTCAAAGGACGCTTTCCGGCTTTGCAGATCGAGCATTCGCGCCTGATCGCACAGGATCACGCCGTCGGTCTTTGTCCGTGCATCCAGCCGGACATGAAACGGATGATTTCGATCCGTATGTGTGATGGGGCAGACCAAGGTAAGATTGCTCACGCGGTTATAAAGGTTGTTGCTGACGACCAGCGCGGGGCGGCGGCCTTTCTGCTCATGCCCCGATTGGGGGTCAAAGTCCAGGTACACAATGTCGCCCTGCTCAAACACGCTCACCATACTTCGTTCCCTCCGGGCTCGCCCCAATCGTATTCCTGCGACGGTTCCACGGATGCAATCTGCTCGATGGGCTTGCCGTAAAATGCGACAAGGCGATCCTCCAAGGAGCGGTGCGGGACGGGTGCGAGCTTGCGGATGGTGATGGAGGTGCCGTTTTGCTGCAATTCCACCTTGTCGTTTTCGGAGATGGAAGCCGCGTCAAGAATCACTTTGGGAATGCGGATGCCCAAGCTGTTTCCCCATTTCTGAACAGATGCTACCATTTCAATCACCAAACCTTTCATTGGTAGTATATACAAAGTATATACTTACGTCAAGCAAAAAATACAGAAAATCACAAGAATTGTGCAAAAGAAAAAGGATTTCCCGGTGCTTGCCCCTTTTCTTTTTCGGAAAAATGTGGTATTATGGATTTACAAAGAGTTTACATCCTTTGAGGGATGAAATTTCTGTCGATTATTTGATTATATTTTCGCAAATGCTTGAAAAGGAGACATAAGTATGGGTAAAAAATGTGTCGCCATGCTGCTGGCCGGTGGGCAGGGCAGCAGACTGGGCGTTCTCACCCGGAACATGGCAAAGCCCGCAGTGCCCTTTGGCGGAAAGTACCGCATCATCGACTTCCCGCTGTCCAACTGCTCCAACTCCGGCGTGGACGTGGTGGGTGTGCTGACCCAGTATCAGCCGCTGGAGCTTAACTCCTACATCGGCAACGGAATGCCGTGGGACTTGGACAGACTGAACGGCGGCGTGTACGTTCTGCCGCCCTACATCAAGGGGAAGTCCGGCACCTGGTACAAGGGCACCGCCAACGCCATCTACCAGAACCTGGCTTTTATCGAGCAGTTTGACCCCGAATATGTGCTGATCCTTTCCGGCGACCACATCTACAAGATGGATTATTCCGACATGATCGCCGAGCATGAGAGAAAGCACGCAGACTGCACCATCGCCGTCTATTCCGTGCCGTGGGAGGAAGCCAGCCGCTTCGGTATCATGAACACCAACGAGGACGGGGACATTGTGGAGTTTGAGGAAAAGCCCGCAAATCCCAAGTCCAACAACGCCTCCATGGGCATTTACGTTTTCAACTGGAAGGATTTGAAGCAGTATCTCATCGAGGATGAGAAGAACCCCGAATCCTCCAACGATTTCGGCAAAAACATCATTCCCCGGATGCTCTCCGAGGGCAAGCACATGGTCGCTTACGGCTTCTCCGGCTACTGGAAGGACGTGGGAACCATCGAATCGCTGTGGGAAGCCAACATGGATCTGTTGCAGTCTCCGCCGGCGTTCAACCTCTACGATTCCTCCTGGCGCATTTACGCGAGAAATCCCATCCTGCCGCCGCACTATGTTTCCGACAAGGCGCAGGTGAGCAACGCCATGGTCACGGAGGGTTGCGTGGTGGAGGGCACCGTGAGCCACTCCATCCTGTTCTCCGGCGCTAAGGTCGAGGAGGGCGCGGTGGTGGAAAACTCCGTCGTGATGAACGGTGCTGTGATCCGCAAGGGCGCACGGGTGCGCCGTGCCATCGTTTCGGAAAACGCCGTGGTTGGCGCGGACTCTAACGTGGGCGGCAACGGAAGGATCGCCGTCATCGGGGAGGGCGTTTCCCTGCCTGAATATTCCGTGGTCAAGCCCGGTGAGCAGATCGACGCAGAGGCGCTGGCCAAGAAGCAGAGTGCGGAGGAGGAAGCGAAATGAAGGACGTATTCGGATTGATCTATACCAGTGACGAGAGCGATATGCGTCTGCGCGACCTGACCCGCTCCCGCCCCATCGCCGCCATGCCCATGGGCGGCAGATACCGCGTGATCGACGTGCTGCTCTCCAACATGGTGCACAGTGAGATCACCAACGTAGGTCTGATCACCCAGCGCAATTATCATGCGCTGATGGATCATTTGGGAAGCGGTAAGGAATGGGACTTAAACCGCAAGCGCGACGGCCTGTTCATCCTGCCGCCCTATGTTTCCCGCTCCAACACCGGCTCCTACACCGGGATGCTGGACGCCATCCGCTCCAATTTGGGCTATGTGCGCCGCTCTTCCCAGCGCTATGCCGTGATCTGCGGCTCCAACGTGGTCTTTAACACCCGCTTTGACGAGATGCTGAAATTCCACCAGGAGAAGAATGCGGACATCACCATTCTCTACAACGTGCCTGTGGGCGAGGAAGCCAAGGCCGAGGCCGACAGAACGCATTTGAAGCTGGATGCGGACGGCCGTGTCACCGACATTGAAGTGACCCAGAGCTTAAACAACTATCCCGCCGCTTCCATGGATGTTTACATCATGGACAAAGCGTTGCTGACCTATCTGGTGGAAGTCACCGCCGCGCACTACCAGACCGATTTCGTCCGGGACGTGCTCATGCGGCAGCTCCGCGAACTGAAGGTTTACGGTTACGAATACAAGGGCTATGTCAAGCGCATCGAGTCCATCGCCTCCTTCTATCGGCTCAATATGGATATGCTGGACGAATCCAAGCGCACCCCCTTGCTTTACAAGCCCTACCCGGTTTATACTAAGGTCAAGGACGAGGTGCCTGCCCGCTACGAGGCCGGCGCGAAGGCCAAAAACTGTCTGCTGGCGGACGGCTGCATCATTGAGGGCACGGTGGAAAACTCTGTCCTTTTCCGCGGCGTGCGCATCGGCAAGGGCGCGGTTGTGAAAAACTGCGTGCTGATGCAGTCCGTGGAGGTGCAGGACGGTGCACAGCTTTCCCACGTCATTGCGGACAAGGGCGCGTTCATCAAGCGCGACCGCAATCTTGTCGGACAGGAAAGCTGGCCTGTGGTCATTGAGAAGAACGCCGTCATCTAAGGCAGTTTGAAGGAGTAAACTAACGTGAAAATCATGTGCATCGGCGCACACATGGACGAGTGCGAATACGGTATTGGCGGCGTTGCCGCATACCTTTCCCAACTGGGACATGAGGTGCTGTTCTATAACCCCGCAACCCTCCTGCACAACAAAGAGGAAAACCGGGAGCTGAATATAAAGCAGAGCATGGCTTCTGCGGAGGTGCTGGGCGCGAAAAAGATCATGTGGCTCAACGAAAAGCGCGAGCGCACATGGATGTGCACCCTTGAAAACGTGGACAGGATTCAGCGTGACATGGAGGAATTTGCACCGGACATTCTCTTTATCCAGTGGCCGCGGGACAACCACCCCGAGCACGTCGAGGTGGCGCGGGCTTCGTATCTTGCGCTGTCCAACGCGCTGTCCATTCAGGTGCATGAGGTCTACGCCTTCGAGGCGGGACCCGACCAGACCGGCAAGTTCTTCTTCCCGGACTTCACCGTGGACATTACCGACGCGATGCCGAAGGTGCGGGAGTCTCTGCTGTGCTATTCGGCGGAGCACGCCAGCGGCAGCGGCCTTGTTGCGGAGAAGGAAATCTGCGCACGCTATCGCGGGCACCAGAATTGGCAGAACATGGCCGAACCCTTTGCCATCATCAAATACCCGGACGGGAACGACGATTTCTACCTGCGCCAGCTTCTTCTGGACAAGTTCCGCTGGTGCGGAAACCGGCAGTACCCGGCCTACGGGAAGGAATTTTTCTGCTAAACTTACACAACGAAAGGCGGGATAACCGTGAAAATTCTGTTTGCTGCTTCTGAATGTGTTCCCTTTGTCAAGACCGGGGGACTGGCGGATGTGGTGGGCGCTCTGCCCAAGCAGCTCAAAAAATTGGGTGCGGAGGTGCGCGTCATCCTGCCGCTGTATCGGGACGTGAACGTGAAGTTTCGCTCCCAGATGGAGCACGTCACTTACTTTTATGTGAACCTGGGTTGGCGCAGACAATACTGCGGCATCGAGATGTTAAAGCAGGACGGCGTGACCTTCTACTTCATCGACAACGAGTTCTACTACAACCGCCCTGCGGTCTACGGCTGGGGCGGGGACGAGGGCGAGCGGTTTGCGTTCTTTGACAAGGCTGTGCTGGAAGCTCTGCCGCTGATTGACTTTAAGCCCGACATCATCCATTGCCACGACTGGCAGACCGGCCTCATTCCCATGCTGCTCAAACGGCAGTACGGCGCGTTGCCCTTCTTCCAGGGCGTGCACACGGTCTTCACCATCCACAACCTGCAATATCAGGGCGTGTTCGGCATGGACTATGTGGAAGATTTGATGGGCTTCGGCTGGGACGCCTACACTTCGGACAAGCTGGAATTTTTCGGCGCGGCTTCTTTTATGAAGGGCGGTCTGGTCTATGCCGACGAGCTGACCACTGTGTCTCCCACCTACGCAAACGAGATTCAGACGGCCTACTATGGCGAGCGGCTGAACGGTCTGCTCCGCGCCCGCAAGGACAACCTGACAGGCATCTTAAACGGTATTGATGTGGAGGACTACAATCCCGCAAAGGACGAGTTCCTGCCCGAAACCTACAATTCCGTAAGCTTTTCCAAGCACAAGGCCGCGAACAAGGCCGATCTGCAGCGTTCCTTGGGATTGGAGGAACGCCCCGATGTGCCGCTGATTGGCATGGTGTCGCGTCTGTCCTCCCAAAAGGGGCTGGATTTGGTGGAGCGCGTGCTGCCCGAGATTATGAACTTGGATGTGCAGCTGGTGGTCTTAGGCATGGGCGAAGAAAAGTACGTCAACCTCTTTAACTGGGCGGCGCACCGCTATGAAGGCAAGGTGGCTGCCCGCAACCAGATGGACAACGCGCTGGCGCACCGCATCTACGGCGCCTGCGACGCTTTCCTGATGCCCTCCGCCTTTGAGCCCTGCGGCTTATCCCAAATGATCGCCCTGCGCTACGGCACTGTGCCCATCGTCAGGGAGACCGGCGGCCTCAAGGACACCGTGCAGGCCTTCAATCACCTGTCAGGCGAAGGCGTTGGCTACACCTTTTACTCTTACAACGCCCACGATATGCTGGATGCCGTCCGACGTGCCGTGGAGTGCTACCGCGAGGAACCCAAAGCGTGGCGCAAGGTCATCCAGAACGGGATGCGCGGCGACTATTCCTGGGGCAGCAGCGCGAAGAAGTACATGGAGCTGTACGAAAAGCTGAGTCCTGCGGAATAAGGTTTTGCATTTATTGCCATCCTGCGATATTTCGCAGGATGGTATTTCTATGCTCTCAATTAACGCAAGGTGCGTTGAAAATGCTGAAAGGGTTGCGGTATAATACAAAATGGATATGAAGGGGGCGCGAAGGATGGGAAAACACTACGAGGGTATTCCCGAGGAGATGCTGAACTATTTTGTGGGCATTTCGCTGAACAATTACCGGGAATATTTTCACCGCACCCACCAAGAGTATGAAAAGTATGTCCGCGAACCTTTGTTGCTGCTGGCGGAAACGCTGACCCCCGATGCGCTGTACGTTGATCCCGACATGGAGCAACGCCCCGGTTCCGTCATCTCCCACATCAACCGCGACCTGCGCTTTTCCAAGGACAAGACCCCCTATCGGGACTATATGTTTCTCAAATTCCGCCCCGCTTCCCGCTCCAAATGGGAAAGCCACAGCCTTTTCTACGGCATTTCCGTGGAAAGCAGCAGTTATGGCGGCGATTTTTACTATCATTCCCATGAGGAAATGCTGCGGGCGCGGCAGCTCTTTGTGAATCAGAGCGAAGAACTGCTGGAAATCCTGCACGACCCTGAATTTTCCTCCCGCTTCCGCATTTTCGGGGAGAACTTCAAAAAGCTGCCCGTCCCGGAAAATCTGCCGGAGGAGTTGCACGACCTTTACACAAAGAAATATTTCTATGTAGAACACAACGACCCCATCTGCGAGAAAGTGCATTCGGCGCAGTACGCCCGCGAGATTGGCGACGGTTTCCGAGTATTAAAGCCATTTTACGAATACATGAAACAGATCTTATAGGAGGGTGCGCTTGCAATATGCTCAACGCCGCCCACGCCTAATCATTTCTGATAAATTATTTGGAGGAGTAAACACTATGCTGGCACAGGATCAGAAAGTCATCACCGCCATCCGCACCCTGTCTGCGGATGCCATTGAAAAGGCCAATTCAGGCCATCCCGGCACCCCGCTGGGCGCGGCACCCATGGCCTACACCCTTTGGGCAAAGCAGCTCTCCCACAACCCTGCAGACCCTTGTTGGCGCAACCGCGACCGCTTTGTGCTCTCTGCCGGTCATGCGTCCATGCTGCTGTATTCCATGCTGCACCTGTTCGGCTACGGACTGACCATCGAGGACTTGCAGAACTTCCGCCAGTGGGGCAGCAAAACCCCCGGTCACCCCGAGTACGGTCACACCGTCGGCGTGGAGATTACCACCGGCCCCTTAGGGCAGGGCATTGCCAATGCTGTCGGTATGGCGATGGCGGAAAAGCATCTGGCAGCGAAATTCAACCGCCCCGGCTTCCCCGTAGTCGATCATTACACCTACGCTCTCATGGGCGACGGCTGTGTGATGGAGGGTCTCTCTTCCGAAGCCTCCTGCCTTGCCGCAACCTTAGGCTTGGGCAAGCTCATCGTGTTTTATGATTCCAACAGCATCACCATCGAAGGCTCCACCGACATTGCCATGCGCGAGGACACCGCCAAGCGCTATGAGGCCTACGGCTGGCACGTTCAGAAGGTCGCAGACGGCGAGGACACCTGCGCCATTGAAGCCGCCATCATTGCCGCCAAGGCCGATGCCCGTCCTTCCCTCATCATCGTCACCACAAAGATCGGCGCACATTCCCCCAAGGAAGGCTCTAATGCCTCCCACGGCTCCCCCTTGGGCGCGGAGGGCGTGAAGGCATTAAAGAAGAACTTAGGCGTCAATCCCGAAAAGAGCTTCGAGGTGGATTCCGAGGTTTACGATGTCACCAAGGCCGTTGCCGACAAGGGCGCAAAGGCCGAGGAAAGCTGGAAAAAGCTCGTGGAAGCCTATGCCAAGGAATATCCCGAGCTGTATGCCGAAATGGAAAAATGGTATGCCGGATATGACCTCGATCTGGAAAACGACAAGGACTATTGGCAGTTTGACGATAAGAAGGATGCGACCCGCAACCTCTCCGGCGCGGTGCTGGCAAAATTGGCGGCGAGAATGCCCAACCTGATCGGTGGTTCTGCCGATTTGGCTCCCTCCAACATGACCTACTTGAAGGGACGCGGGGATTTCTCCGCCGTAACTCCCGAAGGCAGCAATCTGCACTTCGGCATCCGCGAGCAGGCCATGGCGGCCATCGTCAACGGGATGCAGGCGCACGGCGGTTTGCAGACCTACGCCGCCACCTTCCTGGTCTTCTCCGATTACATGAAGCATGGCATTCGCCTCTCCGCGCTGATGAAGCTGCCCGTGCTCTATGTGCTCACCCACGACTCCATCGGCGTCGGTGAGGACGGCCCCACCCATCAGCCCATCGAGCATCTGGCGGCGCTGCGCTCCATGCCCAACGTCTACCTGTGGAGACCTGCCGATGCCAAGGAGACCGCCGCGGCTTATGCCGTTGCGCTTACCGTCAAAGGCCCCTCCTGCTTCGCCCTGTCCCGTCAGAAGCTGCCCCAGTATTTTGGCTCCGGCAAAAACGCCATGAAGGGTGGCTACATCCTTTCTGACAGCAAAAAGGAAACCCCCGATCTCATCCTGCTGGCTTCCGGCTCCGAGGTGGAGCTGGTCATGGGCGCGCAGGAAAAGCTCTGGGCGGAGGGCGTTGACGCCCGCGTGGTCTCCATGCCCTGCTTTGCCGTGTTCGATGCCCAGAGCAAGGAATATAAGGAATCCGTGCTGCCCGCCTCTGTTCGCGCCCGCCTTGCGGTGGAAGCCGCGACCTCCTTCGGCTGGCATAAGTATGTCGGTCTGGACGGCGACACCGTGACCCTCGACCACTTCGGTGCCTCCGCGCCCGCGGACATTGTTTACCGCGAGTTCGGTCTCACCGTGGACAGCGTTGCGGAGAAGGCAAAGGCGTTGCTTAAATAATTTTCATAAACAATAGGGTGCGGCGGAAGCGATTCTGCCGCGCCTTTTTCTATGGATTTTATTGGGCTTCTGTGCTATACTGTGTGCATTGCGAAAGATTGGAGCAGAACCATTCATGCTGAAATTGGAAAAACCCCGGATGAAGCACTTCAAGTCGCTGATGGATGCCGACCGGGACTTTGAATCCGTGGGGGAGGAAGCCTACTGCGGGATGCACGGGCGCGTGGGCTACATGAGCTGGATGACGCTGGTGGACAGGCAGGCGCAGCCCGAAATGGCGGACTATGGCGAGAGCCCAAACGAAATTTACTTCCTTGTGGATGATGCCGATGGGGAAATCAAAGGCTTTGGGCAACTGCGCCCCATGAACACGCAGGAAGTGATGACCTGGGCGGGGCACATCGGCTATTCCGTGCCGCCCAGATTTCGCGGACAGGGCTATGCGAAAAGACTGCTGGATCTGCTGCTGCGCGAGGGCTTCCGGCGGGACATGGAGGAAATCCTGCTCACCTGCGATGTGGACAACGACGCTTCCCGGCACATCATCGAGAAGGCGGGCGGCGTGTTCATCGGCTTTTATAAAGACAAAAAGTATAACAAGCGGGTCTATTCCTTTATCAAAGAAGAATATCCCGTATAAAGATATGAAAAACCTACGGTTTAACAGGAAATCCGCGAAAAAGGTACTTTCGGACACTTGAAATGCAGGTTCGGATTGCATATAATAGGTACAATTCCTGAATATTGTCGGATGCTTTAGAAAGAGGTTGCTTTTTATGGGTATTATCGTTGCAAAGTTCGGCGGCAGCTCGCTGGCTGACGCTTCTCAGTTCCGCAAGGTCAAGTCCATCCTTTTTGCCGATCCTGACCGTCATTTCGTGGTGCCCTCCGCACCCGGCAAGCGGGATTCGGACGACATCAAGGTCACGGATATGCTCTACACCTGCTATAACATGGTCTCTGCGGGCAAGATTTCCCTGTTCGAGGAAACCTTCGCCATGCTTAAAACCCGCTATCTGGAGATCATCGAGGAGCTGGGCATCGACTTGGACTTCACCGCGCCGCTTGCCACCGTGCACGATGAACTTCTCTCCGGCGCATCCGTGGACTACGCAGCCTCCCGCGGCGAATACCTAAACGGTATGATTCTGGCCGCCTTCTTAGGGTGGGAGTTCATTGACGCCGCCTCCTACATCTTTTTTGACGAAAACGGGCAGTTTGACGCCGAAAAGACCCAGGAGTTACTCTCGAAAAAGCTCAAGGACACATCCTATGCCGTCATTCCCGGCTTCTACGGTTGCAACCCCGATGGGTCGGTGAAAACCTTCTCCCGCGGCGGCTCCGATGTGACCGGTGCTATCGTGTCCCGCGCCGCCTTTGCCGACCTCTACGAGAACTGGACGGATGTGTCCGGCGTGCTCATGGCCGACCCCCGCATCGTCAAAAAGCCCAAGCGCATTTCCGTCATTACCTACCGTGAACTGCGCGAGCTTTCCTATATGGGTGCTTCCGTGCTGCATGAGGAAGCCATCTTCCCTGTCCGCATGGCGGGCATTCCCATCAACATCCGCAACACCAATGCCCCCGAAGACCCCGGCACCATGATCGTCCGTGCGGACGCTTCCCATGTGCGCGGCGCGATTACCGGCATCGCCGGCAAAAAGGGCTTCACCGCCATTGCCATTGAAAAGAACTGCATGAACCGCGAGATCGGCTTCGGTCTGCGGGTGCTGCAGGCGCTGGAAGAGTGCCATGTGCCCATCGAGCATCTGCCCACCGGCATTGACACCATGACCGTTGTGGTTGCCGACAGCAACATTGCCGGTTCCATCGACGCGGTTGTGGAAAAGATCCGCGCCACCTGCAATCCCGACCACATCGAGGTCATCACTGGGCTTTCCCTGATTGCCACCGTCGGGCGCGGCATGGTGCGCTATCCCGGCACCGCCGCCAAGCTTTTCGGCGCACTGGCGGATGCGGGCATCAACATCCGCATGATCGACCAGGGCTCTTCCGAGCTCAACATCATCGCCGGTGTGGAGTCCGTGGACTTTGAGCGTGCCATCAACGCCATCTATACCGCCTTCACCAAGTAATCGGAGGACTTTATGGGTAAGAGAATCGCAGCTGTTCTGCTCGTGCTGATTTCGCTGCTGCTTTGCGGCTGTGTCCCCGAGCAAAAGGCTTCGATCCTTTGCACGGAAGAACTGCTTCCCGCCGCGAAAGCCTTCTGCACGGAGGAAAATGGCATTTCCTACGCTGCCACCGAGAGCGACCTTGCCGCCGTCCAGCAGCTGGAAAGCGGCACTGCCGATTGTGTGCTTCTCACCGTGCCCGGGTATGAAGCCCTCATGGAGCGATACGATCTGGACATGGCGTGGAGCGGCGGCATGACCCAGTTCCTCATCCTGTCCACCGCCGGGGACATCCCCGACTGGACGAAGAACACCCGTGTGTATATCGTGGGGAAGCACGACAATTACGCCGATTTTATGGCACAGCAGGTGTTGACCTGCGCATTTTACGGCTCTTTGCACTATGAGGATGAGGAGACCGCCGTCTCCGCGCTGCAATCGGGCAAGGCGGATGTGGTCATGGGTTTTTTCGGAGTGCAGGATGTAAAACGGAACGAAACCTTGTTGAGCATCAAAAACCTGTCACTGGAATCCATCCCGGAAAGCCTGCTCATCCTGAATCTGCCGGATGAGGCGGTGGAGGAATCCGCCGTGACCTTGGGAAGCATGACCGCACAAAGCGTGGTCGTGCCCGGTGTGCTGGTGTTGTCCGAGAAATTGGATGAAAACATCGGAAATGAGCTGACCGCCATGGCAGACGGTGTGCAGCCCGAATAACAACAAATGACCTTATCGAGAGGAGCGTTGAACATGAAGCAAAGCCAGACAACCGGTATGCTGATGCTGAAAAAGGCCATGCCCGTGGACGCGCCTCTTTTGTTTTTGCTGCGCTACGAGTGCTATCTGCCGCAGTACGCCATTTACAGCATGAAAAACGACCCCTGCACGGACACCGAGGCCGACTTTACGGAGCGCATCCGCGAAGACGGCACCTACTGTATGATGCTGGGCGATATTTGCATCGGCGGCCTCTCCATGGAGCAAAGCGGCGAATATGTGACCTTGAAGGAGCTTTATGTCGCGCCGGAATACCGGCACGCAGGCGCGGCGGAGCGTGCGCTGCTTCACGCGGAAATGCTCATGCCCTCCGCAAAATACTACGCTGAGGTCATTTCCGGCGAAACCGATGCGGTTCAGCTTCTGCGCCGCATGGGATATAAGACCCTGCCGGAATACAATCAGGTCAGCGACCGCGTGACCATGCTGAAATTGGAGAAGGACGCTTCCTCCAAGGCGACCTTGGCGTTGGAACCCCTCTCCCGGGAGCAGCTTTCCCGTGCGGTCTCCTGGTGCAATGCGGACGATTCCCGCGAGCTCTATTGCCCCCTGTGGCAGAGCAACCGCGAAGGCGTGCTCACCATGACCGAATTTGCAAAGAATTTCTCCCTCGGCAAGCACTTTGTCGGTGCGCCGCAGCTGGATTTCGTCATCAAGGCGGTTGAGTTTGACCGCCCCATCGGCATCGTGAGCCTGACGGGGATTGACTGGGAGAATAAGACGGCCGAGGTCGATCATCTGATTTTAGACCCCAAGTGGCGGCGCGTACATCTGGGGCGGCGTGCCTTGGAGCAGCTCTGCGGCGCGGCACTGGAACAGTACGGTATCAACCAACTGAAACTGACCGTGCTGGAAGACAACAAGCCCGCCATCGCCTGCTTCCTGAAAAGCGGCTTTACCGAAAGCTCCCGCAAGCAGAACGTCATGCGCGGCGGGGACGATCAGGTGCGCACCCGCATTGTGATGAGCATCCGGCTGCAGGAGGAATCCTATGACGCTGACGCCTGAAACCTTTCTGATCGTTTGCCCGCTGGTCTTTCTGGCGGGCTTTATTGACTCCATCGCCGGGGGCGGCGGGCTCATTTCCCTGCCCGCGTACCTGATTTCCGGTCTCCCGGCGCATTTGGCTTCCGGCACAAACAAGATGAGCGCCATGTTCGGCACCACGCTCTCCACGGCAAAATATGCCAAGGAGAAAAAGGTGAACTGGCGTGCCGCCGTTCCCGCCGTCTGCGGGGCGCTGCCCGGTGCCGCCATCGGCGCAAGATTGCAGCTGCTCGTTCCCGAGCGCATCATCTATATCTTTATGATGTGCATGATTCCCGTGGTTGCCGTCGTCACCCTGCTGCGCAAGGACAAGATGGAGGAAGACCTGCCGGAAAAGAAGATCAACCTGTTTGTCAGTACCTTAATCGGCCTTGTCATCGGCATTTATGACGGCTTTTTCGGCCCCGGCACGGGCACTTTCTTAATGATGGCCTTCTCCATGTTCTGCGGCCTCACCCTCGTCATGGCCTCCGGCTCCGCCAAGGTCGTAAACCTCGCCAGCAATCTGGCCTCCATGGTCACGTTCCTCTTTGCGGGCAACATTCTCTATCTCCTTGCCCTGCCCGCCGCCGCCTGCTCCATGCTGGGCAACTATTTGGGTGCGCGTCTTGCTGTGAAAAAGGGCGCAAAGGCCATCCGTCCCATGTTCTATGTGGTGCTCACCCTGCTCATGCTCACGGTGCTCTACCGCTTCCTGTTCAAATGAGTGATATTTCCCTTCCTGCTATTTGGCGGGAAGGGTTTTTGCTTATAGAACCACTATACATTTGAGCTCTGTTATGCTATACTGAAATCAGCACAAAAATCTGAAAGGATGTGTTTTCTTTGGATAAGATCAGAATCGGCATCATCGGTACCGGCGGCATTGCCCACAACCATATGCGCTCCTACCTCCAGATGGAGGATGTGGAGATCATCGGCGCGTCCGACATCATCCCCGGCAAGGCCAGAGCCTTCTTGGATGAGTTCGACCTGAAAGACGTTCCCGCTTTCGAGAACAACGACGAGCTGCTGGCGTTGAAGCCCGACGGCGTTTCCGTCTGCACCTACAACACCACCCACGACGTCTGCGCCATCGCCGCCATGAAGGCCGGTGCCAATGTCCTGTGCGAAAAGCCCATGTCCGTGACGCTGGATCAGGCCGTTGCCATGGCCAAGACCCAGAAGGAGACCGGCAAAATCTTAACCATCGGCTTCCAGCCCCGCTACGGCGAGAACATGAAGATGATCAAGTCTCTGGTGCGCTCCGGCGAGCTGGGACACATCTATTACATCCAGACCGGCGGCGGCCGTCGTCGCGGCATCCCCGGCAGAACCTTCGTGCAGAAGGACTTGGCCGGCGTTGGCTGCCTGGCGGACATCGGCTGCTACGGCCTT
Source organism: Christensenella sp. UBA1750 (assembly GCA_002315655.1). Lineage (GTDB taxonomy): Bacteria > Bacillota > Clostridia > Christensenellales > UBA1750 > Spyradocola. The sequence continues at coordinate 27,652 of DCHO01000024.1, forward strand.
GACATGGCACTGAACGCCGTGGGCTACCGCAAGCCCGTCACCGTTTCCGCCTACGCTTCCGATTATTTCGGAAAGAACCCCAAGTATTACGACCCCATCAAGGGCGGCGGCGAGTTCTCCGTGGACGACTTCACCTGCGCTCTGATTCGCTTTGAAGACGGTCTGGTGATGGACTTCCGTATGTCCTGGGCCATGCACATGGACACCATGGGCGATACCCTGTTCTTGGGCACCGAGGGCGGTCTCAAGGTCAAGTCTCCCCACCCCGAGGTCAACTGGGGCGGCGCGTGGGACGGCGGCGTCGGTGACGTGTATATGTACCGCGACATTGACGGCAACCAGGTCGAGGTCAAGATTCCCAAGAAGAACGAGGACGACAAGCGCGGCTTCTTCTTCCTCAAGTGCCGCGACTTCGTGGACGCCATCAAGACGAACGGCCCCTCGCCCATTCCGTGGCAGGAAATCCTCTACAACCAGGCCATCATCGACGGCATCATCCGTTCCTCCGCTGCCAAGCATGAGGTGGATGTTGTGATCCCCGAAATATAAAACCACAAAGACAGAGCCCTGTTCTTTCCAATAATCGGAAGGAACAGGGCTTTTTCAGTGGATTTCAAATTGTCCGTTGGAATCCGGCGGATAATACAGCTCTGTCAGGGAATCGTCAAGGAACAGCGCAAGCATCTGTTCAAATCCGTGCGCCAAAGGGGCGGCTTTCAGCTCACCCATGGTCATCCAGCGGATTTCGCCCTCCTCGGAGGAACGAAGCTCGCCGGAAAACCGATGCGCTTTGTAGAGAAACACGAGTGTGTGATTGCCCTGCGTGTCACAATAGTGCTTCACCCCACACAGAATGGGTTGCTCGATGGTTAGCCCGGTTTCCTCATAAACCTCGCGGATTACGGCGGCAGTCAGGCTTTCGCCCTTTTCTACATGGCCGCCGGGGAAGACCACCCCCGGCCAATGCCTGTCCACACGGTTTTCAGTGAGAAAACGGCCTTGTGTATCCGTCACCATGCACATATTGGCCAAAATGGTCGGCTCAGGGTTGTGCGTCATAGAAAACTCCTTATAGAATAAGAACTAAAATGCGCTCGCAGAGGAATACCGCGCCCACGGAGGTGATGGCGACGGGCAGCAGGGAGAAGCCCTTCCAGCCTAAGAACAGCGATGTACCGATGCCCACCAGCGCGGAGATCAGGGAGGCAGTGGAGTACAGTGCCTCGGGGAAGGTCATGGTGGAGAGGACGACGTAGGGGACATAGTAGAGGAAGGACTTGATGTAGGTGTTCGTGATGCGCTTTTTGAGCAGCACCATGGGCAGCATACGGGTCAAATAGGTGACAACCGCCATGACCGCGATGGCGGCGATGATGCGTCCGTAGTTAATCATGCCCTTCACCTGCCTTTTCAATAGCTTCTTCCTTGATTTCTTCCTTGACCGGGAATTTCCACGCCATAAAGCCCGCCACGAGGAAGGTCGAAATGATGATGACCCAGCCGCGGGAGAGCATTTTAAGCACCGGCGTATAGTAGAACAGGCAGGAGACGGCTACGGCTAAAAGCACCGTCAACAGCACCTTGCGGGACTTGCGCGCCGGGGGCAGGATGATGGCAATGAACATTCCGTAAATGGCCATGTTGAGGGCGGAGCGCAGCATTTCCGGCAGAAGGGAAGTGACCGTCGCACCCAAGCCCGTGCCCAGCGCCCAGCCGATGTAGGCGACTAAAATCATGCCGCTCATGTAGGGCGTTGTGATGGCAAAATCCTGCGTCATGCACATGGCAAAAATCTCGTCCGTGTTGCCGAAGGACACCAGCGCCCGCTGCAAAGTGGGCATTTTTTCGTCCACCTTTTGCGACAGCGACAGAGACATGAGCGTGTAGCGCAGGTTGATGATTAAGGTGGTCATGCCGATCTCAAACAGCCCGCCGCCGGACACGATGAGGGAAAGCCCCGCGAACTGCCCTGCGGAGGTCAGGTTGGTCATGGACATGAGAACGCCCGCCCACACCGGCAGCCCGAACTCGGTGCACATCACGCCGAAAACAAAGGACACCGAAATGTAGCCCAGACAGATGGGCAAGCCGTCCTTCATGCCATGCAGAAAAGGTTTGTCTTTCAAAATCAAAATCTCCTGAAGAATTATTTGGAAAGGATTTCCCTTTGATAATCCTTTGAAATGTCCATCATGCTGTGCAGAAAAGCCTGATAATAGGGAATCAGCGCTTTGTTTTGCAAAAGTGCGCAGTTCTTTTCGATCACCTGCTGTTCTCTGCCCGCGTCGAAAATGGGAAGATTGTTTTTCAATTTGTATTCCGCGACCACGTTCACGGCTTCCATGCGCTTCTCAAAGAGCGCCGCCATGTCCCTGTCCACGGAATTGATGATTTCTCTTGCCTGTTCAAGCTCGGTCATGTTGTCTCCTTAAAGCACGATGCTGCCCAGCACCTGCCCGATGGGCTCATGCAGGGAGAGGGTTGCTTTGCTGTCGTAAGGGGTCGGGTCGCGGTTGATCTGCACAATGGCATCGCCTGAAAAGTATTGCAGTAAGCCCGCCGCCGGGTAAACCGCTAAGGAGGTGCCGCCGATGATGAGCAGATCGCTGTTTGCAATGCGCCGAACCGCGCCTTCCACCACATCTTCATCCAGTGGTTCTTCGTAGAGCACCACATCCGGCTTGATGATGCCGCCGCATTCGCAGCGCGGGACTCCGGAAGAATGCAGCATATATTCCGCGTCATAGAATTTGCGGCACTTGACGCAATAGTTCCGGTGCACCGAGCCGTGCAGCTCAAAGACCGCCCTACTACCCGCCATCTGGTGCAGACCGTCAATGTTCTGCGTGACCACAGCCGTAAGGATGCCCTTGCGCTCCATTTCGGATAGTTTCAGGTGCGCCGCGTTGGGCTTTGCGGTCAGGCACAGCATTTTGTCCCGGTAGAAGCGGTAAAATTCCTCCGGGTGATGCTTCCAGAAGGTGTGGGAGAGGATGGTTTCCGGCGGATAGTCGTAGGTCTGGTTGTAAAGCCCGTCCGTGGAGCGGAAATCCGGGATGCCGCTCTCGGTGGAGACTCCCGCGCCACCGAAAAAGACGATGCGGTGATGATTTGATATGAGTTCCTGTAATGTGGGCATAAACGCACTCCTGTGGTGGTGGGAACAGGTACGCCGCCGCTCGACGCGGCGGGGGGCGCTGCGGAAATGGCAGTGCATGGGCAAAACAGTGGTCGCGCAATGCCGGGGTGCGCCGTTCGTGCAGCAGGAACGACTGAACCGGCGTTGCAGCCGTTCTTGTTGGATTTTGCAGGAAGCCAAGCCGGCGCGACGTGCGTTCTCGGCATAGCACGTTCTAATTGGAGCGCCCCCGCGCGTCCGCGAAGCGGACGCGCGGGAACATTTGTCTACTCACTTTATACGCGCTCAAAAACCATGCGGAGGGAGTCGAAGTCTTCCTTCATATCGGGAAGGTTCAATCCGGCGGTCATCAAAGCTTTGCCGTTGTAGACCTTGCCGGTGTCACGCTCGCGGTACTTGGCGTTCTCGTCCAAGCCTTTCAGGTACAGTCTCGTGGTGCAGGGGTTCGGGTCATTGAGTTTTTTGACGTAGGTGACAATGGCGGTGGACTTGTCCTCGGACACTACCATGAAGGCACATTCGTTGGAGTTTACAGGGGAAATCAGGCGATATTGCAGTCCGTCAATGACGAGGTGCGCATACTTTTTGTATTCCTTGACCTGTTCGATCACAGCGGCCTTGTCTTCCTCGGAGAGCTTGCTCATGTCCAGCTCATAACCGAAGCTGCCCTGCATGGCTACGTTGGCGCGGGTCTTCATGGGGGTTACGCGGTGCACCTGATGATTCGGCACGGCGGAAACGTGGCAGGTCATCACGGACGGGGGATAGACGAAGGAGCAGCCGTACTGGATGTTCAGCCGCTGGATGGCGTCGCTGTCGTCGGAGGTCCAGTTCTGGGGCATATAGTGCATGATGCCCGCGTCAAAGCGTCCGCCGCCGCCGGAGCAGGACTCGAACAGCACATCAGGGAAGGCGGAGGTGATGCGCTCCATGACGGAATATACGCCCAAAATGTAGCGGTGGAACAGCTCGCCCAGCCGTTCGTTGGGCAGCAGCGCAGAGCCGATTTCGGCCATGTTGCGGTTCATGTCCCACTTGACATAGCGTATGTTGGCGGAGGAGAGCACCTTGGAAACGGTCTCCACCACATGATCCTGCACATCCTTGCGGGACATATCCAAGATGAGCTGATGCCGTGCCAAAGAAGGATTGCGCTTCTTCTGATGCAGGCACCAGTCGGGATGTGCGCGGTAAAGGTCGGAATCGGGGGAGATCATTTCGGGTTCGAACCACAGACCGAAATCAAGACCTAACTTGTTGATGTCGTCCACCAGTTCTTTCATGGTGCAGCCGAGCTTTTTCTCGTTGACCACCCAATCACCCAGAGAGCAGGTGTCGTCGTCGCGCTTGCCGAACCAGCCATCGTCCAGCACAAAGAGGTCAATGCCCAATTTCGCGGCGGCAGAGGCCATGGAGAGGATCTTTTTCGCGTCAAAGTCGAAGTACACGCCCTCCCAGGAATTGAGCAGCACAGGATGGGGAATGTCGCGGTACTTGCCGCGGATCAGGTTGTGCTGGTAGAGCTTCTGATAGGTGCGGGACATTTCACCCAGACCGTTTTCGGAATAAACGAGAATGGCTTCGGGGGTAGTGAAGGATTCACCGGGATTGAGCTTCCAGGCAAAGCCACGCTCGTTGATACCCAAGTTTACGCGCAGGGTGTCAAAGGCGTCCAGCTCGGTCTCCACCATGAAGTTGGAGGAATAGATGAGGTTCATGCCATAAACCTCGCCGGAATCCTCCCCGGCGTCCTTCTTTGCGATGACGGCAAAGGGATTGGCGATGTGGGAGGAGGAACCGCGGAAGGAGGAAATGACCTGGGTGGTGTGGGAGATGGGGCTACGCTCCACGTTGAACTCCCGCGCCCATGCGCCGTGCAGGTGAATGAGGTCATAGTCCTTGCCATGGAATTGGAGAGTAGAGGTCATGGCCTTTTCCAGAATTTCCGCCTGCTTGCCCTCGTTGCGAATGACGGTGAAGCGGGAAATGGCGTTGGAGAAGGCAAAAACGGTGTAGTACAGGTCAACATAAAGGTCTTTGACAGCATCCTTCAGGGTGATGCAGAGGGTTTGCGCTTCCTGCCCTTCGTTGAGATAGACACAGGGAAGTCCCGGCAGCTTGGGCTTGCCGGAGGACAGTGTGTAGGAATCGTAGCGCAGGTCGGTCACATTGTCGCCGTCCTCGTCCACGGTGGTGACGGAGCAGGGTCGCAGGTCGGCGGTGCCGGAGCCGGAGTATTCCAACGCCATGCTGTCGGCGGAATAGTCGCTGCCGGGCTGGATCGCCCAGAAGGACACGCGGGAGTGGGGTGTGCCCAAGTAGGTGAGGTCGGCTTCATTGAGCTTTGCTCCGTAATAGAGGTGCAGAAGATGCCCGTCGTCCATTACGGACATGATATAGCTGGTGTTGCCGGTGTCCAGCTTGAAGATGTTTTCCTTTTCAAAAACCTGAATGGACATAAATTAAGTTGCTCCTTTCAAAATCGAATTGACGATGTATATAGAATACCTTTTTTCGCGGAATAAATCAAGAAAAGAGTTACATCTAACAGG
>DCHO01000010.1:0-2113 GCA_002315655.1 Christensenella sp. UBA1750
GTATCATTCTCAGCGTTTACATTTCAGCATAGATGCGCACCAGCTTCCAGCCCGGATGCCTTGTAACGTCCTGCTCATAATAGCCCTTCTGCAGTTCGTAGGATGAAGTCTGGTTAGCGCTGCCCGTGGAGACACGCGCATACACGGCTACGCGTTTTTCAGAGAAATCCTCATAAAAGCTCGGCTGTTCAATGGCCGGAATGACCTCGATGTTGGCATTCGCATTGCCTTTATAGCGCTCCCGGATTTTGGCTTTGATATCTTCGCTCATATGCTCACCCCGTTAGTACATGTCATAAATATTGTATAGGGGCGGATATGAAAAGAACAGTTCACAGTATGCAAGGTTCGCAGGTTGTGACCATGCATACTATGAACTGTCAGCGGATTTTTTGATGTGATAGTCTTTTCTATGGCGGGATGGCTTCAATAATCAGGCGTGAAAGCGCCAGAAATAATCAACCAACGCATACAGCAAGAAAGGAGTTTTTCTATGAACCTGCCCGTTTTTGATTCCAATGATACTGTTACCCTTTCCATCCAGAACTATGAATTCCTGGTTGAGAGCAGCGTCCGGTACTGCCTTGGCAGGCTGTCCTATGCCCCCGGCTGGGAGTGCGATATCCTGGCGGCGACGCTGGACAAGCTGACCGACCGCTGCCTCGCGGTGATCGAGCGCGACATCGCCGAGCATCTTCGCACAGCTGATTACAGTGTTGGGTACATCGATATCCCGTCCAGGTGGCATCAGCTGCTCGCTCAGATCCGTTCTGAGCAGGCCCACCGTCTTGCAGGCGGGAAGAAATGAGGTCCCTGTGCTATCAAAAGAATCATTCATACGCGCTATTGAAGGAATACAGAAGCATGACCAGTTTGTCGGTGAGATAAACGATGCATGCCGCAAGTATTCAATGGAGTTTTACAGCGTCAATTCCGGTGATATCGTCGTCTCAGCCCTCCTGGATATTCTTGCGGTGGAGATGGACGATAAAGCCGGGTACATCGCCTGGTGGCTTTACGATGATGTCGATAAAACCGTCAGTTGGGAGGAAAACGGCAGTGAAGTCTCCGTTGACCTTACGGCAGTTGATGTACTGTACAATTTCCTCGTGGAGGAACACAATAAAAGGAAGTGATTGCTTATGATTTACATCATGTCGGATATACACGGCGGCTGGAATGAATACCGGGACATCCTGGAACAGATCCAGTTCAGCGACAGCGACCATCTTTACATGCTGGGTGACGCCATCGACCGCGGTCCGGACGGCATAGAAGTCCTGCTGGATATCATGGCACGGAAGAATGTCACCATGCTGCTCGGCAATCATGAGAAGATGATGCTGGATGCGCTGCGCAACCCTGACGAAGGCAGGCTGACCCGACTGTGGTGGAACAACGGTGCTGCACCGACAAAGAAAGCCTTTGATGAACTGGACAAAGAAAAACAGGAAGCCATCCTCGACTTCCTGTCCGAATTGCCCACGGAATTGGTCATTCAGTTTGGTGAGCAGGCATACCGCCTGGTTCACGCAGCTCCGACATATCTGTACGAGACCTGCAACTACAAAGGCTGGGATGAGCAGACATTCTATGTCTGGTACCGCGTCGACCTGCGTGATAAACTCCGGGAGGACGAGGTACTGATCTTCGGCCACACGCCTACATTCCGGTTCGACTATGACCTGCCTGTCCACATATGGCACGGGGAGAACCGCATCGGTATTGACTGCGGCTGCGGCCACGGTACCGGCTGTCGGCTGGGCTGCCTGCGCCTTGATGATATGAAAGAGTTCTATACTGAAGTAGTCCTGTGACCTTATTGCTTTCTGTCGCTGTCACGAAGCGCTTTCTTCGTTTCACGCGCCACCCGCATGATGCCCATGCGCTCTGCGGGGGTGCAGTCCTCAAGCAGTTCATGAAGCTCATCCGCTGTGATAGCCAGAGCGTCTGCCGTGTTGTTCCGAAGAAGCCAGTCGGCGGATACCTCCAGCACATCAGAGATCTTCGCAAGCGCGGTGATGCTCATGTTCTGCTTTCCGGTCTCTATGTTGCTGATATACGGAGGAGTCAAGCCCAGCAGATCGGCAAGCTGCGCCTGCGACAGATGCTT
>DCHO01000010.1:2188-103427 GCA_002315655.1 Christensenella sp. UBA1750
TGACCTCCGATTTATACGATAGCATTAACCATAAACTATCCTATATCACCGGCCTTCAAAAGAAAATGTATGATAGTAGATGGCATAAACGATAGTTTATGTACTACGCAAATTTTGGAGGTTTGGCTATGGTTTATAACGAACAAATGGTAGCCGAGAGAATCGCGGAGATGCGTCGTCAGAAGTGCTTGAGCCAGGAGGAACTCGCCGCGAGGATGCACATTTCAGTCACGACGCTGTGGAGGTTCGAGAGTGGCCGGCAGCAGATCATGCTGGAGAGGGCTGTGAAGATGGCCAACATTCTGGGCTGCACCGTGAACGATATGGTGCGGGATTTTCTTGAGTACCCGGTTTCCAACAACACCGATAGGTTCACTGCTCTGCTGCAGACTTGTGATGATGCAGAGCAGGATTTTTTATATGAAGCTATGGGCGCCCTGCTGAATGTCTATCGGAACAACTGCAAGTAACCTTCACCCTCTTGCCGCTGCCGGATCGTACCCGGTGGCGGCTTTTCTTTTATCCCGTTTTTATTGTACAGGGATTGCGGCGTGAACACCACTGCAAAGGTTGAAAGGTGCAGTAATTACGACGTTCATGCTGGGTGCATCGCTGGGTGCAAAATAAAACGCGACCACTTTTCCGGGCATTCGCTTGCACCCAGCTGCGGTCGCTACCGTTTTATTATGCACCCACTTGCACCCATCCATCAGCCGGAAAACGGCAAGAAACAAAGAAAAACGCGCATTGCACCCACTCGCGAGAGTAGGACAATGCGCGTTTGCACCCAGCAGAATGCAGAAATCCTTGTGCCACAAGGGTTTTCAGAGCAAGAAAAAACGCTAACCTTTGTATCAAGATTAGCGTTCTTTTATGGTGGTCCGTACTGGACTCGAACCAGTGACCCCATCGATGTGAACGATGTGCTCTACCAACTGAGCCAACGAACCATTCCCGTTCCTCATCGGAACGAGATATACTATACCATACTTGTTTCTTTCTGTCAACCCTTTTATTGAAATTTGATCACAGGCTGCCCATGACCAGCAATTTCATGAAATTTTCAAGGTTTTTCGCGGTTTCTTCCAAAATATCGAACGCGGTTTCAAGGGAAATTTCATTTCGGTCAAAGCAAAGTGACAGATTGAGCACACGGGATATTTCCACTTTACCGTCTTTCAGCATCGGAGTCTGTTCAAAGTTCGGCACAACAAAGGTCAGCTTTCCATCGCAGGTCACATTCGCGTTCACGATATGCGAATCGGACAGGTCACAGACGTTAGGAAGCTCTGCCTCGTTCAGTTCCTTCAAAGTGTCCGGGCAATCCTCCATGTACTCCTTCGCACAGGTGTGTTTTGCCGCAAATGCGACCATAGCACCCAACGAGATTCCCGTGCGCTTCTGAACCTTATACAGTTCATCACCATTTACCTGAGCCCCAAGATTTGCCGGGCACGGCATTGCCTTTTCCTGTTCGCTGAACAACTCCACCTCGATGTCAGGCTCTGCATTTTCTTCTTCATCGCCCATGTCTTCAACGAAGTCTTCTTCCTCGGAAGCAGGTTCTGTCGGGGTTTCTTCTTCAGTAGGTTCGTCTTCGGATAATTCTTCTTCGCATTCCTCGGCAGTTTCTTCCGTCTCTATCCGTGTTTCCTCGGCAATATCCATATCTTCCGGAATGTCCTCTTCAACCGCTTCTTCAGGTTCTTCCTCGATGGCAGGTTCTTCCGCAGTCGGTTCTTCCGTGGATTCCTCTGCGGGTTCTTCCTCTACTTCTTCCTGCGCGGCTTCCTCCGCTTTTCTTTCCTCCTCGGCAGCGGTGTAGGGCGTTGTACCGGGGTTCAGCACGCTTTCGGGGGTGGCGGGAGAGAGCATTCCCACGTCGGTCGGGCAGGACGAGATTTCGCCCTCAGGGACGAAGATTGCCACCAACCGTCCGGCCTTCTGGGACTTCACAGTGAAGGTACCGTTTTCCGCTTCAAAGGTGAACAGCTCGTCGCCGACATTTACCCAATCGCCGGTCTTCTTGAGCCATTTTTTGAGCACCGCTTTGCCGTTTCTGCCGGTAGCATCGGGCATCTGGATCACTGCCATGTTTTTTGCCTCCTTGAAATCTTTACCTTACCTATAATTATACTTTTTTGCCGGTTTCCTGTCAATGCCGCAAAAAGTTATGGAAATCATCACGGTTTTATGATAGAATATATTTAGGAATTTATGACTTTTCGGGAGTATTTCGGATATGATCGTTTTGCAGACAAACAGCTTGACAAAAGCCTTCGGTGTGGAGGAAGTCCTAAAGGGCGTGGACATGGTAGTGCAGGACAGACAGTGTGTCGGTCTTGTGGGCTCCAACGGCTCCGGAAAATCCACACTGCTGAAAATACTGGCGGGCGTAGATCAGGACTATGGCGGAACGCTTTCCATGGTTCGGAACCTGCGCATCGGCTATCATACCCAGCTGGACGACCTCACCTCCACCCGCTCCGTTTGGGAGGAAATGGAGACCTGCTTTGAAGAAATCTTCCGCATGGAAGAAAAGCTGCGTCAGATGGAACAGCAGATGGGACAGATGCACGGTGACGAGGAAGCCTTTATCCGCTTGACAGAGGATTATGCCAAGCTTACCGACCGCTTTGAGGAAGAAGACGGCTATGCGTGGAAATCCCGCATCACCGGCGTGCTCACGGGTTTGGGTTTCGTGCAGCGGCAGTATGAGCAGACGGTTTCCTCCCTCTCCGGCGGCGAGCGAACCCGGCTGAAATTGGGCAAACTGCTGCTGATGAAGACCGACCTGCTGCTGTTGGACGAGCCGACCAACCATTTGGATTTGGCCTCTCTGGAATGGCTTGCTGATTATTTAAGGGCTTACAAAGGCGCGGTTGTCGTGGTCAGCCATGACCGTTATTTTCTGGATGAGGTTTGTTCCTCCATCATCGAGCTTTCCTTTGGGCGCGCCGAGCAGTATGATGGGAACTATTCCCGCTATCTGCAGCTCCGTGAAGAAATCATGGTGCGCAGGCTGAAAGAATACACCCTTCAGCAGAAGGAGATTGAACGGCAGAAGGAGATCATCAGAAGATTCCGCTCCTACGCCACTGAGGCTTACATCGCCAAAGCCAAGACCCGCGAAAAGATGTTGGCGAAAATGGAGGTTCTGGACAAGCCCACAGAGGAACACTCCGTCCATTTCTCCTTCCACGCAGGGCGCGGCACGGGCAACGATGTGCTGATGTGCGAAGATTTATCCAAGTCCTTTGGAGAAAGAACCCTCTTTTCCGGCCTGAACCTGCATCTTCGGGCGGGCGACCGCGTGGCGTTGCTGGGTGCAAACGGTGTCGGAAAAACCACGCTGCTCAAAATCCTGATGAATATGGAACAATCCGACACCGGCTTCGTCCGCTACGGAAGCGGGGTCGAGGTGGGCTATTACGATCAGCAGCAGACCGGGCTGTCCCAGAACAAAAATGTGCTGGATGAGGTGTGGGACGATTTCCCCCGCATGGAGCAGACCGATGTGCGCGGCGCGCTGGGGTGCTTCCTCTTTATCGGAGATGATGTATTCAAGGAAATGAACGCACTATCCGGCGGCGAGCGCGGGCGTGTGCTTTTGACAAAGCTCATGTTGCGTCAGGATAATTTTCTCATCCTCGATGAGCCCACGAACCATCTGGACATGGATTCCCGTGAAATGCTGGAAAACGCGCTGATGAACTTTGAGGGCACGATTCTGACCGTCAGCCATGACCGCTACTTTATCAATCGCCTTGCGGATCGCGTCATCGTGATGTCCCCGGAGGGCGTGACGGAATACATCGGCAACTACGACGATTATCAGGAAAAGCTGGCACAGAAGAAGATTGAGGAAGAAGAAGATTTATCTCCTCAAAAGACCAAGACCGCCATCCGTGAGGAAAAGAAGAAGGAAAAGGCCGCCATGGAGGCCGCACGACAGGAAAAGGCGCGCATTGCCAACCTGGAAACCAGAATCACCGAGCTGGAAGAAGCCATGACCAAGGTGGAGATCGAGATGAGCGACCCTTCCTCCTATGCCGACGGTGGAAAAGCCGTGAAGCTCAACAAGAAATACACCTCCATGCAGGATGAGCTTGCAAAGCTCTATGCAGAATGGGAAGAAATCCAGTCCTAAAGGAGACAAACGCATGAACCGTTTCGCAAAAATCATTGCCCTGCTTTTGACCTTGGTTCTTCTTTTATGTTCGCTGTCCGCCTGCACAAAGGAGGTGCCCCAGCGAAAGTTAGGCTCGTCCTTATCCGCCGGAAGCGGCAATTCCGAGGTCTCCGTTTCGGTCTATTATGACCCCAAGTTCGGTGGCTTTTATCTGGACATTCCCATCGCCGACTTCAACGCCTCGGGCTTTTCCTTCGGGGACAGCCTGAACCTTTCCCTGTCCAACGGCGTGGAGCTTTCCGATGTGCCCTATTTCAACGGCTACTATGTCAAGACCAACGAACTGCTGGCCTGCGGTTATCCGGGCTATGCAGGGGTTAAGATCGGACGCAACAACGGCGGCGACGTCTGGGACGAATTCGGCGTAGATGAGGACACCAAAGTTTGTGTGACGCTGAACGAAGCGGGAAAATACATCGCTACGCAGGAGGCTCTGAACACCGTTTACACCAACGTGCGCTCCGATTACCCCTCCAACGAAGCGTTTGCCAATTTCCGTGCGCTTTCCGGCGGCAGAATGAAGGAAAATGTGCTGTTCCGCTCCGCATCGCCTGTGGATAACCAGTACAACCGCGCTTTCTATGTTTCCGCACTGATGGAGCAAAACAACGTGCGCTACATTCTGAACCTTGCCGACAGCGAGGCGGAGATTTCCGCCTATTACAGCCATTATGAGGTTTCCCCCGCGTTTTCCGCCCTGTATGAAAGCGGAAATGTGCTGCTGATGAGCATGAACAACGCCTACCGTTCCGACGTCTACAAACAGAAGGTCGTAAACGGCCTGCGTGAGTTGCTTGCCCACGGGACGCCCGCGCTCATCCATTGCACTGAGGGCAAGGACAGAACCGGCTTTGTCTGCTGCCTCATCGAAGCCCTTTGCGGCGCCTCCTATGAGGAACTGCTGTCCGACTATATGATTACCTACGATAACTACTATACAATAAGCAAAGACAACAAGGCCGACCAGTACGACGCATTAGTGGACGTGAAATTCAACGATTTTGCCCTGTATTTTGCGGATACCGATGATGTTTCCGTGCTTGTGGATTTTGACTATGAACCGGCGGCGAAACGGTATCTGCTGGACGGCGGCATGACAGAGGAAGAAATCTCCGCTCTGCAAGCGCTGCTCTGTGATTAAGGAAAGGAGAATCCCATGTTTGACCCGCAATACTATCCCTTTTCTTCCCGGAGGAACTTAGTCTACGGGCACAGGGGCATGGTGGCCTCCTCGCACCCGCTGGCATCCCAGGCCGGGCTTCACATTCTGCAAAACGGCGGCAATGCCGTGGATGCAGCGCTTGCCGTTGCGGCGGCGCTGACGGTGGTAGACCCTGCGAACAACGGCCTGGGCGGTGATTGCTTTGCCATCGTTTCCATGAAGGGACAGCCCTTGCAGGGGCTCAATTCCTCCGGCTTCTCCCCCGCTCTGACCACCCGCGACAGAATGCTGAATCACGGTGTTACCGATAAGATACCATTCCGCGGCTGGCTTCCCGTGACGGTTCCCGGTGCTCCCGCCGGATGGGCGGCACTCCATGAACGCTACGCCACCAAGCCCTTAACGGAACTTTTCGCCCCCGCCATCGAGATGGCTAACAGGGGCTATGCACTCTCCCCGGACAATGCTCCCATTCTGAACGCTTTCACAAGCGGTTTGGAAAAAGCCAACGATCCGTTGCTGAACGAATGGTTCGGAGGCTTCAATCCCGATCACAGAACCTTTCACGCGGGCAACCTCTATTCCGTTCCCCAACTCGGAAAAACGCTGGAAATCCTTGCAAAAACCAACTGCAAAGCACTTTATGATGGCGAGCTTGCCGAAAAGATTGATGCGTATTCCCGCAAAACCGATGGAACGCTGCGCGGGGAGGATTTGGCGCAGTACGCCGCAAGATGGGTAAAGCCCGTGTCCACATCCTTTTGTGGGCACGAAATCTGGGAAATTCCCCCGAACGGGCAGGGCATGACCGCGCTGCTGGCGCTCAACATTCTTTCCAATCTTCCCATCCACGGTGCAGACCCGGTGGAAAAGCTGCATCTTCAAATGGAGGCCATGAAAGTCGCCTTTGCCGATGCGCTGCACTACATTGCCGACCCGAAATTTATGCCCGTGACTCCGGAACATCTGCTCTCTATGGATTACGCAAAGAAACGCGCCGCCCTCATCACGGACAGCGCACAAATTTACGCCCCCGGCTGTCCCAAGCCCGGAGACACGGTGTATTTCTGCTGCGCGGACGGCTTCGGAAACAGCATTTCCATGATTCAGAGCCTTTATCAGGGTTTCGGTTCCTGCGTGATGGTGCCCGAAACCGGCATCTGCTTGCAGGACAGAGGCGCGTGCTTCAACATGGAAGCACATCACGCCAATGTGGTTGCGCCGCGAAAGTACCCGTATCACACCATTATCCCCGGCTTTATCACAAGAGACGGGCAGCCTTTGGGGCCTTTCGGCATCATGGGCGGCTATATGCAGCCGCAGGCGCATATGCAGGTCATTACGCATCTGCTGGATGAAGGGCTGAATCCGCAGGCTTCCTTGGATGCACCCCGTTTCTGCTGGACGGAAGGCCTTTCCTTTGATATGGAGCCTTCCTTCAACCCTATGGTCATTGACGCTCTGCGCCGCAGAGGGCACGACATCCGCGTGATCACGGGCGGGCAGTACGGGCGCGGGCAGATGATCCTCAACATGGGGCAATCCTGGGTCGGCGCCACCGAGCCCCGGGCAGACGGCTCCGTCATCGGCTTCTGAACTTGTTTCGTAGCTTTTTACATCATTTCCCGTTTGGTTACAACTTATCTATATACTTTTGTTCATGGGTCGGCTATACTGAATATTGTCCAGAGGTGCTGATTTATGGAGGCACGTTTGGCGCATATCTCCTCCTTTTTGTTGTTTGTCATTCTGTTGTTTTCTGTGAAAAACGCCTGTGTCATTCTCCGGACACAGGCGTTTTTCTATATTGTCGGTGTTAATCCCATTCCCCTTTGGTGACCTGTTCAAAGCCCTCCCATGCGGGAATCTTGTAATATCTATGCGCACCGTTGTCTTCCTTGTGAACGAAATTCTCCGGCACACCGGCATCCTTGTAAATCTGCTTTATGATTTCGCAGGTCTCATCCACGCCCTTCTTCGGGAAGATGGGGTCGTCCTTGCCGTTGATCACAACCAGTTTGCGCGGTGCGATGGCGGCAGCCATGTCTCCCATGTCCAGGAATCTGGCAATGTTCGGGACATAGTTGCACTCGCAGTGCTTCATGGCCGCGATGGAATCCCGGAAGGTACACACCGCGCTTGATGGCATGGCGACCTTAATGCGGGGTTCATAGACTGCGGCGTAATAGGTCGCGGTGCCTCCGCCGGAGTTGCCGGTGCAGATGATCTTCTCCCCGTCGATCTCGGGATAGGTCAGTGCCAGGTCGATGGCGCGGGAAATGTCCCAGCAGCGCTCCCCCAGCAGGGTTCTGCCCAAGATCAGGGCGACCATGGCGGTGGTGTGGCAGCGGGGGCTGCCGGGCACCTCGTTGGCATAGCCGTTCTTCTCGGTTCTGCGCTCGCCGAAGCCGCGCTGTTCCAGACACAGGGAGGCGTAACCGCGCTCGATGGCCTGCAAGCCGTTGTCGCGCTCGCCTTCTTCGGGGTGGTCTTTTTCGTAGAGCTTGCGCCCCATGGAAACGTGCATCCCGGTGCCGTGCCCCTGCACGACAATGACCAGCGGCACTTTTCCCTTGCGATTTTTCGGAATGTTCAGCAGACACACGGCGCGCACATCTTCTTCCACGGAGAAAGAAATGCGGTTTTCCGTGAAGGTCTCGTGCTCGGTGACGCTCTCCACAACCGGGTCAAGGGGAACGATAGAATCGGGCATATCGCCCAGGCATTCCAGTATCTTTGCCTTGATGGCCTCCTGCTGGGGCGCAAAGGGCTTAGACGGGTCATACGCCATGGACGGACGCTTTTGCAGCATTCTGTCATGGGCATTATCTGGTGAATACATGATCTTTCTCTCCTTTATTCCTCAATTTTTGCGATGGTGTAGATTTTTCCCAACTGTGCCGGATAGGTTTCCAGAATCTCGCCATTGTAGGTGATTTCAAGCACATCGCCCACCTGCAAAAGGCTTGTGCCCTGCACACTGGTTCCGTTTATGGAAAATTGATCCGAGGAATTGAGCTCGCTCTCCCCTTCCAGCGGGGAAACGAGAATATCATCCCCGTTCACCTCAACGACGGTTGCGCGGAAGGTTTCTTTCTTCTTACAGGAAACAAGGGTCAGTGCCAGCACAAGGCACAGGAACAGCAGCACAATTTTCTTCATTTATTCTCCTCCTTCAAGATAGCCCATAGCCTTTTTGCGGCGCACCAGCCATTTTTTCGGCAGATAATAGGCAAGGAACAAAAGGCTTGTCAGCGTCCAGGACACGGGATAGGAATTGATGACGCCCAGCACGTCATCCACATGAGGCACAACCGCAGCAACCCAGATGACACGCAGCACGCAAACGCCTGTCGCGGTGAGAATCATGGGAACGAGGGAATCTCCCGTTCCGCGCAGGGTGCCGGAAAGGATCTCCACAAGGATATACAGTCCGAAGAAGAAGGCCATGTGCTTGAGGATTCTGATGCCCTCGGCAAGCACCGCAGGGTCATCGGTAAACAGCGGCAGAATGGACTGCCCGGCGAAATAATACAGGGAAGAAACGATCAGTGTGGAGATGAGAGAAAGCACCAGACAGATACGCACACACTTGAACATTCTGTCGAATTTCCTTGCGCCGAAATTCTGTCCCACAAAGGTGGTGATGGTCACGCCAAAGGCGCCGATGATCATCCAGTAAAAGCCGTCCAGCTTGCCAAAGGCGGTGTAGGCCGCGATGGTCACGGTGCCGTAAGCATTGATGGAGGCTTGCAGCAGAATATTGGACAGTGCATACATGACCGCCTGCAGCCCCGACGGCAGACCGATTTTGATGGTGTTAACCAGCGTTTCCCTGTGAAAGCGAATCTTCCTTAAAATAAGTTTGAAGGAAGTGTCCGAGCGCATCAGCGTTGCCATAATCAGCACGCCGGAAATCGCCTGTGCAAGCACAGTCGCCCCGGCTGCCCCCGCAACGCCCCAGTTGAAGACCAGCACAAACAGAAGGTCTAATACAATGTTCAGAAAACAGCAGATGATGAGGAAAATCAGCGGCCGTCTGGAATCACCGACGGCACGCAGGATGCCCGAGCCGATGTTGTAGATGAGGCACGGAATGAGACCGATATAGATGATGCGCAGATAGACGATGGACTGTGCAAGCACATCTTCCGGCGTGCCCATCCAGATGAGTGTTTGCCGGGCGGTAAAAATGCCGATTACAGAAATCAAGCCGCCGCCCACAATGGAGAGCGCAATTCCGGTGTGCACCGCACGGGAAACGCCTATATCATCCCGACTGCCCCAGAACTGGGCGATGATGACCGTCGCGCCGGAAGAAAGACCCACGAAAAAGCCAACAAGCAGGTTCAGAATATTGCTGGATGTGCCGCCTACCGCCGCCAGTGCCGCGGTTCCCACGAACTTCCCCACAACCACGGCGTCCACCGTGTTGTATAGCTGCTGAAAAAATGTACCGAACAGAATGGGAAAGAAGAACAGCAGCACCTCTTTCCAGATATTTCCCTCCGTGATTCCGTTTACGGAGCCATCCTTGAATTGTTTCATGCGTAACTCTCCTTCAAAACAAGAGCAAGTATAGCAGAAATCCCCGAAAGTTTCAACCTGCGGCGGCGTATTCTTTTATACGCTTTGGAAACACTAAGGGAAATCATTTTCGGAGGCTTCTGTATGCTTACGATGTTCATCCGCGCCATTTTCTTTTACGGCTTTCTGCTGCTTCTTCTTCGGCTTATGGGCAAACGGCAGATTCGGCAACTGCAGCCCTTTGAGCTGGTGTTCACCATCATTGTGGCGAACCTTGCCACCACGCCTATGGCGGATGTAGGGATTCCCCTGCTCTACGGGGTCATGCCCATCGGGGCACTGATGCTGTGTTACGGGGTCTTCTCCCTGCTCTCTCTGAAATGTGAAAAAGCGCGGGAGATCATCAACGGCAGACCCACGGTGCTGGTGCATAACGGGGTCATTGACCAGAGCGAGATGCGGCGGCAGGGTTTCCCACTGCCCGCACTGCTGGAACAGATTCGGGAAAACGGCATTCAGAACCTATCTGAGGTGGGCTGTGCCATTTTGGAGATTTCCGGCAACGTCAATGTGTTTCCCAATTCCTCCACGCGAAACCTTATTCCGAAGGATCTGGAAATCCATCCCGGTTATGAGAACATTCCCATGCACTTTGTCTTGGACGGCGAACTGCAAAAGGACAGTCTGGAATTTGTGCATCTGTCCCGAACATGGCTGGAACAGCAGCTTTCCCGATTTCAAACGACGGTTGAAAACACTTATTTTTGTTCCGTGGACACCAACGGTATGATGTGGGTGCAGAAAAAAGGCGAGGAGAAAGCGCGCCACGTTCAGGTGCTGACCGATTCCCAAGCGAGGTGGTATGAATGAATTCCTGTAAGGTGTTGATCGCACTGTCTCTTGTTCTGCTGCTCACGGGAAGCCTTTTTGTGATTTCCATCACGAAAAACGGGAATACGCTCATTGCACTTGCCGACAGGCTGGATGAGGAGCTTAATGACAACTCTGAAAACGCGACAGAAAGGCTGTCCGAATTTCAGGCCCTTTGGCAGAAAGTGGAACCTTTCTGGCAATGCGTGACGCTGCACAAGGACATTGAGACGGTAAACGAGCAGTTGGCGGAAGTGAAGAACGCCATGGACACGGGCGATAACGATTCGGCTTCGGTCAGTGCCGCACTGCTCAAAGAGGCGGTTGTTGCCATTTTGCAAAAAGAAGGATTGAGCCTGCAAAACATACTTTAATGTATTGTAAATTGTCGGATTTTCTGTTATAATGACAGAAAAGCAGCAAGCCATGAGGCTTGGGAGGTTCGACCCATGAACGAAACCCATGTCCAGATGCTTAACGATATTCGATGTATGATCGCGGATTCCGGCGTAGAATCCTTCTTAGACTCCAATCCTTTCCGAAGCCGAGCCGATCACCTGTACCGCTGTTACTGCTGGGCGAAGCGCATTCTCCCCTGCCGCCCCGATGCGGATGCAGAACTGACCCTTGTTTCCACGCTCTTTCACGACATTGGCGTGATCGCCTGCAAGGAGAAAACCGGCAAGGAAGGGCATGATGTGCTGGGCGGCGACATTGTAAAGGATTATCTCCTGAATCACGGCTATGATGCCGCGTTTGCGGAAAAGGTCGCCTATCTTGTCGCCCACCATCAACAGCGGGAGCTGCTGAACGCGCCCGACACCCCCATCGAGCACATCATACTGATGGAAGCCGATATGCTGGATGAGCGCGGCGCGCTGGGTGTGGTGTGGGACGCCATGGCGGAGGGTGCGCAGGAACAGCAATCCTACGAAAGCACCCTTGCCCGCTTCAAAAAGCGCAAGCTCTACAAGCACCCGGATCGCAATCCAATGGTGACGGAAATCGCCCGGGAGATCTGGTGGGAAAAGGTCAGACTGCACATGGCTTTTGTCGATGCACTGGAAAAAGATTTAGGTATAAACGAATAAACATAAAAAAGAAGGCATCCGCGCATGGAACGCGAATGTCTTCTTTTTGTTTTGAACTTATTTCAGCATGGAGCAGCCGTCCACACGCAGGCAGGCACCGGAAACGTGCTCGGCTTCCTCGGAGGCGAGATACACGCAAGCCCAGCCATCGTCATCGGGCAGACCGACGCGACCCAGAGGATAAGTGGGGTAATCGGTGTAATATTCGCGGGGGAGCTGGATGGAGCCCTTGGGGAAGGGCTGGGGGTTGCCGGACTTGAACTCGATCTTTACGCCGGAGGGCATGATCATGTTCACGCGGATGCCATACTGCGCGAACTCAATGGCGGTCTCACGCATGAGCATGTGCATACCGCCCTTGGTGAAGGCGTACACAGCGTCAAAGTCGGTAGGTCTCTTGCCGTGGACGGAAGAAATGAAGGTGATGCTGCCCTTGGTTTCCTTTAAGTAAGGCAGAACCGCCTGGCACATATTGAGGTAGCCGCCCAGGTTGACGCGGATGAGCAGGTCGATGTCGGACAGGGGATACTTGTCCATGGGCCACTGCTTCTGCAGAGCAGCGTTGTTGACCAGACCGTCGATGCGTCCCCACTTGTCATAAGCGGCCTTGCACATGGCCTGAGCCTGCTTGGGATCGGAAACGTCCGCCTGATAAAGGATGCAGCAATCCTCACCGCCGATGGCCTGGATTTCCTTCAAAGCATCCTGTGCCATCGCAGGATTGGAGTTGCAGTTCATCACGCACTTGGCGCCGGACTTGACGAAGCAGCGAATGATGCCCTTGCCAATGCCCTTGCCGGAGCCGGTGACGATAAAGACCTTACCGGTCATATCAAAAGCCTTATTCATTTGATTCGCCCTCCCTTAGTCTCTGAAGCCGTAGTGCAGCTCGAAGCCGCCGTCGGCGCGGATGTTGGAGCCATTGACGAAGTTGGCATCCTCGGAAGCCAAGAACGCGGCAACACCGGCGATCTCTTCCTGGGTACCGGCCTTCTTGCGAGGCACCTTCTTCTCCATCAGATCCATGATATAGAGGTTGGAGAAAGTGGATTCAAAGATCTTGTCGTCGCCTTCCACAGCGCCGGCTTCCACGATGTTGGCCTGGATGCCCTTGCGTCCGTAGAACAGAGCGGCTTCCTTGCACAGCATATTGATGCAGCCCTTGGCCACGGAATACATAGGCGTGGAGCCGGTGGGCTTGTCGCAGTGGATGGAGCTGACATAGACGATCTTGCCGTTGCCGTACTTGGCCATGTCATTACCAATGGCGACGGTCAGAAGGTAAGCGGACTTGGCGTTCTCATCGACCTGCTCCAAGAACAGTTCATGGGAAACATCGGCGACGGAGCACTTGACGGCGTGGTTGTTGTTGTGCACCAACACGTCGATGCGGCCAAACTTGGCGTTGACTTCCTCAACCAGCTTCTCGCAGCCTTCGGGCGTCACGATGCAGGGATTGACGATCATGGCCTTTGCGCCAAGATTCTCAACGGTCTTGAGTAAGTCTTCGGTGCCCTTACCGAGAACGAGGTTAGCGCCTTCCTTCGCAAAGCGAACGGCGAGTGCTTCGCCCTGAGCGGTGCAGGCTTCCGTTACATACACAGTTTTTCCAGTGAAACGCATAGTATGGAATCCCCCTTAAAGTGGTTTGATACTGTAAGTTATTATGGCACAGGAAGTGTAAAATTTCAACGCATTGTTTATAAAGGAATAGTGAAAAGCACATCCTGTTCCGCAGCTCAAAAACAGCCGCCTTTTCGTGAAAAAGCCGCCGCCGCGAAAGCGGCGACGGCCATGAAAAACGGGTTGTTTTTCTGTTGTGGAATTAGGACCACAGACGGTCGTGAGACAGCCAGTTGTTCCATTCGTCGGTGGATTCCCACAGACCGGGGATTTCGGGATGGATGTGAGCGGCCAGGACTTCGTCATCGAGCTCGTCGATACCGATACCGGGCTTCTCGGGAACAGCCATGAAGCCGTCGATGATGCGGGGCTTCTCGGTGTCCTTGACCATGTCAGACCACCACTCGCAGTCGTTGGAGTGGAATTCCAGACCCAGGAAGTTGTTGGTGGCAGCGGCAACGTGCACGGCGGCCAGGCAGGCAACGGGAGTCTCGGCCATATGCAGAGCCATGGCGACACCCTTCTCCTCGGCGTAGTCGCCGATCTTCTTGGTCTCGTAGATACCACCGGAGGACAGGATGTCGGGGTGGATGATGGAGACAGCGCCGGCGTCCAGCAGGGGCTTGAAGTTCTCGAGCAGGTAAATGTCTTCACCGGTGGCGATGGGGGTGGTGGAGGCGTTGTGCAGACGCACATACTGCTCGGTCAGCTGCCAGGGGATCATATCCTCGAGCCAGCACATATTGTAGTCGTCCAGACGGTGAGACAGCTTGATGCAGTCTTCCACGCCGATGTGGCCGAAGTGGTCGATGGACAGGGGGATTTCGTAGCCGATCACGCTGCGGACTTCCTTGACGTAATTCTCAAGGTAGTCGAAGCCCTTCTTGGTGATGTGGATGCCGGTGAAGGGGTGAGCGATGTTCTGCTGATCGTAGGAACGGTTGGACCAGAAGCGATAAGCGGCCTGGTCGCCGGCCTTCTTGGCTTCACGAGCCTTCTGGCCGTAGATGCGATACTGATCGAGGAAACCAACGGGAGCGGACAGACCGCCCTCGACGTCCCACAGCTGGTTGATGCCAAGGTCCATCTTGAGCATGGTGTAGCCGTGCTTCTCGACGCGCTTCTTCAGAGCTTCGCCCATGTTGAGGCCGGTGTCCTTGCCGTCAACGTCGGTGTCGCAGTACATACGAACCTGGTCACGGAACTTGCCGCCCAGCATCTGATAAACGGGGATGCCGTAAGCCTTACCGGCAATATCCCACAGAGCCAGCTCGACGCCGCAGACGCCGCCGGCCTGACGGGACTGACCGCCGAACTGCTTGATGCGACGGAAAATCTTGTCGATGTTGCAGGGGTTCTCGCCGATGAGGAAACGCTTCAGCATCTGTGCATAGAGCTTGGATGCGCCGTCACGGACTTCGCCGTAACCGGTGATGCCCTGGTTGGTCTCGATGCGGAGCAGGGTGCAGTGCATGGGAGCACCGACGATGTCCACAAAACGCATGTCGGTAATCTTCAGCTCAGTGGGCTTGGAATACGTGTTGACATGGGCAAGAGTCTGTTCATAATTCTCAGCCATTTGGAATTCCTCCCTAAATACTTGCCCGGTGAACCCGGGTTATTACAGCTTATATCATACACACTTTTTATCAATCGCGCAAGAGTTTTTTCAAACTTATTTCAGGCAATTTCAAATCCTGAAACAAACGCCCGAAACATATTCATATTTTGTTATTGTAAATGACTGTTTTGAGCCTTGCGCAGTCATTCAGGTGCAAAAGCGGCTCGCGGCTGCCGGGCATAAGCAAAAGTCCCGAAATCGTTTTGCCCATCCAGAAGTCTTTCAGCCAGACGGAATCTTCACAGGGCAGAAGAACGCCTTCGGAAAGCAGTCTCTCCCCTTCTCTTACGGAGGGTTTTCGTTTCAGATCGTTTTGCGTAAGGGCGGAGACGATCTCCCGTGTCCTTTCCCCCACCGCCGCACGATAGGCAAGCAATTCGTTTAGCGGAACCTCTTTGGAGAGCGACAGAATCTCCTCATCGTTCATGGCGTTGCCCGTATCGGTAACATCGGTTTTCAGCCGTTCCGCCCATGTTCTGTCAAACACCTGCTGTTCTCCCGCGATCAGAAGGTTCATCACCGCATCCTCAATGCGGGTGATGTGCCACAGGCTCCAAAGAATCGTCACGTCCTTCTTTGTGGGCATCACGGCAGCCATTTTCTGCGTAAGCCCTTGGATGAGCGCATCAAACTCGTTGCTTTCGCTTCCATAAACTCTGCTTTCATGCAGCTGCCCATGCAAAATGAGATAGAGCGACTTGGCTTCCTCAATCTTGTCCTTTGCGGAGAGCAGGCGATTCAGTTCCTTGTGGTTTTCGGAAAAATCCGTTCCATAGTATTTCATACTGTTCTAAAAACGGAGGAATGCCGCTGTTTGGCACTCCCCCGCGTTTTTCCTTCTGATTATTCGTTTTCGTATCTCTCGATGATCTCGAAGCACATTCTGGCGTTGTGATAAGGGCACTTCCAGCCGTCGATCTTGCCCATGCGCTTGGAGGCCAGCACTTCGCCGTTGTTGCCGACGCTGGCGAACCATTCGCCGTACTCATGGTCAACGACATACTTGTCGATGAACTCAAAGGCCTTGAGGGAAGCATCCAGGAACCGGTCGCCGCCGCCATACTGCCAAGCGTTGAGGAAGCCGACCACTTCTTCGGCCTGCACCCACCAGGAGCGCATGGTGTTGATGGTCTTTTCTACGGGGTTATATTCGTAGATCATGGAGCCGTCGGGCAGAACGGACTCGTCCAGGCAGGTGCCGGCCATGCGCACGCACATGGGCTTGGCCTTCATCCACATATCTTCCTGATTCAGCACTTCGGCGGTCTCCATCATGAGCCAGGTGCCCTCAATGTCGTGGCCGTAGGAAATGTCGGGATCGGTGTAGGACCAATCATCGCGGAAGAACATCTTGTAGTGGGCGATGTCGGAATCGTAGACCTTGTCCAGCATGATGTTCAGGAACATACGCACCTTGTCGGCCTGATACTGCGTCTTTTCCACGCGCAGCAGGCAGGTGTAGGCCTCGATTAAGTGCAAGTGGGTGTTCATGGTCTTGGTGGACTCGGCATGGGGGTTGATGTTGGAGACCTGACGCTCCAATTCATACTTCCAGTCGCGGGTCAGGGCTTCCCAGTAGCCGGGATTCTTCGCGTCGAAGGCGTATTTGTCGAGCAGGTCGCGGATGGCAATGGCTTTCACGCGGGCTTCATCGCAGTCAAAGGCGCGGCAGTATTCGGACAGAGCATAGATGGCGAAGGCGTTGCCGTAGACGAACTTCTTGTCGTCAATGGGGTTGCCCTTGGCATCCAGCATGAAGTAGCAGCCGCCGTACTCCTTGTCGATGAAGTATTCGACCAGGTAATCGTAGGCACGCTTGGCGAGGGTCTTGTACTTCTCGTCCTTCAAGATGCGGTAAGCGGAAGAGAAGGTCCACACAAGGCGGGCGTTGAGCACCAAGCACTTGGGGCCGTCCTTCACGGGGGTGCCGTCGCGGTTCACGACGCCGTAGAAGCCGCCGTTTTCTTCATCCACGTCGTATTTTTCCCAGAAGGGAAGAATATCGTTCAGCAGTTCGTTCTTTGCCATCTCGTAGAGCTTGGTAAATCTTGCGTCTTTCATAAATATCTCCTTTTTCTTTCGGTATTGACCGATTTGTTATTATTATAATCGTTTTGCTTTTGTATTTCAATCAGTATTCGGAAATAAACTATTGTAATTTTCAAAGTATGGAACCGGTATAAGCAAGAAGCTCTGATTTTTCGTTTGTAAGCCTGTCCTCCATCACAAGGTTCAGAAGCCGTAAAAGTGTTTCCCCCACCTTTTTGCCTGTAATTCCAAGTGCCAGCAGGTCATTCCCCGTGACGGCAAGCTGCTTTATGCTTCTGCAATCGTTATCTTTTATGACCTGCTCCGGCAGCGCCGTTTTCCATTTGAGCATCGCTTTGAGCTGCATGGCTCTTGCGTCCCCCATGCGGCACAGCAGCTTCCGGGCTTCCGGGATGGTCTGCGGCTCGCTTTCCTTCCGCGCTCCCCACAATTCCCGCACAGCAGTTTCCTGCTCCCTGCTCAACCGCAGGGAGGAAAAGACTTTCTCGATATTTTCATTCTGTTTTAATAAATAGGCAAACCGCACGGCGAAATCTTTCGGCAGTTCATTCAGGGCGTCCGCGGAAAAAGAAATTTCCGGGAGAATCACTGAAAGAATGTCCGGGAACTGCCTGATGATCTCCTCTGCCGTAATGCCGCACATCAGCTTGACAAATTCCGCCGTGATGCGCTCCTTTGCCACATAAGAAAGGCTGTCTTTGAGTGACCTTGCCGCCTGTGCTGTATCTTTTCCTACTGAAAAGCCGCACACGGAGGCGAACCGCAGCGCCCGCAGGATGCGCAATGCGTCCTCCGTGAAGCGATTGGTCGGTTCTCCTACGGCACGGATAATCTTTCTCTCTATATCTTCCCGTCCTTCAAAGGCATCCTGCAAGCCCTCCTTCGGGTTGTAGGCCATGGCGTTGACGGTGAAATCCCGCCGCGCCTGATCTTCCCGCAAGCTGCGCACAAAGGTGACGGAATCCGGCCTTCTGTGGTCGGCATAGTCACCGTCCACGCGGAAGGTTGTGACTTCATAAGGGATATTGTCATAAAGAACCGTCAGTGTCCCATGCTGCAAGCCGGTTTCGATGAGCCTTTCCCCGGCAAAAACGCGCTTCATCTCCACGGGGGTTGCGGAAGTGCAAATGTCATAATCGGAGGGGACTTTTCCCATCAGGGCATCCCGCACGCAGCCGCCCACAACGTAGGCGCAGAAACCTGCTTCTTCCAGCCTGTTCAGAATATAGACTGCGCCGTTCGGCAGCTTCATTGTGAAATCGCTCATTCTCACCCCTCCTTTGCAACAGGACTTTTACTCATTATACACAACTTTCAGCTTCCCTTCAAGGTTTACAAACGCACTTTATCATGCTACAATGGTGAAAACCCTTTTAAGGAGGAATTATCATGTACGATAATCTGGATTATATTGCCTACCCGCTGCCCGAGGACATTGAGCACCTTGTGGAAGGCGGCGACTTAAAACGCGCAAAAAAGATCATTGAGCAGCGCATCGCGGGCGACAAGCTGCCCGAGTGCTTAAAAGAGCGTCTGCGCTTTGAACTCAAAATCATCGACTATATCCCCCATTGCTTCACGCTGACCGAAGAAGAAATGCTTGCCCAGCTCCAAAGCGCCTACGAAAACGTGACCTTTGAGGAAATGGAAGACCTGCGGGACGCCGGAACGCTGGACTGGCACTACATCGACGGCAAGGTCTATTACAAGACCAACGCTCTCAACAACACCATCAAGACCCGCCCGGACATGAACGACCGCCTCAAGGACAAGTCCAGAATGTACGAAAAGAACATACTGGATGAAGTGATCGCCAAGATGAAAAAAGACGGACACATGAAGATCAAATACAGAATTCGCACCACGCTTTCCATCGAGCCGGAAGCGCAGGAGGAAGGTAAGGTCATCAAAGTGCATCTGCCCCTGCCCATGAAGGACGCCCAGTGCACCCCCGGCGAAATCGTCACAAATCCCCCCGCAAAGCACATCGCAGACGAGACCCATCCCCAGCGCACCGCGTATTTTGAGGAAGTCTATAAAAAGGGCATGACTTTCTCTGCCGAATACGATTATACCATTGACGCGCCCTATGTGAACCCCGACCCCGCAAAGGTCTGCGCCGAGCAGCCGCACTTTAGCACAGAGGAAGTCGCGCCGCAGATCGTCTTTACCCCCTTTATCCGCGCCCTGTGCGACGAATTAAAGGGGGACGAGACCAATCCGTTGCTCATTGCCCGCAAATTCTACAACTACTGCACCGTGAACTGCTGCTACCGCTTTGTTCCGGCGTATTACACCAAGCCCAACATTCCCGAGTTCTTTGCCGCTACCCAGCGCGCAGACTGCGGAATGCACGCCCTTCTGTTCATCACCCTCTGCCGCTGTGCCGGAATCCCCGCCAGATGGCAGGCCGGCTACTGCACCGAGCCCTTTGACGTGGGCAACCACGATTGGGCAATGTTCTATGTCGCGCCCTACGGCTGGCTGTTCTGCGACGGCTCCTACGGCGGCTCCGCCTACCGTGCCGGCGCCATGGACAGATGGGACTTCTATTTCGGCAATCTTGACCCCTATCGCATGGTCGCCAATGCCGACATCCAGCAGGAGTTCGACCCACCCAAGAAATTCCTTCGCTACGATCCCTACGACAGTCAGGACGGCGAGGCGGAATACGAGGATCGCGGCCTCACCGGCTACGAATACGACACCGACAAGGAAATGCTCTCCATCGAAGTCCTAAACGACTAAGCAGATAAAGCGTCCCCGGAATCACATCCGAGGGCGCTTTTCGTTCCTTATTATTCCATATTCATTTTTCAGTTTTCAATATTCATTATCATTACACCGTTCCCGTCACCACCAGCACCGCCGTTCCGGGAACCACCGTCCACTGTCCCGTCGTGGTGCTCTGGGTGTAGGTGGCGGCGGGTACGGTGATAATTCCCTGAACCGTGGTAAACGCGCCGGTCTGCGTGTTGTAGGTGTAATCAGTATTCTCGACAAGCGCTGTTCCGTTCAGCGTCACGGTGATGGGGTTCAGAATCGGGCTGAACGTATCCGTCACAACCACATTGGCGGACGCATCAGCCTCAGTGTTACCGGAGTTCTCAATGACGAAGGTGTATGTCAAAGTGCTGTTCTCCGAGACCTGATTGGGGCTCATGGACTTGCTGATGGTCAGCGTCGGGTCAACCGCCGATGTGACGGTCTCGTTTGCGGTCAGCGGCGTGGCCAGCCCGGTGCCCGTCACCTGCACCTCGTTGTTGATGGCGTCCCCGGTGTCCAGCGGCGCGTAGGTGTTCACCGTGGCTTCGTAGGCGATCACCGCATTGCCGTTGGCGGGCACGTTGATGCCGGTCACGACAAGCGGAGGCCCCGCAGTCACGGCGGTGGGCTGGGTCTGCAGCACGCCGTTGATATAATACTGGACGGAACCCGCAATATAGGTCAGCGGCACCACCGTTCCCGTGCCGAAGGAATACGCCCCCAGATTGTCCGTGACGGTCAGATCGGTAAAGGGCGTTGTGCCGGAGTTGATGAGGGAGATCACATAGGTTAAGTTCTGCCCTGCGGTGTAGGTGTTAACCAGCGCGGTCTTGGAGGCGGAAAGCACATCCACCAATTCACCGGTTACGGTGTTGGAGGTGGTCACAAGGCCGTTGTAGGAGAGCACGGCCTGATTCGTAAAGACTGGCATAGAAGATTCCTCCTAAAGTTGTTCAGATTCGGGGTTCCCCTATCCTACCAATATGAATCGGGCAAAACTTTTGTGTTCGGTTGCAAAAAGGCGCAGAATGCGCTATGATGACGGTATGGAGGTGACAGAAATGATTTTATCGACTTTCTATAATCATATCGCGGATGCCAGTGCCCAGAACGGGCTTTCTCTGTCCCAAGTGGCAGAAAAGTGCCTGTCCTGGGGCATCACGGGCATTGACATTGAGACGGAACCTTACAGGGAACACAACAACGAATTTCTGACCCTGCTTGATGCGGGAATGCAGCTCAATTCCCTGCCCACGCGGTGCGACTTTTTCCACCATCCCGAGGATCTGTCCATAGCGATGGAAGCCGTGGAGATCGTCCGCAAATATCACGGCAAGCAGATTCTCATTATCCCCGGCTACTTACTTCCCGGAGACGATTTGCAGAAGTGCTTGGAGAATTGCATAAAGCCCATTCAGACGCTTGTGGATGAGGCGGCAAAATACGGCATTGAAGTGGGCATGGAGGACTATGACCACGAGGCCTACCCCTACGGGCGGCAGAGCGTCATGCTGTGGTTCATGGAGCACGTTCCCCGGCTTTCCTGCATCTTTGACACGGGCAATTTCCTGTTCCACGGTGAGGACGCGGGCGCGGCTTATCCCCTGCTCAAAAAGTACATCAAAGGGCAGATTCACTGCAAGGACAGAAAGCTTGTCGGGCGCGAAGGCGAGAGCGGCAGTGTGGCACTGAACGGAAAGACCCTCTATCCTGCCGCCGTCGGAAGCGGGATTCTGCCCATGAAGGAGATCATTTCCGACCTGCTGCAAAGCGGCTACAACGGCAGCTTCACCTTGGAATTTTTCGGCTCTGCGGACTGCCTTTCCGATTTGGAAGCATCCGCAAAATTCATACATTCGCTGGTGTAATCCTTACAAATCCATATCAGACCGCAGTGTGCGGTAACTTTTCATAAGGAGCATTTCTATGGCATACATTCAGTTTTCCGAACAGATTCCCGAAAAGCAGGGCTATGACGTGATCGTCGCCGGTGCGGGCGTGGCGGGCATTGCCGCCGCCGTGGCCGCCAGACGTGCCGGAAAAAGCGTGCTTCTGCTGGAAAAGGCCACACAGTTGGGCGGCTTGGCCACCATCGGGCTGATTAACTACTTTGTCCCCATGTGCAACGGGCGCGGCGTGCAGATCATCAAAGGCCTGTGCGACGAATTCATTGACCTTTCCATCAGGGACGGCTTTGATACCCTGCCCGAAGTGTGGAAGGAACGCAAAGACCACCCCACAAAGGAAAAATCCGTGCGCTTTGCAACGCAATACTCCCCCACCATATTCTCTCTGGCACTGACCGATCTTATCGTCTCCGAAGGCATCACGCTCCTTGTGGACTGCGTGGCGGCAAATCCCGTGATGGACGGAACCCACTGCAAGGGCGTGATCATCCAAGGGAAAGCAGGACGCGAATACTATCCCTGCGGCGTTGTGGTGGATGCTACGGGCGACAGCGACCTGCTGGAACGTGCGGGCGTGCCCACGGTGCTGGGAAAGAACTACTTCTCCTATTTCGGTTCCTGCGCCACGCTGGAATCCTGCGAGCGCGTGACCAAATCCCGCAACATTCACGACCTCTATTCCGGCATTTCAGGCGGCAACATCAACCTTTACGGCGACCGCCAGCCCGCCGATGTACCGCTTTACAAGGGCGTGACCCCGGAGGAGGTCTCGGACTACACCATCCGCAACCAGCGGCTCATGCTCAAGAATCTGCGTGAGAAGTACCCTGACCGTTTCAGCCGCGAGATCATCTCCCTGCCCATCATGCCGCAGTTCCGCACCACGCGGCGCATTGACGGTGACTACACCCTGTCCGCCGACGATGCTTTCAAGCACTTTGACGATTCCGTCTGCGCCGTCAACGACTTTGACCGCAGCGATTACCTGTATGAAGTCCCCTACCGCACCCTTGTGCATCATTCCTTCGACAATCTCATCACCGCCGGACGCTCTGCCGCAGGCGAAGGCTACGCATGGGACATTCTGCGCGTCATTCCCCCGGCGATCCTCACAGGACAGGCCGCAGGCGAAGCTGCCGCGCTTGCCTTGGAGGAAAAAACCGCCATTGCTTCCGTCACCATTCCCGAATTACAGAGACGGCTTGCAAACAACAAAATGATGATTCATTTTGACGATGCACTCATTCCTCCGCCTGAAATCATGGCCGAAGCAGAACCCGTCAACAACCATTTCTAAACCGTATGAAAAATCCCACGGAAATGCGCTTTCCGTGGGATTTGTTGATGGAGTTTTATCTGTTTTCATCAAAGGGTACGGGGATGCCTTTTTCTGCCGACTCAAAGCACGCCAGCATGATTTTGAGCACCCTTCTGGACTGCCAATGCTGAATCAGTTGTTCGCACTCGCCGTCAATGGAGGCGGTGAAGTTGCGGTAGAAATCGTGTACATCCGATGTGGGCTTGTCTTCCTTCCATGTGTCCAGCGTGATTTCGTCGCGGGGCGCCATGGTCTTGGTGATGCCGGCGGCGGTTTGCACGGGCAGCACGTCCTTCTCGTTCCACGCCTTGCACTTGGCGACAATGGCGTTCTCGCGCCAGTCGGTGATGAGCGCGGAACCCTTTTCGGCGGTCATGTAGAAGCGCGGCAGGGCGATGAAATTATAGGTGGCGACCTCCACATAAGCGGTCTTGCCGGTAGTGAAGGTGAGGTTCAGCCGGAAGCCATCGTCCACCTCGTTGTTGGTGATGTGGGTGGTTTCGCAGTAGACGGTCTTGATGGGGTCGGTGATGAGCTGTGTCATCTGGTCGATGAGGTGCACGCCCCAGTCTAAGATCATACCGCCGCCGTGCGCCTTTTCGCCGCGCCAGTCGGAGGGAATGCCGCGGGAACCCATGATGCGGCTTTCGATGCGAATGGGCGCACCGATTTTGCCTTCTTCGATGATGTTCTTCATGGCAAGGAAGTCCACATCCCAGCGTCTATTCTGGTGCACGGAGAAATGCACGTTGTTTTTCTTCGCAGTTGCCAGCATCTCGTCCAGTGCTTCCAGCGTCATTTCCACAGGCTTTTCGCAGATCACGTTTTTCCCTGCGTTGAGCGCCGCCAGCACAATGGGCGTATGGGTGTCGTTGGGGGTCGCCACGGTGATGAGATCGACTTCCCTGTCGGCCAGCACTTCTTCAAGGGAAGCATAAGCGTGGATGCCCCGGGATTCCGCCAGCGCATTCCGCTCGGGCTTTATGTCATAGATGCCGCGCAGCGTCACGATGTCACTTTTCAGCGCGTGCTCACAGTGCCAACCGCCCTGTCCGCCGTAGCCAACGACCACTAAGTTTTTCTTCTTCATAGGGCTTTACCCTTTCTGTGAATGGGATAATCTTATTTCAGGTAGATGGGGTTCGTCCATGCACGGTTTCCGTCCCTGTCCACACAGGTGGCGCGGATGTAGGTCATGTTCTCCGGCACCTTGCAGGTAAGGCGGGTTAAGGTGCCCTTTTCCTCCACCACGCAGGGCAGTGGGAAATAGAACGCATGGAAGGCGATCTTTGCGCAGGGAGAGCACTCGATAACCGCTTCTCCGTCCTCGACATAGAAATCATAGATTTCGGGACCGCAGGAGGAATAGAAGGCTTCGTTCTTCAAGGCTTCGAGCACGGATTCCACATTCTTTTCCGCATTGACGCGCACCCAGCCGTGGCAATGGTGGCTCATGGCGTGTCCGTCGTCCGTGGCAACGCCGCCGATGTGGATGCCCTGTGCCAGCAGCTCGTCCCAATAGGCCGCGTTGGTATCCATCTCGTTTTCAATCACGCAGCCGCTGTTCCAGATTTCCATGCCGAAGTTCCCCTTGAGCTGTTCAAACTCGCGGGCGGGTGTGGTGCTCCATTCGGGATGGCAGTACATGGTGAGCTGATTTTCGGCGTGATACTTGTCCAAGTCCTTCTGGAACTCGAACTGATCGGCAACGGAGCCGGAATCCACGCGCTGATCCTGCTCGTAGGGATTGCCGTTTGCCTTTTCGTGCCCCAGCACAACGGTGTGGAAGCAATGCACGCGCCCCTTGGGCGGCAGGTTCTTGTCGATTTCCATGCCCGGAATGATGAGCATTTCGGTTTCGGGGGCGAAGTTTTCATAGTTGTACCGACGATGGTCGGTCAGCGCCATGAAGTTGTAGCCCTTTTCCTTGTGGTAACGGATGACCGCATCGGGTTCCCCTTTGCCGTCGGAACGGGTGGTATGGCAGTGCAGCGCACCTTTGAGCATGGAATTGTTGCCGACGAAAGCGGCCTGACGGATTCTCATATATTTAGCTCCTTCTGTCTTGCAAAACAAGACTTTTTAATTCTGCTTAACAGTTTATCACATAACGAACCGAATGTCCATATCCGGGCAAAGTCTTTTCAGCGAAACCTGTTTATGATACAATATGGAAAATCAGAAACGGAGATGGGGAAATATGAAGTGGATTGTGCCGGACTTTTATCGGGATTTCCGCTGCATCGGCGGAAAATGTATTGACAACTGCTGCATCGGCTGGGAGATAGACATTGACGAAGACACCGCAGAGCACTACAAAACGGTGACGAGCGAGCTTGGAAAAAGGCTGAAAAACTGCATTTCGTGGGAAGAAACGCCTCATTTCATCTTGGGTAAAGATGAACGGTGCCCGTTCCTGAATCCGCAGAATCTGTGTGACATTCAGGGTGCTTTGGGGGAGCAGTCTCTCTGCGAAATCTGCCGGGAACACCCGCGCTTTCACGAGTGGTTCGGCGCGTTTCGGGAGAGCGGCATCGGGCTGTGCTGTCCGGAGGCGGCAAGGCTGCTGCTGAAAGAGGAAACGCCGATGCGCTTTGTGGAATTAGACGACGGAATGCCGGAGGAAGATTTCGAGGACGAATACGCGCTTTCCTTTGTATTGGAAGCAAGGCAAACCCTTTACAGCATCCTGCAAGACCGTTCTGTCCCCTTCCCCGCCCGCTTGACGCGATTTTACAATACTGCTTGTTCCTTCCAAGCGGAGTTGGACGGCGCTTTACCGGATACGGAAATGCTTTCCCTCCCCACAGACGAAATGCTGCTCGATTACGCCAAATCCCTTGAACCTATCAATAACGATTGGACGGAATTGCTGATAAAGGCAGAACAGGCGGAATGCACTTCCCCATCGCTGCCCGACTGGGTGCAGGAAAAGGCTGCCATGTATTTATCCTTCCGCTGGCTGGGCAAGGCGGTTTACGACTATGACTTATTCGGCAAAGCGGAGTTCATCGTGCGCTTTATGGGACTGCTGAACCTGCTGATTCAGCAAAACTGTGTGGCGAATGCAGAAGAAGGTCTGCGGATTTTATCCAAGGAAATGGAATATCTGGCATAGAAAAATCCGGGAAAGAGCTGTTTCTCTCCCGGATTTCATTTATTCAGCCATAACTTTCACGGTGTCTGCCGCAAGGCTGTTTCCGCCCACGGTGACGGTGACTTCGCCGGGGCTTGTGACCTTGACCACCACAAGCGCACGACCCAAGAAGGTGTGGCACTGATTGGAACCGTACTGATCCTCGTTGCACGGGTCGCCCGAGAAGAACGCCAGCAGCTCCCCGCCGGAGACCACACAGGAGAGTACGGAGCCGTCCGTCACCATGCGGTTGCCGTCCTGATCCTGTACCTCCACATCCACATAGAGAAGGTCGCGTCCGTCCGCTTTGACGAAAGCCTTTTCCGCCTTCAAAGCGACCTTTGCGGGCTTGCCAACGGTTTTTATGGAATCGCTGCCGACAATTTTTCCGTTCTTGTAGCAGGTGACAGAAATTTCGCCCTTTTCGTAGGGAATATCGAAGGTGGCAATGCACTTTTCGACCTTGCTTCTGCCTAAGATTCTGCCGTTTATCGACCATTCCGCCTCGTCCGCATCGGCGTACACCTCGCACTTGACGGGCGAACCCAAGTATTTGTCTTCAAACGTCCATGTGTCGTGCACATCGTACCAGTGCCAGGCGGTGCCGGTGAAGCCCTCGCGGTAGTGCTCAGGATGGGTGGTAAACAGCTTTACGGAATCTCCCATCCAAACCGCCCTTCTGAAATAAGCGGCGGGCATTTTGAAGCCGCAGAGGTCGAGATCGCCCTGAAAGCAGGAGCGCCACGGCCAGCCCGCCAGAGAAATCCCGTTGATCACGCCGTCCCGCGCCCACGCCCAGCGGCCTGTGCCGACTTCACCTAAATTGTCCATCGCCGTCCATGTGTAATCGCCGATGACGTAGGGCAGCTCCTTCACCTTTTTCCAGCTGTCATACAGAGGGATTTTGTGGGTCTCGCTGCCCCAGATCACGCGCTCGGGGTACTTTTCGTGGTCGTATTCGTACCGCTCCCACAGGTAGTTATAACCGCAAATATCCAGCGGTTCAAACATTCCCTTGGTGCGCTCGTCCCATGAAGTGTCCGTTTCTCCATTGCCGATGTCCGCATAACCCTTCAAATAGTCGGTCTTGTAGTCCTCCGGGTCGATGCTTTCCGGCTTTTCCCACATGACGCAGGCCGTTGCGGTGACAGGGCGGGTGGAATCGCATTCCCGAATCTTGGCCGCCATTTTCCGCGCCCACAGTGCGCCGTCGGAGTTGCCGTCCCGCTCAGGCACTTCGTTGCCGAAAGAATAGGACAGCACGGATGGGTGATTGCGGTCACGCAGCACCATGTAGGACAAATCCCTGTCCCACCAGTCCGCGAACCACAGGTGATAGTCCAGCGGCGATTTTGGATTCACCCACATATCAAAGGCTTCGTCCATCACATACATTCCCAATCTGTCCGCCGCTTCCAGCAGTGCCAGAGAAGGCGGATTGTGAGAAATGCGCACGGAGTTGAAGCCCGCTTCCTTCAAAAGCCGTAGCTTTCTCTCCTCCGCACAGGGGAAGGCCGCCGCGCCCAATGCGCCGTGGTCATGGTGGATGCACCCGCCACGGAGCAGAACCGACTTGCCATTGACGAGAAGACCATCCTTTGCGTTGACTACAATGGATCGGATGCCAAAGTTCGTGTCATCGGTGTCCAGCACATTGCCTTCGCAAAGCAGCTCGGTGTGCAGGGTGTAAAGATAGGGATTGTCTTCATCCCAAAGGGAGGGCTGCTCCACGGTCATTTCCAGCTCGACTGCGTTTTTGCCGGCAGAGAGCTCGACCTTCTTTTCCGTACAGGCAATGCTGCTCACGGCGGCCTTTACGGTGATCTCCTTCGCTTCATCGGCGGAAATGACATAGTTCACCTTAACAATCGCTTTTTCTTCCGAAACGCAGGGCGTTGTCACAAACACATCCCGCGGTTCAATGCGGATGCTGCCGCCCAGCCACAGGAACACATCGCGGTACACCCCTGCGCCGGAATACCAGCGGGTGGAGGGCTGAATCCCCTCGGTGCGAATGACCAGCTTGTTGGTTCTGCCGGGACGGAATTTTGCGGACAAGTCCTGCAAATAGGGTGTGTAGCCGTGCGGGTGCATGGAGAGCAGGTCTTCGTTGAGGTAAACGGAGGCGCACATATACGCGCCGTCCACATCCAGTATCACATGGGAATCGGTGATGCCGGATAGGTATTTCACATACCGCCCGTTCTTCCCCGGCACAAAGGCGTTGGAGCCGTGGTCAGCGGCGTCCTTGTCCCGGGGCAGGGTGATGGTGTAATCGTTGGGCAAGTCTACGTCACAATAGTGCTTCCCGCCATCCAATGACAGCTTCCAGTCCTTTGAAATGCAAATCTTTTTCATACTGTTTCTCCTTCGTATCAAAAAGGACGTGAAAGGGAAATCCTCTCACGTCCCTGCGTTTGTACTTTATTCGCCCTTTGCCTGATGCTTGCGGTAGCGCTCGATGACCTCGAAGCACATTCTGGCATTGTGATAGGGACACACGCCGTCGTCCTGCTTGTTGGGCAGCCAGGGCTTGGAGCCGTCATAAGAAAGCATGGAGAACCAGCCGCCCTTTTCGTGGTCGATGAGCAGCTTGTCGATGCAGTCATACACGCCCAATGCCGCATCCAGATACTTTTCGTCTCCGGTTTCCTCCCAGAG
The DNA here is from genome assembly GCA_002315655.1 of Christensenella sp. UBA1750. Taxonomy (GTDB): domain Bacteria; phylum Bacillota; class Clostridia; order Christensenellales; family UBA1750; genus Spyradocola. The sequence goes on from DCHO01000010.1 coordinate 31,112, forward strand.
GTTCACAAAGCCGACAACGCCTTCATTCTGTTCCCACCAGGAAATGTAGGGACTGACCTTGCCCGTGTTTGGCTCGAATTCGGACAGCATCCCGCCGTCCTCGCGTCTGCCGGTCTCGTAGCAGGCCTTGGCAATGTTTACGCAGATGTCCCGGGCGGCACGCTCGCACTCGGGCTCGTCCAAGACCTCCACGGTCTCCATCATCAGCCAGGATCCTTCGATGTCGTGCCCATAGGAGATTTCGTTGGTGGTGGGTGTCCAGTCGCGCTTCTGGAAGTAATAGTAGTGATGAATGTCCTGATTGACGATCTTGTTCAGCATCACATAGAGCTGCTGGCGCAGGGAATTTCTCGTCTTCATGGAATCGTCCACGCGGCAGAGGCAGGTGTAGGCTTCCAGCAGATGCAGGTGGGTGTTCATGGTCTTGACGTCGAAGGGAGAGCGGTTCATCCCCTTGATCCAAGGCGCAACCTTCCAATCGGCGGTGCAGGATTCATAGAAGCCCTTGAACTCCGCGTCATAGTCGTACTTTTCCAGCAGATCGCGGGTCTCGATAGCAAGGCGCAGCGCTTCCCGGTCTCCGAAAGCGCGGTTGTACTCGGAAAGACCGTAAATGGCAAAGGCATTGCCGTAGATGTATTTGTGGTCATCAATTACATCGCCCTTGTAGTCCACACGGGAATACCAGCCGCCGTTCTTCTTGTCGTAGAAGTGTTCAAGGAGGAAATCATAGGCGCGCTTGGCCATGTCCTTGTACTTCTCATCTCCCAGGATGCGATAGGCGGAGGCAAACGTCCACACCAGGCGGGCAGCTAAGGTGATAAATTTGGAATGGCCTTCGACGGGCTTGTTGTCGTAATCCACAGCGCCCCACCAGCCGCCGTACTGCTCGTCCACGCCGTAGGTCATCCACCAGGGCAGCAGGTTTTCGGTTAAGTCCTTGTAGCATTTCTGATACAGCTCTTCAAATTTCGGATTCATGTTCTGTGATTCTCCTTTGTTTCATTTGAACTTAACATTTATTATACACGGTTTACTTTCATATTGCAATACTATTTCTTTAAGAAAAATTATCCTTTTATTTTATTTGATAAAGTGCTATACTGAAAACAACAATATTGATATGGAGGTTTTCCATTCATGGGTATCTTAACAACCATTCAGCGGTTTTCGCTGCACGACGGCCCCGGCATCCGCTCCACGGTGTTCTTCAAGGGCTGCAATATGCGCTGTGCCTGGTGCCACAACCCGGAGACCCTTTCTCTGGAACCCCAAGTCCTCTATTATCAGCTCAAATGCGTGGGCTGCGGAGCCTGTGCCGCAGTTTGCCCCGCCCATAAGGTTGTAAACGGCAAAATGGTCTATGACCGCTCCTTGTGCGCCGACAACGGCAAGTGTGCCGAGGTGTGCTTCTCCGGCGCGCTGGAAACCTGTGGAAAAGAGTATGCCGTGCAGGAAATCATCGACGAAGTGATACAGGACAAGGACTATTATGAAACCTCAGGCGGCGGCGTGACCTTATCCGGCGGCGAGGTGCTGCTGCAAGCGCCCTTTGCAAAGGACGTGCTGCACGCGCTGAAAGAAAGCGGCATCTCCACCGCCATCGAATCCAACCTTGCCGTGGACTTCTCCGTTCTCGAGCCGCTTCTCCCCGACCTCGACCTCGTTATGTGCGACCTGAAAATCTGGGACGAGGAATCGCACAAAAAGTGGACGGGCGTTTCCAACAAAAAGGTTATCGAGAACATCGAAAAGTTGGGAGAAACCGGCATTCCCCTCATCGTGCGCACGCCGCTCATCCCCGGCGCTACCGCAACCGAGGAAAATATCAGCGCAATCGCGCAGTTCGTGTCGCAGCTGCCCAATATGAAAACCTATGAGCTGCTGAACTTTAACCCCTTAGGCGGCAGCAAATATCAGGCCTTGGCAGAAGACAATCCCTTTGCCTCCGCCAAACCCTTCGCAGATGCGCAGCTTGCCGTTTTCCGCGCCGCAGCAGAAAAGTTCTGCGGCAAAGTATCCGTGAATTGAGGTGAACACTCATGCGTGACAGAATCAATCAGCTTCCCATTGACACCGATGTTTCCTACCGCAACCGTCTGTCCATCCTGCGCGAGCGCAAGATTGAAGACACCAAGGACAAAGCGGGCATCAATTCCTTCACCGACGGCGACGACTACGGCGCCATCGCCCCGCCGAAGGATTATCATTTCAAGCCTCTGCCCAACCACAAGAACGGTTCTTTCTACGGCTATGAGGGTTGGAGCCAGAATTTCTTCAAGCTGATGAGCGAGCATCCCATCGCCATTGACCCCTGCGATGCCTTTGCCTGCCGCTGGATGAACTGCATGAGCTGGATGCGCCGCGACTCCGGCACCAACAAGTTCAATCCCGATATGTCCTATGAGCATCTGAAACCCATTCAGCAAAAGTACGGCATTGTGCCCGGCATCGGCGCGGACGCGCACTTCGGCGGGGATTACACCATCGGTTTGCAGCTTGGTTTTGGCGGGCTCATGGACAAGCTGGTGGAATACCGCTACAAAAACCCCGGCAACGACGATTTTTATGACGCGGAGATTCTCACCGTCATGGGCGTTCAGGCTTGGATCCGCAATGCCTGCAAGGAGATCGAGAAGGACATTCTCATCGAAACCCACCCCGAACTGAAAGAGAACCTTAAACAGATGCTCGCCTGCAACGAATATCTGATCGAGGGCGCCCCCAGAACCCTGCGCGAAGCCTGTCAGTGGATTTGCTGGTTCAACATGGCCTCCCGCGAATACAACCGCGACGGTGCGGGCTGCCAGTTGGACGAGACCCTGCGCCCCTACTACGAAAAGGACAAGGAAAACGGAATCCTGACCGACGACGAAGCCCGCTACTATATCGCCTGTCTGCTGCTCAACGACCCCCACTACTACCAGTTGGGCGGTCTGTCCCCCGAGGGCAAGGATATGGTCTCCCCCTTCTCCTACCTCATTTTGGAGGCCGCCGACTGGCTGGATTCCTCCTGCAACCTGACCGTCCGCGTCCACGACAGCATGGACATGAACTTCCTGCACAAGTCCGTGGACTACCTTTTCAAGCGCAAGAACGGCTGGCCGCGCTTCTCCGGCGACAAGGCACTGTCCGAAGGCTTTATGAAGAAGGGCTACCCCGTGGAGCTTGCCCGTCAGCGCGTGGCTGTCGGCTGCCACTGGATGAGCCTTCCCGGCTGGGAATACACCTTAAACGACTGCGTGAAGGTGAACTGCACCAAGGTCTTCACCGTGGCCTTTGAGGAAATGATGGAGGGCGACGGCGAGAAGTCCACCGAAGAGCTGTGGAAGCTTTACGAAAAGCACATGGCAATCGCCGTGAAGGCCACCGCCGACGGCATTTTCTTCCATCTGGACAACCAGTACAAGAACGAGCCGGAGCTGATGCTGAACCTCATCTCCCACGGCCCCGTGGAAAAAGGCATGGATATGTCCCATGGCGGCGCAGAATACTACAATATGTGCATTGACGGCACCGGCATTGCCACGGTTTCCGACTCCTTCGCCGCCCTGCAGCAGCGCGTGGAAGTGGAAAAGAAGCTCACCTTTGAAAAGGTATATGAGGTCATTAAAAACAACTACGAAGGCGCGGAGGGCGAATACATCCGCATGATGCTGCACGCCTCTGCCCGTTACGGCGGCGGCAACACCTTGGGCGACAAATGGGCGGTGCGCATTTCCGATTCCTTCACCGCGCAGGTCAATGCCATGGACGAAATGCGTCCTCCCGTCAAGTTCATCCCCGGTTGGTTCTCCTGGTCGAACACCATTCAGTTGGGGAAGGTCTGCTGTGCCACGCCCAACGGACGCAAGGACGGCGAGCCCATCAACCACGGCGCGAACCCCCACCCCGGCTTCCGCAAGGACGGCGCACTGACCGCCATGACCAACGCCATCTGCTCCATCCAGTGCGGCTACGGCAACACCTGCCCCGTGCAGCTGGAGCTTGACCCCGGCATGGCCAGAGGCGAGGAAAACGTGCAGAAGATCTGTGATTACATCCTCACCCTGTTCCGCAAGGGCGGCACGCTGCTCAACATCAACATCATCAACGCCGAGCAGATTTTGGCGGCGGACAAGAACCCCGAGCTGTTCCCCGATTTGGTTGTGCGCGTCACAGGCTTTATGGCCTACTTCTGCCTGCTGACCCCCGAATTCAGAAAGCTGGTTGTGGACAGAATTCTTGTAGCGTAAAAAGCTCCGATATTACAGACAAAAGAAATCCTCTCGGAATTGCAATTGCTTCCGGGAGGATTTTCCTATAGGTGCTAAATTATTCCTGAGCTTTTAAGAACTCGATGCAGATTTTGGCTTCGGTGAGTCCATCAGGCTGCAGGGTTTCGGACTCGACCACCATGTCAATGCCCATTTCCACAGCCTTCTTGTAGACCTTTGCGCAGGGAGCGGTGCCCTGACCCAGAGGCTTGCCCTCGCGGTTGGCGAAGCCGTCCTTGATGTGGATGACGTGCAAACGATCCTTAAACTGCTCCATCATGGCTATGGGATCCTTGCCGCCGGCATAAGCCCAGAAGGTGTCGATTTCAAGGTCGCAGGTGCAGCGGGTGACGATCTCGTCATAGATGATCTGGCCGTCCTCGTTGGGCTTGAACTCATGATCGTGGTTGTGATAGCCCAGAGAAATGCCTTCCTTGGCCAGAAGCGGCTGATACTTGTTCATCACGTCGATGAAGGCATCCAGCTTTTCCTTGGTCTTGAGGTCAGCGCCGGGCACGATCAGGCGGTTGCAGCCGATGGCCTTGTGATAGGCAACGGTGCCCTCGAAATCGTCCACGAAAGCGTTCCAGCCGGTGTGGGTGCCGGAAGCACGCAGACCATACTTGTCGAGCCAGCCCTTGATGGTCTCGGCGGGGATGCCGAAGAAACCGGCAAACTCCACGTTCTTGTAGCCCATTTCGGCAAGAGCCTTTAATGCGCCTTCCATGTTGTCCTTGGTGATGTCGCGGACGGAATACATCTGAATACCGTAGTCACGCATACGTTTATACCCCCATAATTTTTCTGCAAGCAAACTTACAGATGTGATGTCATAATCATAACATATTTATTAAAAATATGCTATACTTATTTGACCTCTAAACTGAAAATATGTGCTTTTTCTTCGCCCCATGTGGCAAGCGGGATGAAATGCAGCTCCCCAACCGTGGAATTGAGCTTCACGCGCACAAGGCGGCTGTGGTTGTTGGCTTCTTCAAAAAGCACTTTGCCGTTTTCGTCCGTTACCTTGAAGGCTTTGACCATCGTGGGCGGCACGAAGGCTTCCGGCAGTCCCAACGGGCGGTTGCAGATCATATTTCTGCCCAATTCGTGCTCATAATGGGCGCGGTTTAAGTCACTGTCAAAGACAATGCGCAGCTGCGAAACCTTTGTGGGTGCATCAAAGGCAAATTCGATGCTCTCCCCCATATCCACTGTCACACCGTTGCCTTTCCCGTCGATGGGTCTGTCCCAGCCGTTGCGCAGGGCTTCGTATTTCGCGTCCAGCTTGCCTAAACAGCTCACCTTGCGCGGAATGCGCGGCAGATAGGCATCGTCGTCCTGCAGCCAGTCCTGCAAGGTGGAAAGCTGCTGTTCATACACGCCGCGGGGTGAAAGTCCGTATTTCACCGCGACAGCCGCCGCCGTGCCCGCCGCCTGTCCCAGCATGGAGCAGGTCGCCATCACACGGGAGGCGGACATGGCGGTGTGGGTGACGGAAATGTTGCGCCCGGCGAAGAACAGGTTGGAAATGTTCTTGGAATATAAGCATCTATACGGGATGCCAAAGGGCGACGGAGCGGGGTGGAAGATATTCGGCGGATTTTTCGTCTCGATGCCCATGGGGTCGTGGTCGTCCATCGTCCAGCCGCCAAAGGCCACCACATCGGGGAATTTCCCGCCGTCGCGGACTTCGTTCTGGGTCATAATGTGGTCACCAACATACCGCCGGCTTTCGCGCTTTCCGGGCAGAATCCCCATCCAGTCCAGCCGCCAGTTGGCGTTCTTCTCTTTATTCTCCGGGTCATTTTTGATGAAGTCCCAAATTCCGTAGGCGACCTTCAGCAGCTCGTCCCGGATTTCCTCGGCATCGGAAATGGTGTCCTTCGTGCCGCCCAGCTCCATGTACCAGTAGTTTTCCGTCTCGCAGCTCATATCGGGCAGACGGTAGGGCAGGTCTTCCTTGGTGTAGTGGTTCGCCCAAGTCGGGGCAATGAAGGTCGAGGGCTTTATCTCCTGCCGCGCCTGAATGAGACAGGAATTGCCCATGGTCTTTCTGTCGGCTTCGATTGGCGCAATGTCCTCGTCAAATTCCTCGCGGCTCTCTCTGCCGACCCGATATTCCGCGCCCGTCAGCGGAGCCAGCACGGAATCACCGGAGCAATCCGCGAAACATTTCGCCCTGACGATGTGCTTTTGCTGGGTGGTCATCTGCCAGCCGGTGACGGAAACGATGGTGTCGCCCTCCATCTGCGCATCCATGCAGGAGCAGTTGAGAAGCAGGGTTAGCCCTTCCTGAAACTTTGCTTTTTCGTATAAAATCCCGTCCCAGATGGAATAATTCTTGTCCGGGTTGCGGTACATATTGTCCATGGCGATCTCTTCCAGCAGCCCGGTTTCGCGGTTGTTGTCGCCGTGTGCGCCGCAGACCCACATCCGAATCTCGGACGAGCAGTTTCCGCCCAGCATGGGTCTATCCTGCATCAGCAGCACCTTTGCCCCGTGCCGCGCTGCGGAGATGGCAGCGAACATTCCCGCCAGACCGCCGCCGACCACGCAAAAGTCGACCTCATGGGTGATGGTTTTGAAAACATTACTCATTGCAATACCTCAAAAAGGGCAATCACAAAGACTGCCCTTTTATCAATTCTATTTAAGCCTTAGTAGGAACCCTCGGTGTTGAAGGTCACATTGGATTCCTTCTTGGCGCGGGAGGTGGCGCGGCGCTTGTTGAGCTCTGCTAAGTAGAGTTCCTCATCGAAGGGCACATCCACGGTCTTGTCCAGCCAGGAGGACAGGTGCATGGCGTTGGAGAGGGTCAGGCCGTTGATGCCTTCCTGTCCCTTGGCCACCAGCTTGTCGCCGCGCAGAATCGCGCCGGCAAAGGCGTTCACCACGTCGATGTGCTGCAGATTGCGTCCGTCGGTCTCCACCTTGATGACCTCGGTTTCGGGCTTGTCAAAGCCGCCCTGCGCGGTCTTGGAGAACTCGCGGTCGGAAACCTTGTTCTTGTAGAAGGTGATCTCGTTGAATTCGCAGACGACCTTGCCCAAGTCGCCGGAGATTTCCAGTCGGTTGGTGCCGGGAGCGTCGCCGGTGGTGGTGATGAACACGCCTGTTGCGCCGTTGGAATATTCAAGGTAAGCTGTCACGTCGTCCTCGACCTCGATGTCATGCCACTTGCCCATGTGCAGGAATGCGCGAACGCGAGTGGGAACGCCGCACAGCCAGGTCATAAGATCTAACTGGTGGGGGCACTGGTTCAGCAGCACGCCGCCGCCCTCGCCGTCCCATGTGGCGCGCCATGCGCCGGAATCATAGTAGGACTGGGTGCGATACCAGTCGGTGATGATCCAGTTGACGCGCTTGATCTCGCCCAGCTCGCCGTTATCAATCATTTCTTTGATCTTGCGGTACACGCAGTTGGTTCTTTGGTTGAACATCATACCGAAAACCAACTCGGGATGCTTGTCCGCTTCGGCGTTCATTTCCTTGACCTGCTTGGTGTAGACACCGGCGGGCTTTTCGCACATGACGTGGAGGCCATGCTTGAAGCCTTCGATGGCCAAACCGGGATGCTGATAGTGCGGAACGGCGATGAGGATGGCGTCCACAAGGCCGGAATTGATGAGGTCGATGCCCTCATTGAAGATGGTGACGGAATCCCCTAAGTTCTCCTTGACCCAGACTCTTCTTTCCTCGCGGCGATCCGCCACGGCGGTGATCTCGATCTCGGGCAGAGTGCCCTTCACATAGTTGCCGATATGACCCGAGCCCATGTTGCCCGCGCCGATGATGCCCAAACGTACCTTTGCCATTTTGTTTGTTCTCCTTCCGAGTAATCGTTGTGTATAGTATAGTCCTTATGGACGTGTTTCGTCAACTAAAAGGCGATGCGTAATTGGTAGGTCTTGCCGTTCTTTACAGGAATGGCATTTAAGTCAGCCGCTTCTCCCTTTTCTTCGTGGATGGTGCAGAAATTCGCTTTCTTTGCGTCAAACATGGACTTGAAGGCGGCAATACCGTCTTCCACCGCGAAGAAATGCACGATTAAGTCATTGGAATCGTCCTCCGCCAGCTTTACGGCGGAAACAACCGCACCCTTGACCTCCATGAGCTGTCCCTTGGCGGGAAGCTTGCCGGAAGTCTTGCCAACGGTGATGGGCAGCAGCGCATGGCAGAAGGTGTCGGCTTCCTTTTCGTAGTTGTCCTCTACCAGACCCACGCCGATCTGCACCTTATGGTCGTAGATTTCGGGGGTGGTGTCGGGATTATAGGAGGAACGGATCAGGGTCAGAGAGAACTCGCCCTGCCAGTTGCGGAATCCGTACTTGGAATCGGACACAAGCATGACCTTGGAGCCGTTAACGGGTGCAACGCCGTAAACCAGGGCGGGCACATCGTCATTGACCTGCTTTCTGTCAATGCGCCCGTTCATCACGGAGAAGGTGGCCTCCTCTGCTTCCTCAATCAGCGGGATGCAATATTGCAGCTGCGGGATGCCGTAGCCCGCAGAGCCGATTTCGCGCCACTCACAGTTCATGTCGATGCGCAGCAGTCTGTCGTTCTTGCCCAGAGAAACATTGACTTTGAGCAGAGAATGTTCAACCTTGACGCGGTAGGAGAAGCCGTCGCGCAGCTCACCGTGAGAGATCATGAACATTCCCTCTCTGGTGTCCGCGATCATTCCCGCGCCCTCCACGATGGGCACAATCTTGCCGTAACGCCCCACGACCCAGGCGGTCATACCCTTGGAATCGTCCTCCAGAATGTAGCGGAAGCAGGCCTTGTCATAGAGCAGCTCACTTCCGGTCTTTTTGTCAATCAGGCTGAACAGAGCAAAGTCGTCCGGGTCAAACTCGGCGCGCAGATAATCATTTTCCAGCACGATGGCGGGGTCTTCATTGACGCGGGAGGAGCCGAAATCGGGAATCTCGATGTAATCCTCGGACGGCGTAACCTTGACATTGCGATAGCCGAAGCCCGGCACGGTGACATCCACCAGCAGACGGAAATACTCATGTCCCCAGTAGAACTGCTTCTGCCCGTCAAGAAGCTGATAGGCGACCTTGTTCCCTTCCTCGTCGGTGACTTCGATCTGCTTCATGTTACCGTTCCAGTCCCAGACGGTAAGCTCCGCTAAGTCGCTTCTCTCATACTGCGTGGGGTTGAAGATGGCATACAGGCGGTTAAGGCCACGGTTGGTTCCGACAGGCGTTACCGCAAAGGTCTCCACACCAAAGCCCACACCCGCACCCTCGGAGATGCAGTCGCGCTCGTCCTCATCGGGCACCATGGAAGCGTTGTTCATGTTGGCGGCGATGGCACGCAGAGCACGCATTTTGCTCTGGGAGGCGGTGGCGACAGCCTGCTGGAACTGTCCCATGGCATATTCGCGGGTGCCGGTCACGCCGGAGCCGGGCAGAATGTCGTGGAAGTGGTTAAACAGCACCTTTTCCCACGCTTCCTCAAACTTCTTTCTGGGATACGGCAGCCCGGTGAGCAGGGTTGCGGCAGAAGCTAAGGCTTCGCTTTCAAACATGGCGGCTTCGCCGATGCGGTTGCCCTGCTTGATGCGGGTCTCGGTAGTGTAGCAGCCGGTGAAGATGTAGTTCAGCTCGCCCTTCACTTCGGGCAGCTTGGCCTGTTCTGCGGCCTTGTAGAACTCCTTATAGGTGCCAAAGCCCACGGAGGGGAAGATCGGCCATGTGTCCATGTCAAGAAGCCGCTCCAAGTCTCTGCGGGTGGCTCCGCCGCCATGGTCGCCCACGCCGAACAGGTGCAAAATCTGATTCATGCCGTACTTGGCGCAGAAGGAGGGGACATGGGCAAAGGAGCGGAAGTTGATGGTCTCGTTGTACCAGGTGGGCTCGCGGAAGGTCACAACGGACGCGCCGGTGGGGCCGACCCAGCGGTAAAGGATTTCCCCGTTGTAGCCGCGGCAGTGGTAGTAATACTTGATGCCGCCGTTGTTCAGCACTTCGGGAACGTTGATGTTGTGACCGAAGGTGTCCGGCTCAAAGTCCAGCACGAAATCTTCCGGCTTCAGGTCAAGAAGATCGGTCAGGTATTCTCTGGTGTAGAGCAGATGGCGGGATAAGGATTCGCCGGAAATCATGTTCTTGTCGGCCTCGACCCAAGTGGAGGCGGTCACTTCCCAGCGGCCTTCCTTCACATACTTCTTGATCTCGGGCAGCAGCTCGGGAGCGTACTCCTCCACGATCTTGTAGCAGGAGGCCTGGGACTGACCGAAGGTGAAGGTGGGGTATTCCTTCAAAAGCATGAGCATGGTGCGGAAAGTCTCGATGGTGATGGAGACCGTCTCGTCAAAGCGCCACATCCAGTTCATGTCGATGTGCGCGTGTCCGATGGCCTTGATGTGCGTTTCCTTGAGCTCCTTGGAGGCGGGCATCAGAATGCCTTCCACTTCCTTGGCGTTCAGCGCATTGAAGCCCTGATCGCGGTCAAACAGCTCTTTGGCCTTGGCAACGGCTTTGTCCAGCAGTTCTTCGTACTGCGGACGGGAATTGACGCGGCAGAACTCTTCCAGATACTCGATCTGCCCGTAGAGGCGCTCGCCCCAGTAGCCGGTCATTTTGTCCCGGATGAGACCGAAGGTTTGGATTCTTTTCATCTTTCGTACTCCTTACATTTATTTTGTTAAGTAGCCTTTCAGCCAGGCTACGGATTCACGGTTTTTGTAGTCGTCCTTGAGCCAGCGGACGGTGGGCTGATAATCGGGGTTGCCTTCCAGTGCGGCAAGCATCTTTTCCGCCTCGCTGCGAAGCAAGACCGTGTTGACCGCTTTCGGCATTTCCCCTGCAAACTCCGCGTAATTGTTCCAAACGATGTTGCGAACGGCTTCCTCGGGCAGATGCAGTCCTTTGATGATGGGATGCGCAAAGGCCGGCATGGGGAACTCGGTTTCATCGTGGGTCAGCGCGGTTTTGACCAGCAGATGCAGTTTGTCGTTGTCGGACTTGTAATTATTGGAATCGGTGCCGAACAGGATGCGGTGCTGATATTCCATGAAGAAATTGTGCCAGTCGGAAATGCGCTTGGAGAAGCCTATATACATTTCCCAACCGGGCGTTAAGTCAAACAGCACATTGGGATAGGTGTCCATGACCTCCTTGGCAAATTCCAAGTGGTTGCTCTGGAAAAAGAAATGGGCGAAGGTCACGCGGAGCTTGGGGTACTTTTCCACCACATCCAGGGCTTCCTGCATAATTGCTTCTTTGGTGGGATAAGTGCCGTCACCGTAGAACCAGCCGCGCTTCTTTTCTTCCTCGGACATTTCTCTCTCTTCCCAGAAGGTTTCCGGGTCGGCCACATGGAAGGTGCAAGGCACATCGTTTGCCTGCAAATAGGCAAACAGCTCGGCATAATAGGGATTGTTCAGCCCGAAGCCCTTGACCTTGCGCATGAGCGGGTCTTCCTCCATGAACTTCATGCCGTCACAGCCCAAGGCAAGCAGGGTCTTTGCCTGTTCCACAGGGGAAATGTGCTCAAGCTGCCCGAAATCGTGCAGCGCACCGAACACGCGCAGATGGATTTTTTCATAGCGGTTCTTCAAGTCCAGCAGACGCAGGTTATAGGCCTCCCCGCGATAAGGCAGGGAATGAACGGTGCAGTCCGTAACGCCTAAATCCGCCATCTGATTTAGAAGAAACTGCGATTTTTCCTCGCTGGTCAGCGTCAGATGAATGTGGCTGTCCGCAAAGCGTTCCATATCTTTCACCCCTTACGGCATGATATTGATGATTTCAATGCCCTCAATGGCGCGCTGCACAAGCCCGTCGCCGTCGATGAGCTTCTCGGACTCTAAAAGGGTCTCAACCTTGGGCTTTGTCTGGGGGTGCTTGGGCGTGAAGATGGTGCAACAGTCCTCATAGGGCAAAATGGAGGTTTCATAAGTGCCGATCTTGACAGCTACGTCCATGATGTCGCTCTTGTCAAAGCCGATAAGCGGGCGGAACACGGGCATATCGCACACGGCATTGGAGCACACCAGCCCGTCCATGGTCTGGGACGCCACCTGACCGATGGATTCCCCGGTGATGAGGGCGGAGCAGTTCGCCTTTTTCGCTACCTCGTTGGCAATGCGCATCATGTAGCGGCGCATGAGAATGGTGAGCTGCGAATCGGGGCATTTTTCATAGAGTTCCTGCTGTAATTCGGTAAAGGGCACCACATACAGGCGGATGGGGCCGGCGTATTCGGCAAGCATACGGGCTAAATCCACGACCTTCTGCTTGGCCTGCTCAGAGGTGAAGGGGAAGGAATGATAGTGGATGGCGTTGAGCTGCACACCGCGCTTGGCGATCATGTAGCCCGCAACAGGGGAATCAATGCCGCCGGAGAGCAGCAGCATGGCTTTTCCGTTGGTGCCAACGGGCATTCCGCCCACAGCGGGAATCTTTTCGACATAAAGATAAACATTCTCGCGCACTTCCACATTCAGTTCGTGGTCAGGAGAATGCACATCCACCTTCATCTGCGGGCAATGCACAAGAACTTCGTGCCCGATCTCCTCGTTTAGCATGGTGGAGTTCATGGGGAACCGCTTGTCCGCTCTGCGGGCAATGACCTTGAAGGTGCCCGTCATGGGGGTCATCATCTCAATGGCGGTGTCGTAGATCGCCTGCACGTCCTTTTCGCACTGGACGACAGGAGAGACCGAGTGCACGCCGAAGACCTTGGTGACCTTGGCAATGATCTCGTCCATATCTTGGATGTTGCGCACGAACATACGCCCCTGGTTGACTTCCAGCGTGGCACCCGTGTTTTCAATGGCCTTTTTGATGCGCCGCGCCAGCGCTTTTACAAAGAAATTGCGGTTTTCACCCTTCAGCCAGATTTCGCCGATGCGAACCAGCAGCACGTTTTTGATGCTCATTCCCTTATCTCCTCACGAATTTCTTCAATACTTCGACATTTTCTTTTGCAATGCGCACGACCTCCCGCATTTCCTCCACGGTGTTGTCCGGGCAGAGGGAGAAGCGCAGTGCGCCGTCAATTTCCGAATCGGAAATGCCCATGGCGGTCAGCACATGGGAGGCGGACTTTTTGTGGCTGGCACAGGCAGAGCCCGTGGAACACATGACCCCCTTGCCCTCCAAAGCGTGCAGCAGCACTTCGCCCTTGACAGGGAAGGTGACATTTAGAATGTGCGGTGCGCCGGGGATTTCGCCGTTTATGATGATTTCGGGAATGGCTTCTTTCAGCCCATCCCGCAGAGCGATCTTACATTCCATCATGTGTTCATACGGATTTTCGCGCTTCTGATACGCCTTCACCGCCGCGCCAAGTCCCGCGATGCCGGGGACATTTTCCGTGCCGTTGCGCAGACCGTATTCCTGCCCGCCGCCGAAATTGATGTTGGAAACGCGGACAGTTTTGCCCATGACCAGCGCGCCGATGCCCTTTGGGCCATGAATTTTGTGCCCGGATAAGGAATACAGATCAACGCCTTCCTTTTTCATGTTGAGCGGAACGCGCAAAAAGCCCTGCACGCCGTCTACATGGATTAAGGTCTTGGGATTCTTCTCCTTGACCCGGCGTGAGATTTCCGCAATGGGCATCACCGCGCCCACCTCGTTGTTCACCTGCATGACGGAGACCAGCGCGGTGTTCTCCTTCACGGCTGCAACCAGCTCGTCCACATTGACCACGCCGTATTTGTCCACGCCGATATAAGTTACTTCATGTCCCAGCCGTTCCAGCTCCGCGGCGGTTTCCAATATGGCGGGGTGCTCCACCTTTGTAGTGATGAAGTGCCCCTTGCCCCGAAGCAGCCTTGCGGTGCCAAGCAGGGCGATGTTATCCCCTTCCGTGCCGCCGGAGGTGAACAGCACATGAAGGTCGCTGCTGCCTAATGCCTTTGCGATAGCCTGTCGCGCATCCTCCATGATCTTCCCCGCCTGCATGGCCGGGGCATAAATGGCGGAGGGATTGAAAAAATCCTCCGAAAGTGTCCTGTTCATGGCCTCCACAGCTTCTTTGCAGGGCTTTGTGGTGGCCGAATTGTCCAGATAGATCATTTGTAAGTCCTTCCCAAGCGTCATTTTGTGACGCATAAAAATCCATGATTAGTATGCCACAAATTCTCCCAAAGGTCAATGCAAAACAAAGGGTTTCGTCACCCTTATTTCAGCTATCTTCCACTTGACTTTTTCTTCCTATATGATAAACTAATGCTCGTTTGAAAGGAAGGTTAACCCCCTATGAAAAAGTATCTTGTGTTCCTTCTTTCTCTGCTCCTGCTGCTTTCCGTCTGCGGATGTTCTTCTCCCGCAAACACGCTCCCGGAGTTGACCTCTGCTGCCGTCACTCCCGCGCCGACGCAGGAAGCGACGCAATCCCCCACGGAAGAACCAGCCCCTGAACCCACGGAAGCGCCCGCGCCTTATACCGTAGAAATTGTGCAGGGTACCGACAAAAACGACGGCGCAATCACCGTTTCCTACCCTCAGATTTCCGGCTGGGGAAATACGGAAAGGCAAGAGAGATGGAACAAATGGTTTGCCTCTTTCGACTTTGACGAAAGCTCGGAAGAACATTCCTCCGAAGGGCTCGCGGGCTATGCGCTGGTTCCGGATATTTTGGAGCAGACGGACGAATCTTTCACCGTTCTTTTCACGGGATATGCAGACTATGAAGGCGCTGCGCATCCGTATGCCTTTGCTTACGGCATCACTGTTGACATGACCACAGGGGAACAGAACCCGCTGCCCGACACACAGATTCTTGCCGACGCGCTTTACAGCGGCAATTTTACGATCTTTTCGGGCGTTGAGGATGTGACCCTTGACGACATCTGCAACACCTGGGGAGAAAAAGCCACGCAGGAGGACATCACAAACGCGCTCCTGAGCTTAAATGACCCGCTGCTTTCCGACATTCCCGCTACCTGGTTTTATATTGACGGAAAGCCCTGCCTCATTTTCTCCGTGAATCACGCCCTTGGCGATTATGTGATTCTGCAAATCAATCTTGAATAAAATTTGAATCAGAAAGGAACCTCTCAAAATGAAGAAAATCGTTGCTCTCCTTCTTGCCGTCCTCATGCTCATGAGCGTGCTTTCCGGCTGCTCCATTGTGCAAAAGACCTCCGACAAATTCACGGTTGAAAGGGTTGCCAAGCACGGCAATCTCGTTCTGAAATCCGACATTGAGAAATTCGTTAGCCTGGGCTATGCCTGCGGAGATGTGATCAACGTCGAGATCAACGGCAAGACCTATGAAATGCCCGTGGGCGACTCTTATTCCGACGTCGATGTAGGCAAAATGATCTGCCGTCTCGACTATGATGATGACGAAGTGTCCATCGCCATCAACCAGGATGATTTTGCCACCGTAAACGGTCTTGCCACCAAGGAAAGCATCGAAGAAGACCCCGGCTACAAGTGGACGTACAACGAGGGTGTGAAAACGCCCATTAAGGTCTACATTTCCATGAAGGAAAAGGAAGGATACTTAAAGCAATACAACATCCGCTCTCTGGAACGCTCCAATGAGCGCGAAGACTATCCCGACCTCAGCGATGAGGATTTCGCCAACTTCCGCATGGTCAAAACGCAGTTCATGGCCGAAAATCTGATCTACCGTTCCTCCACTCCCATTGATGCTGATCTTGGACGCAACGAATATGCTGACGCAGCCGCCAAGGCCGCCGGAGTCAAATATGTCATCAATATGCACAATGAGGAATCTGAGCTTTCCGATTACGAATGGTTTGAGGACACCTACGTTTCCACCTGCGACATTCTCTGTGTCACCTGCGATTACGATTACCCCGGAGATGTGTTCAGGAATGCCATGAAGGAATCCATGCAGTACATTCTAAACGCCGACGGGCCTGTGCTCATCCACTGCAAGGAAGGCAAGGACAGAACCGGCATCCTTTGCGCGTTGATCGAAGGTCTCTGCGGCGCATCCTATGACGACATTCGGGAAGATTACATCAAGACCTACGAAAACTTCTACGGCATTAACGAAAACGATGAAGTCTATGAGTTGATTCTCAAGGAAAATCTCTTCAAGCCCCTGTGCAATATGCTGGAGATCACCGATCCTTCCGTTTATGATCTGCGCGAGGAGATCACTGCCTATCTGGTCGAAGCCGGAATGACCGAAAGTGAAGTGCAGGCCTTGGAGACCAAGCTCAGTGTCCCGCTCGAATAATTCATTTCTGTTAGTCAAAAGCCTGCACAATCCATGTGTGGGCTTTTTCTTGTCTTCCACAACTTATTCTTGACAAACAGGATGTTTCACGATATTCTTAAATTGTATAAATAGGTAAACGATTATCCCTAACGGAAATAACAAAAAAGGAGAACACCAGCATGAAATTTTATCAGCAATGGATGGGCGGACGCTTTGACCCCGAAGGAAAGACCGCTTATCCGCAGTTTCCCGTAGCGGTTCCCGGCAACATTCAGTATGAATATGCCCAGTCCATCGGCATCGAAAACTTAGACCGGCTCTTCTATGCCAACACCGTGGCCAAGCTGGAAGAGACCGAAGGCTACACATGGGAATACAGAACCAATGTCACCTTTGACAAGAAGGAAGGGCAGAAGGTTTTCCTCGTCGCCGAGGGCGTAGACTATTACTTCGACGTGCTGCTGGACGGTAAAAAGATCTTCTATCAGGAAGGAATGTATAAAAAGGTTGAACTGGACTTAACCGACAGTGTGAAGCCCGGTTCCCTTGTGCAGTTCATCATCCATCCCCACCCCAAGCGCCCCGGTCCCTACGACAGCTACCGTCAGGCCGCAGACCGAAGCGCAAAGCCCCCGGTCTGCTACGGCTGGGACTGGAACCCCCGGCTGCTCATCTCCGGCCTGTGGCAGCCCTGCTACATCGAGACCCGCGAGGATGATTTCATCTCCTCCTGCGAACCCTTCTACACCCTCAATGAAGACAGAACCGTGGCCTCCGTCCGCTTTGAGACCGAATGCAACGCGGAAGTCACCTACACCCTTTGCGACCGCGAGGGCAATGTCGTCTACAAGGGCACTGAACCCACCTTTACCGTTAAGAACGTGAACCTCTGGTGGTGCGTGGGCGAGGGCGAGCCGTACCTCTACACCTGGACTGCCGAAACCAAGTCCGACAAAAAGAGCGGCCGCATCGGCTTCCGCACCCTGCGCCTTGTGCAGAACGGCGGCGGTGCCGCTGCCGAACCCCAGCTTTTCCCCAAGCCCCGCTATGCCGCCTTCATCACCATGGAACTCAATGGCCGCCGCATCATGGGCAAGGGCTCCAACTGGGTCAATCCCGAGGTCTTCTTCGGCAGAATCACCGAGGAACGCTACCGCGAACTGCTGACCGCCGCGAAGGACGCCAACATGAACCTGCTGCGTCTCTGGGGCGGCGCAGGCATGAACAAGCCCGCCTTCTACGACATCTGCGACGAGTTGGGTCTGCTCATCTGGCAGGAATTTATGCTGGCGTGCAACAACTATGTGGGTACTCCCGAGCTGCTCAAAGTCATGGAACAGGAAGGCACCGCTGTCATCAAGGCTCTGCGCTCTCACGTCTGTATCGCACTGTGGTGCGGCGGCAACGAGCTGTTCAACAACTGGTCGGGAATGGACGAGCAGAGCCATGTCATCCGTCTGCTGAACAAGCTCTGCTATGAGCTGGACTTCCAGCGCCCCTTCATGATGACCTCCCCCTCCACCGGCATGGCGCACGGTGGCTATCTGTTCAAGGATTTGGATTGCGGCGAGGATGTGCTGCAGTTCTTCGCCCACCAGCATTACACCGCCTACACCGAGTTTGGCGTACCCTCTCTGAACCCCGTGGAGCAGTTAAAGAAGGTCATTCCCGAAGACGAGCTGTTCCCCATCAAGCCGACAGAGGCTTGGGTCACGCACCACGCCTTCGGTGCCTGGGGCGACAACCAGTGGGCTTGCCTGCCCACCATCGAGGGCTATTTCGGCGAGCAGAAGTCTCTGGAAGAAACCGTTGCGCACTCCGAATGGCTGCAGTGCTCCGGCTATCAGGCCATCTTTGAGGAAGCCCGCCGCCAGTGGCCGTATTGCTCCATGGTTGTCAACTGGTGCTTCGAGGAGCCGTGGGTCTGCGCCGCGAACAACTCCTTAATCTCCTATCCCATGGAGATCAAGCCCGGCTATTACTCCGTCAAGAACGCCCTGCGCCCCGTCATTGCCTCCGCCAGAATCCCCCACTTCGACTGGACGGGCGAGGACGACTTCTCTGCGGAAATTTGGTATCTGAACGACAGCAACGAAGCCGAGTCCGATGAAGTGACCATCACCCTGCGTTGCGGCTCCTGGGAAAAGGAACTGCTCACCTGGAAGCCCAAGGATGTGGAGGGCAAGACCAACCTTCAGGGTCCCACCGTCCACTGCAAGCTGCCCGAAGCCTCCGATTCCGACGCGCTGGAGCTGATTCTCCTCTCCAAGAAGTCCGGGCGTTCCAACGCTTATAAGGTTCATTACAATTCTCTCATCAAGCAGGCTCCCACCGGCCAGCTTAATGTGTAGTCAACTCTTAACTTGACGAATCCGAACGATTCTGCTATTCTTACATCGTAATGTAAGGCTTTCCGTGACTGACGGACAAAAGCAGGTCACTGCAAGGGAGCGGAAAGCGTCAAATGCCGACCGTCTGGGCACAGTATTTGGGAATTTACCCATGTACTGTGCCCTTTTAGTTTGTCAAATACGAACAAAGGAGAACAATCACATGGACATCTACGCCATTCCTTCCATCGGGGAGCGCATCGCCGGCAACTCCTACGTCGGACGCGGGCTTGCCATCGGCACCACTTCTGACGGCACCAAGGCAGCCGTCGCCTATTTCATCATGGGGCGCTCCGCCAACTCCCGCAACCGCGTGTTCGTCATGAAGGACGGTGTGCTGCAAACCGCGCCCTTTGACGCTTCCAAGGTTGCCGACCCTTCTCTCATCATTTACAATGCGCTGAAAGTCATCGGGAACAAGCTCATCATCACCAACGGCGACCAAACCGACACCATCGAAGAAGGCGTAAAGAATGGCAAGTCCTTCTCCGAGTCCTTGGAATCCCGCTGTTTTGAGCCGGACAAGCCCAATTACACCCCCCGCATCTCCGGCATGGCCACCTTCGGGGATAAGTTCAGCTATGAGCTCTCCATTCTGAAATCTCTCGACGCGGAAGGCACCGACTGCGCCCGCTACACCTTCTCCTATCCCTCCAAGGCAGGTTTGGGGCACTTCATCCACACCTATGTCTGCGACGGCGCACCTTCCATCCCCTCCTTCCAGGGCGAACCCGAGCGCATCGCCATCCCCAACGACATTAACGAGTTCACTTCTGACCTCTGGAACAATCTGGATGCCGACAACAAGATTTCCCTGTATGTTCGCTACGTTGACCTAAAAGACAATTCCTTTACCGACCGCCTCATCAACAAATACAACTAAGGAGAAGTACCATGAAAGAATTTGCTCTGAAATACGGCTGCAACCCCAACCAGAAGCCCGCCAGCATCTACATGGCAGACGGCAGCGAGCTTCCTGTGGAAGTGCTCAACGGCCGTCCCGGCTACATCAATTTCTTAGATGCCTTAAACTCCTGGCAGCTCGTCCGCGAGATCAAGACCATCCTGGGGATGCCCGCCGCCGCTTCCTTCAAGCACGTTTCCCCCACCTCCGCCGCTGTGGGTCTGCCGCTGTCCGATAAGCTCAAAAAG
This sequence comes from Christensenella sp. UBA1750, assembly GCA_002315655.1. Lineage (GTDB taxonomy): Bacteria > Bacillota > Clostridia > Christensenellales > UBA1750 > Spyradocola. The sequence continues at coordinate 51,078 of DCHO01000010.1, forward strand.
GCCTGCTTTGTCAACGACATCAAGGGTCTGGACGATTCTCCTCTGGCCTGCGCTTACGCTCGCGCCCGCGGAACCGACAGAATGTCCTCCTTCGGCGACTGGATCGCCTTATCCGACGAATGTGACGTTACCACCGCAAAGCTCGTCAAGCGTGAAGTCTCCGACGGCATCATCGCGCCCGGGTACTCTCCCGAAGCGCTGGAAATCTTAAAGTCCAAGCACGGCGGCGCGTACAACGTGGTCAAGATCGACGCGAACTACATCCCCGAAGTGCAGGAAAAGAAGCAGGTGTTCGGCGTTACCTTTGAGCAGGGACGCAACAACTTCGTTATTGACAAGAACCTGCTCTCCAACATCGTCACCAAGAATAAAGACCTGCCCGAAGAAGCCGTCCGCGACCTCATCATCTCCCTCATCACCTTAAAATACACCCAGTCCAACTCCGTGTGCTATGCCTATGACGGACAGGCCATCGGCGTGGGCGCGGGTCAGCAGAGCCGCATCCACTGCACCCGTCTGGCCGGTTCCAAAGCCGACACCTGGTTCCTGCGCCAGTACGACAAGGTGTTGAACCTGCCCTTCAAGCCCAAGATGGGGCGCCCCGAGCGCGACAACGTCATCGACTCCTACATCAACAAGAACGAAGAGGATGTCTGCGCCGACGGCAACTGGCAGAAGTATTTCACCGAGCAGCCCGAACCCCTGACCGCCGAGGAAGCCAAGGCTTACCTTTCCACTATTTCCGGCGTTTCCTGCGGCTCTGATGCCTTCTTCCCCTTCTCCGACAACATCGAGCGTGCGTCTCGCTCCGGTGTTTCCTACGTTGCCGAGCCCGGCGGCTCTGTCCGTGATGATCTCGTCATCGAGTGCTGCGATCAGAAGAACATGGTCATGTGCTTCACCGGAATGCGCCTCTTCCACCACTAAGTTTCATCGTTTTCCCGAAAACCCAAATTCTCTCAAAATTTCCTATTGAGAATTTTCTTCCACTGTGCTATACTGTAAGAGTTGTAAGCGCCTGTAGCTCAGTGGATAGAGTGTCCGACTCCGACTCGGGAGACCGCAGGTTCGAATCCTGTCAGACGCACCAAAGGACGGCAATTTTGATACAAACAGTGTCAAGATTACTGTCCTTTTTTTAAGTTGCAATTTTTCTCATTCGGGGGATTTACAAAATCTTTCCCGTATGCTACAATATTTCATGGATAATCCAAGAAAAGGAGTTGACTTCGGATGCAGTTCGGCGCAACAATCGCTAAGCAAGCAAGCAAGCAAGCAAGCAAGCGTAGCTGAATTCTGCCCTTTTGTCAACACAAATACTGAAAACAATGACGCTCTGCGCCGAATTTGAGTTCGGGTGTAGTGCGTCTTTTTGTTTAGATTTTTTAGAAAAAGAGAGGTATTTTTATGGAAAAGAAGAGAGTTGTCCCCATTTGGCTGAGCGTGGTTTTGCTGGTTTTGTTAGTTGCCGGAATTGCCTTTGATATTTTTGCTTTATTAAAATATACCGAACTTGAATCGTGGAACACACCTGTCAGAATAATTGACTGTATTGCTTGTGGTATTGCTTTGGCTTACTGCTTAAAAGGTTACAGCAAAAATGCAGCCGGCTTTTTCAAAGCGTTTTGTATTGCTTATTGTGTCTCCCGCGTTTTCCCGATTTTTGCAATCGCAGAATCATATCGGGCGGGCAATTTTGTTTATCCCCTTATCTTGCTAATGCATTTGATTACTTTTGCAGCAATGAGCATTTTTGTTGTTGCCAAAGAACTTGGCAAGAAAAAATCATGTGTATTAGCAGGAATTATTTTCGCATGTACGCTTGTAAACCTATTACCAATTCTCGGCACACCTTTCTACTTTATGATTGGAATCATTACAAATCTCATTTTGACCATCGTGTTCCTCATCATGGTCTACGCGAAATATCAGGATAAAGCCGCCCGCGGCACGAAGTAACAAGGCTACCCTGATGGCTACGTCCACGAGTATCAAAAGAAATAAATCGCAGAGGGTACATTGTATCAACCGTTCGGTTACACAAAACCCCGCATTGTCTTTGGCAATGCGGGGTTTTGCATGATAAATCCGTTATTTCATCAGCATTTCATGATCCGTGGGGAGCGGTTTTGTCAAAGCGGACGGCTTTGTCTGGTACCACATACAGCAAGCGGTGTAGTCGTCATAACGGGGGCCTGTCCAGCCCAAGTTGTCCATGGTCATGCGGAAATTCTGCTCAAAATAGACAGGATCGGTAACGTGCCAGCGGTAGAACAGAAAGCGCTGCTGCGCGTCATACTGCGGATCGAAGCGGCCTAAGATGGCATACATCCCGACGTAGGGCGACTGGAAGGGCTGATAGGTGTGGTTCACATGGTCGTTTCCGAAGGCATACGCGCCGCAGAAATAGTCCTCCGTGCCGGTGTAGTTCATGGTGGGATAGGTGTCGCCGTCGATATACATCTTGGCCTCGCCCTCCACAAAGCAGGTGTTGTGGCCGTTGAGCCCCACCGCCAGCGTCATGCCCGCAAAACATCCGCTACCCTTTATGCCGTCAATCACGGTAAAGGCCTTGCCGGGGGTCACGGGATGCTCCTGCCGATAGGCGGCGTGGAAGTACATGGCATCCTCCGGCAATTCCCCGTACCAGCCTGAAATCATGTAATACAGGGTCTTTGGTTCGCTGCTGCGGTTCTCAATGGTGATTTTCCCGCGCTTGAAAAAGGGCATTTCAAAGACGCAGCTCACGCCCCGCGCCGGAGCCACGGTCATCATGGCCGAGGAAAAAGCGGGGTATTTTCCGTCTCTGTCGGCATACTGCTCGTCATAGGCACAGCCAAAGAAAGCCGACAGCGGCGCTTCCACAGAAGGAAAATCGCTGTCCTCCCAGTACATCCGCAGGATCATGCTGTGAGAGATCGCGCCCGTCATCCAGATATGCGTGAACATTCCCGACCCTTTGGCATCCGCCAGCACCACGGTCTCCCCGGCGGGAATTTCTAAGTAGGCCGAGAGCTTTTCACAGTCCTTGCCCCTTGTGCCGCCGCCTTTGGTGCCGTCCTTGTTTTCCGCCGAGAAACCGAAGCTGCGGCGGGCAGCATAACGCCAGTTTTCCATAAAATCCTCCTATTTGTCGAGCAGCGCCGCACCGATCACCGGGGCCTCACCGCCCAAGGACGCAATGCGCATGGTGAAGCCCACGCCGACCGCGCCGGTATAGGACAGTTCCTTCACCTTATCTATGATGGGCTGCACATAGAGTTCTTCCTGGGCGCACAGGCCGCCGGAGAGCAGCACCGCATCGGGCGACAGAACATTGACAATGCCTGAGAGTGCCTGTGCGGCGTAATCCACCGCCTCGGAAATGACCTGCTTTGCCTCAATGTTACCGGCTTTTGCAAGGTCGAACAGTTCCTCTGTGGTTTCGCAAATGCCGCGCTCTTTGGCGGTTTTTGCCATGCCTGTGCCGGATGCGTAGGCCTCCATGCAGCCGTGCTTGCCGCAGCCGCACACGCGCCCGTTCTTCACCACGGGAATGTGCCCCATCTCTCCCGCCGTGCCCAGCGCACCGTGCCAAATCCGATGGTTGAGGACAATGCCGCAGCCGATGCCCGTGCCAAGCGTCACACACAGCACGCAGGATTTGTCCTTCATTTCGGGGGTCAGCGATTCCGCCCACGCCGCGGCTCTTGTGTCCTGCACCAGCATGGGGCACACGCCGGTTTCTTCACGGAAGAGCTCCGCCACGGGTTCATTCCTCCATTTGAGGTTCGGTGTCCAGACGACAAGCCCTTGCACGTTGTCCACCGTGCCGGGGATGCCGATGCCCACAAAGTCAATGGGTTCACCCTCTGCCAGCTTTTTTGCGATCTGCGCGGCCTGTTTTACGATCTCCTTGCAGGGCAATTCCGCGCCTGTGCTCATGCGTTCCTTTTTGAGGATTTCCCCGTTTTCGTTGACCACGGCAATCACGGCCTTGGTGCCGCCGATGTCGATTCCGATTCTCATATCCCTTTTCTCCTTAGAAAGAAACCCACCATTTTCTGACGGGTTTTGTGTGTTATTCCTTGACGGGAGCCATGAAGGGTTCGCCGTCCTCCATCTCCATGTCGATCAGAGACTTCATGAACTTGCCGTACTTGGTCTCCATCTCCTCCTGCGCCCGGTCAAACTGGTTGGCGGGGTAGACCATGGTGGGAATGTTCTTGAAGTCCCACTCCCCGTCGGCGATCATGCGCACGGCGTTGTCCACGCCTTCGGTGGAGAGCCAGTACTCTCTGGGATGGGTGTTGTGCATCACGATGGCCTTCACGCCCAACTGCTGCATATCCACCAGACGTTTTTCGCCGGTGTGATACGCGCCCACGCACAGAAGGCCGCAGCAGCCGGTCAGGTTGATGGCGGTGTCCAGCGATTCGTTGCTCTCACCCCACTCACAGACCACCTTGAAGCCCTTCATAATGTCGCGCTCGCCGTTTTCGTAGGTGAACTTCCTGATGGCTTCCTCGGGGGTGTAGACTTCCTTCGCGCCGTATTTCAGCGCATCCTGACGGGAGGTTTCCCGAATGTCCACCGCGACCACATAGAAGCCGCGCAGGGTGAGCAGGGAGATCGCGCCGCAGCCCATGTAGCCGCAGCCCACCACGCAGACCTTGGTGCCGGGCATGGTGTCCTTCACCTTGGAACAGGCGGAAAGCATACAGGACAGGGGTTCCAGCACCATGTCTTCGTCCCGGAGATTTTCGGGAATCTTCACGATCTTGCTCTTTTCCACGTTGGCAACCATGTATTTCTGCATGGCACCCGCGCCGGGCAGGGTGCTGCCCCAAAGGCCGGAAACATGATCGCCCACGGCAAAGCCCTTTACATTCTTGCCGACCTGCTCGATGATGCCCATGGGTTCATGGCCGAAGGTGTCGCCTTCCTTGGCGTGCGCCCAGTCGTAGTGCTCGGAATGGCACACGCCGCAATACTTGATGCGGATGAGCACGGAATCGTCGTCCATGACGGGCATGGGGATTTCTTTAAGTACGTTTTTCTTGGGGCCGATGGCCACAACCGCTTTATTAACCATAATAATCAGGCTCCTTTCAGGATATATACCATTACCGATATTATACCCGATGAAAGGAGCCGTTTTCAATAGTTTTTATTCATTTTCTTAACATTATTTGATTATTCGTCGGCAGCAGCTTCCTCATAGCCTTCCTGCGCCCGTTCCGCGTCCTTTTCGGCGTAATAGGCCTTTGCCCGCTCGTCATTCTGCCGCACGCGCTCCGCCAAACCTTCGCCCTCCAAATCCTCATAAGGGAAATCCAGCAGCGTCACCGTTCCGTCCGGGCGAACCGGGTTTTCTTCGTTTTCCTTGGGGTATTCCAAGGCAAAATCCAGCGTGGCAAAGCACAAATTGTTTTCGTCAAAATACGCTTTCAGGTCAGACAGAATCTCGGCAGCACGCTCCACGGACACATTTTCATCGTCAATGTAAAGCGTCAGCTTACCCGATTGCCCGCCCATAATCGCAAGGTCGAACACCGTGTCATTGGGATAGTCCGCCATGTAGGTGCGCTCGCCCTCGGATTCCTCATACGCTTCCATGATTTCGCCGAAACAAATGGAGCTGTTGTAGCCCATGTTTTCCAGAATCGGCTTACAGAAGTCGTAATATTCCATGTTGAGTCGCTCGGCGGTGTTCCAGCCCTTCTGCACTAAAAAATCGTAATCATCGTCCAGATAGTTGCCAAAGGAATCCGTGTAGATGGAAAAGTGCGTATCAATGCTGGTTGGCGATTCCACATAGGCAAAATAGGTGCCGTTCTGCTTGAAATTGTAGTTCACGTTGGCGATTTTCAAGCCCTCATCGGCAAACCGCTCTTTGCGCAGGATCTGTTCAGCCGTTCTTCTGCAAAGCAGTCGGGAAATGCCGTTGCCGTAAAAGGCGTTGACAAACAGGAAAACGGGAATCCCGATGACGAGCACCACCGCCAGCACAATCAGGATGATTTTTGTCTTCTTTTTCACTTAATCGTCTCCTCTTGCGCCCGCATCCCCCGGTATGGTGGAAAATTCCGGGTTGAAAATGAGCTGTCCGTTCTCCGACAGCCACATGAAACAGGCGTTTTCAAAGTTTATTGTGGGGTCAGTCAGCCCGTCCTCGTTGTAGTCCATGCAGTCGCAGCTTTTGTACGCGCCCAGTTCGCCGTCAAACACGGGATATTCGCAGAAGGCGATCTGCCTTTGTTCCGTTTCATCGGCATAGAAAGCCACGCCCTTGTCCTCGATGGCAAGATAGGCGTCCGTTTCCTGCCCGTCCACGGTGAATTGCACCGTTTCCTGCCCGTCCTGCCAATCCATTACGGGTTCCTGCGTAGGTTCAACGGTTGGATTGGCGGTTGGCTCTGCGGCGGGTGTCACGGTTGGATTCTCCTGCACGGCACAGCCCGCAAGCAGGAGGCATAAAGTCAACAAAAGGATCAAAAGTATTTTTTTCATTCCAATCATCCTTTACAGGTTCAGGTCTTCAACCAGTTTTTTCCAGATTTCGTAGGACTTATCCAGCGTTTCCGCCTCCGCTCCGAATTTGACGGCAGAAAGCAGCCTTTCCTCCACTTTTTCAGGCTTAACTGCAAAATCCTTTATAAATTGCAGAGAGCGCTTGCGGCTGGGGAACAGCACATGATTCAGTGCGAAAAGTGCCTGTATATAGGCATCCAGCGCATCCTCCAATGCGGCGTGATAGAGCAGGACTTCCTTTCGCACCACGGCGCGCTCGAAGTTTTCCGTTTCGCTTAAAATACCCTTGCAGTCGGACAGAATCCTCTGCCTGAGGGCTTCGGGGTATTCCTTTGCCATGTCTTTCAGCTCCTGCACACAGCCGTCCTCCGCTATGGAGATAAGGTTTTTATACATGGCCAGCCGGCCGGTGGTGTAGAAGCCTCCGTCCTCCTTAGGGGCGCGGTAGCCGTCCAAAATGGTTTGAATATCGCGCTTTGCCGCGTCCATCGTGAAATACATCACATAGGTTTCCACATTTTCAGGAAAAATCTGATCGCCCTCTCCCCAGCGTTCCCCTTTGAAGAAGGGAATTTCCCCGGAATACAGGGCTGTCCGTACCTCCGGCGGGGGCACGGTGTCACAATAGACCATTATGTCAATGTCGCCCTCGCCGGGCGCGGGAATGTCCAGCTTCGTCACGGCAACGCCTCGTACACCGGGGAGATGCGCCACGGATTTTCCAAATTCAATCAGCTTTTCTTCTGTCAGCATATTGTCACTCCTTCACAATTCCACTTCATATAGACGATGGATTTTCGGATTTGTTCCTTCTCTATTTCCCGTACACCGAGAAGAAGTGCCGGATGTGCTTTTCGATCAGCGTCATGGCCTCCGCTTCCACAGCCGGGTTGCGGTCTACGCGGAACATCTGCATGGAGATGGGCGACACAAACTCCATGGCCAGCAGCTGCACATCGTCCCGACGAATCAGCCCGCTGTCCATCCATGCGCGGATGAGAGCGGAATAACAGTCCATAATGTCCTTATAGGTACGCTGCTCCTGCGCCCGTCCTAAATCTTCCATGCGGAATTGCTCGATGGTCAGCATTCTCCTTGTCTTGCTGATGAAATCATCGTGCATGACAAAGGTCAACTCCTCCTTTACCTGCTGAATAATACATTCAACATTGCTGCTCACCGCCAGCTCTTTATAGTGCGGAATGTAGGAGCGCTTTTCGTAATACTCATCCGCTATGGTGTTCAGCGTATCGAAAATGTCCTGTTTGCTGTCAAAATGGCTGTATAAGGACGCCTTGCGGATGCCCACGCGGTCTGCGATCATCCCCACTGAGGTCGCCTCCACCCCGTTATGGGAAAACAGCTCCAGAGCGGCCTGTAATATCCTCTTTTTCGATTCCGACAATTCAACCATGGTGCTTCTCCCTTCACTACCTATCGTTAGGTAGCCTCCATAGTATATAAAAAACCGCTGCCCTTGTCAAGCAGCGGCTGTAAAACTTAATATGTGCCGACCTTCTTGTAGACCTCCATAACACGCCCGAAGTCCTTTAGGGAGATTCCCGGCGGGATGGAATGGTCGGAGGCAAAGATGTAGCCGCCATCCTTCATCATTTCCGGCACAACGGTCTCGATCTCGGAAATGATGGCTTCCGGCTCCGTCCAGTGCACCGCGTTGATGCCGCCGTGGAGCAGCAGGTCTTTCCCGTACTGCCTCTTTATGGCCACAGGGTCGCAGCCCGCCTTGACCTCCAAGGGATTCAGGCCATCCAGCCCCATTTTGATAAATTCCGGGATAAAGGGGCGAATGTCGCCGCAGGAATGGAGCCGCACGGGAATGTGGTGCGCGTGCCCCCAATCAATGGCCTTCTGATGGAAGGGCTTCACCAGCTCCCGATAAACCTTCATGGAGAAGAACTGGCTGTTCTTGTAACCCATGTCGTCATACCAGTGCAGCTCGTCAAAGGTGTAGCCCGCATCCCACACTTTGTTCATCATTTCAATGTCCATGGATAATTCTCTGTCAAACATATCCATGACCCATTCCGGCTCCTCCAGCATGGCCATGAGAAGCGTTTCGGTGCCTACCATGCCCGAATGGGTGATGTCAAACCCGAACCAGAAGCCACCGGTGATCCAGCGTCCCTCCTGCCGCCATGTCTTGTAGTTGGCCTTCAGGTTCTCCCACGGGATGCGGTCGTCGCAGGGCACCATGCGCGCCTTGGCTTCCTCCCAGATTTCCGGCGTGGTCACATGGAAATCCAGATGCTCCGGGGTGGTAGTGTGCTTCTTCCAGGAGCGCATGGTCGCGCCCCAGGAAGTTGTATAAATGCGGTAATCCTCGGTTTCCTCAATTGTTTTCAGGGAATAGCGCGGAGAATTGTCCAGCGAAATGTATGCGGTCTTGTCCAGATCGAAGTAGGAATAGTAGTCCCTTGTGGGCATCCCCTCCACGACCCATGCGTCCACCGCTTCTTCCCAGGCGTAGTCGATGATGGGCACCCGGTCGGCCTCCTTGTGGGCGTACATCCGGGCAATGCGTTCATAAGTGGTCATGTGCGTTCCTCCTTCTTTATCAGAGTGAGATTTCCATGCCGTTTATATCCTGATTGAGCGTAAATCCGTCCTTTTTGCCGTCCGCTTCCACTTCGTATTCGCCCTTGAAGCCGCGGAAGCGCACCTCGCCGTTTGCATCGGTCACGCCCTCGCCGTTTGTCGTCCAGCGGGAATGGAACAGGTCGTGCAGTCGCTCGTATGCGGGCTTCGGGGTTAAGTCAAACCGCATCAGGCCGCCGTGATAGTAGTTTTCCCCGGCAGTCATGTCGCCCTGCGGCGCAAAGGCCGCATAGCCGTCCACAAGGTTCCAATAGATGACGGCCTCCATCACCGGGTGCGAGAACCAGATGGAATAGAGCTTTTCCAGCAGGTCTGCCTGCAATTCCTCGTCCTGCGCCTCATTGGAATAGGCGGGCAGGGTGATCTCCGTCACCTGCAAGGGCTTTCCGAACATGGCATAGTAGCTGTCCATGGCGGAATACAGCTTGGACGGGCTGAAAAAGGGAACGGCACATTTTGCTTCATCCTCTTTTTTGTAGAACATATGGTACTGCAGCCCGATGGCGTCAATCTCCGCGCCGCGCTCCATGGCGTAGGCGATGGACAGCGGGTACCAGCTTCTCTCCCCGCGGGTCACATCCCAGGCCTGTTCCGTGGCTTCGTTGATGATGAGCTCGTTCTTCGGCAGCACCGCCCGCGCGGTCTTGAAGCTCCACTCAATCAGGTCGCTTTCCCGGAAGAAAAGGCTGCCCCGGCGGTTGCCCTCGGGGGTTAATCTGGAATTGCACAGGGTCTCGTTGATGACCTCCATGCCGGGGATTTTTCCGCATACCGCTCCGCGATGCGCTCGATGCGGCGTTTAAGCAGGGCTTTGTGCTGCTCCAAATCCATGGGTACCCAGGTGGGCGTCCACTGGTCGTAGTTCAGGCAATGAAGCTTGGGGGTGATGTTCTTCTCCCCGCAATACTGCAAACACAGGTCAGGCACCGGGCGGCGATAGACCTTTTCGCTGTCCACCGTGAATCGTTCCTTGCCCTGCACAGGTTCCAGATCGCACCAATAGAAGGGCAGGGTCGCCAGATTGAAGACCTTGGCAAAGGCCTCCTTGTATTTCTCATTCTTCTCGGCGTTCTCCATCTCATCCAGCATGAAAATGTTCGCGCCGTGGAAAAATTCGTGCTTTTTAAGAGAATACTTCACTTTTACGCCGGACACGGGCTTTCCGTCCCTGTCCGTCACACGGATCACAGCGTCCGCCTTCCTGTGCTGCTCGATGCCGGATTCCACCCGCTCCTCTAACAACTCCTTTTCGTCCTCAAAGGGCTTTAAGATGATTTCCCGTCTGGTCATGGTTGCTCACTCCTTTATCTCTTGTGTATATCTGCATTTGGGGAAATTGCCGCAGCCGAAAAACTGCTTTCCGGCATTTTCACCCTTTTTCACGGTTCTCAAAATAAGCTGCCCACCGCACCGAGGACAAATCCACTCCCCTGCCGACGGTTGAAGCTCCGCAATCGGTTCCTGGTTCTTATCCTCTTTCGGTTTTTCCTTTTTTGCGTACTTTTCCTCTATATTTCGGATATGCGCCTCTTTGGTAGCAGTTTCGGCGTTTGTAAGCTTTTTGAGCTTTTCAAAGAGCGCAATCACTTCCGTTTCCGAAAGAACATCCGGAGAAGCATCCCACATCCGCTTTATGGTACCGTAGAGAAAATCCCGCTTGACCACAGGAACGGAGGTGGCCTCCACCTTTTTCAGCTCGCACCGCTCCGAGAAGACTATAATGGAAAAGAGCGGAATGTTTTCTCCGATGTATGCCCGCAGCCACTTGATATGGGTCTGATTCTGCAAAATCGGATTATAGAGGCGGTTCTTCTGTTTGTTCGGCAGCATCACCGTCCAATAGGCGCTTTTTTCGTCTCCGAAGACCCAGCCGGAATAATTCTTGCTTTCCAGCACATAAATGCCCTTCTGGCAAATGTAAATCACATCAATTTCGGAGGTTTCTCCGTTGTCCTTAGGCACATACAGGTTCCGAAGAATCTGTCCTTTTCGCCCGAAGAAATTCAACGTTTTAAGCCAGCGCACGGTCAGCTTCTCCCCGCGCCTTCCGATCCAGTCTGCCGTAAAGATGGATTTGAACAGGGCATCCAATACTATATCAATAAACCCCTTTGCCATGATTTTCACCTCGGGTATATTTTACAGGATTTAACATACGATGGCAAGGAGAAAAGAGAAGGTTGGGATAGAAAAACAGAGAACCAAACGAGGAAAAAGCCTGTTCTCCGTTTCCGAAGAACAGGCATCCCTGTTTATTCACAGATGGCGAACACGCGCACGGGCAGACCGTTTGCGCCTTTGAAGTTCGGCCAGGCGGCAACGAGCACCGCGCCGGCAGCAGGCACCTTGTCCAGTTTGCACATCAGCTCGATCTGCAGCTTGCCTTTTTCCAGTACATAGCGTTCGCAAGCCAAATCGCCCGCTTTTGCGGCTTCCTTGGAAGCGTCGGTGTCCAGCGTTTCATGTCCGCTGGCAGCGGCGTTGCGGGTCTCATAGATGTACTGCAGCGCGGGCAGCGACCAGCCGGGGAAGTTCTCCGAACCGTCCTCCGCGATGCCGGACATGGCATTCATATCCGGCCATTTCTTGTACCAGTCCGTGCGCAACGCTACGAATGCGCCGTCGGGAATCGCGCCGTACTTGTTTTCGTAAGCCTTGATATCCTCCACCGTGACGGCGTAGGTGGGGTCTTTTGCCACCTTGTCGGTCACGTCAATGACGCACAGCGGGAACACGCCCTGCTTGGCAGCAAAGGCTTCGGCTGCAACGCCGCCCTTTACGAAGTGCGCAGGGAAGTCGATGTGGGTGCCGAACTGACCGGGAAACTTGAAGGTGGTGATGCGGCATTCCAGCATGGGATTGCCCCAGTCAAACACGGTCTTGTTCAGCTCCACGGAGCCCTCCGGGATGCCGCTCCAATAGGGTGAATCGTTGTCCATGGTGTGCGACAGCTCCACCCATTTCAGGTTTTGCGCTTCTGATAATGCGTTCCACAGCTTAAACATGATGGTTCCTCCTTAAAGTTTATTACTTTGCAAACAATATAGCATTTTTACATTTACCTTGTCAATTCCGAAATTTACCCGTTCGTTCTTGACAAGCATCGGCAGGTTTCGTACACTATATATACGAATCTTTTAGATGAAAGGATGCAAAATCATGGCTGAAATCCAGATCAAATTCCTGCCTTCGATGGAAAAGTGCTTCTTGGATCAGACCCTCTGCGAAAAGAAAGCCTTAGCCTCCGTTTCCATGCTCAGAAACGAGCGTTTGTCCGTGCAGCTCGGCTTCTATGCCGACGAGCGGCAGAACTGCGAGCTCACCTTATCCGGCGCACTTGTGCCCTACATCACCATGGCTTCCGTGGACAGCGTGCCCGTCACCGTCACCGGCAAAGTGGATGACGACTATCTGCGCGGCGAAGCGGGGCTTTTCCCCGATCTGCTCACGCCCGTTCCCGCCGGTGAGATCGTGATTGCCCCGGCAAAGCAGCTAAAAACCTTAATGCTGACCATCGAGCACACTGACGGCATAAAAGCGGGCGAATACACGCTGAAAGCGGACGTGAAGACGCTGGAAGGCGCGGAAGCCTCCGCCGAGCTGCCCGTCACCGTTGTTGACGCCATGCTGCCCGAGCAGAGCCTCATTCTCACCCACTGGTTCCACAACGACTGCATCGCGGACTGGTACGGCTGTGAGATCTTTTCCGAAAAGCATTGGGAGCTCATCGGGAACTACATGGAAGCGGCTGTGCGCTGCGGAATCAACATGATGTTCACGCCCATCCTGACCCCGCCGCTGGACACCGCCATCGGCACCGAACGCCCCACCGTGCAGCTGGTTGACATTTTCGCCCATGAAGACGGCTCCTATTCTTTCTCCTACGAGAAGCTGGAACGCTACATCAAGCTCGCCCAGAGTAAGGGAATGAAGTATTTCGAGATCTCCCACTTCTTCTCCCAGTGGGGCGCCATTCACGCGCCCAAGGTCGTGGCGAAATTGGACAACGGCGAAACCAAGCGCATTTTCGGCTGGGACACCGACGCCACCTCCAAGGAATACACCACCTTCATCCGCGCCTTTGTTTCCGCGCTGCTGGATGAGCTGAAGAAGCTTGGTGTGGACAAACAGTGCCGCTTCCACATCTCCGATGAGCCCTCCGAGGAACAGCTTGGCACCTATATGGCCGCAAAGAACGTGGTCAAAGACCTGCTGGCCGATTATCCCGTGATGGACGCGCTTTCCTCCTTCGCATTCTATGAGCAGGGCGTTGTGGAAGCTCCCGTGCCCGCCACGAACCACATCGAGCCTTTCCTGGAAGCCAAGGTTCCCGACCTGTGGACGTATTACTGCTGCGGGCAGAACGAGCTTGTCTCCAACCGCATGGTGGCCATGCCCGGCCAGCGCACCCGCATCTTAGGAACCCAGCTCTATAAGTTTGACATCAAGGGCTTCCTGCAATGGGGCTTCAATTTCTGGTATTCCTGCGGCTCCCGCCGTCTCATCAACCCCTACACCGACCTTTGCGGCGATTACTGGGTTCCCGGCGGCGACACCTTCCAGGTTTATCCCGGCAAGGACGGCAAAGCGGTCTATTCCCTCCATGCGCTGCTCTTCTATGAAGCCCTGCAGGATATGCGCGCCTTGCAGCTGCTTGAAAAGAAGATCGGAAGAGAGGCCGTTCGTTGCCTCATCGACTTCGGCTGTGATGAACCCATGACCTTCAAGTCCTATCCCCGCAAGCAGGAGTACATCTTAAAGCTCCGCGAAACCGTCAACAATATGCTGAAATAGGCTTTACGCAAAAACAGGTTTCTGTCCACGAAAACGGCCAGAAACCTGTTTTTTCTATTTTGATTTGGCAACAGCCGCTCTGAGCTTTGCCAGATCGACCTTCTTTTCCTTCCCGGCCGTGAGCAGAATCAGGCACTGGGTACAGAAGATGTTTGCAGGTACAATGATGAACTGCAAAATGGTGTTGATGGTGACGATGAGTTCGCCCATGCCGTTTCCGATTCCGACCTGAGAGAACATCAGCAGGATGACAGAGGTTGCGCCGCCCTGAATGTTCGGGATGGAAACCGGCAGAATATAAGCCATGAGCAGAATCTGGATGAGCGTTGCAAAGGTCAGGCAATCGGTCAGATAGGCCGCCCCGACACCGCATACCGCTAAGAAGACGCTGTAAAGAGGCTTAAAAAGCACGGTTCCTAAGTTGACTGCCATGCCGGAATACGCCAATTCCACGCCGCAGTCCTTGACCAGCTCGTCAAAGAACACCATGAACGATGCGCCGACGGAAGCCGAGGAAAGATTGACCATGAATGACGGCAGGAACTTTTTCGCAAGGACGAAGGGCTTGACCCTGAACTTGATGCAGGTCAGGGCGAGGAACACGACCACAGATAGAATGCAGGCACCCACCACGATCAGGATGATCGGCAGCATTTCCGAGAACAGCACGGAATAGTCGGTCAGCACCAGATAATAGGCCATCACGCCCACATAGAAATGGACGAACCGCGCAAGGTAGGAGTTCGTTAGCACCGCCACAAAGTTGCAGCGGTCAAAAATGCTGACCAGTGTTTTAGATTCATTTCCCATGACAAGGAAACACAACCCGAAAGTCAGACCGACCAACATGACCTGCATACAGTTGAAGTTGAGGAAAGGCGAAACGATGTTGCCTGGAATCATTCCGATGAAAATATCCAAAATGGACTTTGCAATGGCGTAACCGTCTCCGGCCTCTCCTCCCTTGGTAATGAACAGGGATGCGGCAATACCAAGGGGAATGAGAATCCCAAGAGGAATCAGGATATAGCGTTTGAGCACCTGCTTTGCGGTCTTACGGAAGGTGCCGATGGAGCCGTACTGCACAATGCACAACGGAATGGAAAAGAAGACCATTAAAATCGCCATGACCGACAGAAAATTCGTGTAGGTACCGGCGACGGGAAGCACAAAATCGTTCGCCCAGATCGCGCAGTTTTCCTCGGAAAGCAGCATCTTGGTCAGCAGCGCGAACATGATGAAGAATATGACCGTGATAAGAAAGCGCACAGGGTTGGAGACCCGCGCCTGCTTGGGCACCAGCAAGTTGATCTCGTTGCAGCCCTTGGCGTTTGCAGAGGAAGATTTTGCATACTTCCACACGGGATTGACATTCACGGTTGAGGCAGTGAGGCTTTTGAGCATCCCTTCCTCATCTTCGGAAAAAGGATCCAGTGAATCGCCGTAAATACGGATCGAAACGCCGGTCTTCCAGATGCGAGAGAGCGTTTCTGTCTCCACAACAGCGTCTTCCCCGAATGCGTCGCGGTATTTCAGCATCACTTCCTCAACAAGAAGCGTGCTGCGAAGAACTTCCTTCTTAGCGACCCGGTTATTCGTTAAGTACACGCGCAGGTCTTCAACAAATTTTTCGATGGATTCAAAGCTCAATGTATAGTTGACCATGTTGCTTCTCCTCTAAGAACGAACCGATTTGACGATAATGTCCGTCTGGTTAATGGTAAAATCAGTACGTTTTGCGGTCACGTCCACACAGTAATCAAGTGTTTCCTTGAGCTTGTCAAACAGCTCGATCAGCGCCTCGTAAATCTGAGGTTCGGAATCGTCCACCAGCACAAGGAAGTGGTTCTCCTCAAAGCGAACTTCCTTGATCGCCATGTGCTTTTTGAATTCCTCAATATCCTTTTTGCCGTGGATTCTGGAAATGTCATAAATGAATTGCAGGTTTCTGTCCGCGGCAATGTCCAACTCGTCCGCAAGGCGAATCAAAGCGGCTAAATAAGGAAGCCGCAGCACATTTCCGTTGTCCAATTTCATCGCGGCAGGATATTCCGCTTCATCGTAAAGGTCGGTCTTTCTGTGTCCTCTTGAAACCTGGATAACGGCAAAAAGATGTTTTTCCGAAGGAAAATCAAAGAGCATCTGATAGCGGGTGATAAATGCGCCGGAAAAATCATTGTGGAAGGTGCGGATGACCCTTCCCATTTCGGCATCCGGATTTTTATCCAGATAAGCCTGCACCTGCGGCAAACCGGCGCGAAGCGCATCAAAACCGGCCTTGTCAATCCCCATCCCGACGTCGTGCAGATAAGCCGCCATCAGGAGCACAAAAATTTCGTCTGTGTTGAGCTTGTCGATCTGCTCCCCAATCAGGTTGTTGCAAAAAGCAATGACTTCCAGCGAATGCAGAGCCGTGTGGTCTGTAAATTCCGGAAATGTCTCACGGTATTTCAAAAGCATATTCTGGCATACCAATATGTTGGAGGAAAACACACGATGCAGCTCGGGGGCTTCTGAACGCAGCTTTTGTTCCAACAGGTAATTGTATTCCATAAGGTTTCTGATCTCCCTTGCAAATAATCAAAAGGCTAAATAATGCCCCGCATATACAGCACATAGAGGCGGAAAAGTGCCAAGATAAGCAGATGACCCGGATAATAAGCGTAAAAGAACCATTTGAGAAAGTTTCTACCGTGGGAAGCGCGTCTTCCGTTATAGAGAAAAGTGATGACAAGGCAGGACATAAGCGGTGCAATGGAGCCGAAAAGCGCCATTTGGAGGGAAAGTAAAATATAGCCGCCGATCCAGCCGCAGAGGATCGTATAGCACGCATGAAAGGCGGTAAACAGCAGATAAGCGATCACGGTCTTCTTTCTGTCCTTGCCTGCCCAAATAAAGAGCAGAGTGCCCACCGGTGCCATGATCGGCCAGTCGCAATGGTAGGACAAACAGATGAGAACAAGATACAGGACAACCTTCCATGCTCTGTTCTGCACCTTTTCATGGACAACAAGAATCAAAAAGCAGATCAGCAGCGTAAAGAGCATATTCAGGCCGATAAAGCGGATGGCCTCATAACCCGAAAAGGCCAGAGAAAAAGGAATCTGCGCAAGACAGGCAAATATGCACAGGCGAATGGAATAGTGCATTTTGCTCCTGGTGTACTGATAGCCCTCCACAAGGAAATAAACCATGGTGACAGCGGTGAAGTAGCCGATATAGATCATGATTTCGGATAAAATTCCGCCGAAATCCACAAGATGCCCCACATGGTTGAGCGTCATTGTGAAAATAGCCAGCAGCTTAATCCCATCTCTTGTGAATCCGAATCGCTTTTCCCTCTCCATAGAAGTCATCCCTTATGCGATAGTCATAAATATTATAGATGAAAAAGGCGTATATTGCAAGTTTATGTTTTCCTGAAGTGATTGATTTTCGTGAATAATCCAATGAAAATTCGGTAAAAAGTTCGATAAAAGCCCAAATTTTCTGCATTGACGATACCGTTTTCCTGTGATAGAATACTCATTACAAAGGTTAAGATAAGGAGAGACGATCATGGCAAAAAGAGACATCAGGACATACATACCCGGTCTTCCCATCGACTACGCAAAACAGCCCTATTCCACAGCCTACAAGGGGTTATGGAAGCAAGAGGTGGAAGGCAGAACCATTGTGACCTTTATGCCGGAGAACTATTTCCCCTACATCAAGGGCGTGCTGATCTTTGTTCCGGTGGAGATTGCAATCGAAGATTTTGTAGAGCAGTCCGCATGGGTGGACTTTGCCGAACAAAACAATGCCGCTCTGCTCTTTCTCTCCGCGCCGGACGGCCGGAAGGATTTGGATGCGGAAAAGTCCTTCTACTACAAGGCCTACGGACAGGCATTCCATTCCGTCGGTGTCATCTCCTACGACATGAAATATGCCGTGGGCTATGGCAGCAGTGCCACTTTCCTGGCCAAAGCCTTTACGCAGGAATGCAAGCTGTTCGGCGGCGCTGTTCTGTTTGACCCGGATGATCTGACGGAAAGCGACCTTGCAAGTGCGGCAGATACCCGCAGAATGCCGGTGTGGATCGTCAACCAGACGGGCAAAGAAACGCCCCGGCTTACGGAATACTACAAAGCACGAAACCGCTGTTTGGACGAGCATCTGCGCAACGACTGGGCGCAGGTGTTCAACGAAAACCCGCTGGCTTTGGAGGAAAGCCACACCAACACGCCCTGCTCCCGGGTCTGGGTCAGCAGCGTGGATAAAGCCGCCGCCCTCTACACCGATATAGCGTGGTGCGAACGCGCCTTCAATGAGTTCCTCATCAAGCGGTATCATCACGACCATCTTTCCATCACTCAGTTGAAGCCCAATTATACTCTCGACGAGCTTGGAATGCGCGTATATCGGGAAAGAATGCCCTTTGTCGGCATGGAGGGCTTGCAGGAGCGTATCTTTGCGGTCTATGCGCCCACAGATTACGATGCAGAGAAAAAATATCCTGTCGTCGTGGTGTCTCACGGGTTTGAGTGCACCTACGAATACATGGCGAAAAACACCGAATTCTGGAAGCTGGCCGAACAGCGCAAATTCATTGCGGTGTTCACGCAGGGGCTTCCGCTGGAAAACTGCAATTACGGTCTTCCCCGCTGGCGCTCCAACGGCATCGGCATCTCCCGCATGGGCTTTACCGACGACACGGAGACCATCGGCAGCGAGATCGCCTATTTCCGCAAGATCATCGAGACCCTGCGTCGCGACTATTCTGTGGACGATTCCCGCATCTATTGCACCGGGCACTCCAACGGTTCAGCCATGACCTACGCCCTGTCCATGATGATGGGCGACGTGTTCGCCGCCTCTGCGCAGGTGGGCGGGCCGGTGCAGCAGTTTGCCTCGCTGGAAGATATGCCCAAGGAGCATTACAAAATGCCCGCCATGGAAATCTCCTGCGAATTTGACCGCTGCACCGATCCTGATGACAAGGATTCCGTGCTCTATCAGGAGCTGCTGTGGCGGCGTGTGGAAAACGGCGTGCCGCTGGAGCAGAAGCCCGTGATCGTCGATAATGGCATCACCATCACCCACACTTGGCGCACCTGCTCCGGGCTGCCCGTCGTCAAATACGCTTTTTACCGCGATTCCTCCCACAGCTATCACAGCAACATCGCCTGCTTCGTCTGGGACGAATTCCTCTGCGGCTATTCTAAAGACGCGGACGGCAACCGTTATTATGGCGGTCAGCTCATCCGATAAATTAAGGCAAAACAACAAATCGGGCTCACACCTTCGCAAAGGAGATGTGAGTCCGATTTCTTTTTATTCTCCGATGGCGGCGCGAACATACCCGCCGTTTTTGTCCAGCAGCATTTTTGCATCCTCACGGTTCAGCCCGCAGACCTCCATCACAATGGCGCACTTGAGGTCGCCCTCCGCGCTTTGCAGCATTTTCAGCGCATGGGCTTCGTCCGTGGTGTCCGTTGCCGCCATGAAGATGCGCGCCGAGCGGTTCAGCAGTTTTTCATTGGTGGCGCGCATATCCACCATGAGATTCCGATACACCTTCCCAGCCTTGACCATCGTTATGGTTGAGATCATGTTGAGCACGGCCTTTTCCGCTGCCGCGGCTTTCAGGCGCGTGGAGCCCGCCACGATCTCTGCGCCCGTAGCGACCTCGATGGCAAACTCGGCGGCCTTTCCCATTTCGCTGCCCTTGTTGCAGCAAACGGCGACCGTCAGCGCGCCGCAATTCTTCGCTTCCTCAATGCCGCCCAGGCAATACGGCGTTCTGCCACTGGCGGCCAGCGCCACAAGCACGTCGTTTTCGCACAGGTGAAATGCCTCCACGTCCGCCCTGCCCTGCTTGGCGGAATCCTCCACCTTCTCCACCGCGCTCACCATCGCGCCATAGCCGCCGGCGATGATTCCCGTGATGCGCTCCTTCTCCACGCCAAAGGTCGGCGGGCACTCCGCGGCGTCCATGACGCCCAGCCTTCCCGAGGTTCCCGCGCCCATATAGACGATTCTGCCGCCCCGTTGGAAGTGCGCGGATATGGCCTCGATTGCCGCGGCGATTTCCTCCCGCGCCGCTTTCAGCGCCTCCACCATATTTCCGTTTTCCTCAATCATGAGATCCGTTATGTCCTGCACGGAGCGCCTGTCCAAATCCTTCCAAAGCGGATTCATCTCCTCCGTGCCCAGTTTCCCGATTTGTGTCATTCGTTTCTCCTTCCGTCAACGTCAAAAGGCTCCGCAGGATTTCCCTTCGGAGCCTTCATTTTACTTTGTCATGAGCAGCACTTTGAAGTTGTTCACCGCAAGCACCACATCATTGTCGGTATAGACACACACCATTGCCGTCACAACGTCGCCGGTGTCTTCCAGCGTCAGCGAGCATCTGGCCTTCACGTTATGCGTGTAAGCCGTGCCGGGCACAATGGGATTGCTGCTCCCATCCGCCTCCAGCAGGATTTTTCCGTCCTGATTGACCACCCGGCAGTTGTTGCCGAGCTTGCGGGACGCGCTGAAATAGCTGAAATTCACATCTCCCGTGGCCTCTGCATCCTTCTCGAAGTTCCTGCCGAACCGCAGCTCATCCGAAATGGCGGTGCTCAACGTGGAGCACAGGGTCTGTGCCTCCGCCTCCCGGGTCTGCTGGTTCATGGATTTGGAGGACATATCAATCGCCAGCGTAGCCAGCGAGGTCGCCAGCAGGCACACAACAATGGCGCAGAGCAGCTCCACGAGCGTGAAGCCTTTTTGAGAGCGCCGAGTCATCTTTTTTCCGCTATTTGCTTTCATAGTAGTAGAAGCCCTCACTCTCATAGCCGTTCACGTCGCATTCCACGCCGTCCACGGTCAGTGTCATGTCCTCGCTGGGAGTTTCCTTGGAACGATTGCAGAAGGTCACGATATTTTCGGCTCTGCTGTTCAGCTTGGCCGCGGTTGTGATACAAACCGGCAGAGCCACCATCATCATGGTCAGAATCAGAAGCGCGACCAGCGTTTCGACCAGCATTTCGCCGGACTGCTTTTTCAGCTTTCTCATTATGCCGCCCCCCCTGCTGCCTGTGTGGTACCCTTGACGATCTCCATGTTCTCGCGGCTCCAGGTGAAATACCCCTTGAAATACTGCGTCAGCGTGACAACCTCCGTGGTCTCGGTATCGCCAATGGTCTTGACGGGATCGGATTCCACGGGCTGCTGACTGCTGCCGAAGTTTTCCATCAGCTCATAAGGAGTATTTTCTCCGCTGCCTGCGAGGTAGTTGAAGGTCATGGTGACGTAATAGTTCGGGTCGTTTGCGCCTGAATTGTCCAGATGCAGCTTGACGATCAGGTTATAGCTTGTGTCCAGCGCCATTTCGCCCACCACGGTCTGGGAGAAGTCCCCGTCGGTCAGCACCATCGTGAAATTCTCCTTTGTGGTTGCCGCCGAAGCGGATTCGTAGTTGAGCATGACGCTCAGGCACTTTGCCGCCACCTTGGCCACAGGATTGTCCGCCAGCGTAACCGGCGTGCCGTCCGCTTTGAGATAGCCGTAAGCCGTGTCGAGCTTATCGGCCTCAGGAGTGGTGAAGGTGGGCGTTGTGCCCTGAACGGTTCTTAGCAACTGTTTGGTTCGTGTAGAGTAAACGTAGGTGATTTCCGTGGCCTTGCCTACATCGAAGTAGATCTTGCCGTTGGTGAGCGTGTCCGCCACCAGGGCGGCAGCAGAGCTTACGGTCAGGTAAGCCTGCTGTTCCTCCTGGTTGCGCTTGGCGCGGGACATATTGCTCTGTGCCGCGATCAGGATGACGGCCGAGACCATCACCACGACGAGCATGACGACGACTGCGAAGATCAGGGAGGCGCCTTTTTGGTTGCGAAGTTTTCTTTTTAGTTTAGTCATAAGAAGTCTCCCCCACTTCCTCATACTTATAAATGTACACAGCTTCACCACTGTCACTAGCTTTGTAGGCAGGTACCAAGTAAGCCTCCCAACCATCTTTTTTGTACTTTAGCTTATGACTATCAGCAGAGTACGACCATGTAGCGTTAACATTTGTAGAGATACCAAGGCTGTATTCATACCAAGTTACAAGCACGACAGTTCTCTTTGTTCTACTGATACTGACGCAAGAATTAGTGTTGCTTACATTTGCTATCTGACCGTTCTTCATCGTCCATAAGTAATTGTCAGGTAACTTTGTTGTAGTATAACCAAATCCGCTTGAATTCCAACTGTATCCTGCGCTGTAATCCTTATTCAAATAATACAGGCTCAGTTTTCCAATGGAATTGTCCTCTTTCCTCATGACTTGCGCTCCTGCAGTTGCACCAGCAGAATTGCTGTCAAGAGTTTTATTCAGAATCACAAAGTTACCACTGGAGGGAAGCGATGATTGCTGAGTAAACTTGTAGATCGTTCTTGTCCACTTCGCGTACAGAGTCAGCGTCTCACCCACAGTCTTGACCTGCCACTTACCATCAGAGGCAATCCAACTACTGTTGCCAACAGGTGTACCATTAGCATTCAGAACCTTCTTGGCAGAACTGCTATTGCCATCATACCAGCCTTCAATCGCCCAACCACCATTCTTAGTGACAGAAGCGATATTGCTGATACCATAGCCACCTGTAGCAATGTCATAGGTCACTCCCTTATTGGAGGAAGCACTATTGGCACTCAACTTAACCTTGCCTGTGTTGCCAGTCCAATAAGCGTAAAGCTGGATATTCATACCGTTTTCCGTGACAATCCACTTCTTGTTGGCATCGGTGTAGGTGCTGCTTGCCACCGTGTTACCGTTAGCTTCAAGCACCTTAGAGCCAGCGCCATTCTTACCAGTGTACCAGCCAGACAGCGTGTAGTATTCCTTTTTGGGTGCAGAGTAAGTGCTCAAGTTGGTCGTACCTGCAGTCACAGACACAGGATCAGGTGCCGCATTGCCGTTATCAGGATTGAGTATCACATTGGCAGCATAGCCGGCAAGCTTTGCCTCGAAGGTTATGTTGTCTGCATACTTCCACTGGCCGTTCACAACATAGGAGTTGTCAAGCCACTTGCCTGTCTCATCGGTCACAAGTTTGCCATTGACCATCCAACCCTTGAAGGCGTAGCCCGTCACAGTCTTGGTTCCCAGATTCACATCGGTATCGTATGTCACCGTTCTGTTCTCGGAAGAACCGTTGCATACCAGCGTGACCGTGTAATTGTTCGGTGCCCACTTCACATACAGTTCCTTAACTGTGGCATTGAGTGCCCACTTGCTGGAGCCTTCGGTGTAGCCGCTGACGCTGGGCTGCAAGGTGGGTGTGCCGCTTGTTCCGTTGCTGCCGTTGTTGGTCTTGATGACCACAGAGCCGCTGCCCTTGCGAGCGGTGTTCCAGCTCTCCACATGGTAGCCTTCCTTCGTGGGTACGGTGTAACCGGAAGCAACCAACGTGTCTGCGCCTTCAGAGTTATTCACGAAGAGTTCGGCAGTCCAGGTATTCTCTTCATCTGTATCGTCGATCAAACGTACAGTATAGTTGGCATCCGATGTATGAGCGTAGAGCTTTGTTGTATCGCCCAACAGCTTAGACCAAGAGTAATTCAGCATTCCGGCAGAGATGTAGCCGGTAACCATGTTGCTTACGCCTGTACCGTCAATATTCAGAACTTTGCTTCCGCCGGATTCCTGCGTGTACCAACCGGTCACTCTCTTGCCTTCGATGCTGGGAACGGTGTACGGCAAACCGGAGGTCGCAAGCACGCCCTTCAAGGTTGCCTGCACACTGTAGTCAGGCGTGATCATGAAGGCCTGATGCAGCTTACCGTTAACGTACAGCTCAATCTTCTTGGTGTTAGATTCATCATACTGTGCATACAGAGTCGTGTTACCGTCAAGAATCCACTTGCCGTTTGCAACATAGCTGCTGACAGAGGTAATCACATCGCCATTGGGGTTGAGCACCTTGGTGCCGCCGGAAGCCGCGGTGTACCAGCCGGTGAAGATCTTTCTGTCGGGCGCCGGGCCAACATAGTTAGTCAGGCTGTTGACAGAAGCGGTCTCGCCGTAGTGAATGGTGTAATCCTTCGTGGAGGAACCATCATTCAGGGTCAGCTTGATGTCCTTGAGCTTCCACTTTGCGGTCAGGGTCGCATCGTTCGCATAATTCCAGTTGCTGGCGTTGACGTAGGTGCTGTTGACCCAGCCGGTTCCGGTGGAATAGATCAAGGTGTTTCCATCGTAGAAGCCGTCGAAGGTGTAGCCGGTCTTCGTGAACTCGAAGCTGCCGGTGGTTGCCGCGCTGCCGAAGGTCTCGGTAATCTTGGTCTGCGCGGTGGTGATTTCGTCCACAACGGTCAGGGTGTACTCAATGCCCGTCCAGTGTGCATGGAGCGCTATGGTGTCACCGTCATTGGCGATGATCCACTTGCCGTCCTTTGTGGTGTAGTCCGTGCCGTTTTCGGTCACAACGGGCGTGCCGTCCGCCTCAACGATCTTGGTGCCGCCGATTGTCTTCGTGTACCAGCCGTCCAGCGTGTAGCCGGTTCTGGTTGCCGCCTTGTAGTTCGGGGCAGAAGACTGACCCGCAACGATGTCCAGCGTCTGAGAGGCGGGTGTGCCGTTGTTGCCGTTCAGGCTCAGGTGGCCGGAGTTGGGATTCCACTTCGCAATCAGAGTCAGGTTGCCCGCATGAGCCCACTTGCCCTCTGCATTGACGATGCTTGTGCCCGTACCGATCCAGTTGGTGCCGTCGTAAACCTTGGTTTCGCCGTTGTAGATTCCATCAAAGACGAAGCCGGGCTTTGTGGTGGTGAAGCTTCCGAAGGTCATGGTGCTGCCATAAGTCTCGGAAATTTCCGTCTTGCCGCCGGTAATATCGTCCACGATGGTCAGAGTGTAGGGATTGCCCGTCCACTGTGCATAGAGCGTGACGGTGGAATTGTTCGTCGGGACAATCCACTTGCCGTCCGCAGTGGTGTAGGTGGTCGCTGCCTTGACAGGCACACCGGCATTGTCAAGAATCTTGGTGCCGCCGGTCGCCTGCGTGAACCAGCCGTTCAGCGTGTAGCCGGTTCGGGTGGCCGCGTTGTAGCCGGTGGGCGCGGTGGTGTTGCCGGAGGTGACGGACAGTTCGTCAGGAGAGACGGAGCCGCCGTTCGGCATCAGTTTCAGCGTAGCGTTGTTTGCAGTCCACTTGCCGGTCAGGGTCAGGCCGCTGTCGTACATCCACTTGCCGCCCTGAACGTAAGCAGTGCTCTGCCACTCGCCGCTGGCGTTGACGATGAGTTCATCGTCAATATACCAGCCGTTGAAGACATAACCGCTTCTGGAGGTGTTGTAATTGAGCACGACATTCTCGCCGTAGGTCTGAGAGATGGTCGTAAGCGCCGTGGTGACGCCTTCCTCCATCAGAACCAGGTCGTACTTGTTGGCCGTCCACTTGGCATAGACGGTCTTGGCCACGGTCAGACCCCACTTGGCGTTTTTGTCGGTGTAGCCGTTAACGCTCGCCACCAGGGACTTATCCGTCTTCATGACCAGCTGTGCGCCCGAGTTGGCGGGATCAAGGCTGTACCAGCCGGCCAGCGTGTGTCCGGTCTTGCCGGGTGCGGTGTAACCGGTAACGGTGTCTGTGCCGTTGGTCACGGAGATCGTCTGGTTCTCCGTGCCGTTCATGGCGTTGAAGGTCAGGTCATAGCTCTGGCCGTTCCACTTCGCCGTGAAGGTCACATTATCCTTGTAAATCCACTTGCCGTTCTGGACATAAGTGGTGCTCCAAGTGCCACCCGAGCTGAGTGCCACTTTGTCGCCAACATACCAGCCGGCGAAGCTGTAGCCGGGCTTGGAGGGCGTGTAATTGAACACGACATTTTCGCCGTAGGTTTCGGTGATCTCCGTGAGCTTGGTGCCGTCGGAATCGTTCAGGGTCACCGTGTAAGTGTTGCCCTTCCAGTTGGCATAGAGGGTGATGTTCTTATTGATCATCCACTTACCGTCGTTGTTGGAGTAAGTGGTGCTGCCAGCTCTGATGTTCTTGTTCAGAGACAGCGAACCGTCATTATTGACATGGATCACCTCGACACCGCCGCCGTTTGCCGCCGTGTTGAAGCCGACCAGCGTGTAACCGCTTCTTTCGGGAGCAACATCGTAGCCGCTCGCGCTGAATTCGGCAGGTGTGGTCTTGGCCGCGAAGATTTCGTTCAGCTTGCCTTCTTCATTTTCGGCGTCGGGTGCGCTGAGTTCGACCACATACGCATCTGTCCAGCGTGCATACAGGTAGCGATCCTGCGTTGCGACCCAGTTGCCATTCTTGACAACGCTTCCGTCGCTTGCAGCATAAGTACCGTCAGCGTTCAGGACCTTGACGCCCTTATTACCCTTACCATTGCCATCTTTTCGTTTGCTGTACCAGCCCATCAGAGCTTTTCCGGAATTCACGGGAGCAGAGTAGATCTGACCATTGATATCCTTCTCGCCCTTCAGATTGGCTGCACCGCCGTCCTCTGTTCTGAAGATGGTGTAGACATCTGTTTTATCACCATTGGTATTCTTATCCAGCGTCAGAGAACTGTACTTGTCGGTTTCTTCACGTTCATAATGAGCGTACAGAGTGAGGTCACCATCATAAATCCAGTTGCCATTGGCATCCGTGTACTTCGTTGTTCCGCCGGTAACGTTCTTGAGCGGTACGCCGGTGGAATCGAGCACCATAACGCCATTTTCACTATTGGTGTTGTTGCCGTTGTCCGCTTCGGTGAACCAGCCGATGAAGGCCTTTCTGCTGTCAAGCGTCAGTGTGGGAGAGTAGACAGTGGTTACTTCGTATCTATCAGCCTTGTCTTTTTCTTCAATCTTCTTTTTCAGATTGTTGATAGACGCTTCCTCAGCAAAGGTGAAGTAGTATTCATTAGACACGGAACCGTCAACCAACTTAACCTGATGGTTGTTGGGAACCCACTTCGGGTAGATCGTGTATGTGGTGTTATACTTGACCCAATAGGAGGTTCCTTCACCATTGATCTGACCGAACACGCCAGAGAACCAGCCCTGAGACTTGTCGCCATCCGCCGTCAGAATCTTCTTACCGGGCGAGCATTCCTTCGTTGTGTACCAGCCGTCCAGCGTATAGCCGGTCATAGTGGGCTTGGTGTAGGAAGGATTCTTATTGTCCTGCAGCGTGGCCTTGGTATAGAACTGCTCCTGGAAGGTATAAGTCTTTCCGTTCATGTCGTTATCATCCAGAACGAGCGTGAAGTAAGGCTTATCCCAATGTGCATAGAGGGTAGCACTGTCAAGGTTATCGCACCAGACAAGCTGATTGCTGCTGTTCTTCTTGACAAGGCCTTCAATCTCGGTTAAGCCGCTGTAAACAGTACCATCCGCATTGAGAACCTGCTTGCCATCAGAGGTGAACCACCCGGTCAGCACAGCATCGGGCTTGTATTTCTCAATCTTATAAGTACCGTTGTCCTCAGCAACGTTCTTCTTAACCTCCAGATACAGCTGATTGGTAGGCAGAGTTCCGACGTTGATTGTGGAGACAAGACTGTTGTACTTCACAACACCGGCACTCTTCTGCTTGGATTCATCGCTCCACTTACCGTCGCCGGAATCCAGAATCAGCTCAAAGGCCGTGCCGTCCCACATAGAGGTCAGAGTGATCTCGGTGGTGGTAGAAGGCACATCCCACTTGCGATCCTTGACATAGCCGGGAACATCGACGCCATCCATGAAGTTACCGTCAGCGCCTAAGACAAGCACACGCTTGTTGTCGTTGTCGTAGTAACCCCAACCGATGAAGTCACGCATCTCATCGTTGTCAAGCTTCTGGTTGGTCACAGCAGCATCGTCATAGCGATACTTCTGTTCAAAGACAGACTGGCTGGCATTGACCAGCTTCAGAGTGAATCTGGGCACAATGCTGTACTGCGCAGTCAGCTCCAGGGTTGCGGGCTTGCTGCTGCTCAGGTTCCACTTGCCTTCCTTGATGTTCTCTTCCGCTACGTTCTCAGCGGGATTGCCATCGCCGTCAAGCACAAGGTTGGTGGGTGCAGTGCCCCAGCCGATGAATTCGTAAATGTCATCCGTGCCTACGGGTGTATATTCGTCGACAACGGTGAAATTCTTGAAGGTATCGCTGTCAGCGACAGTGACTGCTTCCTTTCTGAACTGCTCGATTGCAGCGGAGGTGGAATTGTTGTTGTAGGCACCGCCCTTCAACACAACTTTGAAGGCAGTGGACTGCAACTGGGCATACAGAGTCAGCGCGTTGTCCTGCACCCAGCAGCCATCTTCGATAATGGTATCAGGCGCAGTATCTGCGGGCGTACCGTCGGCATTCAGAATCGCAACGCCGCCGTCAGGCTCATCGTTCCAGGAAACAATTTCAACGTGTTCCTTGGCGAAGCCTTCGCCGTACTTTTCAAGAACCGTCGCCTCGTCAAACTCGCTGCTTGCCGTCACTTCGGTACCGGCCTCAACATCAATGTTGACAGAGTAAGCGGCATCATCGTTACTGCTTGAGCCCTTCTGACGCAGGATGAGAGACAGCGTGAACTTGATGCGCTCCCAGATGGCAGACAGGGACTTATCCCCCGCCTCCCAGACGATCTGCTCGTTTTCGGTGACAGTGACACCCTCCACCTCGGACTCCGCGATTGCGTAGCTCGAAGAGGTTGCGGTATCCTTCTGGGTCAGAACCTTGTCCTTTGCGGCGTTCTGCCAGCCGGCCAGGTTGTAGTATTTGCGGGTCGGGAACTGGAATGTGGCTGTGGTGTTCACGATTGCCTTATCGTAGGCAGTGATCTCCACATCCTTGCTCCATTCGGTTTCCGAGCTGCTCAGGTGCAGCGTGTACTTGGCCTGCGTGTAGTTCGCATACAGGTCGATCGTGTCATAGGTATCGACAATGCCGTCGGTCTTGACAATGCCTGCGACAGCAACGCCGTTGACGTGTGCACCGTTTCTGGTGAGAATGGTGGTGAGGCCGTCCTTCGTGGTCCAACCCTTGAGCACCTGGTTATTGGTCTTCATATCATAGAGCCAGGGCTTGTAATTCACATCACCCTTCACACTGATGCTGGAATTGAAGGGGATCTCAAAGGATGCGGTTTCAGTATTGTTGAGACCGTAGTGCAGCTTCAAGGTCAGAGAATTGGTCCACTTTGCGGTCAGCTCAACGCTTTCCTTCCTGATCCATCTGCCGTCCTTGACAAGATTTTCGGTGATGAAATTGCCGTAACGGTCGATTTCCTCGGAATCGCCGTCGCACCAGGCAGCCAGACGCTCATTGGTATGCTCCGTCTTGTTGTTGAGCTCTGCCATCATGGTATCGTAATCGACAGCAGTTTCACCGTCATAGTAGATGAGCCCCTCTACAGTGGCGCCTTCGACCATGAGGTAATCATGCGTGGTTTCGGTAGCCGTATCGTTCAGGGTCAACGTGTACTTATTGCCCCAATGCGCGTACAGAGTAACATCGTTTCTGTCTTCCCAACCAAGGGCGTTGGTGTAGCCTTCCACATTCAGGATGGGCTTGCCATAGCGATCCAGCACCTGGGTGCCGCCTTCGCTTAAGGTGTACCAGCCGGTGATGCCCTTAGGATCATTGGTGGGGGCGCTGTTGTCGCCATAGAGACGCTCACAGCTGTTGGGCAGGATGCGGGTGAACTGCACGACTTCGTTGCCGTCCGGCCAGGTACCGCCGTTGGCATTCAGCGTGACGGTCATGTAATCGTAGGGCACCATGTAGTACTGCCCCAGCTCGATCTCATGCTGCTTGCCGTCGTTGGGCGCTTCTTCGGTGTTATAGTCTCTCA
The DNA here is from genome assembly GCA_002315655.1 of Christensenella sp. UBA1750. GTDB lineage: Bacteria > Bacillota > Clostridia > Christensenellales > UBA1750 > Spyradocola. Next base: position 80,787 of record DCHO01000010.1, read on the forward strand.
GCTTAATCTTTACATAGTAGATCTCGCCGGGCTGTGCACCGTTGACGCCGACTGCCATCTTCATCCAGGAATATCCGCCGTTACTCAACGCAGCGCCGCGCAGAGCGGAAGCGGTATCAATGGTGATGGGACGATCTTCGGCATAGTATTCAGTCAGCTTATCCTCACTGAGCACACGGTAGTCATAGACTTCCCATGTGGTGAGTGTGATGTTCTGCGTCAGGATATACAAGCCGGAGTCGTACTTCGGGTTCTCGTTGAGGTCCAAAGGACGGATGGCTTCTTCAATATCCTTATCGCCGATGAATTCCTTCAAATAACGTTCGCCATCATAAGCCTGGTTGTAGACCTTGTCGTACATGGCGGCACGCGGCTGCGGGAAGTCAGCATCGTAAACGAGGTTGGCGAGCACAACATGACCTTCGCCCATGACCTTGAAGGTAATGGTCAGGGTGTTGTTGCTGTCAACACGGCTGGTTTCACCGGCAGAGAGGAATCCGCCGAGTTCGGCTGTGGTCTGCACCTCATGCAGAACAATCTTGACCTGTGCAGTGCCCTGACGTTCGCCGATGACGGTGAACTTGTTGTAGGGCAGCATCTTGATGGTCACGCAGTCGGAAGAAGATTCGATCGTGTAGTAGTTCTTGGGATCGGTTTCGGTCTTGTTCTCCCAGTGCAGCTCATCGGCGTTCATAATGGCCATGCCGTTGGTCAGCGCCTTCAGGTAGAAGGTCTGGGAGTATTCATCGATATACTGTTCGTCGCCCTCATAGTCTTTTCTGACATAGAAGGTATAGGTGTTGCTGGCGACACGTTCGCCGGATTCCTCGCCTTCCTCGCCCTCCTGCGGCTCTTCCTCGGATTGCTTGGGCTCGCCGTCTTCAAAGACGCTGATGACCAGGTCGGCGGTGATGTTGGTCGTGATCTTGGTGGAGTACTGGTTGTCAATATCCGAATAGACGAAGTTGACGCGCTCCGTGGTGATCTGTTCGTTGGGATTGATCTTCTTTGCGATGACCTTGGCCACGATTCTGGCCTTGCCATCGGTGTTCTCCACGCGCTGAATGACAACGTTCTGATAATCACTTTCAGTGCGTTTGTCATTGATGTCGCCAAAGTAGATCTGAATCAGGCTCTGCAGCTGTTCAACGGTCTTTCCGGCCGTGATATCCGCAGTCTTATCCACATAGTCCTTGTAGAAGGCCAGACGGACTTCCTCACTGTTGGCATAGGCCGTGTTGCCGGTGCCGTCGTCGGTGTAGCGCATCAGGTCAAGGTAGATGCTCTGGGTATCGGAATACATACCGGTATTCTTGAGCCAGGTACCGTAATGCACCCAGATGGAATCGCCCTGCTTGATGATGGCCGGGAAGGGATAGTTTTCGCCCTGCAGTTCGGCGTCCAGACCGGGGAAGGAATACTTACCGTCAATGCGGGTCACGCCGTCCTCGGCAAACACCGTAACGAAGTTAAACTTGTTGGAGTCGGAATTGCCCTTGTTCAGCGCATCGCACATTCTCTCTGTGCCGGACATGGTGTAGATGTCCTGCTCACCGGAGAGCTGATCGAAGTTAACGGCATACAGGCCGTTGATATTGTAGGTAGAAGCAATGTTATCACTATTAGGAATTCTCTTGCTCAGGAAAGAGTAGTTGCCCAAGATGACCCAACGATAGTTGGTATCCTTAACAGACTTGCCGTTGAGCATATAAGTCTCGGCATCCGAAAGTTTAGGCGCACTACCGGAGGTCTTGTAGCCATAACGGAGGTCGCCAAGAATCTTCCACAGAGAGTAACCGAAAGTGAGGTTCTTGTTCTTGGTCAGGTCTACATCCTTAGTGATGTTGGCTTCAACCGTGTCAAGGTAGTAGCAGTTTTCAATAGTCAGAGTCGCGATATTACCGTACTGTTCACCAAGGCTGCCAATAACAGAGACCGCACGGATGGTATTCTCCAAGGTGTACTGGGGCAGCTCCATGTAGGTGTAGCAATTCTCATAGTAGGGAGAACCGCTGCGAACAAGGCCGTTGATATACCAGTTGTTATCATCAGAGAAGTTTCTGAAGTTACAGGTATATGCACCGCCGCCCAAGCCGCCGATGTAAATGTTATTGGAGTCGGTCACAACGGTGTCGATCTCGCTCCAGTCAGTAAGGCTGGTGCCAACATGGTGACCGGATGTACTCTGATTAAGCAGATTTCTACCTATGGAAGTGAATTCAATTTTACCGCCGGTATAGCAGTTGATAATCTTTCTGATTTGTCCGGACGCCTCACTGCTGGTGGAGTTACTGGCACTGACGGAGCCAACCAGACCGCCGACACGGAAATAGTTACCTCTGGTGCCCTTTTCGCTGATGTTCTGATTCATCTTGATGGTGACAACAGCAGAGCAATTCTCCATATCGACAGAGGTGGAACCGACCAGACCGCCGATGTTGCAGTCCGCGCCGGAGCTGGACACCGTGCTATCCTCGATGGTATAGCCTGCGATAGCGCAGTTTCTGATGTAGCCGTCACTCTCATTGGAGTATTCGTAGGCAATACCGATCAGACCACCCAGAGAATATGCGGGATTTTCGATAGAACCCGTCTTGGCAATCTTCGCCTGATCGTTGTTCGCATACATGATGACGTTTTCGATCTGCGCACCGGCCGTAGCACCGAACAAACCGGCAGAATAGGAACTGGTATTGATGGACAGATTCTTGATCTTGTAGGAACCGCCGTCGTAGGAGTTGCCGAACCATGCCCACAGGTATCTGTTCTGAACGCCTGTGATGTCGGACAGAATTTCAGAAAGCGAGAAGAAGGAGTCGGATGCAGAAGCGATGGATGTGAAATTGACAACATCCTCGGAGCCCAGATCGTGAGACTGCAGCCAGTACCTATGCGGCACATAGCTTTCCGCAGCCGCTCTGCTCTGCGTATCACCTTTGAACTGGTCAGCAAGACCCACCTGGCCGTGTTGGAGATAGGTGTACTCAGTATAAATCTTGTCGATGGAGATATTGGTCCAGCTGATGTTAATATCCAGGTTATTGTTCGCGCCGGAAATCGCGTTCTTACGGTTGCTGTTCCAGTTGATGAACTGCAACTGGTCGATGGAGCGGATCTGATACTGGTTATCATCGGTACCGGGTTCGCTGTTCATGGTACGAAGCAGGGATTGTTTGTTTTCATCCTTGCTGGTCAGAGACTTGTATTCGTTGTTGACCAGGTTGTTCTGGACGTTGTTGCCCTGAATGTAGCCAAACTGGATGCCGCCGGCAAAGAACGGAGAGAAGGTGTACTTGTAGGCATAGCAGGTGCCCTTGTCGTCGCTCTTGTTGCCGATGTAGAAGGCGCCGTTGGCCTTGCTGCCGCTTAAGGACAGACCGTCGGTATTGGAGGAGGCATACGCATCCTGCGTGTAATACGGATAGAAGGAGTAACCGATGAAGTTTTCATCCATGTTCTTCTTGGCTTCCGCATTTAAGGACTTGGTGGAGCCGACCGTGTTGTCCACGTTGGCAATGCCTTCCCAGCTGATCTTGACGTTCTTTTCCACATCGTTGAGGATGTAGTAGCCGAAGCCAAAGCCCTTATCGCTGTCGATCACGCCGCCGTCATCGTGCGCTTTGCAGAGCATATTCTCGATCTTGGTGGAGATCTCAATGCCCTTGTCGTTATCGTCCGCGTTGGTACCGCCGGGGATCAGATAATAGTGATAACCCTCGTTGGAGCCGCCGGTTTCGTGCTCCCAGTAGAAGAAGCCGACTTCGTTCAGAGAAGCTTCTTCGATCCATTCACCGTAATGAACAGGGATGCCGGAGGCGTTTTTAACCACAGTGGAAGGATAAGAATAGTTCAGATTCTCGTCTTCCTTATGGGTACGAATCTTTTCGCAGTAATAGGACTCCTCCGCCTTCTCGCTGTATCCGCTGGGGATATGATCCTTGAAGACTTCGCTCATCTTCACGCAGACAGCGTGGTCTACAAATTCCTCAGGAACGCTCTCCTTGAGGACATAGGTCTTGTAGGTATGCAGGTCACCCGCGTAGAAATAGGTGGAACCGGCCACATACTGGTTGGTGTTGTTGCAGCCACGGCCAAAATTGATGGGCGTAATGCCTTCCACCAGAGAGTAGGAAGTGGCGCAGTAGCAGTACGAAATGTCAATGTTGGAAAGGTTCTGACCGACGAAACCGCCGAAGATAGAATCCTTAATGTTGTCGATGTCCTTCGTTTCGATATAGTTGAAGGCGTAGCAGTTTGAAATGCGGCACTGGTTCCATCCGATAAAGCCGCCGACATACAAACGGGAGTTGTTTGCTGTGTCGATGTTCATCTCGGTGACGGAGGCTGTGCAGTTGGAAATATCGCCCTTGTTGGAGCTGCTGCCGACAAAGCCGCCGATAGAGGCGTTCTTTGTTGCATAGACCGTAGCGGTATATCCGGCAGTCGCGCAGTTGGTGATCGTACCGCGGTTCCAGCCGACCATGGTGCCTAAGTAGCTGCTGTCTTCATTGGCGCCGAACAAGCCGTCAACGATCAGACCGTCATCGACTTCGCCGCCAAGAACGAGGTTGTCAAGCACACAGCCGTCATGCAGACAGCCGATGAAGCCGGCGCAGTCCACGTTAGTCGTCAGAGACAGACCGGTGATCTTGAAATAATTGCCGTGATAGTTGGCCTTGAAGGGATGTGCGATATTACCGATGGCCTGCTGCTTGGTCACGGTGTCGTAACCCAACAGCTTCCAGTTGTAGCCCTCGTAATGGATATCCATATCCTGAGAGATGTTCACACCTTCGGTCAGATCGCAGTACACGTCAGAGTAATGCGCAAATTCATAGAGCTGGCGGGCGGAACGGATGGACAGCGCGTTGTTGATGATCTTTTCATCCTCTGTGGGCTTCAAGGTCACAATGGTCTTCGCAAAGTGAGGGTTGACATAGAAGGTCACACGGGAGTCCACGTTCGCGGATGCGGAAGTCATGGAAACGGCAACCTGTGTATAGAAGCCGTCAGAGAAGGTCTGCGGATCAATATCGGTGGCAAACTTCTTGTCCAGCGTGCAGAGACGATAGCTGACATTGTTCTCGGTGTCGTCAACAATAATCTGCTCCTCGGTATCAAAGGAGATCTCAACGATATTGTCATTTTCAAGGTCGCTCAGATTCTTCAGCGTTACTTCGACCACGGTGGCCGTCTCGCTGGAATCGAGCAGAACGGCATAGTTGTCCTCGCTCATGTTGTAAGCCAGGGCATAGCCGTCATAGACAACAGGCTTATCCTGCAACAGGTCAAGACCGCTGCCGTAGAAGCCGTAGGTCTGGTCGGAATACTGCTCAAAATACACGATGGAGCCGGAGTTGACGGTGTCAGAAGCCCAGTCACCGTACATGGGCATGGGAGAACCATCCACTACCAGGAAGGGATAGGGATAAGTGGTCAGGCCAAGACCGGCCTTCATGTTATAGGGGGTGGAGGAACCGGCCTGTTCCTTGCTGGTGGTATAATGGAGCTCCGAGCCGGAACCGAAATTGCACTTGAACTCGGCAATATCGTCAGCTTCCACAAGCGTAGCAACAGGCTTGTGAATCGTCGTATTGGTGGTTCTTACCAAAGCATCCTCGGGAAGAACGGGCAGCGAGCTGCTCATGGCAATGTAGTAGTTGTTCTTGGAGGAGTCCGGGTGAGAAATAGCTTTGCAGAGATAGTAGGAATTTCCGGCGGGCAGCTTGTATTCCTGCTCAAAGCAGAACACGGAATAGACATTATTGATGCTGCCCATATCACCGGCGGTGATGCCGGCAACCTTGGAGGAAATGCCAAGCTGGAAACCGGCAATATAACAATCGGAAATGGTACTGTCGGTGTTGATGGAGCCGCCGATGCCGCCGACCACGTCGCCGAACATATAGCAGGCCGCATAAGAGGTGTTAATGATGACGTTGACGCTTCCGCTGGTCTGACCGATCAGACCGCCGGCGTTGGTCGTTGCTTTCAGCACGGAGGCAGCCAAGCTGTTCAGAATATTCACTCTGGCTTCGGTGGAACCGATGAGGCCGCCGACGTTTTCACCGACCAGATACTGCACGTCCTTCGCGTAGATACGGTTGTAGCAGGCGTAGTCCAAATACACGCGGCAGCCGTTCATGGTGACGGGGGAAGAGGACTTGATGCTGCCGACGATGCCGCCGACATTGCCCGTGCCATAGATCTTGGCACCGACAACGTAAATATCCGTGAGCTTAGTGCCGAAGAATTGGGAGAACAGACCGGCGTCGCCGGAAATGGGGCTGGTGGCGGAGCCGATGGCAATGCCGGAAATGATGTGCTTCTGACCGTTATAGGATTCAACCTTGGAGTTGTTGATGGGCGCAAATGTAATATCAGAGCCATAGACAGACTTCCAGGTCATTTCAAGATAAATGTCATCAATCTGGGTGGCCTTGATGGTGGAAAAATCGGTCTCCCCGACCGTATTGAGGTTCTGCAGGTGACGGCCATAAGCGATGCCCGCATTGAGCTCAGTGGAAGACACAGTGGTGCTGTCCGCAAAGAGGCTGTTGCAGGTATCGGAGTCGGAGGCCTTGCTGACTTCAACCTTCTCCTTGGAACCGGTGTAGACGATCTCCATGGAGACGGTCAGGTTGTCTCCGGGGCGCATACTGCTACTGCCGCCCTTCTGATCGACCTTGGACACGGTATATTCGTCAATTTTGCTGCCCTTTGTGGTGCCGCAAATCCGGGTACCGAAGGACAGGCCTTCCTTCAAGCTGTCAAGTATAATGGAATCGGAATAGGTATTGGTGGTTATGGTGACATCCCTTGTCATCTCAACAACAGAACCTTTGTCGTTCTCAATAGAAACAGTGATTCTGAAAGAGTCGTTGGTGAGGTCATCGGGAATTTTAGCGGAAACGTTGGCAACCAGTTCTTCACCGTTGATCACGTTCACGCTGCCAATCAAAGTATTAATCTTGCTGTCGCCGAGTGCGGACAGAACGCCGCCGCCGTAATAACCGACTCTGGCGCCATCCTTTTTACGGTTTTCATTGTTACGATAGTTATCCTGATGAATCTGCTCTAAGGTATAGTTTTCCTCCTCAGAATAGAAAACAGCATAAATAGACCCGGAGTTCGGGTCGTATTCCACAACATACTTGTTCGCGGCCACTTCATCGCTGATCGAGCCCTTGGGGAACAGCAGGTTCATAACATCGGTATCGTTGCTGTTGATCTTGCTGACCACATAAAGCTTGGTATCGGAAGCAGCCCCTGCCCAGTCAGAGGGCTGATAGGACAGTTCCGTGCCTTTCTGCGAAACCGCATTCAAACGACCGTTGGCATAAAGCTCTTCCAAACGGTTCTGGGCAGACGTATAAATGATCTGCGCAGTGGAATCCAATTTCGTCTGTCGAAGGTTTCTGCTGATAAAGTGATACCCCGTGAACGAAATTGCCGCAAGGATCACAAGGATCGCGACCGTAATCAGCGTCTCCATCATCGTGAAACCTTTTTTGCCGTAGTGCTTTTTCAACATAACGTGTACCTCTAAAAATTATTTCTCGAAACAACTTGCTAACAGGTGGACATAGTTGTAAACAACTTAGAAACAACTACGCCTATTATACGGCATTCTCCTCCCCCGGTCAATAGTCTATACGCAGTTTTGAAAACAACTTAGAAACATTTTTCTACGGATTTATCATGTTTTCTCTCTGTTTTTCCGGTATTATTAAGTTATTGTTAATTTGTTATTTCAAACCAAATTTCCAAGAAACATCTATTGAAACAAGTTTGGAAATAACTGAGGTGAAATATAAAACGCCCTCCCCCATGTTTCTGTCACGGGAAGGGCATTTCGTAGTATATTCTATTCTTCCAATATCGCCTGGCAGATCGTATGATCCGCCGCGCCGTAATACATTCTGGTTTTCCCCTTGAATTTCACGATGGTGTTGCACACGATGCAGGGCTTTTTCGTGTGCCCCTGTAATTCATGCGGCAGTTCAGGCTTAAGGAGGGGCTTCTCCTCCATGGTAACAACTTGTTTCAGATTGTTTCTGTTGATATAGGCGCAGCCTATGCTCCAGAGGCCATCCTTACTCATGGCATTGAAGTAATAGGCAATGGTGTCTCCCTCCAAGATCGCCCCGGCTCCGGCTTCGCAAGAGCCCGCAAAATACGGGATGTCCGGGTACTGCGGAAACAGGCAGATCAGATTGCCGTCTTCATCCTTTTCCTGTTTCCAACGCACCAGATCGGGCGAGGAAGCAAGATAGCCCCTGTGGGACAGATACGCCCAATATTTCCCGCCTATTTTCACAGCCTTTGGGTGTCCCTTTTCCAAAGTCGATACGATCACACCGCTTCTGGAATGGTTCCAGAGCTCCCTCTGCGCCATCGGCAAGGCAGGTCCGAGTTTTTCCCAGTGGATCAGATCGTCCGACACGGCGCACAGCAGCACATCCTGCCAGTCGCCCAAGCATTGGCCGTACTCATAGCGTCCGTCGTATTTGCCCGTCCATGCGGTGTAGTTCATGTAGAACCGCCCGTCATCGCCTTCCGCAATATGCAAGTCCTGGCAGCCGCCCCACCACTCAAAGGGCAGGCACTCGTCCGGCATGGGGTACAAAACCGGGTATGGCAGCACGGTAAAGTGTTCTCCGTCCTCCGATGTGGCGTGCCCGATGCGGCAGGTCATTTTGTTGTTGCCGCAATCATCCTTGCCCACGCCGTAGGGAGCATCCGCCCGGAAAAAGAGGTGCAGGGTCTCCCCTTCCACCACCGCTGCCGGGTTATACACATTGGCGCTCATCCAGGCAACGTCCTTCCGTTCCACAGGGCAATAGAAAATGTGCTCGTTATCCGGCATAAGAACCGGGGTTTCCGTCTTCGTCCACATATCAGTCATCTCTCCCGATATACTCAAATTCATCCATAAACGGTTCCATGGTCGCAATCCGCGGATGATCCCGCAGGAACCGATATGTTGATGCCAACTGCTGTGGCGGTCTGTCGCGCCTTTCTACCAGCTCCATGCAAAAGAAACGGTCATCTGCCGTCTGCCGATAATCGGGAAGCCGGGAAGTGATGAATGTGCAATACGCATCTGCATGATAGGTGATGGCGCAATAGAGGCGTTCATCGGAAAGCAGAATGGGCTCGCCCTGTCCATCCCGAAACACGTTCAGATTGAAGTTTCTGACCTCGTGCGTGCGCAGGTTGCAAAGCAGCTTCGTTCTGTACGCATAAGGGACGTCCCGATCCGTGTATTTTTCAAGGAAGCGCATCCACAAATCTTTCGGCTCATTTTCATTCTGCTCATCATCCAAATTCGGCAATGTCGCCAGCGCTTCCCGAAGCTGCGTGTCATCCAGATTCTCCGTTTTCAACTTAATGATCTTCTTCCCGCACTCCTCCGCATAGACCCGCGCACTGTCCAGGCAGGGACACAAATAGCCGGAATCCTTCCCCAGCACTTCTAAAAACAGCCCGCAATGCGCGATCTTCTCCTGTCTGTCAGAAGTCCAGAACACGCCGTCAAACACGGTTTCATCAAACTGTATCTCTATTTGTTTCTCTGCCAAATATCTGCACACGCGCCCGTGCAGTTCTTTTTCATAGGGTGCCGCACTCACATAAACATATCCCATCTGTTTTCACCTCACAATAAACAGCAAAGCCCAAGGTCTTTTTTGACTTTGGGCATATACTTATTCTTTTTCTTCCTCGCACCGCACAACAAAGCGTGTCTTTCCGCCCTTGGTACAGGTGACAAGGCTTAAATCCCATTCGCTTTGGGTCAGCTCTTCCACGGCGGTGGGCTGCAAAACCTCCACACAGGCAACGGTGTAGGTATGATTTTCTCCCGCTTCATCCGAGAACGTAATTGCATCGCCAATCCGCAAATTCTTGAGCTTGCCGAAATGCGATGAATAATTGTGCGCACAGACGACGAGGTTTTCATCCTCCACAGACCCGTAATACCTGCACGGGGTTTGGCGCAGCTTGGGATAGCTCCAATCCTTCTGCACCGGGAGCACCAGATTCAGCGTCGGAACGGACAGCACACCGTAGAGGTTCTCCCCGGAATAGCGCACGGAATGATCTTCCGATTCTTCCGTTTGTTCCGTGTCTTGGCTCTCCCCTGTTTCCTCCGTCAGAACCTCCGTCTCTTTCTCGGGTTCGTCAGCCTTTACAGGCTGATTTTCTTCCGCAGTCGTCCGTTCCTGTGTTTCCTCCACGGATTCCACATAAACCTTCAGAAGTTCGTCTGCGGAGACACCTGCCTGTCTGTCCTCATAGATGTTCCAGCCGGACATTCCGGCAGCCGCCGCAATGAGCAACAGTCCGATTGCCATCAGACCTTTTCCGTTATTTTTCTTCATTGTTTTTCCGATAGCGCGTTAGTCCCACGAAGAACAGACCAAGCCCCAGCACGGTCAGCACGGGAATCGGCCATGTGATCTGCCCTGTTTGCGGGATCTTCTGCGACACATACGCATTCGTGATGAGGAAACCGCCGGTCTCGGCTTTGACCGTTGCAGCATACTGCGCCGGGACATTTTCCTCAATCACCGTCCACTGCACACCGGCGGGCAGATTTTCCCAGGTGTACATCCAGTTGTTCTGCGCAGAGAGCACCACGGAAGCGTAAACCTTGTTCGACCAGCCGTAGCAGAGCGTGGCCACGACAGAGGTGGGACGCGCTTCGGTGTGTCCTTCATCCTGCCAGACCTTGCGAACGTGCACAGAGGTCTCCACGGCCTTGGGTTCGGCAGTCATGGTATAGATCCAGTTGTCATCCTTGTCCCGATCCGGGACGGAGACCAGGAACGGTGCGGGAAGCTTCGTGGAGCCGCTCTTTCCGACAGGGTTCGCCACAACAAGATACAGCCCCTTCACCAGCGTTTTCCCTTTTGTGGGGAAACGCGCGGTGCCGAACTTATCGGCAATGCAACGGTCATAAGCTTTTATACTCTTGTGGGTATCCAGCCAATACAGTAAAATCTGCAGCGCCTCACCCCAGGAATCCTGGGCTTCCATATAGGGCTTTTCCCACTTGCAGCCCACAAAGCCGTCTGTTGTGGTCAGATTTCCCCGGCGATCCATGCTTGCAACCAGGTAAATCGAGTATTGAACCTGATCACCTTTCAGCTCCTCCGGCGAATAAACAATCAGGGAAGCATAACGGCTTTCATCCACATTATCAATAGCAAAAACAGGCACACAAATCAAAAGGCATAGAAGCAGCGCTATGCAGGATAGGATCAGCTTGTTCTTTCTCATTTGCGATTTCTCCTTAGGATTTGTGTTCTTTTCTTCCGGCATTTCCGATGCCGAAAATGAGCAATGCGAGAATCAGCAGCGGCACAGAAAGACACGCCGCCACTATGTTTTCATCAATCAGCACCGCATCCGAGGTCACGCGGGCTGCGTTCTGATAGCTATCCTTCGCGGCATCGTTATCCACGCGATGCCCCGTCACCAGCAGTCTGTGGCTGTTGACGCCATAGGGAGTGCAGGTCACAAGGGTGCATAAATCTTTTCCTTCTTCAACAGAAAGCGCCGCCACGTCCGAGGGCAGTACGATGAGAATGCGATCGACCTCGTAGGTCAGGGTCTCCCCTAAGATGTGCAGCCGGAAGGTATTGCCCTCCGAGAGCTTGTCCAAATTGGTCAGCAGCTTGGCGCTGGGTAATCCTCTGTGGCCGGAAAGCACACAATGGGTGCTCTCTCCGCCCACCGGCAGGCTGCTCCATTCCACATGACCCGTCCCGATCTGCAGCACCGTATCGTCCGTGCCGTGATAGATAGGCAACGTCACATTGATGAGCGGAATCTCCACATACCCCATAATGCCGTCCCCGGCTAAATTGAGCAGCGACGAATAGGCCGTCTTCTGTTCCTCAGTCAGGGCGAAAGGATTCTCTCTCTGCGTAAGCAAAACATTGTATTCCTCCGCCTTGTCCCATTCTTCGCCTGTCTCCTCCTCTTTCAGAGCGGAGACCGTGTTGTTGTAGACCGAGACGGTGTAGCTGGCGTGGCTTTTGTTCCAGAAGTCGGATACGACCGGGTACAGAATCAGTGTAAGCCCTGCGCACAGAATGAGGAGCAGCAAAATCGTGATGATGGTTTTCTTCAATACAATACGCGCTCCTTATCCTGCGGTTTCGGTTTCTTATTTGGAGGTGGACTTTTTACGCACAAGCAGCAGAACCGCCGCGAGAAGCACCAGCACACCGCCACCGATGAAATAGGCATAAGTGCCTTCGCCGCCGGTGCCGGGCAGTTTTTTGCCGGGCTCGTTCTTGATCACAAGCGTCGTGGTCTGATAGCCGGCATCGGCACCCGTCTTGACCGTGGTGTCGTCATTTTTCAGGGTGACAGCCTGACGGGCTTCGAGAATCATGTATCCCTTGGGCGTCTGGGTTTCGTTGAGATAGTAGGTTCCCTCATCAAAGCCGAAAATCTTCGCTTTTCCCGCTTCGATCTCGGTATAGTTTGCGCTCTCGGAGGCCAGCGCCTTGCGATAAACGCCATCCGAAACCTTTACGACAGGAATTTCGTTGCCGTTTTTTTCAGCGTCATAGAGCTTGAACTTCGCACCGGTCAGCTGATTCCCCTTCATGTCCTGCTTTTCAACGGAGAAACCAAGGACATAGGTGTCCGTGTGAGAGGTCAGCGGGTCTCCGGTGTACGCCGTCCCGGTGTTCGTGGGATCGGTATCGTTCCAGGCCTTTTCCTTCCACGTCAGTGTTACAGTGTTCTTGTTGTCATAGACCGCCTTTTCATTAACGGTAGCCTGATAAACGAAAGACAGGTGCGGTTCGGAATCCCAGGTTGTCTGGGGAACGACCTTAATCGTCAACGTCTGGTTTTCCACTTTCGCATCATAGCCGGAAATCTCTGTTCCATCCACATAGACATGGAGAGAACCCTTCACGAACGTGATGGCAGCATCCATGGTGTCTGTGAAGATGTACTGGGTGACAGCCTTATCCCCATTGTACTTGGGCACAAAGGCGTTGATCTTAAAGCTGATGGTATCGCCGATGCCCGCGGTATTGGACTTTGCATAAGTGCCCGCGGTATTGGTGGCCGTGTCATAGTCCGCAACGAACTTACCGATGGTCTGCGGGTCTGCATTCAGATCCGTGTCGGTGGGATAGTCGCCGGGCTCATTGTCCCAGCCGGGCTTCTGGTTCTTGTCGATGATGACAACATCCGGGGTGGTGGTGTCAAGGGAAGCCGTGGCGCCCAAAGAGCTCTGAATGTAATAGAAGCCGAAGGGCAGGTCGGCGAACTTATAGCTGTCGCTGTCCGCCGTATGGGAATACTTCTGCGTGGTGGGAACCTTGTTTGCCTCAATGATGGGCTTCAGGAAGGCGGAAATCGTCGAGGCTTCCAAAGCTGCATCAAAATGAACATTGTAAGTGTCGGCAATGGTGGTCTCCTTCAGCGTGAAGGGAGAACCCGTTGCCGTAAGTGCCGCATACAGATCGGTATTGCCCGCAGTCTTTGTGAAGGTATAGGCCACAGGCAGAGGATCGCCGCTGTCAGCGTAGGTCGCCTCAAAGATTCTGTAAACGGTGTAGTCCTTGTTCTTTGTTGTGTTCTTGATGGTGATGGAGCCGGTCGTCACATCCGCAAAGGTCGCAGGAATGGCGCACAACAACAGAACAACGGTCAGAATCAGGGCAAGTGTGCGTTTCATTGTTTTGTCCTCCCTTATCTCATATCAGGTTCATTGGTTTTCTTTTTGAACAGGAGCAGGAACGTTACAGGAATCAGGAACACCGCGCCGAGCATCATGAGCAGCAGCTTGCCGACGCCGCCTGTTGCCGGCAGGAGATCGCCCTTCGTGTTCGTGAAGGTGACGGACGTGTCTGCGACAATCGGATCCGTCGGCGCGAACAGGTCGCCCTCCTGGCTGAACGTGCCGGACTTGATCAGCACGGTATAACCGTCGTGATCGGTCTCCGTCACCGTATAGGTGGCTCCGACAGGGATCAGCAGTTCCTCCGTTGAAAGGTCATCGCTGTTTTCCCCGTTTTTCAGCTTGAAGGTTGTGAAGGTCTTGCTTTCCGTGCCCTTCGTGTATTTCACGGTGTAGGTGAATTCCTTGGTCGTGTCCTGTGTGCAGATGCAATCCACCGTGAGCTTGACCTTAGCGGGAACATAAGCGTTTGTAATCTGAATTTCGGGGGAAGCCTGCTCGGTTGCGTAGGTATATTCGAGCTTTGCGACCTTTATCCAGTCCGCCGCTGTGAAGGTAAGCGTGTGCGGCGAGGCCGTTTTGCTGTAAGTCACATTCTCCCATTCAACGACCAGTTTGTCCTGTGCAAGATAATAGCTGAAATTCTTGAAGTTCGTACCGTCCTTCGCGGTGAGCGTGGCTTCGATCAGCCCGCGCATCCCGGCGGACAAGGGCTTTTCGGAAACAATGGAGGTGCCGGTTGTCGCGGCAAAGGCATATACCGTGCCATCTGCAATGGAAACCGGGCTGTTTGATTTCACATCAGTGTAAGTCAGAGACACCGTTTTGTTGCCGACCACGATGTTGTTTGTGCCGGTGGTTTTTGCCGGGAGATAGGTGTCAGTCAGCGTCATGTTGGTGATGTCGGTGTTGACCTCCGTCACGGTGTATGTGTCTTTGCCCCAATTCTCTATCGTCCAGCGCCAGATGATTGTGTTTGCGGTAGAAGTGTCTGTCGTGTGCGTGACGGAGGAATTCAGGGTTTTCGTCTTGGTCGCATCCGTGGTTGAAGTCACCGTGATGGCGAAATTTGTCGGAATCTGATCTGCCGTAATCCCGGTGAACTTCTTCTCCACTACAATCGAATTGTCGCTTTGGGTGGAATTGTCCGGCTTCAACTGCACAACCGGGTGATCGTAATATTTGGTGTAGCTGGGTGCAGAGGTTTTTGTCTCCTGCAATTTGTAGCCCACATAGGCTTGCTTATTGGAGTAGAACCCGGCTTTTTCAGAGCTGGTGCTGTTTCCCGGATAGTCCGAGTTTTCACTGCCTGTTGCATTATAGGTTTCAGTCTTTGTCGCATCCGTCAGCTTCACGTTGTAGGACATGGTGTAAACATATTTGTCCTTCAGGGTGTAATTCTCGTTGAAGGTCGCCGTGATGGTTCCCGTTGTATCGGTCGCCCCCGCCGCAGCGGGCGTGTATGTGACGCTACTGATGATGTTGGGCGTTGTCGTGGTTGATCCGCTTTTATAGGTGAAGGTTTGTTTTGCTGCGTTATTTTCCCAGAGCGTTTTTGTGTCTGTGCCGTTTGACATGACGATCTTCAAATCGGCAGTTGAAGCATCATAGCTCACATATTTGGAAAGCTCGTCCGTGATGGTGACCGTGAAAGGGTGGGTCATCATATCCAGAACCTTAACCAGGTCATCGGAGGTACTCGTACTGAAGTAAGATTGGTTGTTATCATCGCCATCATCCAGCAAGTCAAGCATATCGTCCTGCGAAAGAGTACCGTAAGCAGCCGTATAAATTGCTACATCTGTGTTGTTTGTGCGGAAGTAATTGATGGCTGTTTGTGTCTCTCCCTTAGCAGAATTATAGTCATAGCTGCTTCCTTCCGGGGTTTGTGTGGTATCGGTTTTGCTATCAAAAGATTTTGTCGGCTCGCCATCGCTCAAGAAGAACATGACCCGCTTGTTTCCGTCCCCGCTGATGGAAGCGGAATCAAATATATCATCTGCCAGGAAAAGACCTGCCGAATAGTTCGTTCCCTGTGTTGTGGTCAAGTCTTTATGGGTATAGGTATTCGACCAATCCAATTCGACTTTTGCATGGTTTTTATATCCCGATGCAGCCGATCCTCTTCCGGCACCTGCAAATGAAATGATCGCAATTCTATTATTGCTATTGCTGTTTAAGAAATTGGAAACATAGGTTTTCAGGAAAGTATTGATCTGACTTGCTCCGCCGTTCCTATCCATACTGCTGGACACATCCAGTACAAGCAGGAGATCGATGCCTTGATTGGCCGAGCCGGAAATGTCCAGATACAGGCGATACATCTTATCGCCCAAGGTGTTGCCGGGGTTATCGCCGAGATAGTCAATCTGTTTTTTGCGGGCAAATTCAAGTTCGGTAGAAGCTGTGCCTCCGGGCGTTGCCCCCAGCATGGGAACGGAAGGCAGGGTGGTGATGAACCCGGTGTCGGAGAAGCCGCCCTGGGTGTATTCGAGGCCGGAAATGCCGTCTTCGTCGGCAATCACCTGAGGCTCGATGAGTTCAGTGCCGTCCTCGGTGAAGTGAACCACTGTCAGGTCAGAGCCTTCGGCGGTCTCCACGGCGTCAGAATACGTCACCTTTACGGTCACGGGCGCGGCGGGCTCAACCTCCACACCGTTTGACCACAGAGTTATATTGAAGAAGCGTGCGGTCTCGATGGTGTCCGCGGGCTCCTCTGCATCCTTGCCGCTTTCCAACGCTTCCTGCGCCTGCTGATACAGGCGGTCGTAATCCTCGGTACCGGGGAGATATTCAGAGGCGGTGAGGGTCACATCCTCCGGGAGCTTCGCGTCGTTCTTGTAAGAGACAGTGATGGTGTAATCCGCGCCCTCAAAGGTCAGGGTATGGACGATGGCGTCCAGAATGACGGGATTCTGCGGCATTTCGCCAAAGCCCAGCAGTTTTTCCTCGGCAAAGGTGTACTCAAAACGGGCAACGGTTGAGCCGTTTCCGCCCTCGATTGCGGCAAAGACATCCTCGGTAACTTCCGTGACGATACCCATTAAGCCATCCTCAAAGAAAGCCAGGTCGCCGACCTTCACCTCATATTCCGTTCCCTTTGCGTGATAGAGCTCCGTTTCATTTAGCTTGTTCAGCCATTGTGCAGCATCAGCAAAGGTCGGCATGGAGGTTTCGGGAACATCTGCGTATTTTACGCAGAACGCGGCAAAGGCAGCACTCCAATCCCCGTAAGGCTGCCGCAGGAATGCGCCGTAGCGGGTGTAGATGAGCGGTTCCCCGGATTCTTCATTTGTCAACCCGGTCTCCACGGCCTGATAGCCCAGCTGGGTGTTGGCTACGGCAGCCACATTCAGCGGCCAGTCGTCGGTAAGCTCCGCGTTTGCGACAGAGGCGTTCCAGTCTTCCTCGGATTCCTCAAAGTCGTAGTGCGGGAGGAAGCATTCCTCGGTGTGGGTGTGCTCAGGCAACTCGCAGGTAAATTTGCTCTCGGTGGTGTAGCATTCTTCGGTATGAACGTGGTTTTCCACTTGATTACAGATGAGAACGCGCTGAATTTCCTTGCAGTCCTCCGTGTGGGTGTGCGGTTCGCATTCCTCTTTTCCGCAGATGAGTTTCTTCTTATAACATTCTTCGCTGTGGTGATGCGGTTCACATTCGGGGATTTCGCAGGTCAGTTCGCCCTCGGTGTAACATTCCTCGGTGTGGGTGTGGCCTTCAGTCTCCTCGATTTCGCACACAAGCTCCTGCTCCGCGGCGTAGCAGTCCTCGGTATGGATGTGCCCCTCGGTCTCATCAAATCCGCAGATATAGACTTCCTTTTCCTCATAGCAGGCATCAGTATGGACATGGTTTTCCTCAAAGGGGCAGATGAGGGTCTGCTCATTGGTATAGCATTCCTCGGTGTGGGTGTGCTCGGTGATCCCGCAGGTAGGCTCCTGATCCTTCGCCAAGCCGGGCAGAACCAGCAAAGCCACCGTGGTCAGTACCACGGCAACGCCCAGCACAAACACAAGTCTGCGCCAATGTTTCGCTTTTCTGTTGGCTTTTCTGATGCGCCGTTCGAGATCCTGTGTGGAACTTGCCATATCGTGATCCTCCTGCGTGTGGAAAAAGTACTTCACTTGAATATTTTGATCTGCTGCAGCGGCCAAACTCTCAAAATGACCATGCCGACCAGATCGTCCTTTGCGATGCAGCCCACCGCAGAGGAACGGGAATCAATGGACGATTCTCGGTGATCGCCCACAACAAACCATTTGCCATCGGGTACCTGATAAGGAAATTCGAGGTCACATTCGCCAAGGGCTTTCTCGGTCAGGTAATCTTCCTCTAAAAGCTGCCCGTCCACGAAGATATTGCCGTTATCGTCTATGGAAACATATTGACCGGGCTTTGCGATCACGCGCTTGACCAGCAGCTTGTTGCCGGAATAACAGGCAGCAATGTCGCCTGTGTTCAGGGAGAGGCCTTTGACCGCAACGACGATCTCCCCTTCGGAAAGCGTGGGGCTCATGGAGGTGCCGTAAATGCGCAGCACCGGCATCCAGAGCATGGAAATGAGCACGGCGATGGCGGCAATAACCACAAGTACGGAAACTGTGCCGATGAAGGTTCTGCGCCCGCGCTTGCTCTTTTCGTAGCGCTCTCTTTCCGCTTCCACGGCAGCCTTTGAGACCTTTTCGGGTTTCTTAGGCTTCGTTTCCACACCCAGATACCGCTCTAACTGCTCCATATCGGGTATATCAATGTTTCTGTTTCGCATCTGATCCTCTTTGGAAAGGAAGGTTAGTTCTCATGCTCTCCCATGGCTTCGTTGGCTCTGTGATAGAAGTCCTGCCAGGTCTGGGCGATGATCTTGTCGGTGTCCTCCACCTTTTTGCGGCATTCGCGCTCGGTCTGCTCGATCATGGCCTTGCATCGTCTTTCGGTGGCAGCGTCGGCAGCCTTAATGCGGGCAATGTATTCATCAGCCGTTTTCTGCGCGGCTTCCAGAATGCCGCCGACCCGCACCGCTTCTCCGGCAATGGAGCCGGGAACAGTTGGGGTAACACGCTTTGCGGACATCTGCTTTGCCTTTTCCAGCTGTTCTTCCAGTTCCTTTTCCCGCAATTTGAGCTCATAGATGATCTCGATGAGATCCCGCTTGCTCAACCGCCGAAATTCCTTGTCTGTCATCCGCCTGTCTCCTCCGCTTTCGGTCTATGTGTATAGACACGGACACTATGCTGTCATAATTATATATACAATCTGGAAATAAGTCAATAACATAACTGAAACATATCTTAAATACGACAAATCGAATAGAAAAAGCCGGCTTTCTTTCAAAACAGAACAGAAAGTCGGCTTGATTGAGCAGGATTTTACTTTATTTCAGTCACATCGTAGCCCGCATCCTCCACGGCTGATACGAGCGTCTTGTCGGGAATGTCCGCACAAAGCGTGCATACAGCGGTCTTGTTTTCAAGGTCAACCATGGCTTGTACGCCTTGTACGCCCTCCAGCGCCTTCTTCACACGCGCAACACAGTGTTCACACATCATACCTTCCACAATCAGGGTCTTTGTCATTTTGTTTTCTCCTTTCATTTCCCCAACGGGGATTTGCCGTATATTCTCTTCGTTGCCGAGCTTCAATCGTCTTAATCGCAGGGCGTTTGTCACCACGCACACGGAGGACAGGCTCATGGCCGCCGCGCCCAGCATGGGACTTAACTTCCATTGAAGCAGCGGATAGAACACCCCCGCGGCAATGGGGATCGCAAGCGTATTGTACCCGAATGCCCAGAACAGGTTTTCCTTCACATTGCGAATGGTCGCTTTGGAGAGCTTTATGGCTCTCACCACATCATTCAGATCGGACTTCATCAGCACAATATCGGAGGCTTCCATGGCAATGTCCGAGCCGGTGGCCACCGAAAGACCCACATCCGCCTGGATGAGCGCGGGGGAATCGTTGATGCCGTCGCCCACCATGGCGACCTTCTCCCCTTTGTCGAATTGCAGCACCTTGATTTGCCGCGCCTTCTGCCCCGGCGTCAGCTGGGCGATCACTTGGTCAACGCCAACCTTTTTCCCTATGGCCTTTGCGGTTCGTTCATTGTCGCCCGTCATCATAACGACCTTTTTCCCCATACGGTGCAGAGTTTCAATGGCCTCCACGCTGGATGCCTTCACCTGATCCGCAAGGGCGATAAGTCCTATCAGTTCGCCGTTTCTTCCTATATATAAGGGCGTGTTTCCCTGTTCCGCCAAATTCTCTGCTTTTGGTTCAAATTCGTCGGTCGGAATTCCATTCTCGAGAATGAAGTCCCTGTTTCCGATGAGCAGCGTGTCATTTCCTATCTTTGCCGTAATGCCGCTGCCCACGACGGAGGTAAAATCGTCAGGCTCGGTCAGGGTGACGCCCTTATCCCGGGCATATTCCACAATCGTCTTGCCCAAGGGGTGCTCGGAGGGCATTTCCGCAGAGGCCGCAAGGCGCAGGAGGGTTCGCTCCGTCACGCTTTCAGCGGGAATGATTTCCGTGACGGCGGGCTTTCCGTAGGTGATGGTGCCCGTCTTGTCCAGCACAACGGTGGTCACTTTGCGGGCGTTTTCCAATGCTCTTGCAGAGGAAACCAGAATCCCATATTTCGCGCCAACGCCCGTGCCCACCATCATGGCAACCGGGGTCGCCAATCCAAGCGCGCATGGGCAGGAAATAACCAGCACCGAAATCCCCATGGAAAAGGCGAACTCGAAACCCCTCCCCGCAAGCATCCAAACAACAAAAGAAACAAGCGCTATGCCCATGACCACGGGGACGAACACTGCGGCAACCTTGTCCGCGAGGCGGGCAATGGGCGCTTTTGAAGCGCCGGTCTCCTCCACGATGCGCACGATCTGATTGAGGGTCGTGTTTTCGCCCACCTGCGTGGCGGTAAATTCAAAATACCCGGAGGTATTGACCGTTCCCGAAATCACATGGTCTCCCGTTGTTTTTTCAACCGGCATACTTTCGCCCGTGACGGCGGATTCATCCAGCGTCGCGTTGCCGGACACAATCACCCCGTCCACCGGGATGCGCTCCCCGGCGCGGATGACGATAACATCCCCTTCCCGCACATCGGAAAC
Organism: Christensenella sp. UBA1750; assembly: GCA_002315655.1. Lineage (GTDB taxonomy): Bacteria > Bacillota > Clostridia > Christensenellales > UBA1750 > Spyradocola. Next base: position 101,619 of record DCHO01000010.1, read on the forward strand.
ATTCAGGATGATTTCTTCTTCCCCGCACTTCACGGCGCAGACCTTCGGGGCAAGCTGCAAAAGCTTGCGGATCGCATCGCCGGTTTTGTCCTTAGCTTTTGCCTCCAATGTTTTGCCCAAGGCAATCAGCGTCAGGATCATGGCGGCGGATTCAAAATAAAGCTCCATGGAATAGTGCTCCGCAAGCGACATATCCCCGTGTCCCAGTCCCCAGCTCATGCGATAGAGCGCAAAGAAGCCATAAAGCATGGAGCCGCTGGCAGAGAGCGCCACGAGAGAATCCATGGTCGGTGCGCCGGAAAACAGGGTTTTGTAGCCGACCAAGAAGGTTCTGCGATAGATAAACAGAACGGGAATCGTCAGCAGCAACTGGGTCAGGGCGCAGGACACTGCGTTTTCCGTGCCGCAGAGGAAGCCCGGCAGCGGCAGGCCGATCATATGTCCCATGGAGACATACATAAGGACAATCAGGAAGGAAAACGCCCATATCAGGCTTTTCATACGTTTTTTAAGGTCACTGTCCTGTGGCTTTTCTTCCTTTTCCTCCGCGTTTGCGGAGGATGCGCCATAGCCCGCCTTTTCGACGGCATTGCAGATTGCGGGCACCGAGGTTTTTTCTTCCTCAAAGCTCACGAACATGGAATTTGTGATGAGGCTCACCTGACAATCATAGACGCCGGGGAGCTTGCGCACCGCCTTTTCCACATGGGAGGAACAGGCCGAGCAGGTCATGCCCGTCACATGGAACTTTTCTCTTTTCATGCGCAATCCTCCCTCACGGTTAGTTGAAACTATCCTTAGTATATTCTCCTGAATATTTCTTGTCAATACGCAGAAAAACCGCGCATTTTCAGCACGGTTTTGCATTGTTTATTCCTTTTTGCCGTCCGCTAAGTTCTGTAAAACAGGAAGCAGAATGCCTCCCAGAGAGTTTCCGAGAATGACCGCCACAAAGAACAGGACAGCCTTTACATCGAAGATTCCCGATGCGCCGAAGTAGAACATATCGGCGATGGAGTGCTCAAAGCCGGAGAGGATGAACACCGGGATGCCGTAAAGAATCGCCAGCGGAGTTTTGTGGTCGCGGAAAATGCTGACCGCTAAATACATAAGGAAGCCGCAGAAGGTGGAGCGGACGAGGGTCTGTAAAAAGGTCTGGTTGAGCTTGGCCGCACAGATAGTGTTTGCCGTCTCACCCAAGTTCGGCAGGGCGTAGCGGATAATCAACCCCAACACAAAAGTTGTGATGAGGTTGCCGACCAGCCCGATGATAAGATTTTGCCAATCGGTCTTTTTGTGGCTCTCCACCATGTAGCCGACTTTGCCGGTGAACAGATAATAGCCCTTATAGCAGATGCACAGCAGCGCCGTGGCAAACAAAAGTGCGCCCACCACGCGATTTTCACAGGCCAAAAAGACACTGCCGCCAATGGAAATCAGGATGCCCGCGCTGATACTTCCGAACCATGCTTTTCTCATGTTGTTTCTCCCATTCGTTTGATGGGTCTATTATGACATACCCATAACACTTTTGTAAAGCAAAATTTCGGCTTGTTCGGTTTTCATTTCTGTGCTATGATGTTAAGCAACAAGCACACAGAGGTGAACGGCATGATTTCTCTTTCGGATTTTGTTCGGGTTGCAAAGGCGCAGTCCGCTTTGGATATTGGCTGCCATATAGAGGATTTTGACATGACCGTGCCGGTGCTTGTCCCGATTCGGGAAAGGCGCGGGCAGAAGCGGTATTTTTCCTCTGACGATGTTCTGCTGACCTCCTACGGAAACAATGTGGTCGGCTGTGTGCCGGAG
>DCHO01000005.1 GCA_002315655.1 Christensenella sp. UBA1750
CGTTCGCCTCGCGAGCGATGCGGTAAGCGTCCAGGCGGGATTCCACGCAGACGACGGCGGCATACCGTCCGAATTCTCCCAACGCGAGGGCGACGGAAGCAACGGCGACCAATGCGCTCCCATACGCGAACGCCCAGGTCATATCCCAGACAAAGAAGGCAATCGCCAGCAGCACGCAGATGACCTGATTCAGCTTGATCATGGCGGGAGAAGAATGGTGATCAGAGTTGATGATGAAATGATTGATGAACAGCACGGCAGAGAGAATGATACTGATCCACGAAAACACCGTGTCCACCGGGGTTTCATTACCCTGCACAAAACCGATAGCCTCAAGGAGCTGCGCCATGAGCAATGCGCCCATCAATCCCTTCATCACGTTCTTGGAGTGCTTTTTATAGGAGGAATACAGGAACACCGCACTTAAAATACAGATCAGTTTCACGAAGGTGTAGATCAGGGGCACGGGGTACAGGATAATAAGCATTACGCTGTTGTGAAACACTGTGCCGAGCACAGCGATGATGATTGATACAAGGAAGAACTTATCACTGGTGAACAGCTTCTTCATAGGAATATCTCCTTTCAAATTCTACCCCATATCATAACATACATGATGATTTATTGCAACAAATTTTCACAAAAAACGCCGCCATCCGAGCGAGATGACGGCGCAGGCTTTATGCGGTTATCAGAAGAATTATTTGCCTTCCTTGGACAGTATCCAGTTTGTGAGAATACCAAGGATGATGGCGCAGGCAACGGCGGTCAGGGTGACAGCGCCGAAGGAGATGGTCAAGCCGCCGATACCGGCGATGAGAATCACGGAGGCAGTGAAGAGGTTGCGGTTCTGACCAAGGTCAACCTGCTGGAGCATCTTCAAGCCGGAGACGGCGATGAAGCCGTACAGCGCGATGCACACGCCGCCCATGACGCAGGCGGGGATGGAATCCACGAAGGCGACAAGGGGTGTGATGAAGGAGAAGATGATGCAGCCGAAGGCCGCGGTGGTGATGGAGGACACGGAGGCGTTGCCGGTGATGGCCACGCAGCCGATGGATTCGCCATAGGTGGTGTTGGGGCAGCCGCCGAAGAACGCGCCGACCATGGAGCCAACGCCGTCACCCAGCAGGGTCTTGTCCAGACCGGGGTCGGAGAGCAGGTCGCGCTCGATGATGGAGGACAGGTTCTTGTGGTCGGCGATGTGCTCGGCGAAGACCACGAAGGCGACGGGCACATAGGCCACGAAGACGGTGGCGATGTAGGTGCCGTCCAGCTCCGCCAGACCCTTGAATGCGCCCACGAAGGTGAGGTCAGGCAGGGAGAAGAAGGTGCGCAGGGAAACCATGCCGTCGGGCAGCATATAGGAGGCAAAGACGGAGAAGTCAATGACCTTCAAGGCATCGTTACCGGAGACAAGGCCGATGACGGTGAAGACGGAGGCCACAGCGTAGCCCGCCAGGATGCCCATGATGAAGGGAATGAGCTTGACCATACGCTTGCCGTAGGTAGAGCAGAGCATGGTCACGAAGAGGGTGACAAGGCCGCAGATGATGGCCACATAGACGGAGCCGCCCGCGTCGGCGGTCATGAGGTCGCCCACGGCGTTGCCGGCCAGAGAGAGGCCAATGATGGCCACGGTGGGGCCGATGACGACGGCGGGCATGAGCTTCTGGATCCAGTTCACGCCGACGCCCTTGATAATCAGCGCGATGACGACGTACACAAGACCGGCGAAGATGGCGCCGAGGATGAGGCCGGCCCAGCCTAAGTACATGGAAGATGCACCGGCGAAGGCGGCGAACATGGAGCCTAAGAAGGCGAAGGAAGAACCCAGGAACACGGGGCTCTTGAAGCGGGTGAAGAGCTGGTAGGTGAGCGTGCCGACGCCCGCGCCGAACATGGCCGCGGCAGGGGTCAGGCCGTTGCCGATGATCATAGGCACGGCGATGGTGGCCGCCATGATGGCGAGCATCTGCTGGAAGGCAAAGGCGATGAGCTGCGGCAGCTTCGGCTTGTCTTCGACGTTGAAGGCTAATTTCATAACGATTTTCCTCCCCTTGTCTATTTCATTTTCCCAAACAAAAACCCTGTCGGCGGTCAGACCGACAGGGCGCAAATACACACATATTTCCCTTTTGCACCTTGACGATCTCACTGAACCGCACTTAAAGGCTTTAATCCACGCGATAGTATAGCGATTATGTCAGATTCTGTCAAGGTTTGAAGGCGGGTTTTAACATACTGTGAACAGTTAAGGAGCATCAATAGCCGCTCTGCTTATAATCCTCGTAATCCGTGTAGGCGGTTCCTCCGTCTTTCTTTTTGTAGGTGATTCTGTATCTCGACGTGACATGAATGGAAATGGAGCCCAGCGCGTTGTCAAGCTTTTCCTCGATGTCTTTGATCGCCATCTGTTTATCAGCGAAGCCCATGTCACTTTTCACCGTCTCAACCAGAGCACCGTTCCGAAGAAGTTCGCCTTTTGTATTCTTTCCCCTCGTCATCGGGAAAATCGAAACCGCCGGAAATCTGAGAAAGCTCTTCATTGTTGAGTTCGTACTTGTCTGCTATGGTTTTTGTTGCACTCCTTTAATCTTTTTTATCTGATTTTGTCTGGCCGTGTCGCATCCGCCACACGCCGTTGCCTTGTTTCTCTTCATCAAACGATTCTTCAATCAAAAAGGCCACTGCATTTTTGATTTTTCTCCCCATTTATTCTCCCCGATTCCTCTATTGCGGGAAAGCCGCCGGTGCTGCCCCCCGGCTCCTTCGCGTGCGAGGGAGCTGTCAGCCATCGAGGCTGACTGAGGGAGTCCCCGGGTTCCGTCGAGGAACCCGGCAGTCCTCATGCGGCTCCCCTCGCGGGAGCCGCATGAGGACTGCATCCCCACCCCCGCCCCTCTTTACATTCTTTTTTCTCAATCAACACAAAATCGTGCAAAAAATCTCTTCCCATGCGCGCCTATCGTATTGTATAATATCCTTTGTGTTTTGACGGGGTAAGAACGAACTTCCCCGTGAAAGGCGCTATTTTGAGAAAAGGGTGAGACTATGGAAAATACCGAAAGAAGAGTCGGCACGGTTTCCCGCGGAATCCGCTGCCCCATCATCCGTCAGGGCGATGACCTGTCCGTTATCGTCACCGATTCCGTACTGGAAGCTGCCAAGTTTGAGGGCTTTGACCTGCATGACCGCGACGTCATCGCCATCACCGAATCCATCGTGGCACGCGCCCAGGGCAACTACTGCACCGTTTCCGACATCGCAGCCGATGTGAAGGAAAAGCTCGGCGGCGGCACCGTCGGTGTCATGTTCCCCATTCTCTCCCGCAACCGTTTCGCCATCTGCCTGCGCGGCATCGCCATGGGCTGCAAAAAGGTCGTGCTCATGCTCTCCTACCCCTCCGATGAGGTGGGCAACGGCCTTGTGACCCTCGACCAGCTGGACGAGAACGACATCGACCCCTACCGCGACGTGCTCTCTCTGGAAAAGTACCGCGAGCTCTTCGGCGAAAACAAGCACGAGTTCACCGGCGTGGACTATGTGGCCTATTACTCCGATTTAATCCGCGAATGCGGCGCTGAGGTCGAGGTCATCTTCGCCAACAACCCCACCGCGATTCTCTCCTATACCGACACCGTTTTGACCTGCGACATTCACACGCGCAAGCGCACCAAGCGGCTGCTCACCAAGGCGGGCGCAAAGAAAGTGCTCAATCTCGAAGACATCATGACCGCACCCGTAAACGGCTCCGGCTGCAACGAAGCTTACGGCCTCCTTGGCTCCAACAAGGCCACCGAGGATAAGGTTAAGCTCTTCCCCCGCGCCTGCGACGGTCTGGTTTCCGACATTCAGGATAAGATTCTCGCCGCCACGGGCAAACACGTTGAAGTCATGGTCTACGGCGACGGCGCATTCAAGGATCCCCAGGGTAAAATCTGGGAACTGGCTGACCCGGTGGTCTCCCCCGCGCACACCGACGGCCTCTACGGCACCCCCAACGAATTAAAGCTCAAATATCTTGCGGACAACGACTTCGCCGGTCTCTCCGGCAAGGAATTAAAGGACGCCATCTCCGCCCGTATCACCGCCAAGGACGGCTCCTCTTTGAAGGGCAGCATGGTCTCCGAGGGCACCACGCCCCGCCAGCTCACCGACCTGATCGGCTCCCTGTGCGATTTGACCTCCGGCTCCGGCGACAAGGGCACCCCCGTCGTGCTGGTGCAGGGCTACTTCGACAATTATACCATGTAATTCCGCACCGAAACTCCCCTTCGGGAAGTTCCGGTGTTCCGGGCGATTTCTTCTTCGCGTAACACCCCACTGGGGTGTTCCTCTCGAAAAATCGTCCTCCAGTCGCTTCGCTCCCTCCATAAGGCGGGAGGGTTGCGACCCTCCCGCACCCATCCAAAGGAGCGTTCCCTGTCCCCCATACACAAACCAATCCCCGAGAGGATGTTCCTCCCGGGGAATTTTTGTATTTAATGAAGAAAGAATACTGAAAATTGAATAATGAATAATAGGAACAAGTGCTCCTTTTATTATTCATTATTCAATATTCATTCTTCAGTATTCATTTTATTTTTTCGGCAGACCCCGCCCCAATAAACGCAGACTGCCGGGGGTGTTGTAGGGGAGGGGTCTCCCCTCCCCGTTCCTGTTCCGACTATTTCTTTTTGTATTCGTGAACGTAATTTTCGGGGTACCCCTTCTCCTCCGTCCAACCGGCTGCCTCGCGTTCAAGGCGGTAGGCGTCCAGCCGGGATTCCACGCAGACGACAGAAGCCATCACACCAACGCAAGACACGATGTTGATCAGGCAGCCGATAATCATCAACAGATTCCCACTTGTAAACAGTCCAACGCTGTCCCAAGCCAAGATGTTCAGCGCATAAACAATGCACAGAGCCTGGTTGAGCTTGATGTAGCCGGGCTTAGAGTGATGGTCGGAATTGATGATGTAGTGGCTGACGAACAGAATCGCAGTCACGCCCAGATAAATGGAGGCAAAAACATATTCTGCCGGAGAATACAGGGCGGAGAAGCAGTTGATTGCCGCAAGGAGCATCGTCATGAGCAGCGCACCCATGAGGCCTTTCATCACGTTCTTAGAGTGCTTCTTGTACGAAGAATACAGGAAGACGACGCAAAGCGCCTCGATGAAGAGAGGAAGACGGGTCATGACATAGCCAAAACCCAACAGGCAGCCAGCAACGACCAGATAGGCCACAAGGCCAACGGAGCCGCAAAGGGTCATGGCAAGGAAGAACTTGTCACTGGTAAATAACTTTTTCATGGGGTTTCTCTCCTTTATTTTATTCAGCCTTGTAGCCGTTCGCCTCGCGCTCGATGCGGTAGGCGTCGAGGCGGGATTCCACACAGACCACAGCGGCATACATCCCGATTCTGCCCAGAGCAAGGGCGATAGAGGCAAGCGCGTCCACCGCATTCTCGGAAACGCAAGCCCAGCCGATATTCCAGACCAAGAAGGCCACAGCCAACAGCGCACAGAGCACCTGATTTAGCCGGATGTAGCCGGGCTTGGAGTGATGGTCGGAGTTAATGATGAAGTGGGAAATGAACAGCACAGCGGACAGCAGAATAATAATCGGCACGAACACTTTGTCGATGGTCAGGAAGATGGAGCCGGTAAGCGACAGGGAATGGAGCAGCCCGGCCATCAGCAGGGCGCCCATGAGACCTTTCATCACGTTCTTAGAGTGCTTGACGTAGGACGAACGCAGGAAAATTAGGCACAACGCAGCGATAAAGCGCGTTATGATGGAAGTCATGGAACCGGGATAATTGATGCTGAGAAGGATGTCCGCAACAATTAACCCGAGGACACCAAGGACGGTCATGGCGAGGAAGAACTTGTCGTTCGTGAATAGCTTTTTCACTTTGTTTCTCTCCTTTATTTTATTCAGCCTTGTACCCGTTCGCCTCGCGCTCGATGCGGTAGGCGTCCAGCCGGGATTCCACGCAGACCACGGAAGCGCCCATGAAGATGCGCCCGAGCGCAACGACAACGGACATGAGGATGGAAAGGGCACCGCCGGAAACGCAAGCCCAGGCAATGACATTAAGTGCCCACACGACAGCCAGAACCAACCACAGAACTTGGTTCAGGCGAATCATACCAGGCTTGGAGTGATGGTCGGAATTGATGTAGAAGTGAGAGACGAACAGTCCTAACACCGCCACAAGGACGATGGGCGCGCACACCTTGTCCACAAGGGAAGCAGCACTACCAAAACATTCGATTGCGCTCAACAGTGCGGCCATCAGCAGTGCGCCGAGCAAACCCTTCATCACGTTTTTGCTGTGCTTCCGATAGGAGGAAGCCATGAAATACACTGCAAGCCCCATCACGATGCACTGGACGCTCAAGGTAAGGTATTCAGGGTAGATGATGAAGCCGAGGATTCCACCCGCGATAAGACCGATGCATCCGAGAATCGCGGCAATGCCGAAGAACTTGTCACTGGTAAATAACTTTTTCATGGGGTTTTTCTCCTTTATCTTTATTCAGCCTTGTACCCGTTCGCCTCGCGCTCAATGCGGTAGGCGTCCAGTCGGGATTCCACACAGACGACCACGGAGGCCATGCCCGCAAAGCCGATGGCATCAACGACGCTACAAAGTACATTCAGTGCGCTGTTGTTATACACGATCATGCCGATGGTGAAGCATATACCGACCAGCACCAGCAAGATGGCGCAGATTTCGTTGATGCGGACAGCGGTGGGAGAAGAATGGTGGTCGGAATTGATGATGAAGTGGTTGACGAACATCGAGAGGGAGAAAAGCAGGTACAGGTAACACAGGAATTTTTCCCCCGTAAACAAAGAAGAGGATGCCGCAAGAGAGAAGCCCGTGAGAACCTGCGCGGTGAGCAGACAGCCCATCATTCCCTTCATCACGTTCTTGTTGTGCCTGTAATACGAACGATACAGCATAACAACGAGTGCGACGCGGAAAAGTAACTGAATGTCAGCTACTAAAAAGTCCGGCATACTGAACATGTCGATGATCGCGGCGATTGCCTCGCCAATGACAGCACAAAGGGTCATAGCGAGGAAGAACCTGTCACTTGTAAAGAGCTTTTTCATGGGGAAAACCTCCTGTTTTTTGCGGGCGAACCGCAATATTTGTTACATTCTTATTATACGGCGTTTCCTGTCGGAAATCAACCTGTTTTTGTTCTTTTTTCCGCACTTTTTATCCTTTTCCGTACAACAATTCTTAAAAGCCAAGGGTCAGAAGCGAACAAAATATCCGAAAAACTGATTTCAGAGGTCGCAGAAAGGAGGTGTATTAGCACCATGTTTTGAATACCAAACGCATTGTTCCCGTCAACTTCCTCAACGGAACAATCGGCGAGGTGCGCTTCTGCCGCGACTTCACGGAAGGCCGCGACTATGCCAAATAAGGGGGTGCAGCTTTACAGCTGCGGCGGCGCGGGTTCCCCCGACGTGCCGAAAAGGGAGGTTTGCGGGCTCCCCTCCCCCAGCGTCTTTTCTTTTCATCCGTCACATTCGTCTTCATTCAATCATTTTCTCTTGTTTCCTGATTCATTCTATGTTATCATTTGGACAGGAAGCAGGGACAGAGACAACTGCAATCGGCAGCACACTTTCCCTTCTTCACAGGCATTTCACGAAGAACGGCAGTGGCCATTTTCGCCACTTATTCGTATAAACAGATGTGAAACGACTGCTTGCTGTTGAGGAGGCACAACATGAGCGAAAAGAAAATTCTGACCGAGGAAGACAAAAAGATTCTTTCTGAACAGGAGCTGACCCAGCCCACCGGCGGAGACGGCGGTAACGGCATGACCTACACCGAGGACAAAAACGATAATGAAAAAGGCGGCTGGTTCCAAAGTGGCGCAGCGGCGGGAAAATAAACCGTTGACAGCCGCGACAGGGAAGGCTTGGGTTGCAAGTAAGTCGGCAACTTCAATCCCGGAAACGAACCGTGTACCAGATAAGGAGAACAGCATGAGCGAGAAGAACAACATTTCTGAAAACGAACAGAAAAAGCTGAACGAAGAAGAATTGGAAAACCCTACCGGTGGCGCGTTCATTCCCAAATCGGGAAATGACATCACGATCAACTCCGGCGATACCGTCCTATTTAAGCCCGTCAATGTCGGCGGCAAGGCGGGTCCCCAGATCATGACCGCCCCGCGGGGCGCCAACCTCGTTCCGGCTCCCTTTGTTCCCGCGCAAAACACAGCCATTCTCAAGGACATTCAGGGCAACGACAATTTCTATTTCGACCCCGACACGGGTGATAAGGGCGACAAATAACCGAACAAAAGGAGAAAATAACATGAGCGAAAAGAAGCTGCTAACCGAAGACGAACAGAAGAAGCTGACTGAAAAGGAGCTGACCCAGCCCACCGGCGGCGCACATTACAGTCCCCCGGAATACGATGATGATGATGAAATCGGGGCTCCCAAGATCACTGTCACAGTCCCGCCACGCGAGGGAGTCTACGTTCCGACTGTGAGCACCGCAAGGAAATAGCCCGGATGTATTCCATTATGTAAGCATAAAGGAGAAGAACCATGAGCCAAAGCAAAACTCTGACTGATGACGAATTGAAGGTTCCTACCGGCGGTGAGGGCAACCCGCCCCCCAACACTCCGCGTATCCGCTGTCCGGAAGCCGCCCCCGCACCCGTACAGACGACCGTTACGCCGCCTGCGCCGACCATGAATCCTGCGCCGACCTTCAAACCCGCGCCGACCTTCAACCCTGCGCCGACCTTCACGCCCAATGTCCACGAGGATACCGATGGCATCATCCTGAGCATGGCTACCAGAGTCAAAACGTAAGTCAGCTATAATTCCAATAAACGAATCATAAAGGAGTAAAGAGCATGAGCGAAAAGAAAATTCTGACCGAAGAAGAACTGAAAAAGCCCACCGGCGGCGGCCCCGCGGATCCCGTGCAGCCCCCAATCGTTGACCCTGACAAACGCGTACAATAACAAAAAGGAGTGAAACACCATGAGTGAAAAGAAGATTATCAATGATAGCGAAAAGAAAACTCTGACCGATGAGGAATTGAAGATTCCCACCGGCGGCGGCCCTGCCGATCCCGTGCAGCCGGACATTCCCGACCCCAACAGATACACTTAAAATTTAGGAGAATTTTATGAGCAATATAAACCCTGATGAGCAGAAGAAGCTCAACGAAAATGAGCTTGAACAGCCTACCGGCGGTATCTGGTTCAAGCCTGCGACCACCGAAGGAAGCCCACGCCCGCCCCAAGCCGTGTGGATCGGCGGCAGCATCCAGCCGCCCACCCATGACGGACAGATCCGCGACATCGACCTGGTTACGAAGATGCAATCCGACCAGAATTAGGATAAAGACAACATAAAAGACCTGCGGCACAGCATTGCCTCCGCAGGTCTTTTTCTATACCTAAATGAACCTTTTGTCGTATTGTTTAGACGGTAGAATGACCGATTGTTCGGGGAAAATCTCCCGAAGGATGCGCAGCTCCAGCGCCTGTCTGCGGGTCAGGTGATCGACCCAGCCGTCCATGCCGCGCAAGCCCTCCCGCCTGCCCCGGGGACTGTTGGCCAGGTAGTCTTCCATAATAGTGAACCACGCTTCCCTGCCCTGCTCATCCACCCGCTCGCGCCTTGCGTTTTCCATATTGCCTCTGATGTCCTCCGTTTGCAGGTAGAAAATGTGGTAGTCCTTTCCCCCGAGTGCTTCCTTCACCCGGCGGTAGAAGCCTATGATTTCATCATCGGGAAGGTCGGCAAAGAGCATCTTGTCCTCCACCGTGTTCTGCAGCAGCGCACACTCGAAGAGGTCATACTCCCCGCACCAATTCGCAAAGCGGTTCAGGACAATCTCATCAAATGTCTGCTGCGGGATGCGCCCGTTGTAGACCTCGTATTGCTCAAAGGCCTTGTAGAATCGTTCCTCTGCACAAATCTTTGTATAGGTCACGATATAGTGCTCATTCTCGATAAAGGTGTTCCTTTCAATCTCCCCATTCAGCTCCGGGAAGCCGCTGCACGCGCTTTCGTACTGCGCCTTGTTCATATATGCGCACCACGCCAGCTCCACCGGGCAATAGTCGCCCTCGGGATAGGCGCGCAGCTCCAAATGCTTATCTTTTAACAAGTTCAACAGTGTCGTTTTTCCCGAACCCTGCAAACCCTCCACAAAGAAATTCATGTTCAAAACCCTCCAAAAATGACACAGGGCGGGGAGACCCCGCCCCTACGGTTCCACGGACATATTATACCGAATTATACCTTATAGCCCTTTTCCTCACGGGCGATACGGTACGCATCCAGTCTCGATTCCACGCACACCACGGAGGCGATCACACAGGCATAAGCCACCGAGCCGACCACGTCCGCACACTTGCACAGAGCGGTTTCGTTGTACTTCCATGTCAGGGCGATGCAGGCGAAATAACACAGCGCCAGGGCTATGCAGAGGCTCTGATTGAACCGCACGTTTGCTGGATTGGAATGGTGGTCGGAGTTGATGATGAGATGGTTAATGAACAATTCCGCTGCAAACAGCACGCTGAAAACCTTCACAAAGGCCAGCGCCCCGTTCGCGTTCCCCGACGCCAGCATACTGATCGGATGCACCAACACCAGCATGAGCAGCGCGCCGATGATGCACTTCATCACGTTCTTGCTGTGCTTGCGATAGGACGTGTATAAGAACAAAACGCACAGTGCAGAGAGCACGTCCATGACGAGCCCCGAGCGCAACTCGGGGAAGTAGACCCAGTTCACCACCGCGAAGAACAGCGTGCCGAAGACCGCAATGAGCACCGCGCCCAGGAAGAATTTGTCATTTGTGAAAAGCTTTCTCATGTTGTTTCTCCTTTATCTATGCAGAATTTACGCCTTGTAACCCTTCGCTTCCCGCTCGATGCGGTAGGCATCGAGGCGGGATTCGACGCAGACGATGGCGGCATATATACAAACCTTGCCGACGGCGATTGCGAAGGTGGCAATGACAACCGAGAAATCCGGCAAGACGCACGCCCATACCACGTTCCACACGATCCACACCAAGGCCAGCAGGAGGCACAGAATCTGATTCAGCCTGACCATGGTGGGGGAAGAATGGTGGTCGGAATTGATGATGAAGTGGTTGATAAAGAGGCACACCGTCAAAATGATGTTGAGCGGTGCACAGGCCTTATCCACAGGCAAAATCAGCGCATCCGCATCCACGCACTCAATGGCAAAGATGAGCCCCGCCATGAGAAGTGCCCCAAGCAGGCCTTTCATCACATTCTTGGAATGCTTGCGATAAGAGGTATGCAGGAAAATGAGACACAGACCAAGGACGACCATGCCCACCATGAGACCCACAGACAGATAGCCGGGATAAGACAGAATCCCGATCAGCGTGGCCAAGGCGAAATCTGCTGCACCGATAATGGTGACAGCCAGGAAAAACCGATCACTGTTAAAAAGCTTCTTCATCTTTATTTCCTCCTATTGAAATTCAATCACCAGCGCAGAGGCCGCGCCGTTCTTGTCCGTGCCCTGTACATAGATGCGGGAACCGTCCTCGGGCATCAGCAGAGTGGAAACGTTCAGCCCCACGTTTTTGTAGGCGACAACGGAATCGTTGACGGTGCCGTCCTGCCATGCGGCGATGCACACATCCACGGTGCCATCCGCGTTGTTCAGCGCGTAGGCGATGGTGCCGCCATCGGGAGAAACAGCGAACGCGGAGCAGGATGGCATCAGCAGCACCGCGCCCATGTCGGAAATACAGAATAGGTCACTGCCGTATTGCAGCAGCGCCATACCGTCCGGCAGCAGCTCCGCACCGCCGCTGCGGCTGCCTGAGAGCAGACCTTCATATATCGTGCCATTTTTGAGCAGGGAGATTTCCTCCGTGCCCTGGGACACCACGGTAAGCAGGTGAGTACTGTTGTCCGTGACGAGCTCACGGTAGGACTTGCCCTCCACAACGGTGCGCAGGGAACCGTCCTCCACATTGAGCGCCTCCAAGCGCTTGCTTTCGCCGCCGGTGCCAAAGTAGAGCACGGCGCTATCCTTGCCGAAGGTCACACGCCCCAGGAGCAGGTCGCGGGACTGGGACTGCACCAGAGCCCCGTCGCTCAAGCGGTAGACATAGAGCGTGTTGCCCGCGATGCAGGCCACATATTTTCCGTCGGAGGACACGTCAAAGCACTCTGCCGAAACATCGGAGAGCGCCAGCACCGGGTCGAAGAAGCCATATTGATAGTTCAGCGTTCCGAACTGCGTCAGCACGCGCTCGGTCTGCTGCTCCACGGAGCCCTCGGGGAGCTGGTCGGTGGAGAGGCTGTTGAGGCGCACAGACATCACAAACAGACGTTCATTGTCTGAGAAGGACTTGACGGCGCGTTTCAGGTCGGGGTGCAGCCCGTTGGGGTCGATCTTGTCCAGCGGCACCTGCACGGTGCGTTTCATTTCATGGCTCGTCTCCACGGCGGGTTCGTTCTCCTCCTCCGCCTCCACCAGCATGATGGTCTTAGCCTTGGGCGCCATGGTGCAGCCGGTCAGCAGCAGCAGTGCCAGAATCAGGCAAAACAAGCGCACCTTTCTTACCATGTTCCTCTATCCTCCCTGGTTCTTGCGGTGGGCAGCAGAACGGTCACGACCGTCATGCCCCGCTGGCGGGATGTGATGTCGATCCGTCCGCCGTGCTGCTCGACATACTGCTTGACGATGGGCAGCCCTAAGCCGGAGGAACCTTCCTCTCGCTTGCCCGCATCGTCCTTTCTGCGATAGAAGGGAATGAACAGCTTGGGGATTTCCTTTTCGTCGATGCCCTCGCCGTAGTTCGCCACCTGCACGGTGATGTTCTGGAAGTTCGCATTCACCAGCACCTGAATGGGCGAATTTTTGTTGCCGTACTTGATGGCGTTGTCGATGATGTTGATGAAGATTTCCTTCAGGCGATCCTCGTCGCCCAACACCTGGGCGCGCTGCCGGACGGATAAGCGGATCACATCCCCGAACTTATCCGCCTTGAACTGCATTCCCTCGCAGACGGTCTTCATCAGCTCGTTGATGTCGATGACTTCCTTTTTCATGTCGGTGGCGTCCGCCATGCGGCTCATGTCCAGCAGGGTGACGACCATGTTATACATCCGGTCGCTCTCGGAGCGGATGTGGGCGATGCCCCTGTCGAAAAACTCCTTATCGGTAAAGCCGTTTTCTTCCAGCACCTCGGCATAGCCTTTGATGGAAGTCAGAGGCGTTTTCAGTTCGTGGGTCACGTTGTCGTAGAATATTTTCTTATATTCCGATAACCGTTTCATTTCATACTTATCGGAGGAAATGGTCTTCATCTGCTGGTCGATGCGGAAAATCATCTCCGCAAAGGAACGGGACAGCATCCCAATCTCATCCTTGCGTGTAGAGCGGGAGAGGCGCACCACCTTGGAAATGTCGATCTTGGAGTTCTCCACATCCTCCTGCAGCGACTGCGTGATACCCACCAATTTTATGATGGGCGACGAAATGGACTTGGAAAAGAGCACCGCAAACGCCATGGCCGCCAGGAAAGAGAGCATCGTGATGAACGTGACCGAGCGAATGATGGAGTTGCCCTGCTGGTAAAGCAGTGTGTAATCCACCCGCGTGCGCAGGATGCCGATGTTCTTCCCCTCCACGGGCACCGGGTAAGAAAAATAGGCATAGGTCGCGTTCCCGTCGGAATTGAGGGTAAACGCGGAAAGGCCTCCCCTTGCCATGCCTTCGTCGGAGAAGCTCTCCCCTTCAAAGGCCTCCGGCTTGGCGGAAGCCAATACATCCCCGTTCATCGACAGCGCGATCACGGGGTTCCCCGTCACATCCGCGATCTCGTCCACAAGGCTCTGGGCAATGGCGGCAAAACCGCCCTCGCTGCTGTCCTCGCCGGAGAGCATCAGGATCTGCTTGGCATAAATGATGCCGTTCTTCTTGTTGGAGACCAGATCGTCGTTGATGTACTTTTCGTTGCTGGATGTGATGGTGTTTGCAATAAAGAAATCAATGGCAATGAGCATGATCAGAAAGAGCGCCGTGATGCCCGCGATCATGGTCGTGCGCATAGAAAAGCGCACCTCCGACCCTTTGGGCTCAAAGGGTCGCAGGAGTACGCTTGCTTTCTGTTTGATATTTTTCAGACGTTTCATTTAGATGTCATTCAATCCCTGCGGTTCAAAGATGTAACCGATCTTGAAGATCGTGCGAATCTCGGTCTCGAGGTCGAGCTTTTTGCGCAATCTGAGCACATGAATATCCACGGTTCTGGTGTTGCCGAAATAGTCATAGCCCCAGACCGCCGCGAGGATCTTTTCACGGGACAGAGCCTGTCCACGGTTCTCATAGAAGAACATGAGCAGCTGGTATTCCAGCGGCGTCAGCTCGATCTCCTGCCCGTCCTTTTCCACCGTCATAGTGGAGGGGGTCACATTGAGACCGCAGAAGGACAGCTGAATTTCGGAAATCTCCTCCGGGGGCTCCGCCGCTTTCTCCAGACGGCGGAAGGTCGCACGGATGCGCGCCACGACCTCACGCATATCAAAGGGCTTGGTGATGTAATCGTCCGCGCCGGCTTCCAGACCCAGCAGCTTGTCCTCCACCATATTGCGCGCCGTCACCATAATGATCGGGATGTGCTGGCGGTCGGTGATTCTTCTGCACACTTCCAGTCCGGAAATGTCCGGCAGCTGCCAGTCCAGCAGCACCAGATCGGGTTGTTCCGTAAAGGAGAGCTTCAATGCCTTGTTTCCGTTCTCCGCGATGAAAACCTTAAAGCCTTCCTTCGTCAGCCGATAATTCAGCAACTCCGAGATGGGGGTGTCGTCTTCCACAACCAAAATCTTGTAAATTTTCTCCATTTGTTTATCATCTCCGTTACAAGGTTTGTCCTTAGTATATCACATTTATCCCAAGAAACCAAACCTTTTTTTGCGAAAATTTTGCATTTTCTTCAAAATAACAGCAATTTTTCCTTTTTTAGCCGCTTTTCCAGTGCGCCTTTCCCTTAAATTCTTCTTTCCTCTTGTTTTCTTCTGCCAAATCGGGTACAATAAGAACCATCATAAACCTTATGCACTTTTGAGAAAGGAAACCGCATCCCCATGATTGAGAAGACCCTGTTGGAAGACGCTCTTGAATTTGCCACAGAAAAGCACCACGGGCAGGTGCGCAAAATGCGCCACACGCCCTATATTCTGCATCCCATGGAGGTCGCCGTCATCATCTCCACCATGACCCCCAGCGAGGAAACCATCGCCGCCGGGCTGCTCCACGATGTTGTGGAGGACTGCGACGTCGATCCGCTTGAGATCCGCGCCCGCTTCGGCCCCCGCGTTGCCGCGCTCGTCGCCTCCGAGACAGAGGATAAGCTCTCCACCCGCCCCCCTGAGGAGACCTGGATGGAGCGCAAGGAGGAATCCCTCCTCATGCTCTACCACACCCACGATAAGGACGTTTACACCCTCTGGCTGGCCGATAAGCTATCCAACATTCGCTCCTTCTACCGCGAGTGGTTGCAGGTCGGCCATCAGGTGTGGAGCCACCTGCACCAGAAGGATCCCTCCATACAGGCCTGGTATTACCGCACCATCGAGGCCTATCTCAAAAAGGATATGTCCGACACCGCTGCCTACATCGAGTATTGTCACCTGGTCGATACCATCTTTGAGGGCATCGACTCCCCTGTCTCCCTCATCCCCAACGATGAGAAGGAATAATCGGTCATCAAAAGAATACAGTAAAGCTGTCGTTTCGCAACGACAGCTTTTGTTTACATAATTCAGAATATTATAAGCATAACAATTCCACACAGGAACGCCAGCCCCAGCAGCACACCGCAGTAGCGGGCGATGAGCTTGACGCGGAAGCTCTGGGAGAGCAACGCCCATTCCGCAATGGAGAACAGCATGGCCGACAGCAGGAAGGTCAGCGCCACAGGCTTGGAGAAGGACAGCAGTGTGGTCACGATGGGCAAGATGGAGAACACATCGCTGTGCAGGCATCCGCCGATGAGGGTCGCCAGCGGCAGGGACAGCACGTTGCCCGACAGCAGCTTCTCGATAAAGGCTTCCGGCACGAACACCGACACCGCGCAGGACACCGACACGCCGATGAGCAGGAACAGCCACACTTCTTTGAAGGTCAGCCATGCCGAGCACAGCGCCTTTGTGAGCCGGTTGCCTACGGTAGCTTCCTTGTGGTGATGGTGGTGCTCCACCTGCAGCCGGTCGATGCGGATGAGGCTGTCGCTCTTCATCACCCGGGTCAGAATCAGGGTGGACAGCAGCGTGATGACAAACGCGCAGGCGGTGTATGTAGCGGCAAATCCCGGCTCCAAGGTAGCGAAAATGCCGGATAATGCGGTGAGATTTAGGCAGGACGCAGAGGTCAGGAAAACCAGACAGCAGGAAAGCGGCACGCCGGAGGCCAGAAAGCCCATCATAATGGGGATAATGGAACAGGAGCAGAAGGGTGAGAGCATCCCCAGCGCAAAAGACAGCGCGATGCCCGGCACGCCTTTTAGCTTTTCCAGCTTGTGCTTCATCTTGTCGTAGGGAATGTAGGTCTGAATGTAGGATACGATCGTGACCACCACGAACAGCAGGAAAACGATCTGCAAAAGGTCAACGATGGTGTGCACGATGAAGTGCGTAAACATTTCCCCGGTGCCGAGCCGTTCCAGCAGGGCTTCCAGCGGCTCCTCTATGAGCGGCGCAAATATCTCAAAATGCTGATGAGTGTGTTCCATAAAGTCTCCTTGCAGGGCATGAAAAGAAAGGTTGTTCCGTGAGAAAAAGTGTATCATACAGTGATGAAAATGCAAGGGATTTTTCTTGAAAAATCCCTGATTATACGCAAAATTAATCTTGAAAAGCTGGGATATATGAGCATCAGTTCATACATTGTTTGAATGCGGGGACGCGCACCTCAACGGTGCGCGTAGGGCGCTGCGGAAAGTACGGTGGTAAGCCGAGTGCAGTGGTCGCGCCATTCCCGGCTCTGGTTTTCATCCAACAGGAACGCCGCCTGCGGGCGGGAAGGGGCGCGGCACCAATACCTGCGACACCGCATCACAGTGAGCCGCGCCCGACCGGGCTGTCTGCGTGCCCCAGCAGGAACACTCCTCTTTTGTACTCTCTTCATTATACATAACAGAGGCGCTCTCTCGTCCTTTCACCCCGGAAGCCGTCGAGGCTTCCCGCGGCCTGTGTGTCCCCCTTATGGGGATGCACAGGTTAGCGCCCGTACCTGTTCCGCTCTCCGCCATTCCTTCCTCTGTCCTCTTTGCTCCTCACTCCACCCCGAAAGCCGTCGAGGCTTTCAGCGATCCCCCTTGCGGGGATCAGCTCCCGTTCCAATACCCTTTTTCAACAGCAGCCACCCCAGAAATACAAAAACGCCCTGTGAGTTTCCTCACAGGACGCTGTTTGTAAGAGCGAAATCAGTATTTGCGCTTACGAGCTGCCTCAGCCTTCTTCTTACGCTTGACGCTGGGCTTCTCATAGTGCTCACGCTTGCGAACCTCGGCAAGGACGCCGGAGCGTGCACATTTGCGCTTAAAACGCTTAAGAGCGCTCTCCAGGGATTCGTTTTCCCCCACGCGGATTTCAGACATTTGTTTTCCCTCCCCTCGCGCACACCGTAATGCCACATCAAAGGAACCATCCAACCCATTTGCACCCAAATTTGCGGTGCCTTCATCGGTTGGTGCTCCACCTTAATGTGCTGTACTTGTTCAGTATAACACACCGAAAAACAGAAATCCAGTGCTTTACAGAAATTTACTTGATTTTTATGTTACAAATTGGGTGCCCTTTCAGAAACATTTTCCCTCAGCTCATTCTCTCGCCCATTTTCTCGCCGCCAAGGACGTGAAAGTGCAGATGCGGAACAGACTGGCAGGCATTTTCTCCGCAGTTTGTCGCCACGCGATAACCGCTTTCCGCAATGCCCTCCTGCGCGGCGACCTTGGCACAGGCCGCCATGAGCTTGCCCAGCAGCTCCGGGTCAGCAGAGGCTTCCGTCAGGTTGGCAATGTGCTTCTTCGGCATCACCAGACAATGCACCTTCGCCTGCGGGTTGATGTCCCGAATGGCGATGCACGCCTCGTCCTCAAAAATGTGCGGGGAAGGGATTTCCCCCGCGATGATCTTGCAGAAAATGCAGTCCATGATTTATCCTCCTT
>DCHO01000053.1 GCA_002315655.1 Christensenella sp. UBA1750
GAACGAAGTTCTTTGACACACTGTCCCCTGCACTTGACAAATGTGTGCAGGGGTTTTATCGTATAATCGGAACGATTTGAAAAAGGTGGGGTTTTATGCTTCGGATTCGTGAGGCAAAAGAGGAAGACGCAATATCACTGGTGGAGATTTACCGGCCGTATGTGGAGAAAACGACGGTTTCCTTTGAATATACCGTGCCGACGGTTGCGGAATTTGCGGGGCGCATCCGGGCATTTTCCGCGTTTTATCCGTATTTTGTCGCGGAGGAAGACGGGGAGATTCTCGGGTATGCTTACGCGCACCGCTATGCGGAGCGCAAGGCCTACGACTGGGTGTGCGAAACCTCCGTGTATGTGAAGGAATCCGCCCGGGGAAAGGGCGTTGGACGCGCACTTTACGGAAAGCTGCTGCCCGCCCTGCGGGACATGGGCATCGTGCAGGTTCTTGCCATCCTCGCCACGCCCAACGAACCGTCCTTCCGGTTCCACAAGGCCATGGGCTTTGGGGAGGGCGTGGAGCTTCAAAACATGGGGTGGAAGCTGGGCGGCTGGCATGGCACACAAACCATGACTTTGTTCCTGCGGGAAGCCAAGGAATCGCCCACGCCGGTCATTTCCTTTCACGAACTTGCATAAAAAACGAAACAAAACACGAAAATCCTCACGAAAGTGGGGATTTTATGTTGCAGAGTAAACGGTTTCTCTATTTGAAACTTCTGTCAATTTATGAAGGAATCTGCGAAAATTCTTTGAAATCAGATAAATATGTGTTATAATGGAGAAAATGCGATCATAAGGAAATTTGTTTATGCAGGAGAAAGAAAAATCACAAGCTGCGGGCAATCCCGCGCAAAAAACCAAGATGATTCGGACAACACTGGACTCCCTGCCCTTCGGCACGGAGGATGACCTGCCTAAAGAGGGCAGCAAATTCCACAGACAAAAGCTGCCCGAGGGCGTGACCCGAAGACAGCTGACCCGCGACACGGTACGCATTGCGTGGCCGTCCTTTCTGGAGCTGGTGCTGACACAATTAACCTCCATGGCCGACCAGATTATGGTGGGACAGCTCTCCGGCACGGCGGGCATCATGGCGCTTTCCGCCGTGGGGCTTTCCGCCCAGCCAAAGATGCTGCTGATGACCATGATGCAGGCGCTGAACGTCGGCTCCACCGCCATGGTGGCGCGGTTCCGCGGGCAGGGCAACCGGGAAAAGGCGAATCAGGTGTTCCGGCAGTCGCTGTTGTTCAACCTCATTTTAAGTGCGCTGATGATGACGCTGGGCGTGCTGTTCACCACGCCGCTTTTGCAGCTCATCGGCGGGCAGGGCATCTCGGAGGCGACCTACGCTTATGCGGCGGACTATTTCCGCATTCAGATGTTCGGCTTCATGCCGCTGTGCGTGACCTTCACCTTCACGGCGGTGCTGCGCGGCATCGGCGACACGAAAACGCCGCTGATCTACAATACGCTGGCAAACCTCATCAATCTGCTGTTTAACTATCTGCTCATCTACGGCAAGTTCGGCTTCCCGCGCCTGGAAGTGGCGGGCGCATCGCTGGCCACCGTCATCGGGCAAACCTGCGCCTTTGTGTTCGCGCTCATTTCCGTGATGAACAAAAAGCGGTTTGTGTATCTGAGCTTCCGCGAGAAGTTCAAGGTGGATTTCACGATTCTGGGAAACGTGGTTTCCATCGGCATCCCCTCCATGATCGAGCAGATGTTCATGCGGGCGGGCGTGATCCTGTTCACCCGCACCATCACGGGGCTGGGCGACACAATGTACGCCACGCACCAGATCTGCATGAACATTCAGGCCATGTCGTTCATGACCGGGCAGGCCTTCGCCAACTCCGCCACAACCTTAATGGGACAATCCTTAGGCAAGCGGCGGTTTGACATGGCGGACAACTACACCCGCTGCACGCGGCGCATCGGTATGTATGTCTCCTTTGTGCTGGCAACGTGCTTGATTCTCTTCGGGCGCACCATTGTGTCCTTCTACAACGAAACGCCGGAGGTTATCGCGCTGGGCGGTAACATTCTGTTCATGGTGGCCTTCATGCAGCCGTTCCAGTCCTCGCAGTTCATCACCGCAGGTGCTTTGCGCGGCGCGGGCGACACGCGGTTCACCGCCATCTGCATCTTCATCACGGTGCTGGTGGTGCGTGCGGGCTTTGCGTACATCTTTGTGCAGGTGTTTAATTTCGGGCTGTGGGGCGCGTGGATCGCGCTGGTGTGCGACCAGCTGCTGCGCTCGCTGCTGATCACGCTGCACTATTCCTCCGGCAAGTGGAGGTTTGTGAAATTGAAAGGGCAGAACGCATAAAATGCAAAAATCAACACGTCCAAGACCGGGGTGGTCTTGGGCGTGTTGCTTTTTGTAATGAAGACTGAAGAATGAAAACTGAAGAATGAAAACTGAAGAATGAATAATAAGGAACGCCGCCTGCGGGTGCGTGGACTCCCTCAGTCAGCCCGGTGAAGGGCGGGGCGACCCCGCCCCTACAGTCCAACGGACTGTCATTCACTACCGGGCACTGCTACGCAGCCCCATAAAGAGAAAATGCCTTACTTGAAGATAAGCTGCAAGAAGTTATATGCGCTCTGGCGCCAGACCTGCCACTCGTGCTTGCCGGGGCAGGTGAAGAGCATGGCCTTATCGAAGCCCTTTTCCTGCAATTCTTTGACCTTGTTATCCACCGTGAGGAAATTCGGGTCTTCCTCGGTGCCGTGGGTGCAATAAAGGAGCCTGACGTTTGCTTTCAGCCCTTCAATGTCGTTAAGCTTTTCATAATGGTCGGTGGGGCGCACATCGTTGTATTTGCGCGGGGTGAGGCCGCCGGAGAAAATGCCGATGTAGGGGAAGAAGCCCAAGTTGTGCATGGCGATCATGAGGGTCTGATAGGAGCCCATGGAAAGCCCCGCCATGGCGCGGTTCTCGTTTCCCTTCTTTACGCGGAATTTGCTCTCGATGAAGGGCACAATGTCCTTCATAAACAGGGCGTTCATGTCCTCGATGCGGTAGGTTTCGTCCTGTCTGTCCTTATAGGCATAGCCCAAATTGCAGACGATGATCATTTCCTCGGCCTTGCCTTCCGCCAGCAAATTGTCCATGATGAAATTGAGCTTGCCCTGCCAGAACCAGCCGGTCTCGTTCTCACCGCTGCCGTGCTGGATGTAGAGCACAGGATAATCCTTGCCGGAAGCATCGTAGGTCGGCGGGGTATAGATCAAGCAGTCGCGGACGCGGCCGGTAACGGAGGAATTGTAGAACTCGGTGCGGATGTTGCCGTGGGGCACGTTTTTGATGTGGTAGAAGTCCATCTCGGGGTCGGGAATGTCGATGTAATTGACCACGCGGCCATAGCCGACGCCGTGCGCCATGTTGGGGTTGGTCACGGCGATGCCGTCCACATAGAAAATGACATAATGGAAGCGCTTGGGAGCGCCGGAAACGACACAGTGCCAGGAGCCGTCCTCGCCCTTGTGCAGGGGGCGCTTTTCCTCCCCGAAGGAGGTTCCCGCCATGCCCGCCACCTCGACGGTGTGGGCTTCGGGGGCGTAGTAGGTAAACTCCACGTCCCCGTTGTCCAGATAGGTGACGCCGGGATCGCGCTCGGAGGAGAAGTTTGAGCTTATCTTGTGGTAAACGTGGTCGAAGAACAGGGCGTGGGAATTGAAGACTTGGTTCGGCATAGCGGTTCTCCTTTCGTGAAACGGAATCTATATGGATGCACAAAAAGAATCGTCCCCATGATTATAGCACACAGGGACGATTCTTTGAAAGTCTAAATTCCGATTTTATTCTGCGGTTGCCTCTTCGGTGGCGTCGGGTTCGGGAATTTCATCCTGCACAGCCTCGGTGGGTTCATCACCGGCGGTCTCGCCTTCGGGAGCGGGAGTGGCAGTGGCAGAAGGCTTCTTGGTGGAGGAGGAAGAGGAGGACTTCTTCTCGTCCTCAACGCCGCGCATCTCCACACCTTCGGTCTCCACGGCATAGACATCCTCGATCAGCACGGCCTGCACAACGTAGCGGTAGTTGGTGTCGCCGATGCAGGTGGACATGGACAGGATGCGGTCGTCGGTGGTGACGGTGACACCATCGCGGAAATACCCTTCGTGGGAAAGCATTTCGTCAATGTAAGCCTGACGCGCTTCCACAGAGGAATAGTGCGTGTCGTTGCCGAACAGACCCAGCTGGTGCTTGTTGTCGCGCTTGTAGGCGGCAAAGATCTTGTAGGTCAGGCGGCGGTTGGGGGTGTAAATGACAACGGTATCATGCTCATTGAAGAAATCTTCATCCTCGAACTCATGCAGGGAGGCGAACATAGAGCCGTTCTTCATGTTGTGGCCGTACATCACGGTCAGGAAGTCGTTGAAGTTCATGTCGTTCAGGCTGCCCTGAATGTAAATGGCGCCCTTGACGGCTTCCTTGCCCTCGATGGTATGGTTGTGATAATAGGTATCATCGGTAGGACGGCAGAGAACGGGATAGTCAATGGCGGTACCGTCCACGGTAATGTAGGCGATGACTTCCTCATTCTTCTCCCACCAGGCGGCAAAGTCGATCTCCTGGGGAACAGGGGTCGGCGTGGGCGCGGGCGTGGGGGTGGGTTCCTCGGTGGGTTCGGGGGTCGCGGTGGGTTCGGGAGTCGGGGTCACGGGCGCTTCGGTCACTTCGGGCTCCTCCGCTTTTCCGGCGGGGTCAATGAACTTTGCAGCCACAATGATGCCCGCGATCAGCACGACCACGATAGCCGCGATGATGATGATCAGCTTCTTATTCTTCATGTTGTCTCTCTCCTGTTGTTCAGATTTTTATTATCAAGGCTTATTTCGCCAGTTGATCGTTGAGCTGGTTTATGTTGCCGCAGCCTAAGGAAAGCATCACGTCGCCCTCGTGCCAGTTGGCGCGAAGATATTTTTCACAGGCGTCAAAGTCCGGGGTATAGACCGCAGGAACGCCTTTTTCCAACATGGCCTTCACCAGCATGGTCGCGTGAATGTCGCCGGGGTCTTTTTCACGGGCGGCGAAAATATCCGTGATCAGCACCTCGTCCGCACCGTCAAAGCAGGTCAGGTAATCGTTGAACAGCGCTTTGGTGCGGGAATAGGTGTGGGGCTGGCAGACGACAAAGAGCTTATGATCTTTACCCGCAACGGCCTTGCCCAAGGGAACCACGGTGGTGAACTCCGCGGGATTGTGACCGTAATCGTGGTAGAGCTTCACGCCGTCCACGGTGGCGGTGAGCTCAAAGCGTCTGTGCGCACCGGCAAAGTTGTTAAGACCGGAAACAATTTTATCGTCCTCCACGCCTAAGAGCTTGCAGGCGCAGATGACCGCCAGCGCGTTGCCGACATTGTGCCGTCCCGGAACCTTCAGCGTCACGCGGGGCAATTCTTCGCCCTTATAGACGGGGGTGAAGGAGAAGTTCATGGCAGAATCGGGAAGTACGTCCTTTGCGGTGCAGTCAAAGGCGGAATCGGAAAGGCCGTAGGTCAAAACGTTTGCGGAAATCCTGTCCTTCATGGAAAGGGCACGCGCATTGTCGCCGCAGAGAACGGCGGTGCCGCCGGGGGCAATCTGATTTAGGAACTTGGCGAAGGTGTTCTCAATATCGGTGATGTCCTTATAGAAATCCAGGTGATCGGCGTCAATGTTGAGCACGATGGCCAATGTGGGATGCAGGGTTAAAAAGCTGGCCTGAAACTCGCAGGCCTCGGTGACAAAGGCAGAGCCGTGTCCCGCGTGCACCGAGCCGCCGATGCGGTCGATCTCGCCGCCGATGTGGATGGTGGGGTCACAGTCCGCATCCATGAGCACGGTGGAGAGCATGGCGGTGGTGGTGGTCTTACCGTGGGTGCCGCAGACCGAGACGGAATCCTTATACCCGCAGGAGAGCTGACCCAGCAGGTCGGCACGCACCATCTGGGGAATGCCCAAGCGCACACATTCCTGCCGTTCGGGATTGTCCTCGGGAATGGCGGCGGTGTAGATCACCAAGTCCGCGCCGTGGACGTTCTTCGGGTCGTGGCCGATGATGACCTCGATGCCTTCCTCCTTGAGCTTTACGGTGGAATGGCTTTCGGCACGGTCGTCGCCGCGCACCCTGTAGCCCGCACCGACCAGCAATTCCGCAAGGCCGGACATGGAGGAACCGCCGATGCCGATAAAGTGAATCTGCTTACCCTTATAATCGGTGAGCCTGATCTGCGTCATAGCAAAATACTCTCCCTCTGCGGTAAAGAACCGCTGATTAACATTATACTGCAAAGCGGAGAGAAATTCAAAGGGGGAGAAGTTTCTAAGTTGCAAAAAAAGTGAAAAAAAGCAGAACGTTTGGAAACCTGCGGAAAATGTCGGATTTATGCAGCCCCTTTGTTCGTGTTTCAATTCACCTCTTTTTTGCATTTTTCCTCCAAACGCAATGTGAAATTTTTGAAAATTCCTTCAAAATGCGCAAAATTCACAGCATCTGGCCTTGCAATTTAACAATGTAATCTTCTATAATGAAGCCGACATGAAAATGCGAACGTTCGGATAATCTACGGAGGGAATCTTATGGAAAAGATCAAGCGCAATGTGCGCGTGGCCGCCATGGCAAAGCTGCTCACGGAATCGCCCAATCACATCTTCACACTGTCCCAGTTCTGCACCCTGTTTGACACGGCAAAGTCCACCATTTCCGAGGATATTGATCTGCTGCGCTCGGTTTTTGAGGATTTCGGGCTTGGACAGATCGAGACCGTGACGGGAGCTGCGGGGGGCGTGAAGTTCCTGCCCGTTGTGCCCATGGACAAGGCCTTATCCTTTGTGAAGGAAACCTGCGTGGATTTATCCGACCCCGGGCGCGTGCTGCCGGGCAATTTCCTCTATATTCAGGATATTCTCTCCCAGCCGGACAAATTGGAGACCTTAGGCGCCATCATGGCGACCCCCTATTTTAACGAAAATCCCGATTTTGTGCTGACCGTGGAGACCAAGGGCATCCCCTTTGCCCTGATGGTCGCAAAGGCCTTGGGCGTGCCGCTGGTCATTGCCCGCCGCAACCACAAGTCCTTTGAAGGCTCCGTCGTCACCATCAACTACATTTCCGGCGCGGGCGGGGAGATGAAAACCATGTCTCTTGCCAAGCGTGCCGTCAAGGCCGGGCAGCGTGCCCTCATCATTGACGACTTCACCAAGGACGGCGGCACCGTGCGTGGCATGATGGAGCTGATGCGCGAGTTTGACGTGACCTGCGTGGGCGTTGGCGTGATGGTGCAGCGCAGACGCAGCGACACCCCGCAGTTCTGCAACGACATCCGCTCCCTGTTTGTGGTGGAAGGCGAGATCGACGAGAAGAACGGCGCAACCGTCACCCCCGCCGAATGGCTGACGAAATAAAAGATAATTCGGTTTTGCCGAATTTTCTGATTAACAATCTAATAAATATGTAGGGGTAAGGGGATTTCTCCTTCCCCTACGATTTTCTGTTTATTTGGAGAAGAATCATGTATATCATCGTAGGGCTTGGGAATCCGGACAAAAAGTACGAGCACACGCGGCATAACGTGGGCTTTGACGTGCTTTCCGTCCTTTCCTCCAAGCTGAACATTCCCATCACGAAATCCCACGGAAAAGCACTGGTGGGCGAAGGCACCATCGACGGACAGAAGATCGCGCTGGCCGCGCCGCAGACCTACATGAACTTATCCGGCGAAGCGGTGGTGGCCTTAATGAACTGGTACAAGGTAGACGCCTCCCACGTCATTCTGATTTTTGACGATGTGGATCTCCCCGAAGGGCAGATTCGCATCCGCAGGAACGGCAGCGCGGGCACCCACAACGGAATGCGCAACATCGTTTCTCTCACCGGGCGGCAGGACTTCGCCCGCATCCGGGTGGGGATAAACGTGCCGCGCAACCCGAACTATCAGCTCCGCGATTTCGTTTTAGGGAAGTACACCACGCCCGAGGAGCGGAAGATCATGTTCGACGCTTTTATGAACGCCGCCGATGCCGCCGTGATGATGATTTCGGAAGGGATTGACAAGGCTATGGCGAAATACAACGGTAAGAGTAAGTGAAATATCCGCAAGCGGATATGAAATATGAACGGACTTACGCCGTCCATGTGAAATATTGTCCAAGAAGGACAATGTGAAATCTGACGCTGAAGCGTCAAGTGAAAGAATGTGGCCGCTCATTACCGTCATTTTTTCTTATGCCCCGCAGGGCATTTCACATGGGGAGCGCAGTGCCCCACATTTCACACGGTAACGCCGTATTTCACAAATTCCGCAGGGAATTTATTTCACGCACGACAAAGGAGTGCCTTATGCTCCCTGAATTTCTGAGAACGCCGCTGAAAAGTCTCAAGGCGGTGGAGAATATTGAAAATGCGCTGAGGAAAAACCCGCAGGGGCTTCCGACAGCGCTCTTTGGCGTGAACGACGGACTGAAAACCGTGCTGTGCGCTCTCTTTTCCGAGGGCAAGCGCACGCTTGTGGTCACGTCCTCCGACCAGGCCGCCCTGCGCATGGCAGAAGACCTGCAAAAGTGCGGCATTGCGGCGCAATACTTCCCGGCGCGAGAGATCACCTTCTTCCGTGCTTCAGCCGAGAGCCGCGAGCTGATCCAGAAACGCATCGCAGTGTTGGGCGAGCTGCTCAAAGGGCAGACCTCCGTTGTCACCGCGCCCATTGAAGCATTGCTTGTGCCGCTAATGCCCGTCAATGCCTTCAAAAGCAGCGTGTTTCACATTGAAGCAGGGGACATTTTAGACTTGGACGCGCTGGCGGAAATCCTCGTTTCGGCGGGCTATGTGCGGGAGAACGCCGTGGACGGGCGGGGGCAGTTTGCCCTGCGCGGCGGCATCATGGACATTTTCCCGGTGCAGGCCGTCACCGCCTACCGCATCGAAATGTACGACGATGAGGTGGATTCCGTCCGCGAACTGGACGTGCTGACCCAGCGTTCCGCTATAACCGACAACTGCTGCGACATTTTTCCCGCAACGGAGGCGGTTTCCACGGAGGAAACGGTGAAAGCCGCCGGGGAAAAGCTGCTAATCGAGCTTTCCGACAAGCCGCAGAGCGCAACCCGCGAGGTGGATTTTTCGGACGCACCGTGGCTCACCTCGGAGGAATCGGACGGGAGCCTGACCGTCAAAAAGGTCTCCGGCAAGCGCAGGGAGGTGGCGGAAGCCTTATCCCTTGGACACCGCATTGAAGCACTGGAAAACTACATCCCTTATCTATATGACAAAACCTCCTATTTCAGCGATTATTTTGACCCGGAGCTGGTAATCTTTGACGAGATCGGGCGGGTGAAGGAGCGCGCCGAGGGCGCGGCCATGGAGATGAACGACCGTCTTCTCTCCGCGTTGGAGCGGGAGGACGCTTTCCCCGGGCAGAGCCGCCTGATGGACGACTGGACGGGCTTTTTCCGCATCATCGAAAAGCGCAATTCCCTGCTGCTGGGCAATTTCCAGGTCGCCCTGCCGGATTTACGGCTTGCCGCGCTGGAAACCGTGGAAAGCCGCCAGACCCCGGAGCTCATGGGACAAAACAACTTAATCTATGAATACCTAACCGACTGCAAGCGCAAAAAACGCACCGTGGCCTTAATGAGCGGCGGGCAGGCGCGTGCGGAGCGGCTCACTGAAGCGCTGCGGGAGAAGGAATACACCGTGACCTTCTCCGAGGACGCAAAGGGGATCATGCCGGGGACGCTGCTGGTGGTGCCCTCCGGGCTTTCCCGGGGCTTTGAGCTGCCGGAAGCGGGCTTTGTGCTCTTAGGTGAAATGGACTTGTTCGGCACGGCCAAGCAGAGAAGCGCACGGCGCAAGCACAGAAGCGGGCAGAAGCTCTCCGCCTTTACCGACCTTAAAGTCGGGGATTTTGTGGTGCACGATTCCCACGGCATCGGCATCTATCAGGGCATCACACGCATGACGGTGGAGGGCAAATCGCGGGACTATCTGCACATTTCCTATCAGGGCACCGACACCCTCTATGTCCCCACCGACCAGTTGGACAGGATTCAGAAATACATCGGCTCGGAAAATCACCCGCCCCGCGTCAACAAACTGGGCGGCGCGGAGTGGCAGAAGAGCAAATCCCGCGTAAAGCACGAAATCATGGAGATGGCGGAGGAGCTGATCCGGCTCTACGCGGCGCGGCAGTCTCTGCCCGGCTTTGCCTTCTCCCCGGACACGCCCTGGCAACGCGATTTTGAGGCGGATTTCCCCTTTGAGGAGACCCCCGACCAGCTGCAATGTATCGAAGAAATCAAGAAGGATATGCAGCAGCCGCACCCCATGGACAGGCTGCTCTGCGGCGACGTGGGCTACGGCAAAACGGAGGTCGCCGTCCGCGCCGCCTTCAAGGCCGTGATGGACAGCAAGCAGGTGGCGATCTTGGTTCCCACCACCGTGCTCGCCCAGCAGCACTACAATTCCATCCGAAAGCGCTTCGAGCACTTCCCCGTGCGCATCGAGATGCTGTCCCGCTTCCGCACGGCGGCGGAGATCAAGGGGATCCTGAGCAAACTCAAGGAAGGGCAGATCGACATTTTAATCGGCACCCACAAGCTGCTCTCCAAGGATGTGCATTTCAAGAACTTGGGACTGCTTATCATTGACGAGGAACAGCGCTTCGGCGTAAAGCACAAGGAAGCCTTAAAGCAGCTCAAAACCAATGTGGACGTGCTAACGCTCTCCGCTACGCCCATCCCCAGAACGCTAAATATGTCCATGGTGGGAATCCGGGATATGTCGCTTCTGGAAACCCCGCCGGAGGAACGCTATCCCGTGCAGACCTATGTGCTGGAATATTCCGATTCCTTGGTGCGTGACGCCATTTTGCGGGAGCTGTCCCGGGGCGGGCAGGTCTATCTGCTCTACAACCGCGTGGTGTCCATCACAAGGTTTTATGACCATATCCGTTCTCTTGTTCCCGAAGCGCGGGTCGCCGTCGGGCACGGGCAGATGAAGGAAAACGCGCTGGAAGACGTGATGCTGGACTTCTACGAAGGGCAGTATGACGTGCTCATCTGCTCCACCATCATAGAATCCGGGCTTGACGTAGCCACGGCGAACACCATGATCGTCTGTGACGCGGATCGCTTCGGCTTATCGCAGCTTTATCAGCTCCGCGGGCGCGTGGGACGAAGCAACCGTCTTGCTTACTGCTATTTGACCGTGCCTCCCGGAAAGGTACTGACCGAGGTGGCCGAAAAGCGTCTCTCCGCCATCCGCGAATTTACCGAGTTCGGCTCGGGCTTCAAGGTCGCCATGCGCGACATGGAGATTCGCGGCGCGGGCAACCTGTTAGGGAGCGAGCAGCACGGGCGGCTGTCCGATGTGGGCTACGACCTTTACTGTCGCATGATGGAGCAGGCAGTGGCGGAATTGCGCGGGCAGGAAACGCCCATGGCCGATCTGGAAACCAAGATCGAACTCAAAGTGGATGCGTATCTGCCGCAAGGTTATGTGACCGGCAACGCGCTGCGCATGGATGTTTACAAGCGCATTGCCTCCATCGAAACCCGGGGCGATTTTACCGATGTGACGGACGAGATGATTGACCGCTTCGGGGACGTGCCGCCGGAGGTGGAAAACCTGCTGTGGATTGCGCTGCTGAAATCCCTGTGCCATCGTCTTGGCATTGAAATGGTCTTTGTCCGTTTAGGGCGGCTCACCATGCGCTTTTCCGACAGTGCAACGCTGGACGGAAACAGGCTCATTGCATCCTTAAACAAGCTCAAAAAAGAACGCCTGCTCTTGCAGCAGATCGGCACCTCCACCGCCCTTGTGCTGGATCAAAAGGACGACCCAGAAGTCTTAATGGAGAAGGCGGTCTCGGTGATGGAGAAGCTGAATTGCGAAATGTTCCCCGAGGAAAATGCAAAATAGCGGGATTTCTCCGCTTATATACGGTTTGGACACGGTTTTTTTACATCAAGCCCTTTTCAATCCGTCATTTCTATGCGATAATAGGAATGATGGATTGTCTTTGTGCGTAAAATCCCACGAAGGGAGAATTTTTCATGCTGTATTCCGAAAATGACCGCACGCTCTGTAAGAAAATGCTGACCAAACGGCTGCTCTGCGCCCTGGCCTGTCTGCTGGTGCCGCAGATTCCGGCCTTTGTGCTGATGTACACCGGCCGAAGTCTGGTGCTGTCCTCCGTGCTTTCCTGCGCAGGCATCGCGGGCTGCGTGTTTTACTGGGGCTTCAATCTCTCCCCCGTCATTTCCTACCTGAAATATCTCAATGAAATTTTGAGCGGCAGAAACCACGAGTTTTCGGCGCGGCTGCTTTCCCGTGGCGACGAAGCACAGCGCGACGGCGTGAAAACCGTGGCTCTGTCCTTTATGGACGAGGGCGGCGACGAGCGGCTGTGCTATATAGATGAGATCAAGCTGCCCGCGTGCTCCCTGAATATCGGGGAAACCTACAAGATCACGGTGCACGGGCAGTCCGTTTTAAGCGCCATTCCCGAAACCTAAGCAAGAATCGAGGCGAAAACCCTATGGAGCGAAACGAGGTCGTCTTAGTGTGCGTCACGGGGCAGAAATCCTGCGAGGCGCTGATCCACGCCGGCGCAGTCTTAGCCAAAGAAAGGGACGCGGAATTGTCCGTTGTTCACGTTTCCAAGCGCGGCAACACCTTCTTAGGCGGCGACAGCGACGCGGAAACCTTAGAATATCTCTTTTCCATCAGCAAAACCTACGATGCGGACATGATGCTGCTGCGCAACGACGATGTGGCAGGCACCCTGATTTCCCACGCCCGCAAGATCGGCACCACGGTTCTGGTGGTGGGCTCCCGCGGCAAGGCCAACGCCAACGCCCTGCTGCGCCAGCTGCAAAATAACCTGCCCGACATCGAGATCAAGACCGTTTTCACGGAGGAAAACTGACCATGCTGGACAAAACCGTTCCCTATCATCCGATTTATATGGTGCGCTTCCCCGCGCCGCTTCCAAGCCTTCCGGAGCTTCCCGAAGGCTTTTGTTATCGCACCTATGAAAAGGGCGACGAGCTTTCTTGGGCGCAGGTGGAAACAAAGGTCGGCTCCTTTGACAATGTGAAGAATGCGCTTGCCTATTTTGAAAAGGAATTTGCGCCGCGTCCCGAACTGCTTGCCATACGTTTCGGCGGCATTGCAAATGAAAAGGGCGTGATGGTTGCCCACGCCGCCGCTTGGGAAAAGGACGGGAACAACCTGTTCCACTGGCTTGCCACCGACCCCGCTTATCAGAAAAAGGGCTTGGGCCGCGCCGCCGCACTCTACGCCCTCCATCTTTTCCCGGATAAATCAAAGCCCGTCCTTTTGCACACCCAGACCAATTCCCACGTCGCCATCGAAATGTACGCAAAATCGGGCTTCCGCTTCGTGTCCTCCCCCGTCCCCGGCAATGAGTTTGACAAAACCCTCGAAATTCTTTCGCAGGTCATGTCCCCCGCCACCCTCGAACGGCTCACCTCCAACGCCGTCCCCCTCCCGGACAGCATCACAGTCCACTGACATCCCGCCCGCAGGCGCAAGGCTCCCCCGCGTGCGGGGGAGCTCAGTGTGTCAAAG
>DCHO01000009.1:0-3478 GCA_002315655.1 Christensenella sp. UBA1750
AGGGGCGTGCCCCTCCCCGCACCCCACCCCCGTTCCCCCACCGAGACTTGTTGTAAATTGATGATAGGAGGTTCCCACCGTATGCTCATCTGCGATACCCACAACGATGCGCTGCTGTATCTGGAAAAGCCCATGCAGCCGCTCAATGACGAATCCAAACACATTTCCATTGACAAAATGCGCAAAGGGCAGGTTTCCCTGCTCACCTTTGCGGCTTTCACCTGCAAAAAGGAAGGGGTTTCGCCGCTGCACTGGGCACTAAGAGAAATCAATGCGTTTTACGACCTGATGGAGCTGCACAAGGAAGATTTGGTGCAGGCAAAGTGCCCTTCCGATGTGCTTTCTGCCGTGAAATCCGGCAAAATGGCGGCGCTGCTCTCCACCGAGGGCGGGGACTGCCTGGAAGGGGACGCAAATGTGCTGCGGCTCTGGCACAAGCTGGGCGTGCGGATGTTCGGGGTCACCTGGAGCAACGACAACGAGCTGGCCTCCTGCTGCATGGCGAAGGAGGACAAAGGCTTGACCGATTTCGGGCGGGAATGTGTCGCGCTGTGCAATGAGCTGCGCATGATGCTCGACCTGTCCCATGCCTCCGACAGAACCTTTTTTGAGACGGTGGAGCTGTCCAAGCAGCCGATTTTATGCTCCCATTCCTGCGCCCGGGCGCTGGCACCCGATCAGATGCGGAACCTGACGGACGAAATGCTGACGGTCTTGGGGAAAACCGGCGGGTATGTGGGGGTCAATCTGTGCCACGATTTTCTGGTGGGCGGCGGATACGGTCAGGAGCATCTGGCATCCATGGAGGATGTGATCCGGCATATCGAGCATCTGTGCGAATACGCGGGGATGTCCCACGTCGGCATCGGCTCGGACTTTGACGGCATCGAGCGCACGCCGAAGGGCTTGGAGGATGTGAGCAAGCTCTGCGATTTGTATGAAGCCCTGCTGAAACGGAATTTCCCGGAGGATGCGGCGAAGGGCATCATGGGCGAAAATTTCCTTGTCTACTGGGCGCGGGTTTGCGGTTGACAGGAGAAAAAATTGCCGATATACTTAAAACAACAGAATAATATTTCAAGGAGGAATTTGTTATGACACCGAAACTGCCTTATGTGGAGATTGCCCCGAACACCTACGAGCTGGACGAGTTCGACTGCGGTTCCGTCTTCGTGCTGGTGGGCGAGGAAAAGGCCATGGTCATCGACACGGGAACCGGCGTGGGCGACCTGTACGGAACCATCCGCGAGATCACCGACAAGCCGCTGGTGCTGGTGCTGACCCATGCACACATGGATCACGTCGGCGCGGTGGGCTGGTTTGACGAATACTACATGAGCAAGGAAGACGTGGGCAAGTACGGCGAGTTCTCCAACATGGAAGGACGCAAGGGCTATGCGGGCTTCATCGCGGCGCGCTCCGGGAAGAAATATCCCTACGACCCCGATGTGGACATTCGCCCCTGGCCGGAAAACGCGAACCCCAAATTCATCCCGCTTTTCGAGGGACAGGCGTTTGATTTGGGCGGACGCATTGTGACGGCGATGGCGTGCCCCGGGCACACCCCCGGCTCCATGGTGTTCATTGATTCTGCAACCCGCATCCTCTTTGCGGGGGATGCCTGCAACTGCAACATCCTTTACGGCTCTCTGCCGGGAGACCCGCGGTTCATTTCCGTGGAGAAGTCCGGCGAGGCGATGAAGGCAGTCTACGCGCTGCGCGGCAAGCTGTGGGATAAGTGCTACAACGGACACCACGATTTCCGCGAGTTCGGCGAGCCGCTGGACGATGAAGTGATGCCCTTTGCCATCGAGCTGTGCGAAAATCTGGTCTCCGGCAACTATGAGGTCAAGACCGTGCCCGGAATGTTCCCCGGTTCCCCCTTGACCCCCTCCGGGAAAGACAAAGATGGATTGTGGGAAAGGAAAGACCTGTATGGAAAACAAAGTGAAGCAGTACAAGGAATATTTGAAGAAGAAGCAGGCGTACCGGCACGCGACGGGCGTAATGTACTATGACATGGAGACGGCGATGCCCAAGGGCGGCGCGGAGGACTTTGCCAAGACCATGGGGGTGCTGTCCGAGGAAATCTACAAGATGGAGACTTCGGAAGAACTGAAAGCGCTGGTTGCAGAGCTTTACGAACATAAGGACGAGCTGGATGAGATCACCCGCAGGGAGGTGGAGGAGCATCAGGAAAGCATTGCCCGCATCGCGTGCATCCCGATGGAGGAATATGTGGACTATGAATCCACCGTGTCCATGGCCTCCTCCGTGTGGCAGAAGGCCAAGCAGGAGAACGATTACAAATTGTTCGAGCCGTATCTCAAAAAGCTCATCGACTACAACCGCAAGTTTGCGCTGTACTATGCGCCGGAGAAAGACCCTTACGACACGCTGCTGGATCAGTACGAAAAGGGCATGAACCGGGAAATGCTGGATCGGTTCTTTGATGAAATCGCAAAGGCGTTCCGTCCGCTGGTGGAAAAGACGGCGGCAAAGAGGGACGAAATTGACGACAGCTTCCTGTTTAAGAATTATCCGATAGATTTGCAGGATAAGCTGTCCCGCGAAGTGATGCAGCTCATGGGCATTGACGGAAACTATTGCACCTTGGGCGAGGTGGAGCATCCCTTTACGGACAATTATTCCAAGCATGATGTGCGCATCACGACCCACTACCACGAAGATATGCTGGCTTCCTCCTTCTATTCCGTGGTGCATGAGGGCGGGCACGCGCTCTATGAGCTGAACACCGGGGACGAGCTGATCGGGTCGCCGCTGGCTTCCGGGGCTTCCATGGGAATGCACGAATCGCAGTCGCGGCTGTTTGAGAACATCATCGGCAGAAGCTATGCCTTTGTGAAGGCGATTTACCCCAAAATTTTAGCGTTATTCCCGGAACAGCTCAAAGGAATTACTGATGTGGACTTCTATCGGGCGGTCAACAAGTCCGTGCCGTCGCTGATTCGCACCGAGGCGGACGAGCTGACCTACTGCTTCCATGTGATGATCCGCTATGAGCTGGAAAAGCAGCTCATCGGAGGGACGCTTTCCACGGAGGAGCTGCCGGAAAAGTGGAAGGAGCTGTACGAAAAATATTTGGGAATTCGCCCGGAAACCGACACGGAAGGCTGTTTGCAGGATTCCCACTGGGCGGGCGGGTCGTTCGGGTATTTCCCGTCCTATGCCATCGGCTCGGCTTACGGGGCGCAGATCATGGAGAGTATGAAAAAGGACGTGGATGTGGATGCCTGTGTGGCGAAGGGCGATTTATCGCCGGTCAATGCGTGGATCACGGAGAAGATTTGGAAATATGGGATGCTGAAAAAGCCCGCGGAGCTGATTCGGAATGCCTGCGGGGCGGCGTTTGACCCGAAATATTATGTTGATTATATGACGAAGAAATATAATCAGCTTTATAAGCTGTAAAGGGAACAGGTACGAGCGCTAACCAGAGCCCCCCACCTGCCAAGTG
>DCHO01000009.1:3507-22583 GCA_002315655.1 Christensenella sp. UBA1750
CACTTGGCAGGTGGGGGGCTCTGGTCGCGGGGCACCTCGACGGTGCCCGGGGTGGAGGGCGGGAAGAAATGCGTTGGAGGAAGAATCCATGGGACTGATTTGCGTGATGGCGGAAAAGCCTTCAGTGGCGCGGGATATTGCGCGGGTGCTGGGGGCGAAAACGCAGGGAAAGGGGTGTCTCAAAGGAAACGGCTATGTGGTGACGTGGGCGGTGGGGCATCTGGTTACGCAGGAAGACCCGGGGGACATTGACGGAAAATGGAAAAAGTGGTCGGAGGACACCCTGCCCATACTGCCGGATGACATTCCGCTTAAAATCATTCCCGAAAAGCACACGAAGGAGCAGTTTTCCGCCGTTTCGACCATTTTCAATGCGCCGCAGGTGGACAGCCTGATCTGCGCCACCGATGCGGGACGCGAGGGCGAACTGATTTTCAGAAGAATCTACAAAATGTGCGGCTGCACAAAGCCCTTTTCGCGGCTGTGGATCTCGTCCATGACGGAGGAAGCCATTGCGGGGGGTTTGCGAACCTGAAACCGGGCGCGGAATATGACGCGCTCTACACCTCCGCGCAATGCCGCGCCGATGCGGACTGGCTGGTGGGCATGAACGGCTCGCGGGCGTTTACGCTGCGGTACGATTCCCTACTGTCCATAGGCCGGGTGCAGACGCCGACGCTCTCTCTGCTGGTGCAGCGGGAGAAGGAGATTCGGGCGTTCGTGCCGGAGGATTATTATGAAGTTATAGCGAATTTCGGCGGGTACAAGGGCACCTATATTGACGGGAAAAAGCAGACGAAGATCGACAGCAAGGAAAAGGCGGAAGCCATTGTTGCCGCGGTGAAGGGGCAGATCGGAAAAATCATTTCGGTGGAGACCCAGCGGAAAAAGACCCCGCCGCCGCTGCTTTATGATCTGACGACCCTGCAAAGGGAAGCGAATGCGCGGTTCGGCTTCACCGCGCAGGCGACGCTGGACATTGTGCAGGCGCTTTATGAGCGGCACAAGATGCTGACCTACCCGCGCACCGATTCGCGGTATTTATCCGACGACATGAAGCCCAAGATGGAAAAGCTGCTGAACAGTCTGCCTGCGCCCTATGCGGAGGTCGTGCCGAAGGGGGAAGACAGGGTAAATCCCGGCAAGCGCGTGTTTGACGACAGCAAGCTGACCGACCATCACGCCATTGTGCCCACGGGCAAATTCGGCGCGGCTCTGAACCCTAATGAGCAGAAGATATTCGATATGGTGGTGCGGCAGGTGATGGCGGCGTTTTCCAAGGATTTTGTGTATGACGCGACGCAGGTGATCACCGAGGTGCAGGGGAACAGGTTTCTCTCCAAGGGGCGGCAGGTGGTGGAAACGGGCTGGCAGAAGGTCAATCCGCCGATGAAATCCAAGAAGGAGACCGAGGAGGAACAGACCCTGCCGGGGCTGACCGAGGGGATGGAAGTGAAGGCGAAGGACGCCAAAGTGCAGTCAAAAAAGACCACGCCGCCTTCGCCTTACAACGAAAACACGCTGCTGGGCGCGATGGAGAACGCGGGGCGGTTCGTGCAGGATGAGGAGCTTCGGCGGCAGCTCAAGGAACGTGGCCTTGGAACCCCGGCGACCCGGGCGGCGATCATCGAGCGGCTGATTACGGTGGGGTATGTGGAACGACAGAAAAAGAGCCTGATCCCCACGGACAAGGGCATCAAGCTGATCGAGGTTGTGCCCATTCAGATGAGCTCGCCGGAGACCACGGGACGGTGGGAAAAAGGGCTCAACGACATTGCATTAGGGAAGATGGACCCGGAAAAGTTCATGGCAAGCATAAGAAGATATTGCGCGTTTCTGTGCCAGTATGCCGTGACCGCCCCGGCGCAGAGCTTCCCGAAGCGGGAATACACCCCGAAGAAAACAATGAAGAAGACCCCGGCGAAGAAGGCCGGGAATGCCAAACAGGCCGGTACCCCGTAAAGGGGTACCGGCCTTCAGTGTGTCAAAGAACTTCGTTCTTTGACACAGAATTGCAAGCCCTGTTCATCTACGATTCACGGCCGGGCTTGCAAGCGAATCGGAATGGCGAGCCTGCGGCCGTACACGCCGCCCTCCGGCTCGCTTTATGCGGGAGACCTGCGGGTCTCCCGCACCCTCTGTGAAATCTATCCCGTTTCTTTGTGCATTATCTCAAGTCTTGTTATGCACTTATTTACCTTTTTTGACAGCCTGAGGGCGAGAGCGCAGTCCTATAATTCAAAACGGTTGCTGGCAACGTAGGGAGCCTCACTGTCGCGCAGGTGCCCTAAATCGTTGAGGGAAATGAACTCGGGATAGATTTTTTTGCCGGGCTTGGGGTCGAAATGCACCACGGTAACGCCGGTGTGGTCGAGGGAGAAAGCGGAGGCGAAGCGGTGGAGCGGGATGCCGGTCAAGTGGGAGAGCCAAAGGGTGCCGAAACCGCCGTGGCAGAAGGCGGCGACACGCTCCTCCCTGTCGATGTTGGCAATGTAGTGATCGCCTTCGCGGACGAAGCCCTGACGGGCGAGGAAATCATCGGAATGGGAGACCACATTGTAGAAATAGTCGGGGTCGGGAACCCGGGCAAAGTAGGTGGAGAGGATTTCTTTGGTGTTCATGCGGGCGAACTGCCCGTCCATCATTTCCTCCACGAACTCGCGGGAGTACGACCAGGTGAGATTGCCGTTGGCGCGGGGAACGGAGAAGGCATCCCACGCCAAGTCCTCGCTCATCCAAGACTCGATGGCAACGGGCAATTGAAGGGCTTCGGCGGTGGGGGCGCCGGTCTGCTGGGCGCGACCCTTGGGGGAGGAATAGATGCGGTCAAGACCGTGGACAGTGAAGCGCTTCACAAGTGCCTGTGCCTGCTTCTGGCCTTTTTCGGTGAGAATGTCGGGGCCGTAGATGGGTTCGCCGTGGCGGACGATGAAAAGAAGCATGAATTTGTACCTCGCAAAAATGGATTGATGATGGAAACAGTATAGCATCTGTGGCAAAGAAAAACAAGTTGCGACAGATTCACGATTGCGCTATACTTTTGTAGAAAAACAGTGGAAAGAGGGATGAGCATGAGTTATCTGATTAAGGACACCACGAAGGAGGAACGGGAAAGGATCGTGGAGGAAGCCATCGGAAACATCGAAGGGGCGTGCGACGGCTGTGCGCCGGGGCTTGCGGAGATGTATCAGGACTATATTGACGGGAAGATGGAGCTGAGTGAGGTCAATATGGCGTTCACGGCACGGTACTGCAAGGCGATGAACGGACCTGGTGATGCGGAGAGCGGCGGATGCCGGGTGATGGGATAAAACTGCATAAGAAATGATCGGTGTGGCGGTGAAACAGGCGCTGCACCGATTTTTTGCGGAAGTGGGGGATGCCCTCCTGCTCCCACCCCGCAAGGGGGTGGGAGCAGGAGGGCCGGGCTCCTCGACGGAGCCCGGGAAAGCCCCCTTCGGCCCCTACAGGGCAGGTCTCGGCTGCGGCCTCGGTCAGCGCGGTGAAGGGCGGGGAGACCCCGCCCCTACAATCCACCGGGTCGAAATTCACTACCGCGCTCTGCTTCGCAGCCCCACAGCGGTGGGGACGTCAAACACCTGCGGGCGGGAAAAGATGCGGGGAGCGGCTTCCATGCGCCGCGAAGGAAAAGAACCCTTTTGTGCAGGAAGAAACGGCGCGGCGCGCGGCACCCCGTTGAACCCCTTTAGGGGTTCAACGGAGGGGACGCAGAGAGGATGTTTGAAGGGGAGTTTACTTCCCTTCAATGACAGAGACGGACAGCAGTATTCACCGCAGCAGGATAGACGAAGTTTTTACCGATTATTCATGTGCAAAAAGGGTTCAACTGTGCTATACTGTTTGAGAAAACGTTTACCATCAGGGGGAATGACCTGTGAAGGATAAAAAGACAAAGGTTGCCTGGGAGGACGTGGCGGTTCTCAAGGGCTTTTTCAGGCAGCACGGCTGGCGCTATTTTCCGGGCATCATTTTTCTGATCGCCCAGGCTTCCATGGATGTGATCCCGGCACGGCTTCTGGGCGACGCGGTTGACCTTATGCGGGAAGATGTGATCGACACCCATGCGGTGCTGATGAAGCTCATCTACATGGTGGTGATTGCGGCGGCGATCTTTATCACCCGCACGATCTGGCGCTCGTTTTTGAACGGCAACGCAAGACGTATGGAA
Source organism: Christensenella sp. UBA1750 (assembly GCA_002315655.1). Taxonomy (GTDB): domain Bacteria; phylum Bacillota; class Clostridia; order Christensenellales; family UBA1750; genus Spyradocola. The sequence goes on from DCHO01000009.1 coordinate 7,697, forward strand.
ATGTGGCTGCGCAAGACGCTGTTTTCCCATTTGCAGCGCATGGACATGGGCTTTTTCAACTTCCAGAAGACCGGCGACCTCATGGCTTATGCCATCAACGACGTAAACGCCATCCGGCAGACCTTCGGCCCGGCCTTTGCGCTGGCGAGCCGTTCGCTGTTTGTCGGCATTTTCTCCGTCCTGCAAATGACCACCGGCATCGACTGGCGGCTGGCGGTTTTATGTCTTTTGCCCATCCCGCTGCTGCTGGTGCTCATCACCAAGCTGGGGCGCGTCACAAGGACACGGTTCAAGAAGGTGCAGGAGGCCTTTGCGGCGGTTTCCGACCGGGTGCAGGAGAACATTTCCGGCATTCGTGTCATCAAGGCCTACGCGCAGGAAAATGCCGAGGTGGAGCGGTTTGAGACGCTCAATGAGACCATGCGTGACACCAATGTTTCCATGGTGAAGGCTTCCTCCGCCATGTCCCCCATGGTCACGTTCATTTTCGGCATCTCCTTCACTGTCTGCCTCATCTACGGCAGTCATCTGGTGCGCACGGGGCAGATCACCCTGGGCGATTTTGTGGCCTTCAACGGTTATCTGACCCTCATCATCGGCCCTGTGCAGGCTGTGGCGCGTGTCACCAATGTTTTGCAGCGCGGTCTTGCATCTCTGAAGCGTTTTTCGGACGTGCTCCACGCCGAGCCTGCCATCATTGACCCGAAGGTGAACAAGCATGAAGGCGAACTCACCGGGCAGGTGGAGCTGCGCGATTTGTCCTTCACTTACCCTGTGGGCAAGCACCCCGAGGTGCGCCCCGCCCTGCACAACGTAAGTTTCAATCTACCGGCGGGCAAAACCTTAGGCGTGCTGGGGCACACGGGCAGCGGCAAGTCCACCATCGCCTCCATGCTGCTCAAAATGTATAATCCCCCTGTCGGCACGGTTTTCTATGACGGTGTGGACATTCACGACATTTCGCTGGACACATTGCGAAACGGCATCGGCTATGTACCGCAGGACAATTTCCTGTTCTCCGCGACCATCGAGGAAAACATTTCCTTCTATTCCGGCGCGACCCACGAAGAAGTGGTACAGGCGGCGAAGCTTGCGGACATTTACGATTCCGTGATGGAGTTTCCCGAAGGCTTTGCAACGCAGGTGGGCGAGCGCGGCGTGACCTTATCCGGCGGGCAGAAGCAGCGCATTTCCATCGCAAGAGCACTGGTCAAAAAGCCGAAATTGCTCATCTTGGACGATTCCCTCTCTGCCGTGGACGCGAAGACCGAGCAGACCATCTGGGGCAACCTGCGCCCGCTGTTTGAAAGCGGCACCTCCGGCGTGATCATCGCGCACCGGGTCTCCGCGCTGATGCACTGTGACGAGATCATCGTGCTGGAAAAGGGCTATGTCGTGGAGCGCGGCACCCACGAGCAGCTCATGGCACTGGATGGGCTTTACGCTGCCACGGCGAAAAAGCAGGAGAGCGGGGAGGCGGATGCACATGAATAAGAAAACCGACAAAAAAGGCCTCATCCGGCTGCTGCCGTTTCTAAAACCCCAGTTAAAAATGCTCATACTGTGCCTCGTTATGGTGCTTCTGGTCAACGCGGCGGAGCTGGCCAAGCCCTACATTCTGGAAATCGTTATTGACCGTTACTTAACCGCCGGACGCCCGGATCGAGGCTTGGATGCCGTGTGGGTGTTTGCGCTGTCGTACCTGTTCTGCTGCGGGCTTTCCTCTGTGCTCAACATCACCGAGGCGGTTACGGTGAACCGCATGGGGCAGTCCATCTTAATGGACATTCGCCGCAGGGTCTTTACCCACATCCAGCACATGAGCATGACGACCCTCGACCACTTTTCCTCCGGGCGGCTCATCACGCGGGCGACCAACGATGTGGAAACCCTAAACGAGCTGTTCTCCGACGTGCTGGTGAACCTGTTCAAGGACGTGTTCATGCTGCTGGGCATTGTGGTTATGATGCTGCTGATGAACTGGCGGCTCGCGCTCATCGCCTTTGCAGTGGTGCCGCTGATCGTGCTGATTACCGTGCTTGTGCGCGGCGTGCTGCGCCGGAATTTTGTGGAATTAAAGGCCTTGACCGGGCAGATTAACGGCTTTTTTGCGGAAAATATGTCCGGGATGCGCATTGTGCAGATCTTCCGCAAGGAAAAGGACAAATTTTCCGAATTTGACGAGCTCAACACCGACTATTATCACCACGCAAGAACGCAGGTGCGCATGAACTCCTTTATGCGGCCTTTGGTGGAGGTCGTGAACCAGCTGGGTATTGCCATCCTTATGTGGTACGGCTGCAAGCAGATTGGGCTGGGCACGCTGGAAATCGGTATGCTCTACGCCTTTACCAACTACATCAAGAACTTCTTTGAGCCCATCAACGACTTGGCGGAAAAGTACACCACCATTTCCTCCGCTGTGGTTTCCTCCGAGCGCATCTTTGAGCTGCTGGACAATGAAAGCCAGTTGGAGGACACCGTGACCGGCGACAAAATGCCGGATTTCAAGGGAAAAATCGAATTCAAACACGTCTGGTTTGCCTACAATGACGAAAACTGGGTGTTAAAGGACGTGTCCTTCACCATTGAGCCCGGGCAGTCCGTGGCCTTTGTTGGAACCACCGGCGCGGGCAAGTCCACCATCATCTGTCTTTTGTCGCGGTTCTACACCCACCAAAAGGGCGAAATCCTGCTGGACGGCAAGGACATCCGCTCCTTCGCCTTGGAGGAGCTGCGGCGGAAGGTTGCGGTTGTTTTGCAGGATGTGTTCCTGTTCTCCGGCTCCATTGCGGAAAACATCCGTCTTGGCAATGCGGAAATCACCGATGCCGACATAGACAAGGCTTTGCAGATGGCCTGCGCCGATGCTTTCATTCGGGAGCTGCCCGACGGCATGGAGTATCCCGTCACCGAGCGCGGCTCCACCTTCTCCGCAGGACAGCGGCAGCTCATCTCCTTTGCCCGCGCCATCGCCCACGCACCCAACGTGTTTGTGCTGGACGAGGCCACCGCCTCCATCGACACCGACACCGAGCAGCTCATTCAGCAGTCCGTGAAGAACATCTCCAAGGGCTGCACCACCATCGTCATTGCCCACAGACTGTCCACGATTCGGGAGTGCGACTGCATCTATGTCCTCTCCGCAGGGAAGATCGCGGAAATGGGCAACCACGATACCCTTATGGAAAAGCAGGGAATCTATTATAGATTGCATAATATGCAGCTCAAGGAAAACTGATTTGCCACGGGCGGGGTGACCCCGCCCCTACGGATCGCCGGGGGTATCGTCGAGAGCGATAAACCCCGCCCCTACAAATCAAAAAGCAATGCAGAACACCCCTCTGCGTTGCTTTTTTCATGGAAGCTGTGGTATAATTGCCCCATCATTTATGATGTTGGAGGCGCGAAAATGATTCGTTTGGACAGTCACACCCATGTTTTTTACAACAACGCAGAGGAACTGCTGCGGCAGTCCAAGGAGGAATACGGGTACGAAAAAATCGGCGTGATGGGGCTTTCCTGCTACCACGGGCGGCAGAACAACTTAGAGTGTCTGCGCGCAAAGGTGCTGGCGCCTGATTATGCCTATGTCTACGGCACGATGGTGTACGGCGACAACGCCCCCGCCACGGGCGACGACCACGAAAAGCAGCTACGGCTCATGCTGGAAGCGGGCTTTGACGGCTGGAAAATACTGGAAAGCAAGCCCTCCGTCTATCAGAAGCTGCAAATTCCCTTGGACGGAGAAGTTTTTGAAAAGGCCTTTGCCTTTGCGGAGGAAAACGCCGTCCGCGTCACATGGCACGCGGGCGACCCCGCGCCCTTCTGGTCGGAGGAGACCGCGCCGGAATTTGCCGTGCGGAACCACTGGCTGTGCGTGGGCGAAGGGATGCCGACCTTACGGCAGATTTACACGCAGGTGGAAAATGTGCTGGACAGACACCCCCACCTTTATGCCTCCCTTGCGCACCTGTACTTTACCTCCGACGACCGCGCCCATGCGGAGAGGATGCTGGAAAGCTATCCCAATCTGAACCTTGACCTGACCCCCGGCAACGAAATGTACGACAACTTTATGAAGGACAGGCAGGGCTGGTATAATTTCTTCTGCAAGTATTCCTCCCGCCTCATCTACGGCACCGACATGGTGGACAGCGTTTCCGACCCCGTGTTCGGCTCCCAGAGCGCGATTGTGGACTTGGTGATGAAGACGCTGTGCGAGGACAAGACCTTCACCGTTTGGCAGATCACCGGGCAGGGTTTGGGACTGCCAAATGATGTGCAGGAAAACCTCTTCCATAAAAACTACGAAAAGCTGATTGCACAAAATCCCAAGCCCATCAACAAATGCGGCTTGGAAACCTATGTGGAATACGTTTTGCCCAAGATGAATCAAGAGGAACAGCGCAAGACCGAAGCCCTTCTTCTGGAAATCGAAAGCAAGCTCTAAATATTTGCCTTCTCATTGGAACTTATTTTCTTCGTCATTCGTCTGTATATGCGGAAAGAGGAACCACCCTTTTTCCGCATCATTTTTCCATAAGGAGCAAACATAACATCATGAAAAAAATTCTTCTGATCTGTCTTTCCCTTCTGCTGGCACTGTCCCTTGCCGCCTGTTCCGCGCAGGAGCAGCCTGTGACCGAGCCGGAAGCCACGCCTGCCGAAAGCCCCGCTGCGCAGCCTACCGAGGAACCCGTAAAGGAGTTGTTCTCCACAATCTCCTTTGACGAAAGTACCCCCGTCACCGTGGATCTGAACGGCGACGGAGTTGACGAAACCGTTTCCGTCACCTCCGTGGAGGGCAAGGAGGAGGACGGCGTGTGGACGGATTCCACCGTGACCTTAACCGTGACCAATGCGCAGGGCGAGACTTCCGAATTTTCCTCCGAGTTTAACTATCTGATTTCCGCCTATGTCACCGATATGAACCCCGAGGACAGCGCAAAGGAAATCCTGTTTAACATCGACTACTGGTCGGACGACAACGAAATCTGGATTTTCCGCTATGACGGAAAGAACCTCAATCAGCTCATCGAGCGCGAGGGCGTGATCAAAAAGGTAAACGGCAACGAGCTGACCATCTCCGAGCGCGTGGACTGCTTTGGCACTTGGTTCTGCGACATTCTCTATGCGCTGAACGAAAAAGGCGAGCTTAACGAGGTTCCCGGACAAACCCGCACCGTGAGCACGGAAATGAACCCCGTGCAGGCCAACCGGGATGTTGCCGTGGAGCTGCTTTCTGAGAGCGGCACATGGGAGGAAGCCACACTTGCTCCCGGCGCGTCCATCACCGTGACCGGCACGGATTTGACCGGCTTTGTGTTCTTCACCGATGAAAACGGTACCTCCGGCCGCATTCCCGTGACCTTTGACGGCTATTCCGTAAAGCTTGCCGACGGCACGAGCGATTACGAAGCCTTTGAAAATCTGCCCTACTGCGATTAAGCCGTAAATCGCCGCTGAGGACGGAAAAACCTATAAAAATGCGGATTTCGCTTGGATGCGTTAAGAATATTAAGCAAAAGTTAACTTGCGCAAACGGTGCTTCAAATGATAAGATTAAGGCAGAGCATAACGCATCTGCCTTAATTTTTTGATTTGGGGGAATCACCATGAACAAGAACAGAGATTTTGACAATTATCTGAAAGAATACCCGGACGAAAACGGTTATTTCGGCAAGTACGGCGGGAATTATCTGGACAATCCCGCGCTGGTGGAGGCCTTTAAGGAGTTTGCGGAAGGCTACAACACCATCGCTCAGAGCGCACAATTCATCGCGGAGCTGCGCCGCATCCGCAAGGAGTTTCAGGGCAGACCCACGCCCCTTTATCACTGCCAGCGGCTCTCCAACCTGCTGGGCAGAACCCAGATTTATCTGAAACGCGAGGATTTGAACCACACCGGCGCGCACAAGCTCAATCACTGCATGGGTCAGGGACTTTTAGCCAAATACATGGGCAAGAAAAAGCTCATCGCCGAGACCGGCGCGGGACAGCACGGCGTTGCCCTTGCCACCGCCGCCGCCTATTTCGGTCTGGAATGCGACATTTACATGGGCGAGGTGGACATTGCCAAGCAGGCTCCCAACGTAACGAGAATGAAGCTGCTGGGTGCGCGGGTCATCCCCGTGACCGCAGGATTAAAAACCCTGAAGGAAGCCGTGGATGCGGCCTTTGAAGCCTATTCCAGAGAATACAAGGACGCCATTTACTGCATCGGCACCGCCGCAGGCCCCCATCCCTTCCCGCTGATGGTCAGAGACTTCCAGCAGATCGTGGGCGAGGAAGCAAGAAGCCAGTTCATCGAAATGACCGGGCATCTGCCGGACAAGGTCGTGGCGTGTGTGGGCGGCGGCTCCAACTCCATTGGGATGTTCGTGCCCTTCCTTGCCGACCCCGTGGACATTTACGGCGTGGAGCCTCTGGGCAGAGGCCCCAAGATGGGCGACAACGCCGCCTCCGTCACCTACGGCACCGAGGGCGTCATGCACGGCTTTAACTCCATCATGCTGGCGGACGAGAACGGCAACCCCGCGCCCGTCTACTCCAACGCCTCCGGCTTGGATTATCCCGCCGTGGGTCCCGAGCACGCCAACCTGCATGACATGGGCAGAATCAACTATGTGACCGTGGGCGACGAGGAAGCCGTCGAGGCACTGTTCATGCTCTCCCGCTATGAGGGCATCATCCCCGCCATCGAGTCCTCCCACGCGCTGGCTTATGCCATCCGCGAGGCCAGAGAAAAGAATAAGCCCCAGTCCATCGTCGTCAACCTCTCCGGGCGCGGCGACAAGGATTTGGACTTCGTTGTGGAGAACTACGGCTACGGCGACAAGTACCTGAAATAAAGGAAAAAACCGCATAATTAAGGAAGACAGATCGCAATGACCTGTCTTCCTTTTTTTCGTATGCAGTTTGAATCAGAACAGGGAAACCTGCGAGGTTTCGGGGAGATTCCGCAATGCGCCTGCCGCACGGAGCATTTCGATGGTGGAGGAGGCCGCGCCGGTGCGGGATTTCAGGTCTTCGATGGAAATGAAGGGGCGTTCCTCGACCACGGCCTTCTGACAGGCCTCATAGAGCGACTGTGCCGCCGCTTCGCCCACGCCGGGCAGACGGTTGAACGCCGGACGGATTTTGCCGTCCTCAATCTGGAACTCGTCCGCCTTGGACTTGTAGAGGTCAACGGGCAGAAAGTCCAGCCCTCTTGCGCGCATTTCGTAGACCAGCTCCAGCAGGGTGTAGGTTTCGTCGTCCTTGGCGGTGCGCTCGTGCTTGTCCAGCTTGTCAATGCGGTTCATTTCCGCATCCAGCTCCTCCGGCGGGCGCAGCATGAGTATGTCGTCAAAGTTGTCCGCACGGACGGTGAAGAAGGCGGCATAGTACGCCAGCGGCTGATAGACCTTGAACCACGCCACGCGCAGCGCCATCATAACGTAGGCCGCCGCGTGCCCCTTGGGGAACATATACTTGATCTTTTTGCAGGAATCAATGTAGTATTCCGGGACGTGCGCGTCCTTCATGGCCTGCTCCATTTCCGGGGTGAGGCCTTTTCCCTTTCGCACGGCTTCCATGGTGGTGAAGGACATTTTCGGCGCGACGCCCATGGAGAGCAGGTAGTTCATAATGTCGTCACGGGTGCAGAAGCAGTCGTTGAGCTTGCAGGTGCCCGACAGGATCAGGTCCTGCGCGTTGCCCAGCCACACGTCCGTTCCGTGGGAAAGCCCGGATATGCGCAGCAGCTCCGACATGGAGGAGGGCTTTGTGTCCATGAGCATCTGCCGGACAAACTTGGTGCCGAACTCCGGCACGCCCAAGGTGCCCGTCTGAATCCCGCGAATCTGATTGGGCGCAAGGTCGAGAGGTTCCGGGGAGGAGAACAGCCCCAGCACCTTTTTGTCGTTGAGCGGCACATTGACCGGGTCAATGCCCGTCATTTTTTTGAGCATATAGAGCATGGTGGGGTCATCATGCCCTAAAACATCCAGCTTGACCAAAATATCGTGCAGCGAGCCGAAATCAAAGTGCGTGGTGATGATGTCGCTTGTCTGGTCGTCCGCCGGGTGCTGGATGGGGGAGAACTGGTACACGGTGTATTCCTTGGGCACAATGACCATGCCCGCCGGGTGCTGCCCTGTGGTGCGCTTCACGCCCACGCAGCCCGCCACAAGCCTGTCCATTTCCACGGAGGTAGCGTGCCGCCCGGTGTCCTCGCACCAGTGCTTGACATAGCCGTAAGCCGTCTTGTCCGCCAACGTGCCGATGGTGCCGGCCTTGAAGACCTGCCCTCTGCCGAACAGCTCCTTTGCGTAGTCCTGCGCCTTTCTCTGGTACATTCCGGAATAGTTTAAGTCAATATCGGGCACCTTGTCGCCGTTGAAGCCCAAGAACACCTCGAAGGGAATGTCGTAGCCGTCGTGCTTGAGCTCCGCGCCGCAGTTGGGGCACTTTCTGTCCGGCAGATCAACGCCGCAGGGGTACTGCACCTTGTCCACATCAAAATCGGTGAACCGGCACTCGGGGCAGACGTAGTGCGGCGGCAGGGGGTTCACCTCGGAAATGCCGCACATGGTCGCGGCAAAGGACGAGCCGACGGAGCCGCGGGAGCCGACCAGGAAGCCGTCGTCGTTGGACTTTTTGACCAGTAAGTGCGCGGAATAATACAGCGTTCCGAAGCCGTGCCCCAAGATGGAGCCCAGCTCCCTTTCCAGCCGCGCTCGCACGATCTCCGGCACCGGGTCGCCGTACTTCGCTTTGGCGTTCGCCCATGCCATGGTTTCGATTTCGTGCTCCGCGTTGGGAAGGGTCGGCTGGAAGGTTTCCTCATCACGGGGGTGCTTGGGGAACATCTTGATCTCCTGCACCATTTCGGCGATCTTTCTGGGGTTGTCAATGACGACCTCCTTTGCCCTCTCGCCTAAGTAGGCAAACTCGTCCAGCATTTCCCGCGTGGTGCGGAAATACAGCGGCGCCTGTTCGCTTGCGTCGTCAAAGCCCATGCCCGTCATGAGGATTTCGCGGAAAACAGCGTCCTCGGGGTCCATGAAGTGCACATCGCAGGTGGCGCACACCGGCTTCCCCAGCTTGTCGCCCAATTGGAGCACACGGCGGTTTAAGTCCTGCAGACCCTTTTCGTCTTTGATCTGCCCGTTGCGTACCATGAAGGCATTGTTGCCCGTGGGCTGGATTTCCAGATAGTCGTAGAAGGAGGCGATTTTTTCCAGCTCCTTCTCCTTTTTGCCGTCCATCATGGCGCGAATCAGCTCACCCGCCTCGCAGGCGGAGCCCACGATGATGCCCTCGCGCAGCTTCGCCAATTCGGATTTCAGAATGTGTGGGCGTTTGTTGAAGTGCTTCAAATGCGCGTCCGAAACCAGCTTGTAGAGGTTTTCCAGACCGATGCGCTCCTTCGCCAGCAGTACGATGTGGTAGGAGGTGCCCGCTGCCGCAACGGCATTGCCCAAATTTAAGTTAAGATCACGGAGCGTTAAGCAGTTGCGCTCGTCCTTGGCTTTTTTGAGGAGCTTCACCATCATCTGCGCCGTGGCGCGGGTGTCATATAGGGCGCGGTGGTGGTTGTCCAGCTTCACATCCAGCGCCTTGCACACAATGTCCAGCTTGTATTTTTTAAGGTCGGGCAGCACGGCGCGGGAGAGGGGCAGGGTGTCAAGGACGGAAGCGGGCATGGAAAGCCCCAGCTTTTCCGCCTCCATGCGCAAAAAGCCCAAATCAAAGGGGGCGTTGTGGGCGCAGACCACATGACCTTCGCAGAACACGCACACCTTCGGCATCACATCCTCAATCAGCGGTGCGCCCAGCACCATGTCGTCCGTTATGTTGTTGACCTTGCTTGTTGCGTCGGGAATGTGCATCTGCGGGTCAACCATGGTGGTGTATTCGTCTATGATGCGCCCGTCCCAGCCGATCTTGACCAGCGCGATCTCCACAATGCGGTCTTTGCCCAAAGTGAGGCCGGTGGTTTCAATGTCCAGCACCACATAATCCCGGTCAAGCCCCTGATCGTCCGGGTCGGATAAAATCACGCCGGAGTCGTCTATAAGATAGCCCTCCATGCCGGGGATGAGCTTAATATTTTTGCCCGATTTTTTGAGCTTTTTGATGGTGTCAAAGGCTTCGGGGTAGGCCTGCACTACGCCGTGGTCGGTGATGGCGATGGCCTCGTGTCCCCAGTCGGCGGCGCGTGTGATCAAATCCTTTGCGGAGGTCACGGCGTCCATGTTGCTCATCTGGGTGTGCAGGTGCAGTTCCACCCGCTTTTCGGGTTCCTCGTCCTTGCGCTTCTCAAAGGGCACGGTCTGAATGTCGTCGGTCATGAATGAGATTTCCTTGGAGAAGTTGTCCCACTGGCAGGTGCCGCGCACGCGCACGCGAATGCCCGGGACAAGCCCTGCGATCTCCTTGCCCTCGCCGTTCTCGGTGCTTAGGAACACCTTGCATAAAATCGAGCCGGTGTAGTCGGTCACGCCGAAGGTAACCAAGGTTTTGCTGCCGCCGCGCAGTTCTTTGGTTTCGATATGATCTTTGAGCACAAAGCCTTCGATGCAGGTGCGCCCGGAGGTCTCGTTAAGGTCGCCGATGGGCTCGTTTACGGACTTGGAAATCTTGTGCCCGTAGAGCACCTGCACGCCGTCGGTCTTCTTCTTTTTCTGCGGAATTTCTCCCAAATGCGCCGCCAGCTCGGCATCCAGCCTCCTGCGTTCCTCCAAATATTGCTCCAGCTGCATTTCCTGTTCCTTGGAAATGATCTGCACCGTCACCTTTCTGCGGAACACGTTGTCGATGAGCTGGGCAATCACGGTGTCCATTTCCCGCATGAGCAGCAGGTCGGAGGCGATGCGGGAATGCACGGTCAGGGTGACGGTGTTGTTTTCCACCGTCCAGATACAGCCGTGCAGGTGCGGCGCGGCGGAGGGCATTTTGTAGAGCAGCGCTTCTTCCAGCCAGGAGGCGTACTTTTCCGGGTCGGCGAGGAAATCGTCCGCCAGTGTGGGGCAACAGACAGCCACTTCGACCTTTACGCCTTTGCTCTGCCCGAACATGGTGGAAAGCCCCAGCCGAAGATCGACCATCTGCTCCCGGGAGAGCACGGAGGAGGATTCAAAGCGCAGCAAAATCCGGGCGTCCTTTTTGTGCACGGACACCCGCTCCAATTTCAGCCATTCCACAGGCACCTTTGGGGCCGCCTTGTGCAAACGCTCTTTCCAGTCCAAATACTCTGCCATACTTTCCTCCGAAAACGGTCTTCTGTTCTCTGCCCAACAGGTTACACGGGGGGCGCTCCGAAAGTGCAGTGGTCGCCCGGCTGCACGTTGTCGCGCCCGTCCGATGTTTGCATTTATCCAACAGGTACGGTTTGTGCGTGACCTTTCCGGTGTGCGCAAACCGTTCTTGTTGCCCATGCCGCAATAGGTACGACGGGCGCGGCTTGCTGCACTTGTTTTACCACAATAGAAATTGCCGCGCCCACCCGCGCCGTCGAGGCGCGATAGGCTCGCCCGCGTGCGGGAGAGCTGTCAAAAATCAGGCTTGCCTGATTTTTGACTGAGAGGGTTCCTTGGGTTCCGTCGAGGAACCCGGCGGCCCCCCGAGAGCAGCGAGCGGGGGTTAGCCCTCGTATCTTTCCAACATTTTCTCCGCCAAAGCCTTGATGTGCTCTCTTGCTTCTGTCTGATAGGTCATCACTTCGTTTTCACTCATCACCCTGTCTCCCATGAGCTGCACGAACTGGCTGACCTTCAAGCCCAGCGCCTCCTGCATCTGCGCATCGCTGCCCCTTGGGGACACCAGATAATAGCACAGCACGGAATCCTTCTGTCCCATGCGGTGCGCCCGGTCTTCGGCCTGGGTGTGCACCGCCGGAGACCAGTCCAGCTCCCCGAACACCACGCAGGTCGCTCTTTGCAGGTTCAGCCCTGCGGCGGCGCGCATGGAGATGCAGCACAGGTTGGTTTTCCCCGTCATAAAGGCGTCCACCGCCGCATCCTTTTCTTTTGTGGTCTCGCGCCCTGTGATGAACACGGGATGCTCCGCCTTCAGGGTCTCCTTGTAGGAATCCATCACCTGATGATGGTGCGCAAACAGCAGTACCTTTTCGTCGCCTTCCAGCAGGGCTTTGACAAAAGCCGCAACGTAGGGTGCTTTCGCCACACCGGTGGCCTGCCGCAAATGCTGGCAGATTTCATCCTCGATGCGGCTTCGGTCAAAGGCCTTCTGTGCCGCCCGGAGGCGCTTTAATGCGTCCAGCGCGGGCAGAATGAGCTTGCCGTACAACTCGTCGTCCGCGTCGATTTCCTGCACCAGCCGCCGTTTCGGGGGCAGCTGATCCAGCACCTGATCCTTCGTGCGGCGCAGCATATAGCCTTCCTCCCGCAGGGTGTCGCCCAGCAGGTCGGGCTTGGCCACAATGTTGTTGCCGTAGCCGTAACACCACTCGCGGGAGAAGGATTCCCAGTCCCCCAGCGCGTGAAAGTCCAATATATTGATGACGTTCCAAATTTCGCCGCCACGGTTGTAGATGGGCGTGCCGGAAAGCCCCCAGACCACGGGCGTTTTCTCGGCAAGGAGGGACGCGGCGGAGTATTTTTCCGTGCCGCTTCTTCGCAATTCCTGAATCTCGTCAAAAATGATGGCCTTGAAATCGTATTTCGGCAGAGCTTCCTTCCAGCCGCGCAGCAGCAGATAGTGAACGATATAAATCTGCGCTTCGGGCAGCTTGTAGGGGGTCAGCCCCTTGAGCACATGAACGGTTGGTTCGCTGCCGTCCGCGTTTTGCAGAAAACGGGAAATTTCCCGCTGCCAGTTGGTGATTAAGTGGGAAGGCGCAATGAGCAGCAGCGGATAACAGCCGGTTTCCGACACCGCCGCCAGTGCTTCCACGGTCTTGCCCAAGCCCATTTCGTCCGCCAGCAGTGCCCGGGGCGTGTTGACAAGGTAGCTTGCGCCCTCCTTCTGGAAAGTAAGCAGTTCGCCCTTAAAATACGCAGGGTTCGGGGTGAGGCTTTGGGGATTCAGCCGCAGCTTTTCCCGCGCAATCGCAAAATCCCGCGCATCGGATAAGGCTTTTTCCCAACGCTCCCGGTCGCTTTCCCGAATATTTAGCGGGTAGCGCAGCATCAGCCATTGCAGGTCGCCCGTATTGCGGCGGTTCGCGGTGAAACGTGCCTGTCCGCGCCCGCGCCCGTCACAGCCGGGGAACAGACGTTTGGCCGTCTGGCAGACAATCGGTTCGCCCTTGATGACCCAGCTTTTGTTCCGCTTGTTGTAGGTCAGCTCGCCGTAGGTGCGGGTCGGGTGCCCGCCCTCTTTCAGGTAGGCCGGCAGCAGCAGTTCCTCCGGCATTTCCGGCAGGTCGTCAAAAGGGTCGTATTCGTAATCCGTCATCCAACCGCCACCCCCCATAAGCGATTTAACGCCAGCACCTTGCAGGGCTTGCCTAAGATCGTGTCCGGCAGGGACGCGGTGCGCTCCACCACAAGAAGGATGGAGGCAACATGGGGGCTTTGCGCATAGCGGGAGAGCTGCTGCATGAGGATTTTGCGCCCGGGCTTGCCGCGCTTGACCTCCACGGCCACGCCGCCCCGGCAGAGAAAATCCACCCGGCAGTAAGGGGCAAGCTTGGCTTCCTTCACAAACTCGATGCCCGATTTGCGCAGGGCTTCCGCCACCAGCTCCTGCAGCCGGTATTCGTCCGTCACCAGCGGAATCCGCAGCATTTTGATGGCTGAAATGACTTCCTCCAAATCCGTCCCCTCCCTTCTGCCGAAACTAAGTTCATTTTACCATGATTATAGCACATTTTTTTGCGCTTGTGTGTTAAGCCCTGCGATTTCGGGCGCACAATTTGGGGCTTCGGCACATATCCATAGAGAAGGGAAAGGAGTGAAAACCCATGAACGAAAACAATTATTCCTTGCAGGACATGGACGCGCTTTACGGCACCCGCCCAGCCCTCTCTGCCAATCAGAGCGTTTCCTGCCCGGAGGGCTATGAGCCCTACACCCTGAAAACCGGGGACACGCTGAACTCCGTGGCGCAGGCACGCGGCATCACGCTGACCGAGCTGCTGTTCTACAACGCGGGGCTGAATCCCTTCGCCTACAAAAGCGGCGATACCATCTGCGTGCCGGAGGTCAAAGCCACGGAAAGTGCACCCGCGCAGAATACGGGGAACAATGGCAACAGTGGCAACAACGGCAACACCGGCAACGGGCAGAGCGGGAACAACGGCAACAGGGACGGCTGCGTCTGGGTGTGCCCGGAAAGCCCGGCGGAGGGTGACGGGACGGCGGGCTGCGGGGCGAACACCACGCCTTACACGGTGGTTTCGGGCGATACCCTGCGGGCGATTGCGCAGAAGTTCGGCATCACGCTGGAGGAGCTGGTGGCGGCGAACCCCAATGTGGCAGCGACCCGGCTGCAGATCGGGCAGGTGCTGTGCATTCCCCAAAAGGAGAGCACGACGGAAAACGCCTGCGGCACAAACGGCACCCAAGTGACCGTGGAGAGCGGCGGAATCGTACCCGTTTTGCGTACGTACAACGTGTCCTACGCCGCGCTGTCCGCCGCCAACGCGAATGTGGAGTTGTCCAAGGTGGAAACCGGGCAGAAGCTGTGTGTGCCCGCCTCCGGCAGCCGGGGAAACTGCACAGGCGGCAAGGGCAGCTATGTGGTGCAGCAGGATGTGACCTTATCCCAGCTTGCGCAGACCTTGGGCGTAACCGAGCTTGCCCTGCTTGCGGCAAATCCAACCTATACGCCCGATGATTTCGGGAAAAACGCGGTGATCTGTCTGCCGTAGGTTGAAGGAAAACCGCCGCTGTGGTATGCTGCCGGAAAACCCTCTCAGTCGCTACGCGACAGC
>DCHO01000009.1:22760-38427 GCA_002315655.1 Christensenella sp. UBA1750
TTGCGCCTGCGGGCGGGGTCGGCGCAGGAAAGGGCGGGGAGACCCCGCCCCTACAATCCACCGGGGTGTCATTCACTACCGGGCACTGCTTCATCGCCCTGCAAACGAAGGAGCTAAGGGATTGCCCTCTCAGTCGCTACGCGACAGCTCTCCCGCACGCGGGCGAGCCTACGCGCTGCGGCGCGGGAAAGAACGAAGCAATGAATATTGAAGACTGAAAACTGAAAAATGAAGAATAAGGAACGAGGGGGACGCCCTCTCAGGCAATGCAAAGGTAAACCTTTGCATTGCCAGCTCCCCCACAAGTGGGGGAGCCTTGCGCCTGCGGGCGGGGTCGGCGCGGGAAAGGGCGGGGAGACCCCGCCCCTACAGTCCACTGGGGTATCATTCACTACCGCGCTCTGCTTCGCAGCCCCACAAGTGGGGAAGCCTATATGCGGGTCAGATGCCGACATCCGTGCCGGCTTTGACGAAGACGGGGATGGTGTCGAGGGTGGCTTTGGCGGTGACGGTGCACCCGCCTTCAAAGGTTTTTTCGGTGGCGATTTCGCGCCAAGTATCGCCTTGGGGAAGATAGACCTGCTGCTGTGTGACCCCCGGGGCGAACACGGGCGCGACCAGCACATCGTCGCCCAGCAGGTATTCGTCCTCCACATTGGTGGCGTTGGGGTCGGCAGGATAGGCAAAGTACAGCGGGCGCATGACGGGGAGGCCGTCCTTATGTGCCTGCGCCATTGTCTTTTTGATGTAGGGGCGCATGGAATTGCGCAGGAAAATGTACTTTTTCAGGATTTCGTAATTGTCCTCGCCGAACGACCAGATCTCGTTGTTGTAGCCCGTGCCGAACTGCGGGTCGCCGTTTTCGGCCTTGTAGCGCATCCCGTCACACGGCCAGTGGGGCAGCCTCTCGCCGTGGAGGCGGAAAATGGGCAGGAACGCGCCCATCTGGAACCAGCGGACAAGCAGTTCCCGGAATTCCGGCTTGTCGGTGTAGCCGCCGATGAAGCCGCCGATGTCGCACGTCCACCAGTGCAGACCCGAAACGGAGGCGGAAAGCCCTGCGCAGAGCTGTTCCCGCAGACTGCGCCAGGAGGAATACACATCCCCCGACCAGAGCAGCGTGCCGAACCGCTGGGAACCCGCCCACGCGCAGCGGACGAGATTCACCACCTTGTCCATGCCGGCCTCCGTCATGCCGTCGTAGAAGGACTTGGAATAGTAGAAGGGATAAATGTTGGCGACCTGCACGCCGGAACCCAAGTTGTAGCGCACATTCTCCATGTCGTTGGAGGCGGTCTCCGGCTCGGCCTCGTCCAGCCAGAACAGGTCGATGCCCTTGTCGAAGTAGTTCTTCTTCGCCTCGCGCCAGATGACCTTCCGCGCCCCCTCGTGGGTGGCGTCGTAATAGGTGGTATAGCCCATGAAGGTGCCGTAAAGGGAGCCGTGGTCGCCCTCGATGAGCCCGCCCATCTCTTTGAGCTCGCGGTTGTTGACGGAATCCACATCCACCGTCGGCCAGATGGAGACCATGAGCTTTGTGCCCATCTCATTGAGTTCCTTCACCATCGCGTCGGGATCAGGGAAGCAGATAGGGTCGAACTTCCAGTCGCCCTGCTTTGTCCAGTGGAAAAAGTCAATGACAATGACATCCAGCGGAATGCCGCGGCGCTTGTATTCCCGCGCCACGGTCATCACCTCGTCCTGCGTGCGGTAGCGCAGCTTGCACTGCCAAAAGCCCATCACGTCGTCCCGCAGCATGGGCACGCGGCCGGTGACGGCGGTGTAGTTCTGCTGAATCTCCATAGGGGTGTCGCCGGCGGTGATCCAGTAGTCAATCTGCCTGCCTGCATCCGCCACCCATTCGGTGCGGTTCAAGCCAAGGGTCACGCGCCCCATAGCGGGGTTGTTCCAGAGGAAGCCGTAGCCGCGTGTGGAGGTCATAAAGGGGATGGAGGCCTGTGAATTGCGGTGGGCAAGCTCCAGCGTCAGCCCCTTGCGGTTTAACTGCTTTTCCTGATACTGCCCCAGACCGTAGAGCTTTTCGTCGTCGTAGGCCTCAAACCACGCCTGAATCCGCCAGTCGCCCCCGATGATGGGCTTGAACTGCCGGGCGCGGAAGTTAAGCGGCACGCAGTACTCGGTTAAATCGTTTCGGTTGCGCCAGTATTCCCGCACCAGCTCTTTTCCGTTTTGATTATAGAAGGCAATGTAGCCGTGGCGGTCTATGGTGGCGGTGATCTTGCCGTTGGTGACGGAATGTGCGCCGTTTGCGCTTTCGGTGAAAACAGGCGCAAGGTCAGGCTTGTCCATCAGCGCCCAGTCCTGTGTTAAGTCGATTTCGCTGTTGCAGGTGGCGCGGACGCGGAGGCTGTCCTTGCCCCACGGTTCGATACGGATTTTTTCGCGCCCCTGCTGGTAGAATAGGATGTTCTGTTCCGTCCTGATGATGGCCATGAAATTTCCCCCTTTATATGTTTATCTGTCGTATTTGAGGATGAAATCAATAATGGGCTGATTGTCGGGCAGGGAATGGGGATGGTGGTCGCAGCCTTCCTTCATATATAGCTCGATGATGTTGCCCGCCGCCGTGTAGGCGTTATATAAGTAAATGCCGTTTTCGTCATAGGGCACAACGGAATCGGAATCGCCGCAGACGAGGCAGACGGGGACTTTGTTTTTCACAAGCTGCGGGAGATAATCAAGGGGATGCTCGCGGGAGGCCAGCAGATCCTTGAAGCTCATGCCCATGGCGTTCACGAACTCTGCCATGCCCTTTTCCGTGGGGCCGCCGCGCCCGACCTTGCCGGGGCAGGAGAGCAGGTTGACCACGGGAGCGTCCAAGTACAGGCAGGAGACGACCTCGGGATGCTTTGCTCCCAGGTAAATGCCCTGCATACCGCCGCAGCTCATGCCGATGACGGCAAACTTTTCCGATAAGCCGTACTTTTCGTGCAGGTAAGGAGCCAGTGCCGCCTGCCGCTCGGTGTCGGAGGGCAGCGTCCAGCGGGTCGTGTTTTTGACGTGGGCGATGTGGTAGCCCTGTTCCAGCAGCTTGATCTGCACATCGGGGAAGTCCACGAAATACTCGGTTTTCAGCGCCCAGTGGCCGTTGGGGGCGCAGTTCGGCTTGACGAGCAACAGCTCATGCCCCTGAAATTCGTCGATGATGCGGGTAAAGCCCATCCAGGTGTCGGTTCTCATGGAAGGAATCCTCCTTATGGTTTTATTGCCTTTATTATACAGGCTTCTTAACGCAATGTCAAAGAATTATGGGAGGTGTGTAAAGGGAACAGGCAAAAAGGACTTTCCCGGGGAAGCAGAAAGTGAAATATCCGCAAGCGGATGTGAATTATTGACCGACCTTCGGCGGTCAATGTGAAATATTGTCCTAAAAGGGCAATGTGAAATTTGACGCAGAGCGTCAAGTTGATACGGCTTCGTGTTCACTACCGTCACTTTCTTCTCACACGCGCGTCGAGCGCGTATTTCACATTGGGAACTTGTTCCCAATATTTCACACGGCGCTCCCGCCGTATTTCACATTTTCCGTAAGGAAAATATATCACTCAAAAATCCCCCTGCGAAGTTCGCAGAGGGATTTTTGACATTTTACGGCAGGATGTTTCCGGCGGCCTTGTAGAGGTCGTACCACTCCTGACGGGTGAGGGTGATCTCGGTGGCTTTGAGGCACTCCTGCAAACGGGTTAAGTTCATGGTACCGATGATGGGCTGGAACTTTGCGGGGTGGCGCAGCAGCCACGCCACGGCGATGGTGGTGTTTGTGACACCGTACTTTTCCGCAACCCTGTCGATGGCAGCGTTGAGCTCGGGGAATTTCTCATTGCCTAAGAACACGCCCTCGAAATAGCCGTACTGGAAGGGCGACCAGGGCTGAATGGTGATGTCGTGCAGGCGGCAGAAGTCTAAGACCCCGCCGTCGCGCCCCAGGGAATTGCTTCTGTCCATGTTGACCTCAAGCCCCTGCGCAATCATGGTGCAGTTGGTCAGGGAGAGCTGCAGCTGGTTGGCGACGATGGGAATGGGCAGATACTTTTGCAGCAGCTGCATCTGGTAGGGATTCTGATTGGAAACGCCGAAATTGAGGATTTTCCCCTGCGCCTTGAGCTTCATCACGGCCTCGGCGACCTCCTGCGGCTCCATCAGCGCGTCGGGGCGGTGCAGCAGCAGGGAATCCAGATAATCCACGCCCAACCGGGAGAGGATGCCGTCCACGGAGGATAAAATGTACTCCTTGGAAAAGTCGAACCGCTGCCCGGGCACAATGCCGCACTTGCTCTGGATGAGCAGCTTTTCGCGGGGAAGGCCCTTTATGGCTCTGCCGAAGATTTCCTCGCACTTGCCGCCGCCGTAAATGTCGGCGTGGTCAAAGAAGTTCGCGCCGGCATCCAGCGCGGTGCGGACGTAGGTCTTAGCTTCCTCGTCGTTTAGGCGGTTGATGCGCATACAGCCCAGCGCGATGGCGGGCACCTGCCAGCCGGAAGCCCCGAAAGGAATCAGTTTCATGGTTCTGTCCCCCTTTTGTTTTTATGGTTTATAGTTCTGACAGACTTTTTCAAGCAGTAAAAAGTCATTACAGCGTTTGGATAAGGATGTTGCGTTGCCGTTAGATAATTTGTGCTTGTATAATTCAGCGGCGTTTTTCCGAATCTGATCCTGCTTTACTCGAATAATTCTGTATTCGGCTTGAAGAAGGGATTTGTATTTTGCATCCTGAACCTTTGCTATGTCAACATAGCGATACAGTCCCTCAGGAATCGGGAACATACAATTTATGTTGATAACACTGTATTGTTCAAGCTTTATAAAGTCCAAGCCTTCCTTCATCGTTCTGTGTTTGTCCTTGAAAGAAGAAAGCGGTGCGAAATACTGAAACCCGTTGATTTCAAAAACGATGCCGATGTATTTCCGCTCATGGCTCTGCCCCGGCTGCTTGTTATGGAAAAGATGAGGTGCATACGGTGACAGATAATCAATATAAGCGGGATCAACTTCATAAAGACAAAGTGCCAACTTATGTCCCCTCCTGACAAAAAAGAGATAAGCCTATACAGACCTATCTCTCCTGTTACATTCGCATTCGGAGCAGCGAAACGCTCACTCATAACTTTCTCACTTAGAGGCTGAGATATGCCTGCTTATAAATCTCTCACTTAATGGCTGAGATATGCCCACTGTTAATGTTGAAACCAACATTAGCTTATGTTCATAGTATATGAGAAAAGGTGTGAAATTGCAAGGGATTTTTCTGACAAATTGTGGTGAATTGACTTTTCTGCGGAAAGGGAATACACTTAAAACAAATGATTTTGCGGAAGGGATGATCTGCATGAGAATGAAACTGTTTTTGAAACGCGCAGGGCTTCTGCTCCTTGCGCTGCTGCTGGTGCTTCTGCTCTCCGGCTGCGCGGCGGTCACGGACATCGGGCTGGAGCTGCTGGACGAAGCGCTGACGGAAAGCCTGTCCGAGGGCGTTGAGGAAATCGACGTTTCCGCCGACACGGAAACGGTTACGCCGTCGCCCAAGGTGACGGAGAAGCCCACGCAGGAAGCGATGGCAACACCCACGGCGGAACCCACGGAAGTTCCCGCGCCGGAAGAAACCGAGGAAGCGTTCTTTCTTCCCGAGGACGGCGTTTACACCGCAAAAGAGGATGTGGCGTGGTATCTGCACACCTACGGGCATTTGCCGGACAATTTCATCACCAAGAAGGAAGCGGAATCCTTGGGCTGGCCGGGCGGCGACCTGACGCCTTACGCGCCGGGCAAGTGCATCGGCGGGAACCATTTCGGCAATTACGAACATCTGCTGCCCGAGAAGAAGGGGCGCACCTATTCGGAGTGCGACATTGACACGCTGAACAAGAAATCCCGCGGCGCAAAGCGGCTCATTTATTCCAACGATGGGCTGATCTACTACACCGAGGATCATTATGAGACCTTTGAGCTGCTGTACGGGGAGGAATGAGCATGAAAACCTACGTTCTGGACGGGCTGACCGTCGAAAACCCCGAGCAGCTGCACGACGCGCTGCAAAGCGTTCTGCCCCTGCCGCCCTATTACGGCAGAAACTTAGATGCCCTGCACGACATCTTGACCGAATGGCGGGAGGATTTCACCCTGCGCATCAATGACTGCGACGCGATGCTTGCCGCGCTGGAGGTCTACGGCGTGTATTTCATGCACGCGCTCAACGACGCGGCGAAGGAGAATGAGCATTTCATCATTGATTTGGAATGATTCCGGGGAGGGCGGGGAGACCCCGCCCCTACGGAACGGCGGTCGTTTGCGCATCCGCTCATAAAAGAAAATCGCCTCATCCGAAAGAATGGATGGGGCGATTTTTGACAATGAAGGGAGCAAAGCGACTGGAGGGCGAGCGTTTCGCGGCAAAACAGTCCTGTGGACTGTTTTCAAGAATAAGCCGCCCGGAACACCGGAATTTGCGGAGCACATTTCGGTGCGAAATTCAGGCACGAATTTTTTTGAGCTTGGGATAGGCGGGCAGGCCGTTTGTGCCGAAGGGGGCGGGGTCGCCCTGAATGAGCGGGAGGGCATAGGCGATGAACTGATCATTTAAGCCGTTGTGAGTGTCATTGATCCACGCTGTCGGAATCTTGTTTTCCGCGTTGGCGGCAAGGGACAGGTCGGACAGGATCGTTTCGCAGATGTATTCTTCCGTGTCCTTTTTGCGGGCAAAGCCTACCATTTTGCCGGTGACGCCGGACACGGCGGCTTCCACGGCGGTCTTTCCGGCGAGATAGGCTTCCTCAATGTCGGTCATAGAGGCGCAATGGGAAGCGCACCGCTGCAGCAGAGAGAACTCAATGCCGCGGGTCTTGATGTGCAGGGAATCCTTGACGAAGGCCGCCAGCTGTGCTGCCAGCCCGCCCATCTGGGTGTGGCCGAACACGTCCGTTGCGCCTTGGAGCACGCCGCCGTCGGTCACATATTTGCCGTCTATGGTTTTGACGCCCTCGGCCACGGCACAGATCACGGATTTCTGGGTTTTGAGCTTGCCTGCTATGTCGGAAATGAACTGTTCGGGGGAGAAGGGCACCTCGGGAAGGTACACAAAATCGGGGCCTTCGCCGATGACGGAGGCGAGAGAGGCGGCGGCGGTGAGCCAGCCGGCGTTTCTGCCCATGATTTCCAAAATCAGCACCGTGCCGCTTTCGTAGGTGTAGGCCTCACGGGAGAGCTCGGAAGTGCAGGCGGCGATATACTTGGCGGCGGAGCCGAAGCCGGGGCAGTGGTCGGTGCCGCATAAGTCATTGTCGATGGTTTTGGGCACGCCGATTACGTTGCAGGGATAATTCTTTTCGGCAAGATAGCGGGAAACCTTCTCGCAGGTGTCCATGGAATCGTTGCCGCCGTTGTAGAAGAAATAGCGGACATTGTGCTTCTGAAAAACACGGAGTATGCGCAGATAGTCGTCCTCGTTCTCCGTCCATTCGGGGAGCCGTCTGCGGCAGGAGCCTAAGGCCGAACCGGGCGTGGTCTTCAATTTGGCTAATTCTTTGGGGTCTTCCAGCCCGCAGTCAAACAGGCGGTCTTCCAAAATGCCGGACAAGCCGTTTTCCGCGGCAAGCACCTGCGTGATGTTCTCATTTTTGAGGGCGGTCTCGATCACGCCCAAAGCACTGGCGTTAAAGACGGAGGTGGGGCCGCCGGACTGACCGATGACGCAGGCACCCTTCAAATGTTCCATGTCAAATTTCCTCACTTTTCACCGAATATCGCGGTTGTATTGACTTAATTATAGCAAAATGCCGGTTTCGCTTCCACGCTCCGCAGGTAAAAACATTTGGAAAACGGTAAAGAATGATGTATAATAGGGAAAGAAAAACAAGGAGGCAGAAACAATGCCGGACTATAAAAATATGACTTTGCAGGAACTGACAAACGCAAACGGGTTTGACTGCGAATGCGGACACCACCATGAATGCCCGCTTACCTATCTCAACATTTCCTCCGGGGCGATTGCCGACACCCCGAACATGGTGAAGAAGATGGGGGCGAAGTTCCCCTTTGTGGTGTGCGACGAGAACACCTATGCGGCGGCAGGGGAAACCGTCATAAAACTGCTAAAAGAGGCGGAAATTCCCTATAAGCTGCACATTCTGCCCGGGAAACGCATTTCCCCTGCGGAATGGGAGGCGGGCTCCGTCCTGTATGCCTTTGACCCCAAGTGCGATCTGGTGCTGGGGGTCGGCTCCGGGGTCATCAACGACCTGTGCAAGGTGCTGGCGCACGCGGTTGGGATCCGGAACGCCATCGTGGGCACCGCGCCGTCCATGGACGGGTATGCGTCCAACTCCGCCGCCATGGAGGTGGGCAAGGTCAAGGTGTCGCTGTATAACCAGATGCCCGCCGGAATCCTGCTGGACACTCGTGTGTTGGCGAACGCGCCCATGCGGATGCTCTGGGCAGGGCTTGGCGACATTGTGGCGAAGTACTGCGCCCTTTGCGAGTGGAAAATTTCCCACGCGGTCATTGACGAATACTATTGCGAGCCGATTGCGGACATGATGCGCGGGGCGATGGAAAAGGTGGTCTCCGCTGCGCCGGGCATCCCGGAGCGGGACGAAACCGCCATTGCCGCCATTGCCGAAGGGCTGGTGCTGGCGGGCATTGCCATGAGCTATGCCAAGATCAGCCGCCCGGCCTCCGGGTTGGAGCATTATTTCTCCCATATGTGGGAAATGATGGCGTTGGAGCGCGGCAAGGAATACGACCTGCACGGGATTCAGGTGGGCGTGGGAACGCTGCTGACGTTGCGGATTTTCGAGAAGCTTAAACAGGTCGTGCCGGACGAAAAGACGGCGCGGGCGCACATGGCTGCCTTCAATGAGGCGGAATGGGAAGCGCAGGTCAGGCGGATTTTCGGCAAGACCGCCGGGGAAATCATCCGCATCGAGAATGCGACCCACAAAAACAGTGCAGAGCGGTTCGAGAAGCGGATTGCGAACATCCTCTCTAAGTGGGATGTGATTACAAAGGCGATGGAGGACGAGCTGCCGAAGTTCGACGAATTGTATGAATTGATGAAGAACACCGGGATGCCGCTGACCCCCAGTGACATTGGCGTGCCGAAAAAGGACGTGGTGGATGCGTTTATCGGGGCGCGGGACATTCGGGATAAGTATCTGTGCTGCTCGCTGATCTGGGATTTGGGACTGACGGACGAGTTTGCCAAGTTTGTGGAGGAAATCGGGTAGAAAGATGGCAGGGTATGGCCTCCCCCCGTAAAGGGGGGAGGCCATACCCTGCCCGGGCGCGGCGTAACCGCGCCCGGGGACTCCCTCAGTCGGCCTCGACGGCCGCCAGCTCCCCCATAAATGGAGGAGCCAGGGCCCCCCCCTTCAGTCAAAATTCAGGCAAGCCTGAATTTTGCCAGCTTCCCCACTGCGGTGGGGACGCCTACGCGCTGCGGCGCGGGAAACGGAGAAAGTACGGAATGTTTGAGCGAGAGAATGATATTTTAACGGTGAAGGATAGGGTCGAAGCACTGCTGAAAGAGAAGGAATATGTGCTCATCGGCATTGACGGGCGGTGCGCCTCGGGCAAGAGCACCTTTGCCGAAAGGCTGGTGGGGGCGCTTCATGCAAACCTGCTTCACATGGACGACTTTTTCCTGCGCCCGGAGCAGCGATCGGAGGCGCGGCTTCAAATTCCCGGGGAAAACGTGGATCACGAGCGGTTTTTGCAGGAAGTGCTGCTGCCGCTGTCGAGGAACGAGGCTTTTTCCTACCGTCCCTTTGACTGCGAGACCCTGACGCTGCTGCCGCCCGTTTTAGTGGAGGGGAAGCGGGTGTCCGTTGTGGAAGGCTCCTATTGCTTCCATAAAGATTTGAAGGGCTTTTACGACCTCAAAATCTTTCTGACGGTGGAAAAGGACGAGCAGATGCGGCGGATCGTCGAGCGAAACGGCGATTATGCCAAGGTATTTGAGAAAAAATGGATTCCTTTGGAGGAAAGCTACTTTTCCGCCTTTGCCGTGCAGGAGGAAGCCGATCTCTGCTTCTGAAGCCCGGACACGAAAGCTTAACACGGGGAAACGAAAATCTCCCGGTGTTTTTTGTTGACTTTCCCACGATTTACGCTATAATACTTTCTTGTAATGCTTGGGAAACCAATCTTTGAATTTTCAACGAAGGAGGAGCAACCATGAAGCGGTATATCCTTTTGCACATGGGCATCTTGGGGCATCAGCACAAGAACCTTACAGCCGATGCCATGAAGGAAGCGGGCATCGGGCGCAGCCAGCCGTGGATATTGAATTACCTTGCAGACCACGAGGGCTGCATCCAGCGGGAGCTTGCGCACCATTCGCACTTTGACCCGGCTTCCATCACCTCGGCGCTCACCGGCATGGAGGAGCAGGGGCTTGTCACCCGCGAGGTCGTGGACGGTGACAAGCGGGCGCTTCGCGTCACGCTGACCGAAAAGGGCTGGGAGAAGGAGCGCGTTGTTCAGGAGATTTTCACGGAAGTGGAGGAAAAGGCCTTGACCGGCTTTTCCGCCGAAGAAAAAGAGCTGCTGAACGGCTTTTTGTCCCGCATTCACGGCAATCTCAACGATTTTGCTGTCCAGAAGGGCTGGAAGGTCGATGAATTTCTGCCGCATCCCGGAAAAGAAAACAAAGCGTAAGAAAGGAAATCCATGAAGAAACTCATCAAATATCTGAAAGGCAGTTGGGTGTTCGTCATCTGCGCCCCGCTGCTGATGATCGTGGAGGTCTGCTGCGACCTGCTGCAGCCCACCTTAATGTCCAATATCATTGATGTGGGCGTTGCGAGCGGCGAGATGGCGCAGGTGTGGGCAACCGGCCTTAAAATGCTGTCCGTGGCGTTAATCGGCGTCTGCGGCGGCGCGGGCTGCACGATTCTCTCCACCAAGGCCTCCTTCAATTTCGGCGCAAAGCTGCGCCAGTCCATGTTTGACAGGATTCAGACCTTCTCCTTCAAGGAGATCGACAAGCTGCAGCCCTCGTCTTTGATCACCCGCCTCACCAACGACGTGACCCAGCTGCAGGGCTGCCTGAGAATGATCCTGTGTATGCTGGTGCGTGCGCCCTTCTCCTGCATCGGCGGCATTGTGATGGCGGTGGCGATTTCGCCCAAGCTGTCCCTCATCTTTGTGGTGGCAATCCCCGTGCTGGTGACGGCCATCTTACTCATCGTCTCCAAGACCTTCCCGATGTTCGGGGAAATGCAGAAGAAAATTGACCGCGTGAACACCGTCATGCGCGAAAACCTGCTGGGCGTGCGCGTGGTCAAGGCCTTTGTGGGGCAGGAACGCGAGAAAAAGCGCTTTGACGGCGCGAACTCCGACCTGACCAACTGGACGCTGTCCGCCATTGACCGCATCAACCTATTGTGGCCGATCATCACCTTTGTGATGGGCGCGGCGACCTGTGCGCTGATTTGGTTCGGCGGCAAACTGGTGCAGACAGGCGACCTTGAAATCGGCAAGATCATGGCGTTTATGACGTACTTAAATCAGGTGCTTTCTTCCATAATGATGGTCATTATGATGAGCCTTTCCTTCTCCCGCGCCAAGGTTGCCATGGACAGATGCAACGAGGTTATGGACACCCAGTCCACGATTCTTGACCCCGAGAAGCCCATCGACCCCGAAAAGTGGTCTGTGGAATTTGACCATGTGAACTTCTCCTACAACAAGACCGACCCGGAACCCGTGCTCAAGGACATCACCTTCTCCGTCCAGCCCGGTCAGCGCGTGGGCATCATCGGCAACACGGGAAGCGGCAAATCCTCCATGGTGCAGCTCATCCCGCGCCTTTACGATGTGGATTCCGGCAAGGTCTCCATCGGCGGGGTCGATGTAAAGGATATGTCTCTTGACACCCTGCGCCAGCACATCGGCGTGGTGCTGCAGGAAGCGGTGCTGTTCTCCGGCGACATTGAAAGCAACCTGCGCTGGGGCGGCGGTACCTGTGACGAGGATTCCTTGCAGTCCGCGCTCAATGACGCGCAGGCCACGGAGTTTGTCTCCCAGCTTCCCAACCTCATGCACAACATCGTGGAGCAGCGCGGCAGGAACTATTCCGGCGGGCAGAAGCAGCGGCTTTCCATCGCCAGAACCTTTGCCAAGAACCCCGACATTCTGATTCTGGACGATTCCATGTCGGCTGTTGATACCGAGACCGAGGCCAAGATGCAGACCGCGCTGCGCGAGCGCATCGGTTCCGGCATTACCTTTGTCATTGCCTCCCGCGTTTCCGCCATTGCGGATTCCGATATGATTCTGGTCATGGAGGACGGGCGGATTGTCGGGCAGGGCACCCATTCCGAGCTTATCAAAAACAACGAAATCTACCGCGGGATCGTCGCATCCCAGTGGGGCGAGGAGGCGATTGCTTAAATGCCAGGACCCGGCGGACACGGCCCCATGGGGCCTATGGAAAAGGTGCGTGCCAAGGATGCAAAGGGCACGCTGAAACGGCTTCTTAAATACATTTCCAAGGAAATGACGCTGCTCATTGTGGTGTGTGTGATGTGCGTGCTTGCCGCGCTCATCAACGTAGCGCTGCCGCGCATTGCGGGCGTTGCCATTGACGATTACATCGCCGTGGGCAACCTGCGTGGGCTTGCGATTCTCGTTGCGATCGGGCTGGTCATCTACTGCGTTTCCGCGCTGTTCTCCTATCTGCAGAACCGCGGCATGGTGCGCATTGCCCAGAGAACCTCCTACAAGCTGCGCAAAGAGCTGTTCGGAGCGGTCTCCGAGCTGCCGCTTTCGTATTTCGACTCCCATCCCACAGGCGATATGATGTCCCGCCTGACCAACGACGTGGACAATATCTCCAACACCCTGTCCCAGTCCGTGACCCAGCTCTTTTCGGGCATCATTTCCGTTGTCGGTACGGCGGTGGCCATGCTGCTGCTCTCGCCGCTGCTGACCTTGTTCTCCCTCATCACCATTCCGCTGATGCTGCTGGTTACAAAGAAGATCGCGGGTCTCTCCCGCAAGTTCTACCGCGAACAGCAGAAGAATCTGGGCGAGCTCAACGGCTACATCGAGGAAATGGTCTCCGGGCAGAAGGTGATCAAGCTGTTCTCCCGCGAGGAGATCAACAAGGATACCTTCTCCGGCATCAACGAGCGTCTGCGCAAGAGCGGCTCCAAAGCCGAAATGATCGCCGGCTGCATGGGTCCGTTCATGAACATGATCAACAACGTGACCTACTTGATTGTTGCGGTTATGGGCGGTTTCCTCGTTATTAAAACCGGGCATCTCACCGTTGGCACGGTGTTCTCCTTCCTGCTCTACATGAACAACTTTGCCCGTCCCATCTCCCAGATTGCCAACATCTTCAACACCATTCAATCCGCCTTGGCCGGTGCCGAGCGCGTTTTCCAGCTCATGGACGAAAAGCCCGAAACCGATGCCGAAGGTGCAAAGGATGTGCAGCGCGTCGACGGCAATGTGGAGATCCGCGACGTGACCTTCTCCTATATTCCCGGAAAGGTCGTGCTCAAGCACGCCAACATCGAAGCGAAAAAGGGCGAACAGGTCGCCATCGTCGGTCCCACCGGCGCGGGCAAGACCACGATTATCTCCCTGTTGACCCGCTTTTATGACAAGGATTCCGGCGAAATCCTCATCGACGGCAAGCCCATCGAGAGCATCACGCGCAACGCCCTGCGTGCGTCCATCGGCATGGTGCTGCAGGACACTTACCTGTTCTCCGAGACCGTGCGCGAGAACATCCGCTACGGCAGACCCGATGCCACCGACAAGGAAGTGGAGGAAGCCGCCCGCATGGCCAATGCCCATTCCTTCATCATCCATCTGCCGGAGGGCTATGACACCATCCTGACCGACAACGGCGGCAACATTTCGCAGGGACAGCGGCAGCTCATCGCCATCGCCCGTGCGATTCTGGCCGATCCCGATCTGCTGATTCTCGATGAAGCCACTTCCTCCATTGATACACGCACC
Source organism: Christensenella sp. UBA1750 (assembly GCA_002315655.1). Classification (GTDB taxonomy): domain Bacteria; phylum Bacillota; class Clostridia; order Christensenellales; family UBA1750; genus Spyradocola. The sequence goes on from DCHO01000009.1 coordinate 36,750, forward strand.
GAGGTCAAGATTCAGGAGGCCATGCTGCGGCTCATGGAGGGCAGAACCTCCTTCATCATCGCCCACCGCCTTTCCACCATCCGCAATGCGGACAAGATCCTCGTCATCAACGCGGGCGAGGTCGTGGAACAGGGCACGCACAACGAGCTGCTGGCGAAGAACGGATTCTACGCCAATCTCTACAACATCCAGTTCAAATCCGGGCTCGCGCTGTAAAGCGGCATACGGAAAACACCCCTGCGCAGATTCAGATTGTGTTCTGCGTGGGGGTGTTTCAATTTGGCCGGGAAGCCTGTTTCGGTATGTTTGGTGAGAAGGCACTAATCTTTGAATTTCTCGAAGAAGTCCTTCACATTCTTGCGGAAGGAGTCGCCCTTCTGAACGCCCGATGCGTTGCCGCCCATGGCCTCGTCAAAGAGGCGGAGCGCCATGCGCTGCTTTTCGTTTAAGTGCTTGGGCACGTCCACAGTGAGGGTGACAAAGAGATCGCCGCGCTGGGAGGGCGAACGCAGGATGGGCACACCCTGACCACGGACGCGGATGGTGGTGCCGGTTTGGGTGCCCTCGGGGATGGTCTCCTTCACGGGCTCTTTCAAGGTCTCGATGGAAAGCTCGTTGCCCAAAGCGGCCTGGGCGAAGGAAATGTTCATGTCGGAATAGAGGTTCACGCCGTCGCGCTTGAACTTGCGGTGAGGACGGACGTTGACCGCGACATAAAGGTCGCCCGCCTGACCGCCGCGGCGACCGGGCTCGCCCTCGCCGCGCAGGGTTAAGGCCTGGCCGTTGTCGATGCCCGCGGGCACGGTGACGGTGATGGTGCGCTGTCTTCTCACGGTGCCCTTGCCGCCGCACTTGCCGCAGGGGTCGGAGATGATCTTGCCGGTGCCGCCGCACTTGGAGCAGGGCGCGGAGGTGCGCATGGAGCCCAGCATGGTCTGCTGGACGCGGGTGACGGTGCCTGTGCCGTGGCAGGTGTCGCAGGTCTTGGGGCTGGTGCCGGGCTTTGCGCCGGTGCCTGAGCAGGTGTCGCAGTTTTCGTTGCGGGTGACGGTGATTTCCTTTTTGCAGCCGAAAACGGCTTCCTCAAAGGTCAGGGTCAGATTGTATCTGATGTCGTCACCGGGCACGGGGCCGTTGCTCTGCCGCTGGGAACCGCCGCCGAAGCCGCCGAACCCGCCAAAGCCGCCGGAGCCGAAAATCGTCTCGAAAATATCGCCGAAACCGCCCTCGAATCCGCCACCATAGCCGCCTGCGCCGCCGGAAGCGGGGTCTTCAAAGCCGAACTGGTCGTACCGCGCTCTTCTCTGGTCGTCGGAAAGCACCTCGTATGCTTCGCCCACTTCCTTGAACGCTTCCTCGGCCTTCTTGTCGCCCGGGTTTAAGTCCGGGTGATATTTTTTCGCAAGACGGCGATAGGCGCTCTTGATCTCGTCCGCCGAAGCGCCGCGCTCCACGCCCAGCACCTCATAATAATCGCGTTTTGCCAAAGGTGTTTCCTCCTTAGGTGCAAAGGGAATGACGTGTGGTGTACGCCATTCCCTGCTGTTGCTCTATGTTTCTGTAGTGGGGAGCGCCCTCTTTGTCCCTGCGGGACAGCTCCCCCGCACGCAGGGGAGCCTGTATCGCTCCTACCGTTTTGATGTAGGCTGCCTCTTAGGGCACCTGGAGGGCGAGCGTT
>DCHO01000009.1:38481-39234 GCA_002315655.1 Christensenella sp. UBA1750
AAAAAGCGTCCTGTGGACGGTTTTTGAGGTATAAGCTGCCCGGAACACCGGAATTTCCCGAAGGGGAATTTCGGTGCGGAATCAATCGTTGTGCACTTCGTAATCGGTCTCCACATTGCCGTTGGCATCGGGACCGGCAGAACCGCCCTGTGCGCCGCCCTGTGCGGCCTGTGCCTGCTGGTAGATCTTGCCGAAGACGTCCATGGCGATCTGGTTGGTCTTTTCCATCTGATCCTTGATGCGGTCGGTGTCGCCGGAATCCTTGGCGGTTTTCAGCTCGTTGATCGCGTCCTCAACCTTGGATTTGTCGGCAGCGTCGATCTTGTCTCCCATATCTTTCAGGGTCTTTTCGAGCTGATAGATGGTGGAGTCGGCGTTGTTGTTGACCTCGACCTTCTCCTTGTTCTTCTTGTCCTCATCGGCATACTTTTCGGCCTCGTTGACGGCCTTCTTGATGTCTTCCTCGGACAGGTTGGAGGAGGCGGTAATGGTGATCTTCTGCTCGTTGCCGGTGCCCAAATCCTTGGCGGAAACGTGCACGATGCCGTTGGCGTCGATGTCGAAGGTGACTTCGATCTGGGGCACGCCGCGGGGAGCGGGAGCAATGCCGGTCAGGTTGAAGCGGCCTAAGGTCTTATTGTAAGCGGCCATTTCGCGCTCGCCCTGCAGAACGTGGACTTCCACCTGGGTCTGTCCGTCGGCTGCGGTGGAGAACACCTGGCTCTTGTGGGTGGGGATGGTGGTGTTGCGGTC
>DCHO01000060.1 GCA_002315655.1 Christensenella sp. UBA1750
AAGGAGGGTTTTATGTATGAGCAACTACAATGGCTATAACAATTACGATCCGAACAACTACAACAACTACAATTACAGCAATAACAACAACAGGAAGCACCGCGGCAGCAACATCGTGGTGATCCTCTCCGTGGCACTGGTCATGCTGATGCTGGGCGGCCTCATCGGGGTTGTGGTGATGCAGTACAAAAACGGCGGAAACGACACCGAGACCCAGATGGAAAACACCCGGCAGACGGAAACCCAGCCCAACGGCGAAAACGACCAGAATCCCCAGAAGGGCGGGTTTGAAGTGCCCCAGCAGGAACAGAAGGATGAAGAAGAGGACAGCATCAGCGAGCCTCTGGAGCCTGCCAAGCGCGACACTGTGACGCAGAACACTACCTACACCGGCAACGGTTCGTTGGGTTCTCTGTCCAATCAGATCGCCAATGTTGTGGAGAGCGTTTCCGACAGCGTGGTCGGTATCCACAACTATCAGATGGTCTCCAATTCCTATTCCTCCGGCGGCAGCTACGGGTATTACTACTACTTCTCTAACCCCTATGGCAGCTATGGAAATGACCAGAACCGGCAGGAAGCGGAACCCGTTGAACAGCTTTACGGCTCCGGCTCAGGCGTCATCTATTCCTCCAACGGCTATGTGATCACCAACTATCATGTTGTGGAAGACGCAGACCGTGTGACCGTGGTTTTCTCTGATGGCTCCGAGGAGGACGCGGAAGTAATCGGTTACGACTCCGTGCAGGACATTGCCCTGCTGAAAATTGACCGAAATGATCTGGTCGCAGCCCGTATCGGGGATTCTACCTCCGTGCGCACCGGCGAGTTCGCCATCGCCATCGGTTCTCCCCTGGGCGATGAACTGGCCGGAACCACCACCTTCGGCATGATCTCCTATGCTTCCCGTACATTGGAAATCGACGGGGCGTATGTCAACATGATCCAGACCGATGCCGCCATCAACTCCGGCAACTCCGGCGGCGCGCTGCTCAACGTGGACGGCGAGGTCATCGGCATTAACACCAGAAAGACCTCCGGCTCCACGACCTCCGGCTCCTCCATTGAAGGCATCGGCTTTGCCATTCCCATCAATGAGGCGGTCAAGACCGTCGAAGAACTGATCGCCACCGGCACCATCGCCCGTCCCGGCCTCGGCATCACAGGGCAGGAGATCACCGAGAGCATGGCATCCTATTACAATCTGGAACCCGGCATCTATGTCACCTCCGTTTCCGAAGGCGGCGCGGCGGAAAAAGCCGGCATGAAGCAGCAGGACATCATTACGGCCATTGACGGACGCGAAATCACCACCTATTCCGGCATGAGATCCATCCTGTATTCCTACAAGATCGGAGATACCGTCACGGTGTCGGTTTACAGAGCGGGTGAGCATCTGGAACTTAACGTAACGCTGGAAGAACTGAAACAGGAATAAGGCGTTTATTGATTTTCATTCAAAATTCGACCTGCGGGCTGCAGAATTGCCGTCCGCAGGTTACTTTTATTTGACATCATTCTATAATTCGTTGCTTTTGTAAATGAATAAATGTAAAAGTTTGCGGAAAATGCTTGATTCATCGGCTTTTTCTGTGTTATAATAATGACAATCCTTATCAAACTGTTTTCAGGGAGAAGAATGAAAAATGAAAATTGCTGTTTTATTGTGGCCTCATGCCAATGTACGTTATTTTGAATCCATGCGCAAAATCTCGGAAAATGAATTGAATATCATGCTCTCTGCCATTTCCCCGGAAAACCGAGTTCATGCGGAGGAATGCGGCGGTCTGCAGCTGTGGGTGTTTGACGCGGATTATGACGATAAAATGAAATCGCTCCTGTCCCGCATTTCTTGCGCCTATGCGATTTTTGAAAAAACAGGGGAGAGCTTGCGCCCCATCATGCCGGGCGGACAATTAAGGTTCGGCAGCGATTTATCGGGAATCCTCAAATACAAAGGAAAAACCAATGAAATGTTTACCGGGATGCTGATTAACTTAGCGGTTTTCTCGTCCGCTTTTGCATCCCAGTTTGATAAAAATCTGTCAATCCTTGACCCCATGTGCGGGCGCGGAACCTCGCTTTATGAAGGGCTGCGCCGCTCCTACGATATGTCCGGCATTGAAATCGACAAGACCGATGTTTCCGAGCTGAATAAATTCCTCAAGAAATACGCCGAATACAACAAATACAAGCACAAGATCGAGTCTTCTTCCATGACTGTTTCCGGCAAATCCGCAGGGGCAAAGCTCAAATACACCCTTGCGGAAAACAACGCCCTGTGGAAGGAAGACCCCAAGACTGTGACCGTTGTGAACGGAGACACTTTATTTGCCGATAAATTCTACAAAGGCCGCTGCTTCCATGCCCTTGTCTGCGACTTGCCTTACGGCATTCAGCATGAGAGCCGCGACGGGCAGAGCAAAGTCACTTTGGATTCCATGATGAACAAAGCTCTGCTGGCCTGGAAGAAAACGTTGTTCCCCGGGGCAGCCATTGCCCTTTCATTCAATGCCAACACGCTGCCCCTGTCCGACGCCCGAACAATGCTCAAAGAGGCAGGGTACCGTCCTTTGGAAGGCGAATTCTACGATAATTTCGCACACTGGGTAGAACAGGCCATCACAAGGGACATTGTCATCGCCCGTTTCGACGGCTGAGGAGACGTCTGAAACAGAAAGGAGTAACCATTTGACACTGACATTTCAGGAACTGGAAAGCATGAGCCTGCTCAAGCTCAGAGATTTTGCCAAGGATATCGGCGTTGATTCGCCAACTACTTTCCCGAAACGTCCGCTCATTCTCAAGATCATGGAATGTGCAGGAATCTCATACGATCCCGAAACCCTTCCCGCACCGCCCAAACGCAGGGGCGGTAGAAGAAAAAAGGATCGCTCCTCGGAAGAATCTTTGGAGACCGCCTCTTCTGTGTGCGAAGAGGAAACAGAAGAGAATGAGGAAGAGGATATTCTGAACAATAAGGAAGAAACCGTGGTTTCTTCTGCCGTCGATGAGGACATCCTCGCCGGTACCGAATGGAAAAAGTGCGAAGGCGTGCTGGAAATTCAGTCAACCGGAAACGGCTTTTTGCGTACCCATAACTATTTGGCGGGCAATCACGACATTTACGTTGCTCACAGCCAGATTCGGCGGTTCGGGCTGCTCAAGGGCGACCGCATCACGGGCAAAGCCCGCAAGGTTGCCGAGCCGGGCAAGCTCGCCCCCGGGCTTTTGTGCGTCGATCTCATCAACGGCGATCCCCCGGAAATCGCTGCAAAGCGCAAGGTCTTTGATGACATGATGCCCATTTTTCCCGACACCCGCTACACAATGGAGCGGGAGGACAACGAGGACGACCTTGCCCTGCGCTGCATCGACCTGATCGCGCCCATCGGCAAAGGCCAGCGTGCCCTGATTGTCGCGCCGCCCAAAGCCGGCAAAACCATTCTGCTTAAAAAATTAGCCAATTCCCTTTCCATGAAGTATCCCAAGACTGAGCTCATCGTGTTGCTTATCGATGAGCGGCCTGAGGAAGTCACCGATATGCAGCGCTCCATCACGGGCGAAGTGGTCTATTCCACCTTTGACGAAACGCCGCAGCACCACACACAGGTGGCGGAAATGGTCTTTGCCCACGCACAGCGCATGGTGGAGCAGGGGAAGGACGTGGTCATTCTGATGGACTCCATTACACGCCTTGCCCGCGCCTATAACATGACCATCACCCCCACCGGGCGTACCTTATCCGGCGGTCTTGACCCGGGAGCCCTGCACCTGCCCAAACGCTTTTTCGGCGCGGCGCGGAACATCGAGGGTGGCGGTTCCTTAACCATCATCGCCACCGCGCTGGTGGAGACCGGCAGCCGCATGGACGACATTGTCTATGAAGAATTCAAGGGCACCGGCAACATGGAAATCCACCTGGACAGAAAGCTGTCCGAAAAGCGCATCTTCCCCGCCATCGACTTAAACAAGTCCGGCACCCGCCGGGAAGATCTGCTGCTCACCCCGGATGAATTGGAATGTTCCCTTTCCGTGCGCAAGCTGCTTTCATCCGCCAACACCTCCGACGCAACCGATCAGCTGCTCTCCATGATGGCCAAGACCCGCGATAATATCATGTTCATCAAGAACATGAAAGAATGGGTTCGCGCCTTTGAAGGCAAGGGCTACACCTTCGGCGGAGGAAGTCAAAAATAACGAAAAACGAGGTTCCGTTTGACTGGAGCCTCGTTTTTGTCAGTATTTGATAGAATAGAGAATAAGACCCTGCGGCGGCGCGGTGAAGCCCACCTGTTCGCGGTCTTTGCCTTCAAGCAGGGAAGGAATGCTTACCGGGGAGCGTTTCCCTGAACCGACCTCTAACAGCGTGCCGACTAAAATGCGCACCATATTGTATAAGAACCCGTCCCCGGTGAAATACAGCCGCAGCTCGTTTTCCGTCTGCTCAAAGCGAATCTCGCGTAAGCTTCGCACGGCAGATTTTTTCATGTGTTTGTTGGAGGTGAAGGCGGTAAAGTCATGCTCGCCGCACAAAAGTGCCGCCGCCTGTTTCATGGCTTCCAAATTGAGCGGTTCCTCCCATTTCGTCACGAATTTACGATCAAACACAAAAGACGCGGGGGAGACCCACAGGCGGTAAAGATAGGTCTTTTCCTTGCAGGAGAGGCGGGCGTGGAAGCGTGGTTCGGCTTTTTCAAGAGAGGTTGCGCCGATGTCCTCCGGAAGATAGCGGCGGATTTCGGCAAGAAGAGCATCATCGGAAAGCTCCGTGTTCGCCCGGAAGGAGCAAACCTGTTCCCTTGCATGAACCCCCGCGTCGGTTCTGCCGCAGCCGTTGATCTCGATTTCCTGCCCCAACAGCTTGGATAATAATGCTTCGGTCTTGCCCTGAATGGTGTTTTCCGTGTTGCCCTGCTTCTGCCAGCCCTTGTAGCGGCTGCCGTCATAGCAGAGTGTCAGTTTGTAGTTGGTCATTGAAGTGCCTCCGTAACTCTTTGTCCATAAGTTTATCACAGTCGTATGGGTTCAGCAACGCATTTTTCTGCATATACATTTTGTTATGTGGAGGGTGTGCCATGAAAAGACGGCTGGTTTCAATATGTGTGCTGCTTGTTGGGGTTCTGACCTTTTGCCTGATGGAATGCGACAGCGGCGTTTCGGCTTTTGCGCCCAAAGTTATATCCTATCCGCTGATCGGGAAGGTGATCGGCATCGACCCGGGGCACGGAGGCTATGACGGGGGCTGTGAAGGAGAAAAAGGTACGATTGAAAAGAATGTAAATCTTGAAATTTCCCTGCTTGTGAAGGCGGAATTGGAGGACAGGGGCGCAACGGTGGTGATGAGTCGGGAAAGCGATATGGCACTTATTGACCCGAAAAGCACAAAGGGCTATAAAAAGCGCCAGGAGCTTAATCACAGGCTCATTCTGTTAGGAGAAAGCCATGTAGAAGCCATGATCTCCATCCACATGAACGCTTCAACCGACAGAACCGCAAGAGGCGCACGGGTGTTCTTCAAGGAAGGGGAAACGGAAGGACAAAAGCTGGCACAACAGATCGCACAAAAGCTCATTGAACACGATACACAGTACGCAAAAGGTGCGTGCATCGGAGATTACTATATGCTCAATGCCTGCCCAGCCTCCGTGCTTGTAGAGTGTGGGTTCCTCACAAATCCCGTGGAGGAAGTCCTACTCACGGACAAAGAGGTTCAAAAGGAACTGTCCGTGGCGATCTGTGACGGAATTGAAGAATATTTCGCGCAAAATGTTGTGATGAACCCGTAAGCTATGCTATAATAGAAACCACGAAGATGACAGGAGGACAAAAACAGATGAGTAAAGCGACAACGTTTATGGCACTGGACTTCGGCGCATCGTCCGGGCGTGCGATCCTGGGCACCCTTGATAACGGAAAACTCTCATTGGAAGAGCTGCACCGCTTTTCCAATGACCCGGTGAAGGTGGCAGGAAGACTGCAGTGGGATGCCCCGCGTCTTTTCTTTGAGATCAAGCAGGCCTTGAATAAGGCGGCCTTGAAGGGCGTGGAGATTGCTTCCATCGGCATTGACACCTGGGGCGTGGACTATGCCCTGCTGGATAAGAACGGCTATCTGCTTTCCGACCCCACGCATTACCGGGACGACAGAACCATCGGCATGATGGAAAAAGCCTATGAGACCGTGTCCAAACAGGAGATTTATGAGAAGACCGGCCTTGCCTTTATGAACTTCAATACCCTGTATCAGCTCTATTCGCAGGTTTGTGAAAAGGACGGAAGACTGGCGCTTGCCGATGCCATGCTGTTTATGCCCGACCTGTTTTCCTATCTGCTCACCGGGAAAAAGGGCTGTGAATACACCATCGCCTCCACCTCCCAGATGATTTCTCCTTACACAAGAGACTGGGACAGAGAGCTGCTTAAAAAGCTGTCTGTTCCCACGGATATGCTGCTGCCCATCACCGAGCCCGGTACGGTTCGCGGAACGCTGCTGCCCGAGATCGCCAAAGAGTGCGGCGTGCCCGAAATTCCCGTTGTGGCGGTTGCCGGACATGATACCGCATCCGCCGTGGCAGCGGTTCCCGCGAAGAATGAGGACTTTGCCTACATTTCCTCCGGCACCTGGTCGCTGGTCGGCATTGAGACCAAGCAGCCCGTGATTTCTAAGGAAGCGAACGAAGCCAACCTCACCAACGAGGGCGGCGTGGACGGCACCATTCGCGTGCTCAAAAACGTCATGGGTCTGTGGCTCATTCAGGAGTGCAAAAGAGAATGGGCAAGGAGAGGCCGCGAGCTTTCCTTTGATGAAATTGTTGCCGAAGCCGAAAAGGCTCCCGCATTTTCCGCATTCATTGACCCCGATGATGAATCCTTCGTCGCACCCAACGATATGCCCGAAAAAATCGCCGCATTCTGCAAAAAGACGGGACAGCGCGTACCTGAAACCATCGGGGAAATTGCCCGCATTATCTATGAATCCCTGGCGCTCAAATACCGCTGGACGGTGGAAAAACTGCAACAGGCAAGAGACGGAAAAAAGATCACCTCGCTGCACATTGTCGGCGGCGGCAGTCAGAATAAGATGCTCAACCGTATGACGGCGGATGCTCTGGGCATTCCCGTGATCACCGGCCCATCCGAAGCCACAGCCGTCGGCAACTTAATGATGCAGGCAAGAGCCTTGGGGTTGGTTTCCGACCTGTGGGAAATGCGCAGAGTCGTCTACGATTCCTTTGATACCAAGACCTATATGCCCGAAAACACGGAGGTCTGGGATGAAGCGTACACTGCTTTCCTGAACGCTGCCGGGCTGAAATAACGCGAACACAACGTAAAAAGTCAGGAAAGACGGGCAAAAATGCTTATTCCTTTGTTGCATTTTATTCCCTTGTGTGTTATCATTTCGTAGATCATGTTTAGAACCGTCTTATTGCGGGACACAAACAGCCGCAAAAGACGTCTGGAGGGTAAAATTCCATGAGTGCTACTTTTGAAAAGCTGTCTTCCAATCAGGTCAAGGTGACTGTCACCGTTCCCGCTGCCGACTTTGACGAGGCCATGAGCAAGGCTTACATCAAGGTTCGTGGTCGTCTGGCCGTGCCCGGCTTCCGCAAGGGCAAGGCTCCCCGCAAGGTCATCGAGAACTACTACGGTGTGGGCGTCTTAGTCGAAGAAGCCTTCAACGCCGTTCTGCCTGATTCCTACGATAAGGCCATTGACGAGCTCGAACTGAAACCCGTTGACCAGCCCGAAATCGACATCGAAAACGTCGGCGCCGGTGAGGATTGCGTTTACACCGCTACCGTTTATGTCCGCCCCGAAGTCACTCTGGGCGAGTATAAGGGTATTGCCGCTCCCGAAGCCACTTTTGAAGTGACCGAAGCTGAAGTGGATGCCGAGATTGACCGCGCCGCCGAACGCGCTTCCCGTATGGTGGAAGTCACCGACCGCGCCGCCGAGCTGCACGACACCGCTAATATCAACTATGCCGGTTCCGTGGACGGCGTTGCCTTTGAAGGCGGCACCGCCGAAAATCAGCCCTTAGAGCTTGGCTCCGGTATGTTCATCCCCGGCTTTGAAGATCAGGTCGTCGGCATGGCCATCGGCGAGGAGAAGGACATCAACGTGACCTTCCCCGAAGAATATGGTGCAAAGGAACTGGCCGGCAAGGCTGCCGTGTTCCATGTGAAAGTCAATTCCCTCTCCAAGAAGGAAAAGCCCGAGCTCAACGATGATTTTGCCAAGGACGTTTCCGAGTTCGACACCATGGCCGAATATCGTGCCGATGTGGAAAAGTACTTAAAAGAGCAGGCCGAGACCACCGCGAAGAACAATCGCACCGACAAGTTGGTGGAGAAGGTTTGCGACAACGCCACCGTTGACATTCCCCAGGCCATGATCGACCGTCAGATCGACCAGCAGATCAACGAAATGTCCATGCGTATGCGTTATCAGGGGCTGTCTATGGACGATTTCCTGAAATACACCGGTCAGACCATGGAGCAGGTTCGCCTGTCCTATGCCGACACCGCCAAGAAGCAGGTGCTGGCTGAGGTCGTTCTGGACGCCATCCGCAAGGCCGAGGGTCTGGAAGCCTCCGATGAAGAAGTGGATGCCGAGATTGCCAAGTACGCCGAGTCCTCCGAGAAGTCTCTGGAAGACATCAAGGCGACCTTCACCCCCGATGATTTCGCTTATTTCCGCGAGATGGTCGCCACCCAGAAGGCCATTGACTTCATCGTGAATAATTCCGTGATCGGTGAATAAACTAATTTAGGTCATGCAATATGCCCCGGGCGCAAATGTTGGGCTCGGGGCATTGGTTTTGATTACAGGCTATCACAAAGGAGGGGAAATCCATGAGCCTTGTACCCGTCGTAGTGGAACAGACCAACAGAGGCGAACGTTCCTATGATATTTATTCTCGACTGCTCAAAGACCGCATCATCTTTCTGTCCGGCGAGATTGACGATGTGACCGCAAATTTGGTGGTTGCACAGATGCTTTTCCTGGAAATGGAGGACCCGGACAAGGAAATCAATCTCTACATCAATTCGCCCGGCGGCGTGATTACGGCCGGTATGGCGATTTATGACACCATGCAGTATGTCCGCTGCCCCGTTTCCACCCTCTGCATCGGCATGGCTGCCTCCATGGCCGCCTTCCTGCTGGCTGCGGGTGCGAAGGGTTCCAGACGCGCCCTGCCCAATTCCACCGTGATGATCCATCAGCCCTCCGGCGGCGCACAGGGTCAGGCCACCGATATTGCCATTCACGCCGAGAACATCTTGAAGATCAAGAAGCACATGAATGAGATTCTGGCGGCAAGAACCGGCAACACCGTGGAAAAGGTCGCCGAGAACACCGAGCGCGATCACTACATGGACGCGCAGGAAGCTTTGGATTTCGGCATCATTGACGAGATCGTCGCGCCCCGCAGATAAGAATAACACAAGGTAGGTAATTTATGTCCAAATATGATGGAAATATGAAAGAGCCCAAGTGCTCCTTCTGCGGCAAAACCTCCGATCAGGTGCGCCGCCTTGTCGCCGGCCCCGGCGTGTTCATCTGCAACGAGTGCATTGACCTGTGCTGTGATATTTTGGATGAGGACGACTTTGCCGCCGTTGAGGAAAACGCGCCCCGGCAGGAACAGAACCTTCTTCGCCCTGCGGAGATCAAGAAAAGGCTGGATGAATACATCATCGGGCAGGAGAAGGCCAAAAAAGTCCTGTCCGTTGCCGTTTACAACCACTATAAGCGCATCGGCTCCGCCGCCACAAACGATGTGGAGCTGCAAAAGAGCAATATTTTAATGCTCGGCCCCACGGGCTGCGGCAAAACCTTCTTAGCCCAGACCCTTGCCAAGATTCTCAATGTTCCCTTCGCCATCGGCGACGCCACGGCACTGACCGAGGCCGGCTATGTGGGCGAGGACGTGGAAAACATACTCCTAAAGCTCATTCAGGCCGCCGATTACGACATTGACCGCGCCGAAAAGGGCATCATCTACATTGACGAGATCGACAAGATTTCCCGGAAATCCGAGAACGTGTCCATCACGCGAGACGTTTCCGGCGAAGGCGTGCAGCAGGCGTTGCTGAAAATTCTGGAAGGCACGGTGGCTTCCGTTCCCCCGCAGGGCGGACGCAAGCACCCCCATCAGGAATTTTTGCAGATCGACACCTCCAACATCCTCTTCATCTGCGGCGGTGCCTTTGACGGTCTGGAAAAGATCGTTGAGAACCGCATCGGACAGAAGATTTTAGGCTTCGGCGCGGACATCAAGACACAGGAGGAGCGCAACGTCACCGAGCTCTTCTCCATGATCGAGCCGGAAGACCTGCTCAAATTCGGCCTGATCCCTGAGTTCGTGGGTCGTCTTCCCGTGGTTGTCTCGCTGGCGCAGCTGGACGAAGACGCGCTCATGTCCATTCTCACCGAGCCGAAGAACGCCCTGTGCAAGCAGTACGCCAAGCTCTTTGAGATGGACGGCACCAAGCTCACCTTCAACGAGGATGCCCTGCGCTTCATCGCCAAGGAAGCCATCCGCCGCAAATCCGGCGCACGCGGTCTGCGCTCCGTCATCGAAGACATTCTGGCGGAAACCATGTTCGACCTGCCCTCCCGCGAGGACGTGGGCGAGTGCATCGTGACGCTGGAAACCGCCAAGAAGGAAGCCCTGCCCACGATCATCACCACCGATGTGCCCAAGGAGCTCCGTCTCCCCGCGCCCGAAGCACCCCAGAAAAAGGCACGCAAAAAGAGAGTGCAGCACGGCGAACCCGCATAAGAAATGAAAAAGTCCTATCGAAGCAAATGACTTCGGTAGGACTTTTGCTATACATTTTTAGAACACCTGCATGACGAAGAATTTGAGGTACTGCGTTTCGGGGGAGGCCAGCAGAATGGGATGATCCTTGCCCTGCGTGCGCTTTTCCACAAGGCGCAACTGGCGGTGCGCGTCCTTGGCGGCGGCAAGGAGCATTTCTTCAAAGGCGGCGGGGGAGACGTGCTGGGAGCAGGAGCAGGAGACGAGGAAGCCGCCCTTGGGCAGCATCTTCATGGCACGCAGGTTGATTTCCTTATACCCGCGCAACGCGCTGTCGATGGCGGAGCGGGTCTTGGTGAAGGCCGGCGGGTCGAGAATGATCACATCGTACTGCTTGTGCTCGTCGTAGCACTTGCGCAGCAGGTCAAAGGCGTTTTCCGCCACGAACTCCACGTTGGTAAGCCCGTTGATCTCCGCATTGCGCCGTGCCATATTGCACGCATCCTCGGAAATGTCCACGCCTGTGACCTGCGCCGCGCCGAACTTGGCGGCATGGAGGGCGAAGGAACCGGTGTGGGTGAAGCAGTCGAGCACCGTTCTCCCCTTGACGATGGGAGCTAAGGATGCGCGGTTTTCCTTCTGATCGAGGAAGAAGCCTGTCTTTTGCCCGTGCGCCACATCGACCAAGAACTTGATGCCGTTTTCTTCCATCTCCACGATGGTGGGAAACTCCCCGCGCAAAAAGCCGGATTCCAGCGGCAGCCCTTCCAGCTCGCGCACCGGCACATCCCCGCGCTCATAGATGCCGCGGCAGGAGGTGATGTCCATGATGGCGTCGGCAATGTCGTTCTTCCAGCGGTCAATGCCCAGTGCCAGCGACTGCATGACGCACACATCGGCAAACTTGTCCACGATGAGACCGGGCAGGAAATCGCTCTCGCCGTAAATCAGGCGGCAGGAGTTGATGTCGCAGAAGGTCTTGCGGAAATCGTAGGCGGTCTGCACCCGCTTGTAGAAAAAATCCCGATTGATCTCCTCGTCCTCGCGGGTCAGCATCCGCAAGGTGATCATGGAGGCAGGATTGTAATAGGCTTTCCCTAAGAACTTCCCCTTGGCGGCGTGCAGCTCCACCACATCCCCCGGCTGCGCCTCCGCCTCCACACGGTCAATGTCGCTGCGGAAAACCCACGGATGTCCCATTTCCACGCGCTTTTCGCGCCCACCCTTCAAATAGGCTCTATACATAAGTTTCATTCCTTTCTAAACGGTCATAACCTCATAAAAGCATGATTATTATACACTCTTTTTGCGTGTATTTGGGTTAAGTTTTGTTCAATTTCACATAAGTTTCATTGACAGATGGCCTTTCAAACCCTATAATACAAAAGAACCCGATAATCTCGGGAAACTTGAAGAAAATGAGCGCACAGTGAAAAAGATGTGGGCTTGTTTTTAGTGTATATTATAGGAGGAAACAGCATGGCAAGCGACGTCAAGTACTTTACCGCGGAAGGCATCAAAAAGATGGAGGAAGAACTCGACTACTTACGCTCCGTCAAGCGCAGCGAAGTGGCTGAGAAGATCAAGGTCGCCAGATCGTTCGGCGACTTGTCCGAAAACGCGGAGTACGACGAGGCCCGCAAGGAACAGGCTTTCATGGAAGGCCGCATTCAGGAGCTCGAAGCGACCCTCAACAATGCCAAGGTCGTATCCGAGGAAGAACTCAATTCCAACGCCGTGAACGTCGGCTCCACTGTCACCGTTTTCAACAAGAAGCTGAACAAACAGCAGATCTATTCCATAGTGGGTTCCTCCGAGGCCGACCCCTTCAAGGGCAGGATTTCCCAGGATTCTCCCATCGGTGCGGCTCTGACCGGCCATGTGGCGGGCGATACCGTGCAGGTCAATACTCCTGCCGGTGTGCTGGAGCTCCGCGTGGAAAGCGTTTCCCGCTAAATACAGAAAAGAAAGCAGAAAACAACCATGAGTGAAATCAATTACAGCGAACAGAGCCAGATTCGCATTGATAAGTTAAAAGCCTTGCAGGAAGCCGGAAATGACCCCTTCGTCATCACCAAATATGACGTGACCCACCATTCCGCCGAAATCCGGGACAACTTTGATGCGCTGGAAAACACGACTGTCTCCATCGCAGGACGCATGATGAGCAAGCGCGTGATGGGCAAAGCCTCCTTCTGCCAGATTCAGGACTTAAAGGGTGCCATGCAGGTCTATGTGGCGCGGGATTCCATCGGGGAAGAGCCTTACGCGGGCTTTAAGAAGCTCGACATAGGTGATATTTTGGGCATCAGGGGAAAGGTCTTCAAGACCAAGACCGGCGAGATTTCCGTTCACGCGGAGGAACTCATCCTGCTCTCTAAGTCCTTACAGGTGCTCCCCGAGAAGTTCCACGGCATGACCAACACCGATATGCGCTACCGTCAGCGCTATGTCGATCTCATCATGAATCAGGACGTGAAGGAGACCTTCATCCAGCGCTCCAAGATCATTTCCTCCATCCGTCATTACCTGGACGGTCAGGGCTTCATGGAGGTCGAGACCCCCATGCTGGTGCCCAACGCCGGCGGTGCCGCCGCACGTCCCTTCAATACGCACTTCAACGCGCTGAACGAGGATGTGAAGCTGCGCATCTCTCTGGAGCTTTATCTGAAGCGCCTTATCGTGGGCGGTCTGGAAAAGGTTTACGAGATTGGCCGCGTCTTCCGCAACGAGGGCGTGGATACCCGACACAACCCCGAATTTACCTTAATGGAGCTCTATCAGGCCTACACCGATTACCACGGCATGATGGATCTGACCGAAAACCTCTACCGCCATCTGGCCAAGGAGGTCTGCGGCAGCACCACCATCACCTACAACGGCATTGAGATGGACTTGGGTAAGCCCTTTGCCCGCCTGACCATGATCGACGCGGTGAAGCAGTATTCCGGCGTGGATTTTGCCACCATCGAAACGCTGGAGGAAGCCCGCAAGGTCGCGGACGAGCACCACATCCAATATGAACAGCGCCACAAGAAGGGCGACATTTTGAACCTCTTCTTTGAGGAGTTCGTGGAGGATAAGCTCATTCAGCCTACCTTCATCATGGATCACCCCATCGAGATTTCCCCGCTCACCAAGAAAAAGCCCGGTCACCCCGGCTATGTGGAGCGCTTTGAGTTCTTCATGAACGGCTGGGAAATGGCCAACGCCTATTCCGAACTCAACGATCCCATCGACCAGCGCGAGCGTTTCGCCGCGCAGGAAGAACAGTTCGCCGCCGGCGACGAGGAAGCCAACCACACCGACGAAGACTTCCTCTACGCACTGGAACTCGGTATGCCCCCCACAGGCGGTATCGGTTTCGGCATCGACCGCATGACCATGCTGCTCACTGATTCCCCTGCCATCCGCGACGTGCTGCTGTTCCCCACAATGAAACCTTTGGACT
>DCHO01000030.1 GCA_002315655.1 Christensenella sp. UBA1750
GCGGGATAGTGCTGCCGCGTGATGACCTTCTCCGGCACGCCCATTTCCCCGGCAATAAAGCGCACCTCGCGCTTGAGCAGCGGGCGCAGCGGCTCCACAAAGGGGCGGGTCGTGCTTTCGCTGTATTTCACGCCCTCCAGCACGTCCATGTAGTTCGTGCCGAAGATCATCGTCACATCGTCTCCCAGGCTCTCCGCCTCGGCTTCCAGCGTGGCACGCACCAGCGCACGCACCGCCTGCCGCTTCTGCTGGGTGGTGGCGCAGGAGGCCATGGCCTCCATCATCTTTTGTCTTGCGTCAATGCGTTTGATGGACAGCCCCAGATGCGAAAAATCTTCCTGAATGGCGTCCACCTCGCCGGAGCGTTCCAGCCCCTTGTCGATGATGATGCAGTGCAGTTTCTCCCCCACGGCAGCCTTCGCCAGGCACGCCGCCGCAACGGTATCCACGCCGCCGGAGAGCAGACACAGGGCTTTTCCGTCCCCAACCTTTTCCCGAATGGAAGCAATCGCTTCCTCCATATATTTTTCCACAGAGAAATCCGCAGTCAGCCCACAGGTTTTCCACAGGAAATTCCCGATGATCTCGCCGGCCTCCACATCGTTGCTGTCCGGCACGAACTGGAAGCCGGATATGCCGTTTCCGTTGTCAAAGCCCAGCACCGTGTCCCCGGTATTGGCCAGTGTGCGGATGCCCTCGGGCAGAGAAAGGCTCTGTGCGCTGTTCAGCATCCGCATTCCGCCCTCCACGCCGCAGCACACGCCAAGGGGCGCATACTCGACCTTCTTCACGGTTTCGCTTAGAACCGTTTCCCCCACCTGCCCGCCAAAGGCTCTGCACAGATCGAGGGTCGGCGCACCGAAGGCGAGCAGCGGCAAGCCGCGCTGCAGCCAGCCCTGCAAAAAGGCAGCTGTTTGGGGATTTTCCCCGCCGATGATCACCGCGCCGCGCACTTCCTCCGGAATCTCCGGCTCCTCTGCCTTCGTGGAGACCGCAAAGACCCCCGAGCCGCGGATCCCTTTGAGCATCGCGTAGGCTTCATCGCCGCCAGTGGAAACCACCAGTATCTTTCGATCCATATTTCCGCTCCTTGTCCTTCCGTCACTGTCTGGATTTGGTGTTGAGAGAACCGCTCCGATAGCCGTTCAAGTCCAGCGTCACAAACCGGAATCCGCAGGTCTTCATCATGGAAGATACCTGGGACGCCCGCTGCGCCACCGTTACAATGTCCTGCGTGGGTACCTCGATGCGCGCCACATCGCCGTGCAGACGCACGCGCACCTGCTGCAAGCCCAGTGCCGAAAGCGCCGATTCCGCCTCGTCGATGCGCCGCAGATCCTTGTCATTGAGCGCCGTCCCAAAGGGGATTCGGGAAGCCAGACACGCGGGTGCCGGCTTGTAGGCCGAGGGCAGCCCCAGCCGTGCGGACAGGAAGCGAATGTCGTTCTTCCGAAACCCGAACTCTGCCAGAGGCGAACACACGGACAGCTCCTGCCGCACCGCCGCGCCGGGATGGGTGGGCTCGTTATCCTCCGCGTTGGAACCGTCCAGCAGCTTCTCAAAGCCCTTGTCCCGGGCGGTTTTGAGCAGCAATTCGTACAGTGCCTTCTTGCACAGCAGGCATCTGTCCTCGTTATTGTCCCGCAGACCCGGCACCGTGTCAATGTCCATCGGCACTTCCAGCACTTCCACGCCGATGCGCTTGGCGAAATCCTTTGCATCGTAGTTTTCCCGGCGGGAATGGAACTGCGCCCGCACGCGGATGGGCAGCACATTGCCCGCGCCTAACGTATCCACAGCGATTTTCAGCAAATAGGTCGAGTCCGTGCCGCCGGAATACGCCACAGCCACGCGCCCCTGCCCAGATAACCAGTTTTTGAGTTCAGCTTCTCTCTCCATCCAAAACCCTCTCGTCTATCAAGTTGAGCAAACAAAAGCAAAAACAACCTTTGATGCGTATTATACACAGAAATTCCGCATAAAAAAAGGGCTGCAAAAAGTTATTAACATCTTCTCCCTCAATATTTACAGGTTCTTGCCAATTTCTTATTTGTTTTATATTCATTTCCCGCGCCGCAGCGTATAGGCTTCCCTGTTGCGAAGCAATGGGGAAGCTGTCGCGTAGCGACTGAAGGGGCGTTCTCTGGCTCCTCCGCTTGCGGGGGAGCTGGCTTGAAGATGGGATTTATCCCATCTTCAAGACTGAGGGAGTCCCCGGAGCCCGTCGAGGGCTCCCGCGGTCTGTTGCCCACCCCCTTACGGGGTGGGCAACAGGTTAGCGCCCGTACCTCACCCCCACCCACACAAAAAGCCCGTGAACCGCATCAGGATTCACGGGCAGAAAACCTTATTTTCTTATTTTCCCAGCACCTTGGACACAGGCTCAACGGGATCGGGCGCGACCTCTCCTATGTACTTGCAGGCCTCGCACAGAATCTGCGAATAGTTGCCGTAGGCTCCGGCGACGTGGTGGATGTAGGGACCAAAGACCAGCTTTTCCTCCCACTTCTCCCAGTCCTTCACCTTCACCCAAACATAGGTGCCGCCCTTGGCGGGGCCGTCCACGGCCTCCCCTTCGCCGGTGAAGAAGGTGTAATCGGAATCCATGGCATCAAAGCGGCAGATGGTGACAGCGCCGTTTTTCAGCTCAAACGCGCCCTGTCCGGCAGGGGCGATAGAGGGCTTGGCGTTGGGATGCGCCAGTGCCACGGGGAAAGGCCCGCAGTGCCAGAACAGCTCGGTGTTGTCCTCCTGCGCATGGCGGACGGTGATGTCCGCAAAGAAGATGGGTTCGCGTCCCAAGGTCGCCGCCTGCAGAAGTGCCGCGGAGATCGCGCCCAGCACGTCGGTTTCACAGGCGCAGGGAATGCCCATTTCGGCCAGCATTCCGTTGACCTGACAGCCGGTCACACCGATGGCGCGTCCCATCACCGTCCAGCATTCCATGGCCACGGCGTCGGACTTGCTCTTTTTTACCATGTCCAAAATGGCGAGCTTCAACGCCTGCATGGTCTTCTGATTTTCGATGGGCATATGGGAAACGTCCACCTTCGCGGCATATTCCGCGACACCGGCATCCACCTCATCCCCGCGCTCGTCCAGAATTTTCTTCACATCCAGCGCGAGAATCGCGGAGGAATAGGGCGTGACCTCCACACCGAAGCGGCGCAGCAGCTCGTCCTCGTTATACATGACGGACAGGAAGGGCTGCGGACGGGAACCAACCTGCAAAATGCGGATGCCCTTGGCCTTTTTCGCCACGGCAGCCACGGCGCAGAAATCCACAAAGCCCTTTTTGAACATTTCGCTGTCCACATCGGAATTGATGATGTAGGAGAAGGGCACCTTATACCGCTGCAAGCATTTGGTGGAAGCCAGCGTTCCGCACTGGGTATCGCGGTCGCGCTTTCCGGGCGTGGGCAGAGGATCGCGGTTGCCCCACACAAGCACGGGCAGACGCATCATTGCGCCGATGCGCCCCACCACTTCCTCGTTGCCGAAGTCGCAGTGCGGCAGGAAAATGGCGTCCACAGCCTGTTCTTTCAGGAACGCGGCGGTGGCGTCCAACTGGGTATCGGCATAGAGAATGCCCTCGGGCAGCACGCCCTCCAAGTCCACCAGCTCCACCTGCTCCGGCGCGATCTCTTTGCACTTGTTCAGGAACAGGTATTTCTGCTCCAGCGCGGAAACCATGTCGGTAAAGCCTCTCTTGATGGGCACAATGCCGATCTTGACAACCTTTGTCATGTGAAAATCCCCCTTTATCTGTTGTATTTCATTGATTTCACCGCAATGCTCTGACAGAAACCCAAAAGACTCGCCCGCGTGCGGGGGAGCTGTCCAATTTCAACCTGTTGAAATTGGACTGAGAGGGTGCCCGCTGTTCATTCTTACTCCAGCCCCTTCGCGCCGAACACCTCATACATCTTTGTCTTTTTCTCGATGAGGCTTCTGTCGCACTTGCCGGTGGCCATGAAGTCCTGCACCATTTCCAATGTGGGCAATGCCGCTCTGCCACCGATGCCGGTACACTTGATGGCGGAGACTGCGTTGGCAAACTGCGCACAGTCACCCGCGTTCCAGCCTCGCAGGTACCCATAGAGGAACCCGCCGTGCCAGTCGTCCCCGGCACCCAGCGTGTCCATGAGCTCTATGGAATAGCCGGGCACGAAGCGGAAGCCCTCGTCCCACAGCACCGCGGAGCCCTTTTCCCCGAAGGTGAAGCCCACAACCTTGTTCCCGCGCTCCTTCTTGAAGGCGCGCAGATTCTTCTCAATGTCCCCGATCTCCTTGTTCTCGCCGTAGAGCTTGGTGTAGTAAAACTCGGAGCCCAGAAATAAGTCAATCTGCGGAGAAAATGCCTCCATTGCCTCGGAATAGCCGTCCGCATCCACGGAGACCAGTTTTCCCGCCCCGTGCATGATCTTGACCAGCTCATGGGAAGCATCATTGGCGTTTTCCAAATGCAGCATTTTGTGTTGCAGCACAAAGTCCGCATCTATGTCCTCCGGGCGATACACGCGCATGGTGCCACCGCGCCCGATGATGTTGCGCCCCTTGGTCACGGGGTCGGAAAGCACCAGCGAAAAGGCGTTGGTGCCATCCCGAATCACATGGGAGGTGTCCACGTTATACATTTTGTAGTCGTCCACGAAGAACTGCCCGAAGGAGTCCGCGCCGACCGTGCCGATAAAGGACGAATAACCGCCCAGCTGTCCGTAAGCCGCCAAAGCGGAAGCCACCTTGCCGCCGCACTGCCACGAGGTATGAAGGATTCGCGCCCCTTCGTCCCGATGTGTGGGCAGATGATCAATGTGTACCAGATTATCCACAAAAGGCGTGCCGTATGCCACCAGATCCCGTTCCATATCTTTTTTCCTCCGTACCGCTGTCTGTGCAGCCATTCTGTATTTATATCTTAACACAGATTACAGTCCTGTTCAATACCCATTTTCCATATTGATAAATATATAAAGAAAATCCTCCCGAACGACATTTCCGTCATTCGGAAGGACTTGCAATCATTACCCCAAAGGGAGCTTAGAGGTCGTCTGCATCCTGCACCGGCTCGCCTTTGTCCTCCGGCGTACCCGTCCAGGAGCCTTGGGGGTCGAATGCGCTGATCGGCGCTTCCGGCATTTCCGGCGCACCGGGAATGATGGGCACAACGGGGATGAAGGGCTTGGCCTTGTTCTTTCCGGGTTTCTTCATTTTCAATCACCTCATACATGAGGTTGCCCGGAATTTTTCTTCTTTATTCAGCCGCTTCTTCCGGAGCGGTTTCCGCTTCCTCCATTTCCGCTTCCGGGTCAACGGTCTCGGCCGCCTCGCCGGGAATCGAAAGCAGCTGCACATAGAGCACCGTTTCGGTATCATCCAGGAAAACGATGGGCTTGCCCAAGTCCACGGAAGCCCGCTCGATGAGTGCCGCGCCGTTGACCTCGCCGTCGGCAAGCTGGGAGCGGGTGACATACACCTTGACATAAGTGCCGTTGACCTCCACGCGGGAAATGCCGCATTTCAGCCCCGTGCCCTCCGCCGCAGCCGCCACCAGCAGCACCTTGCTCTCGGGCAGGGTGTCCATCTCGTGATAGCCGAAGGCATAGAACACATCGACTGCGGCAAACTGATCGTAGTCGGCATTTTCAAAGGCCACCTCATCGCCCGCCTCGGAAAGCAGCGTCACATCAATGAGAGAGCGCAGCGAGGAATCGTCGGGCGCGATAAAGACATCGTCCTCCACAGGCTCCTCAACGGGCAGCTCCTCGGTGGCCGGTTCCGGCTCGTTCACAGGCAGATTGCCCTGCCACAGTGACAGAAGCTCGGACAGTCCCGTGGTCTGAAAATTCTGATAGACCCGGACATTGCCCTCGTCCATTCCCTTGACCGTGGGAACGGAGATCAGGTTCTGATAATCGTCATAATACAGCTTCAAGGTGCCCGCAGAGGTGGTCAGACCGATCTCATGCGTGGCATTGAGCTCGGGAGAATAGGTGGTCTCCCCCAGATCCAGCACAACGGGCGTTGCGGAATACAGGATGTCGCACAAATCCCCGCATTCGGTGGCGATGGTCTCATAGCTTAAAGAGGGAATGTCCTCGCCCAACCCGACATTCAGATAGGCAACGGAGGCCTTGATGACATTCGTTCTCGGCAGCAGGGATTCCATGGTGATCTCCTTTGTGGCGCAACCCGAAAGCAACGACAGCAGAAGAACCAACGCCAGACAAAACGCAATTCTATTTTTCTTCATATTCAAAATTCCATCCTGAAAAATTCGGTTCAAGGGAGAGATTCCCATGATTATCTCCATTATAAAGGGTACAGGCGACTTTTGCAACAAAAAGAAACGGGCGGATGTATGAAAACAGAAAAATCGGTTCAAAATAGCCCGGAAAGGAGGCGAACTCTTTGAAAAAATCGCTGCTGTTTGTAACCATGACCATGCTCATGGTGCTGCTTCTGACCGGCTGCATGGGAAACACCGTAAAGCCGTCCGTTACCGTGACCCCGAAGGCGACCGCATCCGCCGTGCCTTCCGCAACGCCCACCGCATCGCCCTCCGCGATGCCCACGGAAATGCCCTCCGCATCTCCCGAAAGCAGCTTAACGCCGGGCGCGACCGATGCTTCCCCCGCGCCCTCTGATGCACCCATGGGAAACACCTATGACACGGAAGCCCTGCGCACCGAGGTGGAAAAGCTCTCCGAGGTCAAGACCGCCGTGGTGGCCGCCATGGGCACAAAAGCGCTGGTGGGCATCACCTTTGACCCTGCCTATCAGGGAACGCTGACCGACCGCATTGTGGAAATGGTCGGGGAGCAGATCACCGAAAAGGAAAAAGGAATCACCGAAGTCGCCGTGACGAGCGACCCTGAGCAGATAAGCCAGATCGAAGCCCTCTCAAAAGGGACTTCCCCCGAGAAGGAGCGCTTTGAACAGCTTTTTGCCCAAATCAAGCCGTCCGGCTCCAACAAGACCGAAAAGTAACTTCCCCCCGTCAAACGAAGCTGCCGCAGAACGAGAATTTTGCGGCAGCTTCTGTCTGTCTCACTCAATCTGCCCAGATAATAAGTAAGATAGTACGCAAGATAATACGCAAGATGTTGATTTATCAAGCCACACGAATTATAATATAGATAGAAAAACAAAAAGGAGGAAAACGGATTTGAACCGCTACGAACCGCCTTTTACCATCACAAATCAGATGCTTTTTCTCGTATCTGAAATTTCCGAAAAGCTCGGCAGAATCGCCGCCTACCGTTGTTTTGAAACAAAGCCGCAGCTGCGCCGAAACAACAGGATAAAGTCCGTCCATTCCTCCCTGAAAATCGAGTCCGGCTCCCTGTCGGAGGGTATGGTGCGCTCCGTGCTGAACCATCAGACGGTCATCGGACCCGAAAAGGAAATTCAGGAGGTCATAAACGCTTTTGCCGCCTATGACAAAATCGGAACGGTTGACCCCTATTCTTTGCAGGCATTGAAAATGCTTCACGGCACGATGACTTACCTCACGGTTGAGGAAAGCGGAGAATTCAGGCAGGGAGGCGAGGGCGTTTTTGACGGTACCCGCTGTATTTTCATGGCACCCCCGCCCGAGATTGTGCCGTCCCTTATGGAACAGCTTTTTTCATGGATGAAGCGCAATTCCAAGGTATTGCACCCTCTGATTCTTTCCTGTGTTTTCCACTATGAATTTGTGTTCATCCATCCGTTCAGCGACGGCAACGGCAGAATGGCAAGGCTCTGGCAAACCATACTGCTTGCGGATTGGAACCCGATATTCAAGTATATTCCGTTGGAAAGTCAGATCGAGGCCTTTCAGGAAGGCTACTACAATGCGATTGATTCCTGCAACAGCAAGGGGAACTCTACGGAATTTGTCGAGTTCATGCTCTCGAGAATCAACGAGGTATTGGAGGAAGTCCTGAAACAGAGCCAGACGGAGGGCGGGATTTCTGAATATGTCGGCAGATTGCTGTCCGTCATGGAGTACGATACCGCCTATTCCGCTTCGGATTTGCTGAACAAACTGGGGTTGCGTTCCAAAGAGGCATTGCGGCACAATTATCTGGAACCCGCAATCGCGGCAGGGCTTGTTGAAAGGACAATTCCGGAGAAACCCACAAGCCGCAACCAGAGGTATCGGAAAAAATAGAAGGCATACAGCGGAAAACGTGCTTGTTCCGAATGCAAATATGCCGAGATTATGAACTATGATGACAAAATACCTTTACAGGTTGCAAAACCTTTGACAAGAGCATACTATATATGGTAGACTACAAGCAGATGGTAGGTTCACTACCTTGGGCTGGTCGCAAGACCCAGGTCCACCGAGCGGCGGGGAATTTCCCCGCCATTTTTTTACAGGGAGATGACTTCATGAGCGAAAATTATCTCAGCATCTTTATAGACGAATCCGGAGATTTTGGTTCGTTTGAAGCACATTCCCCATTTTACTTGGTTTCCATGGTCTTCCATGAGCAACGGATTGACATAAGTGGCGATATTTCTTCTTTTGAAAACCATTTATCCAACCTTGGCTATCCGCACCATACCATTCATACAGCTCCACTCATTCGCCGGGAATCCGTATATCACGACGAATTGGTCGAAGATCGAAAACGGCTTTTCAACTCTCTGTTTCATTTTGCCCGAAAGCTTGATATTCGCTATACCTGTGCCTGTGTGGACAAGAGCACCTGCACCGATGTTATCGACCAGACAGGAAAGCTGACAAAGGAACTCGCATCCTTTTTCCGAAAAAACGATACCTACCTCAACAGCTTCGAGAAAATAATCGTATATTATGACAACGGACAAATTGAACTGACCCGTATTCTGACCAGTGTTTTCAATACACTCTATACGCACGTTGAGTTCAGAAAAGTACGCCCCGTAGATTACAGGCTATTTCAGGTTGCCGATTTATTCTGTACGCTTGACCTCCTTGACCGAAAATATGAATTTACACGATCTGAAAATGAATTTTTTGATAACAAACGCACTTTCAAAAAGAATTACATGAAAGCAATTTACAAAAAACAGCTGTAACAATCGTGATCCCTTTCTCCCATAAATATGCCCAAATTATGAACAGTTTTCAACATTTCCGGGATTTGATTGACGGCGGGCACTTTGGCGCATATAATAGAGAAGCCCCCAATATGGGGAGAAACAATGCGAATGCCTTCGCAGGGGAGGAACTTACCCATGTTCTGTCCGAATCCTGTTGCGTTTACCGTTTTCGGCTATGAGATCTACTGGTACGGCGTGTTCATGTCCTTATCCGTGGTGCTGGCCGTTGTCCTTGCCTATTTTGAGGCCAAGAAAAAGGGCATTGACTTAGACACCATGCTGGATTACGCGCTGCTCACCGTGCCCGTCTCCATCGTCTTTGCCCGCATCTACTACGTTGCCTTTGAGTGGAAGCAGTACGCCTCCAACCCCATCACCGCGCTCTACATCTGGCAGGGCGGCATTGCCATTTACGGTGCCATCATCGGCGGCGTGATCGCCACACTGATCTTCTCCAAGTGGAAAAAGATCAACTTCTGGACGATTGCCGATTTGGTCGCGCCCGGTCTGGTGCTGGGGCAGGCCATCGGCCGCTGGGGCAACTTCTTCAATCAGGAAGCCTACGGACAGATCGTGACCGATCCTTCCCTCCAGTTCTTCCCCTACGCCACCTACATCGAGCGCACCGCCACCTGGCATCAGGCAACCTTCTTCTATGAATCCATGTGGTGCCTGTTGGTGTTCGCCTTCCTGCTCATCTACCGCCGCACCACCGTCAACAAGAAGGACGGCAACGTCTTTTTGTGGTACGGTCTGCTTTACGGCATCGAGCGCTCCGTCGTGGAAGGGCTCAGAGCCGACAGCCTTTACCTCTTTAAAAGCGGCATCCCCATCGGCCGTCTCATCTTCTTCCCCGAGGGAATGCGCGTGTCGCAGGTGCTGGCGTTCATCGTTGCCGTGGTCTTTGCCATCCTGCTCATCATCCGCTATGTGAAGTTCTTCAAGGAAAATCCCCACGCGCTCAAAGAACGCCGCGCCGCCCGCAAGGCCGCAAAAGCCGCCAAGGCTACTAAGGCCGAGGAAGCGCCCGCCGAGGAAGAGCACGTTCCCACCATCGACGAGGTTGATCCTTCCTTAAAGCTCATGGCGGACGACGCCATTGCGGAGGACGAGGAAGAAGCCAAAGCGGAGGAAGCTGCGGTGGAACCCGCCAAGGCTGCCGAAGAAGCTCCCGTTGAAGATGCACCCGCCGAAGAAGCTCCTGCCGAGGAAAAAACCGAAAAATAAAATGATCGCACCGAGCTCATTTCCGGGTTCGGTGCGATTTTCTTTTGCACAAACCATTCACTCATGCTATACTATCCACAAATTCATTTTTCGGAGGCCGATATGAAAGAATACAGCTATCGTCAAAGCCCCATCGAAGTTTACGGCGTACCCTTCTTCAAGGAGACCGGGCGTTTGGAACGTCTGCCGGAAGCCATCCGCACCGCCATTCCCCGGCTGGAATTTTTAGGCAGGCGCGTGCCCGGCGGACGGTTCGCCTTCCGCACCGATTCCAAAAAGCTCACCGTGAAGGTCGTCTTTGAGACCCTGACCCCGGACATCGGAATGTCGCTCTACACCTGCCAGTCCGCCTACGTCTATCGCGGCAGCCATTCGCAGCCCACATACCTTGGGCACGTTTTCCCGGTGAACTACGACCAGAAGGTGTTCTCCAAGACCTTCGATCTGCCGGGGGACATGGACGACATCCTCATCTATATGCCCCGCAACGAGATTATCGCGGACATGACCGTATCCATTGACGAGGACGCGCAGCTGCTGCCGCCCACGCCCTACGCCCATCCTCTGCCCGTGGTCTTTTACGGCTCCTCCATCACCGAGGGTGGCTGCTGCTCGAAAATCTCCACCGGCTACAATTCCATCCTGTCCTCCTGGCTGGACTGCGACTTTTTCAACATGGGCTTCTCCGGCGCGGCGCGGGGCGAGTTTTGCATGGCGGACTACTTATCCACCCTGCCCATGAGCGTGTTTGTCTGCGACTACGACCACAACGCGCCCTCCGCGGACTTCCTCAAAGCCACTCATGAGCCCTTCTTCCGCCGGTTCCGGGAGCATCATCCCGAAACCCCCGTGGTCTTTATGACCATGCCGGACTTTAAGCGGGATGCAGACGCGCAGATGCGGCGGGAAATCATCCACACCACCTACGAAAACGCGCTGGCCTCCGGCGACAAAAACGTGTATTTCGTGGACGGCGGCACCTTCTTCTCCGCAAAAGAACTGCCGCTGTGCTCCAACGACCTGGTGCATCCCAACGATCTTGGAATGTTCCGCATGGCCGAGGCCGTCTATCCCGTGCTGGACAGGCTACTGAACGCATAAAACGACGACCACTCAAAACTGAAAATGGCGTTATAGGGGGTATCTTTTGCAAAAATCGCAAAAGATACCCCCTATAACTTGACTTTCGGAGTTAAACCCTGTATGATGAAAGCGATTCAGGGGAATCCTATTTCCTGACATTCGGGCTAACGGAGGAACGCTTATGGAGCCGAATCGGGTTGAAGAACTGTACCCAAGGGAAAAATACTTATCCAAAATGCGCGGTTTTTACCACGAATGCGAGATCATCAAGGTGCTGACCGGCGTGCGCCGCTGCGGAAAATCCTCCATTATGAAAATGGTGATCGGAGAATTGCTGGCACAGGGCATTTCGCAGGAGGACATTCTGTATTTCAATTTGGATAAGCGTCCCTATATCAAAATCACTGAGCCGGAACAGTTGGATTTACTCATCGAGCAGCAGGTTCATTCCGATAGAAGACAGTACCTTTTCATTGACGAAGTACAGAATGTGAAAAACTTTGAATCCGTCATCAATTCGTGGCGTGAGGAAGGAACCCTCTCCATTTTTCTGACAGGCTCCAACTCCTACCTGTTAAGCGGAGAATTGGCCACCAAGCTGACGGGAAGATATTTGGAATTCAATATTCTGCCGCTGACGCCGGAGGAATTTGTCGGAATGAAGCGGTTCTTTGGCAAGTCCGTTCCCGCAGACCGACAGGAGCTTCTCAACGCCTATATCTACGAAGGCGGTTTCCCTTATACCGTCAAGCTGGATACCATCAGCGACAAAAGAACTTATGTGCAGGGGTTGATTGACGAAATATACAAAAAGGATATTCAGAAACGCATCACCATCCGAAAAAGAACAGCCTTCGATGCCGTTATGAAATACCTCATCAACAATTTCGGTGCCACAACGAGCATCCGAAACATAACCGCAGACCTAAACAAAAACGGAACGGAAATCAAACCTGATACGGTCAACCGCTATATCGAGGCGCTTGTCAGCGCAAAAGTTCTGCTGCCCTGTGACAGGTTTGATATGAAGTCCCGAAAATCTCTTCAAGGCGAAAAGAAATACTATCTTTCCGACCTGTCCTTCTACTTTGCCATGAACACAGACAACCGCATCAACTATGGTCCTGCACTGGAAAACATTGTATATACTTATGCGTTGAGTCACGACTATAAAATCAGCGTCGGCAGAATCGGGAAGCTGGAATGTGACTTTATCCTGCGCGGAAAGGATTTGGACTATTCCTATGTTCAGGTTGCTTATACGATATTGGCAAGCAAAGAGACAGAGGAGAGGGAATATAAAAGTCTGGAAGCCATCAAAGGCGATAACTATCCGAAGTATGTGGCAACCATGGACAGCATGATTCAACAAAGAAACGGCATCCGGCACATCAACATCATGGACTTTATTCGGAATAACAAAAGATTCTGATCAAAACCGCAAAGGGTTCCGATCAGAACCTTTTCTTTTTTATTCGATGCCGTCAATGCCGATCAGGGTGCTGCCGTCGGAGCCGGTTACGACCTTGGGCAGCGTGCCGTCCCAGGTTTCGTAATACTTGTTTTTGAGCACTTCATCGGTGAGGGATGCGGCCAGCTCCCCGTTGGCCTTGGCCTCGGCCTGGGCTTTGGCTTCGATGGCGTAGGCTTCGGCGTCGGCGGCGATCTTGGCGGCCTCCGCATCGGCCTGAGCGGAAATCTTCACCTGCTGGGCCTTGGCTTCGGCCTCGGTCACGGAGACCTTCGCGTCCGCCTCGGCCTTGGCGATGGCGGTCTGGTTCTCTATCTCCTGCGCTTCCTTTTCCTTCTGCGCTAAGGAGCGGCGGTTGATAGCCTCGTTGTAGCTGTCCTCAAAGTCCATGTTGTTGATGACGACCTTGTAGACATAGACGGTGTTTTCGCCGTACTTGGCGTTGAGCGCCGCCTGCAGCTTCTCCTGCGCCATAGGCTCAATCAGCGTGCGGTTGGTGACCTCCTCGGCCGAAAAGGTGACGGAAGCCTCCTTCAAGGCGGAGGACACAAGGGGCGCGGAGACTAAATTTTCGGTATAGTTGGTGATGTTGGAATAGATCCACGCAGACTTTTCAGTGCCCACGGAGAAGGACACCGTGACGTTGGAGAAGAAGACAGGCACCTTTTCCTGCGTCTCGCCCCAGATGGCGGAATCGGAGCCGAAGGTCATGTCCTGCTGCTTGTTGTTGACGGTGATGATCTGCTGGAAGAAGGGAATCTTCCATGTGAAGCCCGCCTGCAGGGTCACGGGGCTGATCTGCCCGCAGGTGACGCGGATGCCCGTGCAGCCCGTTGGAATGATGGCAAAGGAATTAAAGAGAAGGATGAGCACCAGCAGCGCGATTGCCGCCGTGCCGACGATGCGCCCCATGCGGAGCTTTTTCACGGTCTCAATGACCGCCTCGCCGTACACGCCGTCATGCTTTTTGTAATCGTTTTTCGTAAAGAATCCCATTGAAAATCCTCCGTTTTCAGCTTAAATGAGCCGACTTAGCTCGGACGCGACCGATGCAAGACCGCCCAGCGATGCGGCAATGATGATGAGAACGACCGCAAAGATCAGCCCCAGCACAAGAGAGCACCAGTAGGAGCGGGCAAAGGCGCGCAGGTTGTAGTTGTTTTTCGAGATGCTGAAATAGATGAGAAAACCCAAGCCGACAAGGGGAATGGAGAAGAGCAGCTGCAGACCGAAGTACGCCCACGGGGAGAGCACCTTAAACTCCTTGGGCAGCATTTCCTTGGTGAAGGTCTGTTGCACGGCGGGTCTTATCGGTGCGCCGCAGGCCGGGCAGACGGTGGAAGCATCCGGAATGGTTTTTCCGCATTGATTGCAGAACATTTTTGTTGTTCCTCCTAATCATTTAGTTGAAAAAAGCATAGCACGAAGCGGAAAACTGCGCAAGAGGAACCGTTTCAAATGTCGCTGTGAAGGATTTATTGCAACATTTTTTTGTTTGAGAGGTATGGAAATTCCGTCGTAATCATGCTAAAATATCAACAGTAGAATTTTTGCCCGGGGGAGGAATTTCCGTGCCGCTCAAACTGGTTCGCAACGATCTGACCCGTATGCGCGTGGACGCGCTGGTCTGTGCAGGAGACAGTCTCTCTGCTCCCGGCGGCGTGGACGAAAAGCTGCGCCGCGTGGCGGGGGACGCCTATGTCCGCGAGGTACGCGCCTTGGGTGCCATCAAAACCGGCGAAGCGAAGCTCACCTCCGGCCACGCCCTGCCCTGCAAGATCGTCATTCATGTGACCGGCCCCAAGTGGTGCGGCGGCTTCTTCGGGGAAAAGCGTGCGCTGGCCGCCGACTATCGCGCCGCACTGGACTTAGCGAAAAAGACGGACTGCGAATCCGTGGCCTTTCCGCTGATCTCCACGGGCGATTTGGGCTTCCCGAAAGAGGTCGCCATGCAGATCGCCATCGACACCATCCGCGAGTTCCTGCAAAAGGAAAACCTCATGGTGTGGCTGGTGCTCTATGACAAGCAGGCCTTTGAGATCGGCAGAAAAAAGTATAAAAACATTCAGGTTCTCATCGACCAGGAATATGTGGATGCGCACTCCGCACCCAAACGCAATGCACACGTCCTTGCAATGGAAAAGGCCGCCTTGCCTGCCCCTCCAATGGACAGCATGGCAACTTCCCTCGCGGACGAGGTGGAGGCGGTGGAAAAGTCTTTTTCCGAGCTGCTTCTGCAAAAAATCGACGAAAAAGGGTTGACCGACGCCCAGTGCTACAAAAAGGCGAACATCGACAGAAAGCTGTTCTCCAAAATCCGCTCCAATGCCGCCTATCGCCCCACAAAGGCCACCGTGTTGGCCTTTGCCATCGCGCTGGAATTGCCCTTGGAGGAAACCAAGAAGCTGCTGTCCTCCGCGGGCTTTGCGCTGTCCCGCTCCAGCAAGGCGGACATCATCGTGGAATACTTCATTTCCAACAGAAATTACGACATTTTCGAGATCAATCAGGCGCTGTTCTCCTTTGAGCAGAACCTGCTCGGCGCGTGATTTGTCGCCTGTCAGGCGACCACAGGCCATCTTCTTTCTCCTATACTGTGAACCGTAAGAACAATTCTTGCGGTTCATTTTTTTATCGGGAGGAAAGAAACATGGCATACAACACAACCGAAATCGTATTCGTTTTAGACCGTTCCGGCTCCATGGCGGGCTTGGAAAGCGACACCATCGGGGGCTTTAACGGGCTGCTCAACAAACAGAAGGGCGATGAAGGGGAAGCCTATGTCACCACCGTGCTCTTTGACCACGAACAGAAGCTTCTGCATGACCGGCTGCCTATAAAAGAAGTGCCCGAAATGACGGACAGGGACTATGTGGTGCGGGGCAGCACCGCCCTTCTGGACGCCGTGGGCGACAGCATTTCCCGCATCGAAATGATTCACAAATACATCCGCAAAGAGGACGTGCCCGCAAAAACGCTTTTCGTCATCACCACCGACGGCATGGAAAATTCCAGTGATAAATACACCGCGCAGCAGGTAAAAGCCCTCATTTCCCGCAAAACCGAAGAAGGCTGGGAGTTTCTGTTCCTGGGCGCGAACATCGACGCGGTTTCCTCGGCGCAGGCCATCGGCATTAAAGCCGACCGCGCCGTGAACTACCACGCCGACACGGAAGGCACGGCGAAAAACTTCCGCGCCATGGAAAAGGCGGTCTCTGCCGTGCGAAAGAATCAGCCGCTTGCCGCAAGCGCGTGGCGGGATGAGGTGGATGCGGACTTCAACCGCCGCAAATAGGATGTCTCGATGTGGTAGGGGCGGGGTCACCCCGCCCCTACAATTTGATTCCTGTCTGAGTTTACAATGAACGTCCTTTCGTGTTATACTGGCAAAAAAGCACGAAAGGACGTTTTCTTATGTCCATTTTGAACGGTCAGGTCTCCGGGCGGCGCATCCACGGAACCGATATGCCCTTCGGGAAGAATCTGCGGGAGATTTCCTTCACTGCCCTTCCCGGATGCGCGGATGTGACGACAAGCGCGGACGGCACGCTGCTCTATGCCGCCTGCAAGGGTGAACTGCACATTTACAGCATCGGAAAGGATAAACCGACGGAGGAAATCGGCGTGCTTTCAGGGCTCGGCGCGGGGCGGCAGATCGCCGTTTCCGGCAACATCTTGGTCATGACGGCGCGGCACCACGGCGCGTACATCATCGATGTTTCCGATCCCCGCAATCCCCAACTGCTTTATCATTTAGATACCTTAGAGCTTGCCACCGGGGTATGCATGGCGGAAAACCTCTGCCTCATCACCAACCGCCACATGGGCGTGGAGGTGTGGGACTTATCCGCCCCGGAAAATCCCCGCTTCTGCTCCGCTTTCTTGGGCGGCGAGGCGCAGTCCGTGTGCGTGGACAGGGGCTTTGCCTACGTCGGCGACTGGATGAACCGGCAGGTGCATATTGTGGACATCACCGACCCCTGCGTCCCCAAGCCCGTCGCCCACTGTCATGTGGACGGCTTTGCGGACGGCGTTTTCGCCCGGGACGGCATCCTTGCGGTGGCCTCCGGGCACCACAGCATGACTTTCCGCAACCGCCGGGAATACGAAAATTACACCTTCGTCACCCCGGAAATGCTCGAAAACGGCTACGGCGGCGGTCACGGCGTCACCTTCTTTGACGTTTCCCTGCCCTCGCAGCCCGAGCTGCTCTCCGAGGTCAAGTTCCCGCCGCTGTTTGTCTCCGGCAACGACACCTGGCGCGTCTCCTTCTCCGCCCATTACGCCTACTGCGCCGACACCTACAACGGTGTGTTCGTGGTGGACATTTCCGACCTGCTTGCCCCCGCCTTTGCGGGCTACTATCAGCTTCCCGCGCAGGAGAACCCCCGCACCGTGCCGCCGTCGTTGCAGCGGCTGCATTGCCCCGCCGTGGGACTTGCGGCGGGCTTCGGGCGGCTCTATGTGGCGGGCGTGGAGACCGGGCTGCATGAGCTTTCCTTTGAAAGCGCCGTCCCGGTTTCCCTTCCCGGAGCGGCACAGCCCGCCGCGCCCGGACTTACCCTCAAAAATGTGTTTGCCAACGGGCAGCAGATTCACACCTTCGCCCAGCAGAACGACATTCTGTTTGTCGCCGCGGGCAACGGCGGGCTGCTGGCGCTGGATGAAAGCTTCAGGCAAATCACCTCCATCCTCCCCGGCGTGGTGCATGAAGTGATTGCGGATGAGGACTTCCTCATCACCGCCGAGGGCGATAATGGGCTGGCGGTCTACCTTTTCACCCCGGAGGACGGCATTGTGTGTTTAAGCCGCGCCCCGCTGCCCGGCGTGTCTCTGCGACAGGTGGTGCTCATGTATAACGGCCTTGTGGCCGCCCAGGGCGATGTGGGCACCGTGGAATTTTTCCGCCTGCACGAAGCGGGGCACCTTACGCACATCAAATCCCTGCGCTGCCCCGGGATGCTCTACCACCATCACCTCTGCCCCGGTGTTCTCGACAACGGGATGCTCTGCGCCCAAACGCTTTCCAACGGCCCCCGCTGGATCGAGGAAGAGACCATGGATTTTGCGGCTATCAACACCCCGGAGCTTAAATCCTTCTGCCCATTGGAGGAGGGCGTGGCCATCAAGGATGACCACATCTACCTCATCCGCCAGCGGCACTACGCCCACGTCACCGACCCCAAGGATTTGGAAAGCCTGACCCTAGACCAAATGCGGATGCTCCCGCAAGGCCGCCTGTGCGGGCAGCCCTTTGTCGCCGGGGATTCCCTGATTCTCGTCAACCGCGCCGACGGCTGCGTGGAGGCGCTGGACATATCCTCCCCCGACGCGCCGCAGCTCATCGGGCGCACCACGCTCCCCGCCCGCCCCGAATTTGCCGCACAGGTCTTCGGCAAAGCCCTCATCGCCTGCGGGCACGGCGGCATCTATCAGCTCGGATAACCTATAAATATATAAGGAGGTTTTCTCATCATGGCACTGCTTCACCTGAACTTTGAAAGCCAGTATCTCAACAACAACCACGAAATCTCCGTGATTCTCCCCGACAAGCCCCGAGGCGTTTCCCCGGCGGAGTTTTACGGCTCCGGGAAAAAGTACAAGGTGCTCTGGCTGCTGCACGGCACCTTCGGCGACCATTCCGACTGGATCCGCAAGAGCAACATTGAGCTGTACGCCTGCGAAAAGAACCTGATCGTGGTCATGCTCTCCGGCCTCAACGCCAATTACGCCAACTGGAAAAAGTTCTCCATCGGCTACGATATGTACGACTATCTCTTTGACGAGCTGATGCCGCTCATCTACGGCTGGTTCCCGGCCTCCCCCAAGCGCGAGGACAACTTCATTGCCGGTCTTTCCATGGGCGGGCAGGGCACCTGCGTTTACGCCTTCAACCATCCCGAAAAGTTCGCCGGCGCGGCAGTGCTGTCCTACACCCCGCAGGAGATCGAGGGCTTGGAGGAGCGCGAACCCCGGCTCTATCCCCGAACCGTCGGACAGATGGAAAATGCGGGCGGCAAAGAGCAGTTCCTCGGCTCCTATGAGGACATCTGGGCGCTCTCCGACAAGATCGCCCAAGAGGGCAACTATCCCAAGCTCTACTTCACCATCGGCACGGACGATTTCCTCTACCACTCCTACCTGCACTACAAGGAGCACGCGCTTTCCGTCGGCCTTAAAGCCACCTTTGAGGAAGTGCCCGGTTACCACCACGAGTGGCGGTTCTGGGATTTGGCCATCCAGAAAGCCCTCACCTTCTTCGGGCTGGACGAAAAGGACGCGGGCAATCCCTTTTAAGGTCTGAAAAATCCAAGCCGCATCTCTCATTTCAGTAATTACGCACCGAAATGTGCTTCCGCATTCCTGTGTTTCGGGCGGCTTGCAACCTCCATTGTGGTAAAAAAGCAGCAAGTCAATCGTTTTTTCGGTTGACTTGCTGCTTTGGTTATATTCTTTTACTCCGCTTTTTTCTTCTTCTGCGGCACGAAGTTCTTGTCCTCCCCATGCCCTGCCATGGAGCGGGTCACAAAGAACATGAGCAATCCCATGCAGACGCAGACCCCCACGATGCCCCAGCTCATGACTCCCAGCACCAAGGGATTCTGCACGGTCTGGGTACTGTCATACCGGCCAAAGGCCAGCAGCAGCGACACCGCAAAAACACCGATGGCTGCGCCCAGTTTGAAAAAGGCCGTCAGCAGTCCCTGCACCATCCCGGTTAAGGCAATGCCCTTTTTCTGCAGAATGTAATCATTCACTTCCGGGACAAAGGAATAGATATACAGGTTCATTGCCACAATGCCGACGCTGTTGACAAAAAGGAAAATGCACAGGGTATAGATATTTTTCGCAAAAATGATGAGAAGGCCGGACAGCGCAATCAGCAGAGAGCCGATCTCCATAATTTTTGATTTGGGCAGCCGCTTTGAAAAGAACGGCCACACAAACGAAGCCAGTGTGCTGACAACCAGCGCAAACACGCTGATGACCAGAATATACTTTTCATTCATCAGCCGGTAAATGACAAAGTAGGGAACCATGCACGCGCCAAACTGCCACACGACAAACAGGCAGAACTGCAGCCCCGACAGCTTGCGGAACATGGTATTGTCCCAGAGGATTTTCAACTTCTCCCGGAAAAATAAGGCGTTTTCCTGATTCCGCTCCTTGTGCCGCACGCGCTCCCGCACACCGAAAAAACAGATCAGAACAGAAATCAGGCTTACCACCCCATAGAGGATCGCGGTCACAAACCAGCCGTTTGCATCACGATGGTCTTTCCCGAAGAACAGAAGCAGCGGCATGAAGGAGCAGGATATGATCAGCTGCGCAACCTCGGTCATCGTCGTGCGATAGGAGATAAGCCCCATCTGATCCTCGCGGTCGGAGATGATCAAGGTGTCCATCGCCATATAGGGACAGTTGAGCATCGTTCCGAAAAGCGGGGAGTTTAATGTAAACAGGATAAAAATCCACCAGAGGCAGCGCGTTTGCGTGGTCAGAAAAGCGGGCTTCCAGAAGAGCAGCACAAACGTAATGCAATAGAGAATGCTCAACAGCAGCCAGGGACGGTATTTCCCGATTCTTGTGTTCATTTTCTCCATGACCGGCACAAAAAGCAGGTTTGTGGTCACGTCAAAAATCTTAGGTACCAGCAAAAACGCGCCGACCAGAGCCACATTGAGGTTCAGCACGTCCGTTGCGTAGAGCGTCAGATAGGAGCTTACCATGCAAAAGATCACATCAAGTCCAAATTCGCCGCATCCGTATGCAAATTTCTCCCGAAAGCGCAGCTTCATAGCAAAATATCCTCCGAAATGCAACCAACACTGTACCTGCATGAATTATCTACACTATACCATATTGCGAACCTTTTGTCACTGTTTTTTCAGGTTCATTTCAGGAAACATCGTTTTTTCGGGTGGATTCAGGCTCCCGTCGCCCCCTCCATTGTGAAAAAAAGGCCATCAGACAAATTTCTGATGACCTTTGCAATTTCTGTATAAGCCGCCCGGAACTTCCCGAAGGGGAGTTTCAGTGCGCTTTATGGAGGGAGCAAAGCGACTGGAGCATGAGCGTTTTGAACGAAACAGTCCGGTGGACTGTTTCGGAAAATAAGCCATGCGGAACACCGGAACTTCCCGAAGGGGAGTTTCGGTGCGCAATCATCTCTGCACGCGGCCGGAAGCGTTGCCGCCCATTAAGGACTTGACTTCGGCAACGGAGACCATGTTGACGTCGCCTTCGATGGTGTGCTTGAGAGCGGAAGCCGCCACGGCGTATTCCACGGCGCTCTGGTTGTCATAGCCGTTGAGCAGGGCGTAGATGAGGCCGGAGCCGAAGCTGTCGCCGCCGCCGACGCGGTCCACGATGCGGATGGAGTACTTCTTGGAGATGAGGATCTCGCCGGACTTGCTGTCGTAGAGCATACCGGACCAGTTGTTGTCGGAAGCGGACAGGGACTCACGCAGGGTGATGGCGACCTTCTCGCAGCCGAAGCGATCCACGAGCTGCTTGGCAACGGACTTGTAGCCTTCCACATCCAGCTTGCCGGAGTTGATGTCGGTCTTGTCGGCCTTGATGCCGAACACGTCAGCGGAGTCTTCCTCGTTGGCGATCAGAACGTCAACATAGGGCACCAGCTCGCCCATGACCTGGCCGGCCTTCTCGCGGGACCAGAGGTTCTTGCGGTAGTTGAGGTCGCAGGATATCTTGACGCCGTGCGCCTTGGCGGCCTTGCAGGCTTCCAGAACGACAGCGGCGGTAGAGTCGGACAAAGCGGGAGTGATGCCGGTCCAGTGGAACCAGGAAGCGCCCTCAAAGATGGCATCCCAGTCGAAATCACCGGGCTTCACGTTGGCGATGGCGGAATCGGCGCGGTCATAGACGACCTTGGAGGGACGCATGGAAACGCCCTTTTCGCAGTAGTACAGGCCAAGGCGCTTGGCGGAGCGGATGATCTTGGAGCAATCCACGCCGAAGGAACGCAGGTTGTTGACGCAGGCATCACCGATGGGGTTGTTGGGCAGAGCGGTCACATAAGTGGCCTGCTCGCCGTAGTTGGCCAGAGAAACGGCCACGTTGGCTTCAGCGCCGCCGTAAACGGCATCAAAGCAGCGAGCCTGCTGGAAACGCTGATAGCCCTGGGGGGCAAGACGAAGCATGATTTCACCGAAGGTAACGATCTTTGCCATGGGAATACACTCCTTGTTCATGATTATTTATTCCATAAAGCATGATGGGTTTCCACCACGCTCAAAAGAAACGATGGGATTTATCTGCGGTAGCCCATCCGCTGGGAAATGGCGTTTGCGGTGTCCATCACAAAGCCCGCGATCTCCTCATCCCGTGCCGGGGTGATGATCTGCTTTAAGCCCGATGTGGACACGGCCGCCACGATGTTGCCGCGGTAGTCGTAGATGGGGGCGGCAATGCAGCGGATGCCCGGCTCGTGCTCCTGATCGTCCCGCGCCCAGCCGCGCTGGCGGGTCAGGCGGATTTCCTTGATGAGCATCTCGGGGTCGGTGATGGAGCGGGAGGTGTAGGTGGGCAATTTGGTGGAGCGCACCCGCTCGCACAGTTCCGCATCCGGCAGGCCGGAAAGCAGGGCTTTGCCCGTGGCGGTGCACAGCGCGGGGGAACGCCGGCCGATCTGGGAATACATCCTTATGGAATGGATGGTCTCTATTTTGTCGATGTAGATGATCTCCAAGCCGTCCAGCATCGCCAGATGCACGGGCTGTTTGGTCATTTGCAGAAGTTTGCGCAAGTAGGGTTGGGCTTCGGTTTTCAGTTCCACCTGAGAAAGATACAGGGAGGACAGCTCCACGATCTTCATGCCCAGGCGATAGGCGCCGCCGCTTTTCTGTTCCACATAGCCCCGCTCGCCCAGAGCGGAGAGCAGACGGTGAACGGTGGATTTGTGCAGACCGACCCGGTTGGAGATCTCGGTCACGCCAAGTCCGTCTTTTTCACCGGCCAGCGCTTCAATGATCGAAAGCGCACGGTCAATCGACTGCACAGTTGCTTTTTCCACGGTAGCCCCATACCCTTTCCGGGCTTTTTAGTCCAAAAACCCTATTTCAGCACTTACAGTATAGCACAGCGCATTTCCGTCTGCAAGTCTTCTTTGCAAACCTTGTTCCATTTTGCGGAACGGGCGCAAGAACCAACATTTGTTTTGATTTTATAAAGAGGAAACTCCGCAATCCAGAATCATCTGCTTATAGGTTCAGTTCCTATGCGCAGGGTATGAAAAGAGGACATTCAAAGCGAATGCCCTCTTTTTCAGGTTCCATGCGGTTTATGTCCTGTTCAAATTCGTCCGATTAATAAATAATAGCCTTGGTACCGTCGAGATTTCCTGTGACGGCGAGGGAGATAAGGACGATAGCGGTGATAACGATGACAGCGGCAATGATGATAATGGTCAAATGAAGTTTCCTTTCAATTCTCACAAATGTCTGTATCGTCCGAATTTTCAGCTCCGGGTACAGACAAATGGAATGGAAGATATGCACAGTACCCTTCGCCGTTTTTAAGCAGAAAAACAGTTACCTGTATTTGGAACACAGGATCTGTCCTTCTGCTTAAGCATTAGGCAACAACATAGTAGCCACCGAGATTTCCTGTGAGGGCGAGGGAAATGAGGACGATAGCAGCGATGACGACGACAGCGGCAATGATGATAACGGTCAGTTTCTTCTTGTTCATGGGGTTCTCCTTTCAATTCTCAAAAATGTCTGTATTGTCCGGGCTTTCAGCTTCCTTCACAGCAGACATTGTTTTCATACATTTTACGATGAAACATTTTGTTTTTCGGTTATTTTTTTGCAGCCGAGAGCTTACTCCTCCTGCGCCTTTTTCTTGGAATCGCTCTCATCCCACAGGAACTTGTGCAAATTCTCCTTTTTCAGCACAACGAACAGCACGATAAAGACGATGATGGGCAGCACCACAGCCACTGCTTTGAGGGGAGTCTGCAAAAGGGAATTGAAGGTAATGTGGAACGCCATGGCAACCAGCACGGAAGCCACGATGCGCAGCACCTTGTACTTTTCCGAGGTGCGCGCAGAATAGATTCCGATGCCCATGACGGTGGTGGTCATGGAGTGCATCACGCCTGTGCCGATGCAGCGCATAATCAGCCATAACGCATTGGCAGTATCCAGCGAGGTGATGAGATAAAAGAAGTTCTCGGAAACACAGAAGCCGAGACCCACGGAATACGCATTGGCCGCGCTGCCTCTGCGCCCCTTCTTCACAATGAAGTGTACCGCAATGACCGGGATGAATTTGAGCAACTCCTCTACCACAGGCGCGACAAACATCGTCAGGTATTTGTCATCAATCCCGAAGGTGTTTTTGATGAATGTGTTGATCCAGAACGCCAGAACACCCACGAGCACACCACAAATCATGGAAACGATGATGCGTCTTGCCCGCCGTTCCAGATAGAAGCAGAGCATGGAAATCGGCAGAACAAGGCAGAGGCTAATGTAATACACCATATGCGCTTTATTCATTTAACTTTCCTCCATTTGTTGATATAGGAAGACAGTTATTTATGCGTAGCACATAAATAACTGTCCATCCGTTTGTTCGGTTCGCTGTTCAACCCGGTTTATTCTGCGGTATAGGTACCCACCATCTGTCCTACATATTTACCATCCACATACTTACCCCCCAGATTTCCGGTGGCAGCAAGGGCGATGACGACGATGGCGGCGACGACGATGACGGCGACGATGATGATGACGGTTAACTTCTTCTTATTCATGGGGTTCTCCTTTCGGTTATCACGAATGTCTATATTGTCCGAATTTGTGTTCCATTCACAAAAGACATTTCTACTATTACATTTTATCATAAAACATTCCGTTCCGCAAGAGCAAAAATGCTTTAGATCATGTAAAGAAGGGAAGTTTTCTGTGGGGGAGGAACCGTATCGGCTGCTCACATCCATATATACGAACGGGCAAAAGAAAGGGCTACTCTATTTTGGAATTTTTTTGAACTTTTTTGAAGTTCTTTTTCGGTTTCGCAAAACCCGAACATTTTTTGCGTTATACAAAAAAATACGGTTATTTTACGCGCCCCTTCTTGCCTTTTGCGGCGGAAATGATTATAATATTTGAATATTAACCAAGATGGAATCGGAGGCTTACCATGGGCGCAAAGCGAAAGGCGGTCATCATCGGTGCAGGCAAAATGGGGCGGGGTTTCTGTGCGGAGATCCTTGCCAGTGCCGGCTGCGCCCTGACCTTTGTGGACAGTGACGAAGACCGCATCCGCCAACTCAACAATGCCGGCACCTATTCCGTTTTCAAGGCGCGTAAGACCTATTACGAGACCGTCTACATCGACGATTACGACGCACTGTCCCTCTCCGACGAGGGCGCCATCTCCGAGCTGATTGCCAACAGAGGCACCTTGGTCATGGTCTCCGTGCCCATGGCACATCTGGAATCCGTCGCCGCGCTGCTGTCGGTCTGCATCGCCCGAAAGGCCATGGAGACCCCCGACGAACCGCTGGACATTCTCCTTTGCATCAACGAGATCGAAGCCAAGCACCGCCTGCACTCCCTGTTTGAAGGGATGCTGGGCGGCAGTGCGCTGGACTATATGGAAAACCATGTGGGTCTGGTGGAAACCGTGGCCTACTGCATCTGCCCCGAGCTGCCGGACAGTTTATCCGAGCTGGACGCGCTGGGCGTGCTCACCAACGGCTACCCGGAAATGCCCATGGATCAGAAGGCCTTCAAGGGCGTGCCGCCGCAGTCTCCCATGATCAAGCTCACGGATGACCTTCCCGCGGAATTCCACCGCAAAATGTACT
The DNA here is from genome assembly GCA_002315655.1 of Christensenella sp. UBA1750. Lineage (GTDB taxonomy): Bacteria > Bacillota > Clostridia > Christensenellales > UBA1750 > Spyradocola. Next base: position 25,698 of record DCHO01000030.1, read on the forward strand.
CCTTCAACACCGCTTATGCCACCATCGGCTACCTCGCCTGCTCCCACCATTACATCTGGGCAGCGGAAGCACTTGCCGATCCCGATCTGGCAAGCGCGGTGCGTGAAGCCCTCTCCGAAGCCTCATTCGGGCTCATCGGCGAATACGGCTTCTCCCCGGAGGAGCTTTCCGCATGGAACGAGCGCATTTATTCCCTCATCGACAGCCCGTTGCTGGGCGACACCATTTCCCGCTTCTGCACAGACACCCCCCGCAAAGTGGGACCGCAGGACAGATTGGTGGGCGCGGCAACCCTGTGCCTGCGCCACGGCGGCAATCCGGATACCCTGTGCCGCGTCATTGCGAACGCCTACCGATACACCTGTGCCGAAGATGACCGAACCGCACAGTTTCTGCGATTTATCGAGTCCGAAGGCATTGAGTCCGCTCTGGAACGCTACTCCCGTTTGGCGCTGCGCAACGAGCTGCACCAGCGCATCCGTGCCATCTACGAAAAACTGGAGGACACAAGATGAGCCGACACATCGCCTTTTTATCGGACGTTCACGGGAACCTTCCCGCATTGGAAGCGGTGCTGAATGACCTATCCAAACGCGGCATCACCGAATGGTACTTCTTGGGCGACATTTTAGGCAAAGGCCCCTCTGTCAAAGAACCGCTTGACCTCATCCGCGAAAACGCTTCTTCCGTGGTGTACGGCAACTGGGATCGCCTTGTGGTGCGTATGCCGGACAACGAAAAATTCGGCTGTCCCTTCTATGACAAACGCCTGTCGCATACAGACAAACAATATCTGACCGCGCTCCCCGAGACCATCGAGCTGAACTTTGCCGGCAGAACCGTGTGCGCCTATCATGGGCGTTTTTCTGTGCCCAAAGTCGTGACCCCGATGTTCAATAACGAACGGGAGAACGTGGAAGAAGCCATGTACCGTTTCGGCGCCCACGACATCACCATCATGGGCGATTCCCACCACCCCTTCTTCTTTACCCATCAGGGGCGGTTCCTCATGAACACCGGCGCGGTGGGCAATCCCTGCGACAAAATGCCGCTGGCCTCCTACCTCATCCTCCACGACGATGACGGCGTTTTTTCCTCCCAGCACGTCCGCGTGCCCTACGATGTTGCCCGCGCCGTCTCCATCGCCCTGCACACGCCCGATTTGCCGCAGCTGCAAACCTACATCACCGAAACCGTCACCGCCCGCTACCAGCGGCACTATTCTTCCAACAAATAGAACGGCTTTCCGTAGGGGCGGGGTCTCCCCGCCCTGATCCCATTCTTCATAAACAGGAGCAAACACCATGCAGATTCTTGAAAGCACCATTCACATCGGTCTTCCCAAGCCCGTTTCCGTCGTTCATGCCAGCGACACGCACCTGACCTTGGCCGACACCCGCGACGATCAGCGCAAGATCGACCTGGCCAAAGCCCGGCTGCCCATCTTCCCCACGGCGGAGGACGACCTTTCCTTCCTCTCCGATTTTGCCACCGCCAAGGGGCTGCCCATCCTGCACACCGGCGACCTTATCGACTTTGTTTCCGCCGCAAACTTAGATGCCGCGAAGGATTTTGCCGCAAACAACGACCTTTTCTTCGCCGCGGGCAACCATGAATTTTCCCTCTATGTGGGCGAAGCCAAGGAGGATGCGGCCTACCGCAATCAAAGTCTTGCCAAGGTGCAGGCCTGCTTTACCAACGACATCCGCTTTGCCTCCCGCGTCATCGGCGGCATCAATTTCGTTGCCATCGACAACGGCTACTATCTTTTTGAGGAAAATCAGCTCACCGCCCTCAAAGCGGAGGTCGCCAAAGGTCTGCCCATCGTGCTGCTGATGCACAACCCGCTCTACGAAGATTCTCTTTACGACTTCCATATAAAATTGCTCCCCGGCGCGCCCACTTATCTCGTCTCCGTTCCGGAGGAAAAAATGGCCTACTATACCCCTGACCGCTACGCCCAGCAGAAGGAGGACGCCGTCACCCACGAAATGACGGAGTACATCACAAACGAGCCCGCCATCCGCGCCCTGCTCACCGGCCATCTGCATTTCAATTACGAATCCGCCCTTCCCACCGGCAAAATGCAGCTCGTCACCGGCCTTTCCACCCTCCGCCACATTGTTTTTGAATAAACGCAAAGCCAAGGAGGCCTTTCATGAACAAGGTTCAAATTCATTTGGGGGATCCCGTGATCGTTTCCCAGGGGCCGACCTGGGACGAGGTCGGATGGGGGCCTTATCAATTCCCCATTCTGTCAAGACTTGACGACGGAACCATCGTCTATAATTTCAACGACTGTGCAGACTCGGAGACAGCTTATAATGAAGTGCCAAAGTGCATGATCAGCCATGATGACGGCGCGACATGGCAAAAAGCCAATTTATGCGATTATCTCGGCAAAATGGGCATCCTTCTCCCGAACGGGGAACGTCTAAAGCCCGTCGGTTTAGAACAGATTTCGCTGGACAAAATAAAGCTTCCGAAACCGATTGGTGAAAACAACCGTGGGCATCAGGTCTATCGGGTCGCAGACATCCCTGACGGACAGTGCAACAAAACATGGAAATTCTATCGAACCCCTAACGGCTCCGAAACGCCCGTCATGGAAGAGTGCAAAATGAACTGGCCTTTCATGGCAGCACGGAGCTTCCAGGGTGTATTCGTTCTTCCAGCGCCAAGAGGACTTATGCACATGGGACCGGACGGAACACTGTGGATTTCGCACTATGATCAATGCGTATGCAATCCCGAAAACGGCGGCTTTGTTCCCTACAGCAGTACCTTTCTTTTTCGCTCGGTGGATATGGGGCATACCTGGAATCTCGTCAGTTATCATCTTTATGATCCGGACACCAGCCGGGATCCCGATGCCTACTACCGTGAGGGCTATGACGAGAATGACATTGCGTTTACTCCGGACGGCTCTATTGTGCAAGTGGTAAGAACGTGCTCCAACAGTCCGTCGTGGTTCTTCCGGTCATCCGACAACGGAAAATCCTGGGATCCCGTTCGTATGTTCGACACGAAAGGGGTATGTCCGCGCCTGCTTGCCTTAAAGTGCGGTGTAACCTTATGTTCCTATGGCCGACCCGGCGTTTGGGTCAGAGCGACAAGGGATCCTTCCGGACGGGAATGGGATCGGCCTTATGAGATCGTTCCGCCGGCAAAAGAAGGAGAAACCAATTCCTGCTGCTATACATTCATGGTGGCAACAAGTGATCATACAGCCTTATTGGCTTACAGTGACTTTACTGTGCCGGATGCCTCGGGAACTCCGAGAAAAACGATGCTGATTCGCAAAATCACAATAGAAGAATAGAAAAGAGAGGGACTGCACATGAATATTTTGGTGATTGCCGGCCATCCGGCGGATATGTTCGATCATTGCGGCGGAACCCTGTACCATCATATACAGAACGGGGATCATGTGACTTGTGCCGCAATCACACAGGGGCTTCGCATTCACGATGAAGTGATCTACGACCGATTCAGAAATGACTTTTCCGATCTCAGCCAGGAAGAGATTGATCAGTTGATTCAGGAGCGCCAGAAAGTGAAGTATTCAGAAGCTTGCAGCGCCTGTAAGCTCTTCGGCATTACGGACATCCGTTTCCTGGATTACGATGACGAGATTCTCACCGTCACCGCATCCATGATCTCCAAGGTGGCCAAGTTAATTCGTGACGTAAAGCCGGATCTTGTCATCACCCATTGGCCTTATCAGGATGACACGTTCAGCAACCATCATGCGGTAACGGGTCAGTTGGCACTGGCTGGCATAACCGCTGCGCATGGCGTGAGCTTCAATGATAAGCAGGCTGCATGGAATGTTTCTCAGGTTGCTTACATGATCTGCCCTGCCGATTATCGGAGTGACTGCCTGACAAACAAGGGCAAAGCGGCATACATCAACTATTATGTGGATGTTTCCGATGTAGTTGATCTGAAGGTCAAAGCAATCTATGAAATGAAGAGTCAGAAATACGATGTGCCCGGATATGCGCAAAAGACAACCGAAGTCTGGAACGGCAATCTGGGTGCAAGAATCCGTGTTGCTTATGCCGAAGGCTTTGCGATCGAGTACCCGGAGATTGGCAAGCTGATTCCGGTATCCGATCATCGCAAAATGCTTGCTCACGGAAATGAGCGGGAGCTTCTTGAAGCAATCTCTGACTATCGTGCCATTCAGGTCAAAACCGAATAGATTCTATGTGATAACATAATTCAGAAAATAAACCCTCGGAAATCACCTTTTTTCCAATTTTCATTCTTCAGTTTTCAGTCTTCAATATTCATTCTCTCGTCCCCCTCCTGCCCGCAGGCGTAGGCTCCTCCGCTTGCGGGGGAGCTGGATTTTTGTGAGGCTTGCCTCACAAAAAGACTGAGGGAGTCCCCGGGCGCGGTTACGCCGCGCCCGGCACCCTTGTCAGTCCCCCCCTTGCGGGGGACTGACAAGGGTGCATCCCCACACACGCAAAAAACTCCTCCCTGATTTCTCAGAGAGGAGTTCATTTGTTTAGCTAATCGACAAGATTATTCGATAACCT
>DCHO01000026.1 GCA_002315655.1 Christensenella sp. UBA1750
TCAAACGCCGCCTATTGACAAACAATAAGGCGGCATCTACAATATGAAATGAAAAGGGAGCCGCACAAGCGGTTAGCCCTACATCAAAGCGTTGGTCTTATCAAAGAACCGTCACCTGTGCGAGGGGTGGCGGTTCTGCTTTTTCTTACTCTTTTTCACACTGATCGTAAAGATATACTCCAAGAACCGTAAAAAAGAAGTTTCTTTTGGCGTAATGTATGGTATAATATGTATAAGGAGGGATTAAATATGACAATGGTTGTTATCTGCCCCAAATGCGGAAAAAGAATGATAGTAGATGAAAAAGACCCTTATGTTTTCTGTGCTCAATGTGGTTACAAGATTAACCTATCAGCCGAAGCAAAAACAGACACTCCTTCACAACCATATCAACCCGAAACACAGTTTACCTCATTTTCACAGTATAACACGCAGGTTATTCCTGAAAAGAAGAAACAGTCAAAGCTTGGCTCAGCCGCACTCCTCTTGTCATTATTCTGTCTACCAATTGTTGGCTTGATTTTAGGCATCATCGACTTGTCAAAGAAAGACGACTCACAAAAGCATGGCTATGCCAAAGCCGCCATTATAATCGGCATTGTGATGATGATTATTTATAGTTGTGTCTTTACCAACACATTAGTAAAGAAAGGCACAGAATCATTAGAAGAATCTGTCCAAGTTGAAAGTACCAATATAGCTGAAAAAGCAACACAGCCCTCAAAAACCCCACAGATAAAAGCAAATCCCAATGAAAAAAATGTTCAAACCGGTGAAATGAAAATCGGTCAATACGGAAAAGCCGGAGATTTATTCGTTGGTTTGTCTGGTGTTCGACGGATTGGGTATGTTGAAACAGCTACTTCATTCTACACGCAAGATATTGACAGCAATCAGGAAATGATTTATGTCATTCTTGAAGTGAAGAACAACTCCGATAAAATCCTCACCTACTCTAAATCAAATATTTCTGTTTATGTAGATGGCATCATTGCACCTGAACCGGATTGCATCTACCTTCTTGCAATAGATGGAATCCAAGAATATCAAAGCTATGAACTCGACGCATACGCAAAATCGTTAGTCATTTTCGGATGTTTAGCCGACAAGGGTTGGAATGAGCTAAGTATTTTCTCTGGCAATCTCCAATGGAAGGTCACATCAGATGCGGATTTAGATACCATCTATCATTATACAAGTTTATTTAATGATAGTGATGTAAAGTATGATTATAGCAACAAGACCCTTGATGCAAAAAATCACGAAATCGTTTACGACGGTTTTACCATTCACACCATGGATATACTCGGTGATACTCAAAAATACGCGGTCTTTATGGTAACAATCAACAATACATCCAGTGAAAGTATTGACTATTCTCTCGTTGGTTACAATATGAGAGCGTATCAAAACAACATCTTGCTTGATGATTGCAATTATGTAATGGATGAAGTTATTGACGGTTATCAAAACATCTTCAATATAGATGACTTAAAGCCCGGAATGACCGCCAAAGTTTATCTTTCTTTTGAGATAAACAGTGAGACCGGCATTTTCAAGCTTGCGTTTGATGAAGGTTATATAACAAACGAATATTATGGTGATTTTTGTGTCCAACACTAAATAAAATAGGAGAGTATCATTATGAAGGAGCAATTACGTTCGTACATTCTCGGAAAACAGCACTTCCAGTTCCGCAAGTCCTCCGGCATCGACTTCGGTGCCGATTTCGCCGCCCGCAATCTTCCCGACCGCGCCCGCGTCGCCGAGCGTTTTGTGAAGCTCTGCGCCTTGGAGACCCCTGTTTTCATGCCCGATGAGGAGATCGTTTTCACCCGCACCATGGTGGACAAGAACGCCATCTTCATCAAGGAGGAGGGCAAGGATCGCATCGACCTGCCCACCATCTACACCGTGGACGAGTGGAAGCAGGTGAAAAACGAGCACTTCATCCACGAGGCGGGCTTCCTCTCCAATGTGGTGCCGGACTACGGCGCAATCTTGGATCACGGTCTGCTTTATTTCCGCGAAAAAGCCGATGAATACGGAAAAATGATGATCGACGCGCTCATCGACCTTGCCGACCGCTACGCCGCAGAAGCCCGAAATTTGGGCAAAAACGACATTGCCGAAGTCTTAAAGCGCGTGCCCCGCTATTCCGCCACCTCCTTCCGCGAAGCTCTGCAGTTGCTGCGCATCTGCAATTTCGCCATCTGGCTGGAAGGCAACTACCACGTCATTCAGGGACGCTTCGACCAGTATTGCGGCAAATTCCTTGAAAACGATCTGAAGGACGGAAAAATCACCGAAGAACGCGCGTTGGAATTGCTGTGCGACTATTTCCTCGCGCTCAACAAGGACACCGATCTGTATTTCTCCATCCAGCGCGGCGACAACGGCCAGTCCATCACCCTGGGCGGCGTGGACAAGGACGGAAAGCCTGTGTTCAACGCTCTTTCCCGTCTGTGCCTGCTGGCCTCTAAGGAGTTAAAGGTCATTGACCCCAAGATCAACATCCGCGCCGACAAGAACACCCCCATCGACATTTACCGCATCGGCTCCGAGCTGACCGCCGTGGGGCTGGGCTTCCCGCAGTACACCAACGATGATACCGTGATCGCGGGTCTGCTGGAAAAGGGCTACGAATTGGAGGACGCCCGGAACTACTGCATCGCCGCCTGCTGGGAGATCATCGTGCCCATCGTGGGCGCGGACGTCATCAACGTGGGTGCGCTGTCCTTCGCCAAGATCGTGGACAACGTGTTCCACAACGTGCTGCCCACCGCGCAATCCTTTGACGAGCTGTTTGCCGCCATCGAAGGCCTTGTCAACAAGGAATCCCGCGCCATCGTGGAGCGCATTCAGAATTTATGGTTCATTCCCTCGCCCTTCTATGGGCTGTTCTTCCCCGTCCCGGACATTTCCAAGGGCGGTAAATACAACAATTTGGGGATGCACGGCACCGGCATTTCCACCGCGTCCGACTCCCTTGCGGCCATCAAGAAGTATGTCTTTGACGAAAAGAGCATTTCTCCCGCCGAATACATCGCGGCGGTGGACGCCAACTTCGTGGGCTACGACGACCTGCTGGCTAAGCTCCGCTACAATTCCCCCAAGATGGGCAACGACGACGACTTTGTGGATTCCATCGCCATCCGCTTGATGGATTGCTTCTCCAAGGCACTGAAACCCTTACGCTCCTGCCGCGGCGGTCAGGTTCGCGCCGGCACCGGCTCTGCCATGTATTATCTCTGGCACGCCGAGGAGATCGGCGCATCCCCCGACGGACGCAGAAAGGGCGAGGGGCTCGGCACCAACTACTCCCCGTCCCTGTTTGCCCAGTGCAAGGGGCCGCTGTCCATCGTCAAATCCTTCACCAAGCCGGAGCTTAAGAACATCGCCAACGGCGGCCCGCTGACACTGGAATTCCTCTCCAACACCTTTGACAATCCCGAGGGCGTGGAAAAACTGGCACAGCTTGTGCGTATGTTCGTGCAGTTAGGCGGCCATCAGGTGCAGCTCAATACCGTGGACGCGGGGGTGCTGCGCGACGCGCAGAAGAATCCCGAAAAGTATCCGCAGCTCGTCGTCCGCATCTGGGGCTGGAGCGCGTACTTTGTCGAATTGGACAAAGCCTATCAGGATCACGTCATCGCCAGAACCGAATACGCATTATGATCGGAACGATATTTGACCTAAAAGAATTTGCCATCCATGACGGCCCTGGGGTGCGGCTGACGGTCTTCCTCAAAGGCTGTCCCCTGCGCTGTCCTTGGTGCCACAACCCGGAAGGCCTCTCTCGGATTCCACAGCTCATGTGGAAGAAGGAGAAATGCACCGGATGCGGCGACTGCCAACAGCCCTGTGACGACCCGGTTTGCAAGAAGCTTCACCGTTGCTGGCACCATTGCCCCAGCGGCGCGCTCTCCCTGCGCGGCGAGAGCTGGGAGGTAACTGATTTGGCGGACAAACTCCGTGGTTATGCGCCCATGCTGGGAGGCATGGACGGCGGCTTCACCCTCTCCGGCGGCGAACCCCTGTTTCAGCCGGAATTTTCGTTGGAATTGCTGCGACTTCTGAAACCTGCGCATCTGTGCATGGAGACCTCCGGCTTTGCCAATGAGGAAATCTTCGGAAAAGCATTAAATCTGCTGGATTACATCATTATGGATGTGAAGATTGCCGACCCCGCGCTGCACAAGAAGATCATCGGCGTGGACAACGCCCCGATCCTGAACAACGTGCGCACCGTCCTTGCTTCCCAAAAGCCCCACACCTTCCGTGTGCCGCTGATTCCCGGCATCACGGACACCAAGGACAACCTCACCGCGATCTCCAATCTGGTGGGCGACAGCAAGGTGGAGCTTCTGGAATACAACCCCATGGCGCCCGCGAAATACAAAATGCTATCCATGGACTACCCCTTAGGCGAGGTTCAGAAAAAGCAGGATTTTGACCGCGTTTCGCTCTTTGCCAACGCAACCATCATGCGAATGTAAGGAAGAATTATGTTTACTGTCGGATTTATCACAGACGAGGTATCCCAGAGCCTTTCGGAAGCGGCGGAATTTGCCCGTACCTTCGGGCTCAACGCCGTGGAACTGCGCTCG
>DCHO01000041.1:0-11743 GCA_002315655.1 Christensenella sp. UBA1750
GGAACAGCGCATACGGATGCTCCGTCGCCGAGGCAATGCGATAGACGTAAGAATCCTGCAAGTCGCCCCGCAGACGCTTGAACTGTGCAATGCCCGCTTTCAGCTTATCAAGTGTTTCCGCATCCGCCGTCAGAAGGTTGATGCCGATGCTCATGGAGCCGGTCATGCCCCAATGGATGCGGAAGTCCAGCGGCGTTTTGCGCAGATGAATGTGGTGGGTCTCCGGCGCGATGTTGCCTGCGCCGCCGGCGGTCTTGGGCACAAAGAGCATGGAGAAACCCTCATGAATCACCATAATGTCCACCGGGTCGGCGTTGTCGGAGCGGTTGATGCGGTCGGCATAGGGCACCATGCCAAAGTCGCTGCGCCCGCCGCCGGAGGCGCAGTTCTCAAACAGCACATCGGGGTGCCGTTCGTTCAGCGTCTGCCAGATTTTTTCAAGATTCTTCGTGTAGCGGATGGACAGGCTCTGCTGCTCCTCCATCGGCGCATCCGGCCAGCCGTTTTCCATGACGTAGCGGTTCATGTCCCATTTTAAGTAGTCCAGCTTGAAATCGGAAATCAATCTGTCCAGCCAGTCAATCGCCCAATCCCGCACATCGTCCCGGGCGAGATTGAGCACAAGCTGGTTGCGCTGCAAAGAGTGAGGACGGGTATCGTCGCCGATGATCCAGTCGGGATGGGCGCGGTAAAGGTCGGAATCGGGGTTCACCATTTCCGGCTCCACCCAGATGCCGAACAGCATATTTTTGGCGTGGCAAGCGTCCGCAATCACGCTCATGCCGTGGGGGAACCGCTTGGGGTCTGCCACCCAGTCGCCCAGCCCCGCCTTGTCGTTGACACGCCCCGGCATCCAGCCGTCGTCAATGACAAACAGCTCCACGCCCAAGGGGGCACACTTTTCAATCAGAGCTAAACAGTTGTCCTCCCGCACATCGAACTGGTAGGGATACCAGGAATTGTAGATTACCGGGCGGACGGCGTGTGCCTTGTCAAAGGACTTGCCCCGGGGAATGAGATGGTCAAACTGCCAGTCATAGAAGACCTCGCTCATGCGGGCAAAGCCCTGATCCACAAAACCCACGGTGAGCTTGGGCGTTTCAAACGCTTCCCCGGGCTGCAGGTTGTATCTGGAATCGAACTCATTGATGCCCGCCACCACGGACACGCGCCTGTTATACTGTCTCTCCACGGTGATTGAGAAATTTCCGCTCCAATGCAGCACCCCGAAGAACACCTCGCCAGTGTCCTCCGTGCTCTTTCCCTCCGGGTCAAGGGCAAAAAACGGCGTTTGCTGGGCGGCGGCGCAGGTGACGCGGTTGTTTTGCAGCACGGTGCGCGCCTGGGTCAGCATGAGTTGATTTTTCCCGTACTCCGCGCCCCAGTTGCCGGAAAGGTGCGTCAGGCGATAATCCACACCGCTTGGCACATACACCGATGCGCTCTTGACGGATTCCAAGATCACCTTTTCCCTGCCTTCATTTTTTACAGCGAGGTGCCGGGAAATCAGCGGCAAATCGGCATAGCCCTTGTAGTGCAGCTCCACCGTCACGGGATAAACGGTGTCCTTCATGCAGACCGTGAGTTCCTCGCCCTCCACGCGGCAGGAATCATAGACAAGCCGCAGGGAACGCACGCCGTCGGGATGAATGACCTTCAACGCGGGCTCGGTGTAATCTCCCGGCTCAAAGGTCGAAAGCTCGAAATTGCGCTTTCCGTTGTCGTCCACGCCCTTGGATGCGCCGATACCGCCCAACAGCTCCTCCGCCAGCGGCACAAGGGATTCGGTCGAAAGCCTTTTTCCCCAATAAAGGTGCACAAGACGTTTGTTCTCCGTAATGCCGAAGGCGTAGGACATTTCCTTCGTAAACAGGTGAAAAAAGCGGTGTTCTTCACAAAACCGTATGTTCATGCTGCGCTCCTTCTTCCGCTTTTCGCGGTGCAAAACCATTTTCCTCTATTATGAAGAAATGACATAACACTTTCAAGCGTTTTTACAGAAAATCGGTAAATAATCTTGCAAAATCCGCCCGTTTTCAGTAATATGAAGCTAAACGGAAATCCCCGGAAAGGAAGACGGTCATGAAGCACTACGATCTGATTTTTGAGGACGCTTCTGCGCGGCATTTGGGCGCCGCCTTATCCCACGGCAAGGGTGCGCTGATTTTGGAACCTACCCTGCACGCCGCGAAGGAATACATTGAAGCCCTGTTCCCCTGCCCGGACTTTCCCGGACACGGCAGACTTTCCGCAGCCGTTCGGGCGCAGCTGGAAAGCCTGAATGCCATCGGCAGAGGGTGTGTGCATCCCCAGGGCGCGGAACACATTCTCATCCGCGAACTGGACGAATCGGGCGCGGAGATTCTGTTCCTCACGCGCATTGTGTCGGTAAAACAGGCGGGAGAAACCATCGAAATCACCGCATTGTGTCTGGATAAGGTTGAAACCTTTTCCTGCAAGCACTTTTATCCCGCTGAAAAAGCAGAAAAGCACACCTTCAACGTGCTGGCGAAGGTCAATGACTTTACCCTGCTGCCGGAATGTGTGAAATACGCCCCCACGGTCTATGAGACGCTGGCCATTTTGAGCATCGAAGCGGAGGACATCGGGACGGCGCGGCGGTTCATGTCCTCCTTAAAGGGCGTGACGCTCATTCACTTCCCCTCCGTTCTCTGCCCGGTGCAGGAGCATTACGAAGACCTGTTTGCCGCGCTGGACAAGGGCGAAAACGAAGGCTCCCCCGAATGGGACGGCGTGCCCCGGGAAACGCCGCATCTGGCCTCTCTTTCCTGTGACGTGCTTGTCGCGGGCGCGGGCACGGCGGGCTCCGTTGCCGCCATAAGTGCCGCCAGAAGCGGGCAGAGCGTCATTGCCATAGACCGGCTGCCCTTTGCGGGCGGGCTTTCCACCAGCACCGTTTTCGGCTACTATTACGGCACCCGCGGCGGGCTGTATGAAGAAATCGACGAATACGGGCGCAGGCTCACGGAAACCGAGCTGGTGGCGGGAACAGGGAACAAAAACCGCTTCAACCCCACCGCCATGGTGATCGCCTATGATCGGATGTTTGACGCATCGGGCATCCGCTTCATCGGGGATGCGCTACTGACCGAAGTTCGCCGCACCGGGCGCAAAGTCACCGGTGTGCGGATTCTCACGCCCAAGGGCTTTATCGACATTTCCTGCGGGTTCCTGCTTGACGGCACATCGGAAAACCACGCCTGCCGCCTTGCCGGATGTGAATTCCATTTGGGGCGCGGCTTTGACAGCAAGACCCAGCCCTTTTCCTATGTGACATTGCACTGTCATGAGGAAGACGGTCTGCCCTGCTTCCACACCAGTGACTTCGGCTACACCGACGCCGCCGACGCGGAAATCGTCTCCGAAAACATCCGCCGGAGCGTTAAAAAATTGCAGCTTAATAAAGATGTGGTGCAATTGGGCGTGAGCTGCTCGTTGGGTGCGCGGGAAGGCCGCTGCATCGTGGGCGAGAATAGGCTCAAATGGACGGATTATTTCAGCGGAAAGCCCACGGAAAAGCCTGTAACAACCGGACTTTCCAACATGGACGACCATGGCAAGGACATGGCCTTTGAGTCCCGGATGCACGCGGACTGGATGGTGGGAATGTCCATGTGGGGCACCACCGTGCGCCTTACCGTGCCCATGGGCTGTCTGATTCCGAAGGACTTGGACAACTGCGCCATCGCCGGACGCAATCTGGACATGGATCACGACTGCGCCTCCCATATGCGCATGATGCGCGACCTCAGGCGCATCGGCGAGGCTTCCGGCCTCATCGCCGCGCTTTCCGTGCAGCACGGTTGCGCCGCGAAGGACGTTCCATACGATGAGCTTTATGCGCAGCTTCTCCAAAGTGGCTGCATGGAGAACCTGACCGAGCCTGACGTGTGGGACACCCAGCCGGACGGCAAGCTGGTTCCCTATCCGCAGACCGAAGCGGAAGCCATGGCGCAGATGACCACCGCCAAGCCCGGGCTTGCCATGCTCTATCTGCTCCGCAATGGGCGGCTCGATTCCGCCCTTGAAAGCCTCCGTTCGGAAAATATATGGCTGTCCTTCAACTGCGCCTGTGTGCTGGCGCTGAACGGAAATGCCGCGGGCAAGGACATTCTGCTTGCCGCCCTGCGTGCCCGGGATAAAACCCTGCTGGAAACCAGCCGCAAGTTCAACATGACACGCGGCATCACCGCGCTGTACCTGCTGGGTCGACTGGCCGCCCCCGAAGCGGAAAGCGAATGCCGCGCCATCTGGGACGAGGACAAGGCGCTGCTTGCCTATGCCGTTCCCTCGGACGAATTTTTCTACCGTGACGAGGACACACGCTTTGCGTACCTCTCCCACGCGACCCGCGCACTGGTGGAAATCGGCAAAAAATATCCCGAGCGGAAGGACGACATTCTGCGCTTCCTGAAAGGCAAAACCGCCTCCCCCGATTTTTCCACCTGCTATTCCTTAAAGAGCAGCAAAAACGTGGTGCACGACGGCGCGGACGAAATCCGCCACCTCATCACGCTTCTGGAGGACGACCATGAAAGCCTTTGATTTAGCAAAAAGCATAGAGCCCCTGCGCGAGTGTGACGGGCTTTCCATCCCCGGAAGATGGGTCTGGTGCGGCAGCGCGATCCGTGGCGAGGACGGGAAATATCACCTGTTTGCGGCCTCTTGGAGCATGGAGCGTCCCTTTTTCAGCGGCTACATCTTTTCTTCCGAGATTATCCGGGCGGAGAGCGACACACCCTACGGCCCTTTCACCTACGCCGAAACCGTGCTTCCTGACCGCGGCGCGGAATACTGGGACGGGCGCATGACCCACAACCCCACCATTCACAAATTCCGCGACACCTACTATCTGTTCTACATCGGCGCGACCTACGAAGGCGAACGCCCCTCCGGCGAAACCCTGCTGCAAGGCAAACACCCCCTGCATGATGCCACCTATTCCACCATCCGCATCGGCGTGGCCACCGCAAAATCCGTGCACGGCCCGTGGACGCGGCTTGACCGCCCGATCTTGGACATTTCCCCCGATTCCTGGGATCGTCTGGTTGTGACCAACCCCGCCGCGTGCTTTCTGCCCGACGGCACGATTTACCTGTACTACCGCTGCGGCACCCCGCAGGGGCTGAAAATCGGTGTGGCAAAGGGAAATGCAGACACCCTGCAATTCACCAAGTACCCCGATTCCCTTTTCCCCGACCATCCCGAATGGTCGCTGGAAGACCACTTCGTCTGGCACAACGGGCAGAACTTCGAGATGATCGCCAAGGATATTCGCGGCAACGTGACAGGTATTATCTGGGGCGGCGCACATTTTGTAAGCCGCGACGGCCTTTCGTGGCAGCCCGCCGAAAACCCGGTGGCCTACACCCGCACGTTCCTCTGCGAGGATGGGAAAGAGCGAACCTTCTACCATTTCGAGCGTCCCTGTCTGCTGATTGAAAACGGGCAGCCCATCGCGCTTTATGCCGCCTTGGGCGAGGCCGGGGAAACCGCGCTGCCCTTTGAATCCCCGAACTTTGCAAAGATGCTCCGCACAAAAAATCAGGCGGTTCGCCTGAAATAAAACAAAATCCGGAAGTAATTCAAAATGAAAAAGATTCTTCTTATTCTCCTGGTTCTCCTGCTGACCTTCAGCCTTTGCGCCTGTCAGAAATCCTCTTCCTCCGCAAAAAAGACCATTTACATCATGGGTCCCACACCCGACCACGGCTGGACGGCGCAGGTCGGCTCCTTCGCCGAGAAAAAGAGCGAAGAGATCAACAACGAGGGCACCTACAAGGCCGTCTATATGTCCGCTTCCTCCGGCGAGGATCAAGTCGATCAGGTCAACACCATCGTGGCCAACGGGGATGCTTCTGTGGTCGTCATGCTGTGCCTGGAAGATTCCGCGCAGGCCGGGCAGGAAACGCTGCACGCCGAGGGTATTCCCTTCATCTCCTTTGACCGCATCATTGATGCCACCGAGAAATACGCCCTGCTCAACTATTCCGGCGATAACTGGCAGTGCGGCGCGGGGGCGGCTCACTGGATGCAGCAGAACGGGATGACCGTCGGCAGCACCGTAATGGTGCTCTACGGTGATAATGGCACCGTCTGTACCCGCCGTCAGGAAGGCTTTGAGCAGTTCCTCCGCGGAGATACAGCCTATACCGACAGCAACATGGGCTCCTTTGAGACCACTGAAGTCTGGACGCAGGATCAGCTGGATTCCATCTTCTCCACCTATTATGTGGTGTGCGGCTGGTCTTCCGACGTCGCCTACGGTTATATGGAGCAGAAGTTGGAAGAAATCGTCCAGAATGCAAAGAACAACGGCGGAAAACTATACATTAACTCCATGGATGACGAATTGATCTTCGGCGTGATGAATTACCTCAACGCAGGCGCTTCCGAAGCTCTCAAGGCTGATTTTCAGGCACTGGATGTGTATATCACCGGCTGCGGCCCCATGCAGGAGCTGCTGGACGTGATGAGCGGCAAGGACGAAAAAGAGGCGGCCATCGCCGATGCCTACTTTGACGGTATGGCGACCTTCTCCTATTCTCCCGGTATGATTCAGACCGCCATTGACCTGGGGCTTTCCTATCTCTCCGGGGATTGGAGCTACGAAAAGGGTTCCAGCTCCTTTGAGCCCACCTTCATGGTCGACCGCTCCACCGCCGCCACCGCCGAAGGCTTCTTCGGTCACTAAAAAGCAATCTTCCTCAACACCGAAATGTGTTCTCCGCATTTCGGTGTTTTTTCGTATATTGCCTGTTATATTTATTTTATTCCATCAAATAACCCGCATCCGCACTTGACTTACGACACGCAAAAAACTATACTGAACATAATAAAACTAAAATAGGGGGAGTATGTTGTGAAGAGAACATTGATTCTGTTGCTGATTGCCGTTATGACACTGAGTCTGTGCGCCTGCAGCAGCTCATCTGAGGGTAAAAAGAAAATGATGTATGTTCTCGGCCCCACGCCGGATGTCTGCTGGACTGCGCAAGCCGGGACTTATGCCAGCGAAATGTGCGAGCAGATCAATGCCGAGGGTAAATACAAAGCCACCTACATTCCCGCTTCCTCCGGCGAGGAGCAGGTCGATCAGGTCAACACCGTTGTGGCCAACGGCAATGCCTCCGTTGTGGTGATGATGGCACTGGACGATTCCGCGCTGGCGGGGCAGGAGACCCTTTATGCCGAAGGCATTCCCTTCATCTCCTTTGACCGCATCATCGAAGCCACCGAAAAGTATGCCCTGCTCAACTATTCCGGTAACAACTGGCAGGTCGGCGCGGGCATTGCTTACCGTATGCAGCAGAACGGGCTGCACCCCGGTGACACCGCCGTGGTCTTCTACGGCGACAACGGCACGGTCTGTTCCCGCCGTCAGGAAGGCTTTGAGCAGTTCCTTCGCGGAGAGATCGCCTATTCCGACGCTAAATTGGGCGAATTTACCACCACGGAGGTCTGGACGCAGGAGGAGCTTGACGCCTTCTTCAACACCTACAATGTCGTGTGCAACTACACTGCCGACCTGGCCTACGAATATATGGAGCAGAAGGCGGACGAGTTCGTTGCTGCGGCTAAAGCCAACAACGGCAAGCTCTATATGTACGCCATGGACGAGAATATGACCCTGGGCATCATCAACTATTTAAGCGCCGGTGCCTCCGAGCAGACCAAGCAGAGCCTGCAGGACATGGAGGTCTACACCTCCGCTGTCGGCGGAATGCAGGAGGTCTATGACATCATGAGCGGCAAGGACGCCGAACGCGCCGCCATTCTTGACACCTACATTGACGACATTGTGCATATGTATTTCTCCCCCACCATGATGAAGAGTGCCGTGCAGCTGGGGCTTGATTATCTGGACGGAAACTGGGACTATGAGCAGGGCTCCTGCTCCTACGAGCCGGTTTTCATGGTTGACCGCGCCACTGCGGGCTCCATCGAAGGCTTCACAGGCAAATAAATAAAACTTCATTTGTCATCCCGAATATCAGCGCGCAGCGGAAAGGAGACGGACTTCTCATGGCATTTCTGGAAATGAACCACATATCCAAGGCCTTTGGCGGTGAGCAGGCGCTTTCCGATGTTTCCCTGCACATCGAAAAAGGAGAGGTTCACGCGCTCCTTGGCGAAAACGGTGCCGGAAAATCCACCCTGATGCGCATCCTGACCGGCGTGCTTCAGGCAGACAGCGGCGCGATCCTCTTTGACGGCATACGATACACATCCCCCACGATTCAGGAAATGGAAGCGGCGGGCATCGCTTTTGTCCATCAGGAGCTCAATGTCATCAACGACCTGTCGGTTGCCGACAACATCTTCCTTTGTCGGGAGAAGAAAAACTGGTTGGGCTTCATCCGCATCAAGGAGCAGATTGCCCTCACCCGCAAGCTCTTTTCGGATTTAGGCGTGAACATCGACCCCGAAGCCATGGTTTCCACCCTCAAGCCCGGTGAAAAGCAGCTATTGGAAATCTGCCGTGCGCTGTATATGGATGCAAAGCTGTTGATTCTGGACGAGCCGACCACCTCGCTTTCCAGTGACGAGATCGAGCGGCTGTTTGAAATCATCAACAATCTGAAAAAGCAGGGTAAGAGCTTCATCTTCATCTCTCACAAAATGCCGGAGATTTTCACCATCGCGGATCGCTACACCATTTTCAGAAACGGTGAGCTGATCTCCACCGGCCACATCTGCAACACGACCGTCCATAAGCTCACGCTGGAAATGGTCGGCAAAACCGAGATCATCGAAAACGAATATGTTCCAAGGACGCTGGGCGAACCCTTTCTTGAGCTTTCCCACCTGAGCGGGAAAGGCATCGAAGATGTGAGCCTGACTGTACGCAAGGGCGAGATCATCGCCTTCACCGGTCTGAACGGCTGCGGCACGAACGAGCTGTTCCTGACCCTGTACGGCGTGTTGCCCATCCGGGGAGGCAGCTTCATGCTGGACGGTCAAAAGATCACCTCCAAAAACGCCGAGTTTACCAAGAAGGTCTCCGGGCTTCTCCCGGCTGACCGCATGGACAACTCGGTTCTTCCCGACCTCAACATACTGGAAAACTTCGGCATTTCGAGGCACGTCCTCCGACCCGGTGAATTTTTCCTCCGCAAGAAAGCCGACCTTCTGCGCTTCAACGAGCAGAAGCAGGCCATCAACATCAAAGCCTCCGACACGGAGGAAGGCATCCTCACGCTGTCCGGCGGAAATATGCAGAAGGTCTTTCTGGCGCGGCTGCTCAACGCGGGCGCGGGGCTGCTCATTCTTGACAATCCCACCCAGGGCGTGGATGTGGGTGCAAAGGAAGACATTTATAAAACAATAACAGCACTTGCACAGAGAGGGAAGACCATTCTTCTCAACACAATGGAGATTCCCGAGGTCATCAAGGTTGCAGATCGCTGCGCCGTCTTCTGCGAAGGTCGGCTCGCAAAGGTTCTAAATCATGATGAAGTGACGGAGCAGACCGTGATGCTCTATGCTACGCACGCAGTTGAGCAGGAAAGAGAGAACGATCATCCATGAAAAAGCATGAATTTCTGAAAACCGCCGAGCGGTATTGGTCACAGAGCAGCTACATCGTTGTGCTGCTGCTGACCATGATCGGCTACGCCATCACCATCACATTAGGGGGCAATACCTTCAAGTGGAGCCATATTGTCGCCATCTTGGGCAGCCAGAATACCTGCATCGTGGGTACCATCGCTTTGGGCATGGCCCTGGTCATCATCACTGGGCAGATTGACCTGTCTGTCGGCTCGGCGCTGGTGCTGTGCAGCGGCATCACCATCATGGTCTTCAACCTCACCGGCTCCATTCTGATGATGGTACTGGCCGCGCTGGGTTCCGGCGCGCTGTGCGGTCTCATCAACGGCGTGCTGGTCGGCTACGGCAAAATTCCGCCCTTCATCGTGACCTTGGGCACCATGCTCATTTTCCGCTCCGTCACGCTGTCCGTTGTACGGGACATCGACCCTTCGATCGCCGGTTCCTCCTCCTCCCAGTTCGCCATGATCACCACGCTGGAAAAGTACGATCTTGTCCGTATGCAGTTCGGTGTGGGCAAGTTCTCCTTAGGATCCTTTCAGATTCCCTACATCACCATTGTTTTCATCGTTCTGGCGATCCTCTTTTCCGTTCTGATGCAGAGAACGGCTTTCGGCAAGTCCATCTACGCCGTCGGCTCCAACGAAAAAAGTGCGCTGCTCGCGGGCATCAACGTCACCCGCGTCAAGATTTCCGTCTTCGTCATCACCGGCCTTATGGTCGGCATCGCCTCCGTGCTGCAAGCCTGCAAAATCGGCAATGTTACCCCCGCCTCCTCCGGGCAAAGCTATGAAATGTACGCTATCTCCGCCGTGGTGCTGGCCGGCATCAGTATGTCCGGCGGCAAGGGCAAATTGCAGGGCGTCATCTTCGGAACCTTGAGCTACACCACCATCAACTTCATCATCGTTTCCATTCCCGAGCTCAGCGTGGATATTCAGGACACCTTCCAGGGGCTCGTCCTCATCCTCGTCATCCTCGTCCAGTCCGTTGCCCCCGCCGTCCGCTCCCGCATCCAGCGCACCCGCAAGCATCGGCAGCTCCCGGAATGATTCCATCCTTTGAAAAATCCTATATCACGAAAAGAAATCATTTTTCATCAGCAAACAGCGCGATGCAAAGCGTCCTTCGTAAACCAGTCTCTGCATCTCTTCATCTCTTTCTGTTCATTCAGGGCAAAAGGCATCCCCGAATCGTATCGAAAGACGCATTCTCGCAACAACTCCCCCTTTTTCGTTCACAATCCCATCGTTCCCCCTACTATAAAAAAGAGAACCTTTGCAAGGGAATGTTCCCTCGCAAAAGTTCTCTTTCTATATGCTCACACTTCAATATCAAGCCCACTGACTTTGCGCCAGTCCAAATATTCGTCAATGTCCTTCCGGATGATCTTCAAGGCGATCGCAGCCACAGCAGCATCATCAATCTGGCCTGCACCCGGGATAAAATCGGGAATCAGATCCACTGGTGAGACAAAGTATGCGATAGCGGTAATTGTTGCAAAAATTGTGGCTATCGGTAATTCCTTATACTCTTTCTTTACAGCAGAACTATAAAGAAGAGAACCCATCGCAGGAATGTACGACAGCGCGTCCTTCAGAACCGGAAGATCCTTCAGCTTCTTTTCCAATTTCTGAAGTAGTTTTTCGATTTTGTCGGGGTCTCTTGCAATCTTCTCTGCCTTAACATAGAAGCGGTTGAACTCCTTCTGAGCCTGTTCTTCGGTTATCATACGGGTTTCTTCCATGTCTTTTCATCTCCTTCGTTTTGTTTTCGGATATTGCCCACCTTAGAACTTGCAAATTCTGCGAAGGAATAAACAGAGAAAAAGGGTTCACCCGCATAGCGGATAAACCCTTTCAAAAAAATCCTATTTCGCCATTGCAACGGCCACGGCGACGGCGACAGTGGCGCCGACCATGGGGTTGTTGCCCATGCCCAGGAAGCCCATCATTTCAACGTGGGCGGGCACGGAGGAGGAACCTGCGAACTGAGCATCGGAGTGCATACGACCCATAGTGTCGGTCATGCCGTAGGAGGCGGGGCCGGCGGCCATGTTGTCGGGATGCAGGGTGCGGCCGGTGCCGCCGCCGGAAGCGACGGAGAAATACTTCTTGCCGGCTTCCCAGCACTCTTTCTTGTAAGTGCCGGCGACGGGATGCTGGAAGCG
>DCHO01000041.1:11784-13026 GCA_002315655.1 Christensenella sp. UBA1750
TGGAGTTGCCGGTGATGGAAACGTCCACGCCCTCATGCCACATGACGGCAACGCCTTCGCGGACGTCGTCGCAGCCGTAGCAGCGGACGTTGGCGCGGGGACCGTTAGAATAGGGGGTTTCGTTCACGATGGACAGCGCGTGATCTTCCTTCACGTCGGCAGAGAGGTAATCATACTTGGTCTGCACATAGGTGAAGCCGTTGATGCGGGAGATGATCATGGCGGCGTCCTTGCCCAGGCCGTTCAGGATGACGCGCAGGGGGTTCTTGCGAACCTTGTTGGCGTTCAGAGCGATCTTGATGGCGCCCTCAGCGGCGGCGAAGGATTCGTGACCGGCAAGGAAGGCGAAGCACTGGGTATTTTCATCCAGCAGCATGGCGCCCAGGTTGCCGTGGCCGATGCCGACCTGACGCTGATCCGCGACGGAGCCGGGGATGCAGAAGGCCTGCATCCCGACGCCGATCCACTTGGCGGCCTCGGCGGCGTTCTTGGCGCCCTCCTTCAGGGCGATGGCGGCGCCCAGCTCGTAAGCCCACTTCGCGTTCTCGAAGCAGATGGGCTGGGTCTCGGTAACGATCTTGTAAGCGTCAACGCCGTGGGCGTTGGTAAAGGCTTTCACTTCTTCAAAGTTCGCAAAGCCGTACTTATCCAGCACAGGCTGAAGCTGGGGCATACGACCTTCGTAGTTCTCAAACAATGCCATTTTTTTGCCCCTCCTTCTTATTCCTTGCGCGGGTCAATCCACTTGACCGCGCCGTCTTCGGCCTTGAAGCGGCCGTAGGTGCCGATGTTCTTTTCGTAGGCTTCGTTGGGGCTCATGCCCTTCTTGATGGCGTCCATCATCTTGCCCAGAGACAGGAACTGGTAGCCGCAGACCTGGTCGTCCTTGTCCAGAGCGATCTTGAGGACGTAGCCCTCGGTCATCTCCAGATAGCGGGTGCCCTTTTCGCGGGTGCCGTACATGGTGCCGACCATGGAGCGCAGACCCTTGCCCAAGTCTTCCAGACCCGCGCCGATGCGCAGACCGTCGTCAGAGAAGGCGGACTGGGTGCGGCCATAGACGATCTGCAGGAACAGCTCGCGCATGGCGGTGTTGATGGCGTCGCAGACGAGGTCGGTGTTCATGGCCTCGAGCAGGGTCTTGCCGGGCAGAATCTCACTGGCCATGGCAGCGGAGTGGGTCATGCCGGAGCAGCCGATGGTCTCGACCAGAGCTTCCTCGATGATGCCGTTCTTGACGTT
>DCHO01000041.1:13098-52450 GCA_002315655.1 Christensenella sp. UBA1750
GGGTGCGCACCAACCGATGCCGTGGGTATAGCCGGAAATATCCTTGATCTCCTTGGCCTGAATCCACTTGCCCTCTTCGGGGATGGGTGCGGGGCCGTGGTTGGGGCCCTTCTTCACACAGACCATTTCTTCCACTTCACGGGTGAATTGCATGTGTGGTTCCTCCTTAAAACATAAATGGAATCGAAATCCAAACTGCTGTTATTATACCACATTGTCAATTCTTTCACAGCCACTTTGCAGAAATTTTATGAAAAATACCACGAAATTTGGCGAAGGATTTTTGCCGCGGTTCTTTGCAATCGGGGTGCACACATAGTATAATACAGATAACGATTCGATAAGGAGGGATTTGTCCCATGTCACGACTCGGTGAAATGATCAAGGAAGAACGCATCAAGGCCGGATGGTCACAAAAGCAGCTGGCAAAAAAGAGCGGCGTGTCCGAAAGCTTTTTGGCGGATGTGGAGCTGGGCACCCGCATCATCGCAGATACACAGGCAACAAGAATCCTGAAAGTCTTAGGCAAGAGCTCCGAGGTCTTTGCGGACTTTGAGAGCAAGGCAGACGGAATGCCCACCCCCACCGTCTCCCGTCCCACCGTAACAAGGCAGGCACCTGCGCAGGAGAAGCCGGCAAAGCCCGCAGAGCCCACCGACACCTGGCTTTCCGCCCTGGGAGGACTGATGCAGGCTGTGCCCGTCAAAAATTCCCTCGGAAATGTGGTGGATCAGAAGGTTCTGCCCGTCAAGTCCGGGCGCATCGAGGGCGTTGTGGCGGAAAAGGTCTTCTACCTGCTGGCTCCCGACGATTCCATGATGGGCTACCGCATCCGCAGAAACGACAGACTGCTGGTGCTGCCCGCCACCGCGCCGGTGGACAACGCCGTGATGGTCTTTATGCAGGATTCCGCCTACTACCTGCGCAAGGTTAATATGCAAGACGGCGGCAGACTGCTGATGCAGTGGTACGATTTTGACCCCCACTCCGAGGTGGTCAATCAGAAGGAAGTCACCTTGGTCGGCCGCGTAAAGCGCGTGGAATTTGACCTGTAAATTCCCCGGAAATACCAAAGCCTTGAAACCTGTTTTTGCAGATTTCAAGGCTTTTTTACGCTTATTTGATGAGTTTTCCGGGCTTGATAGCGACCTTTTGCAGATAGGAGCCTTCGGAGACCGGTTTTCCTGCAAGAATATCTTCCTCGCGCAGACGGGCAAGGGTAATCTCGCCGTCCAAAGCACGGTTGTAGTCGTAGGAAATGTAGATGGTACCGTCCTCCGTCTGGTCGGAATCGGGGTAGGAGATCTCGAAGCGCTCGTCAAGAACGAAGCCTTTGCTCCATGTTGCCCCGTCATCCTTGGAGAGGAAGGCGGTCAGCTCCCGTCTGTCGGGTGCGGCCTGCTCTAAGATTCTGCCATGCTTAATGAGCAACAGGTTTCCGCTTTTCAGCGTCCGCAGATGGTAGCGGGCGGAAACACTCTGGGGCTTGGCGACCCCCGGCGCAGACCAGCTCTTGCCGAAATCAGGGGAATAGCTTTCCAGCAGCCCGTGGGTCGCGGTTCTGCCCAGCATCCAAAGCCTGTGGTCGGAAAGCTCGACCATCATGTGCTCGTCAAAGAGAGAGTCGATGAAGGAAACGCCGCCGCGCCGCGTCCATGTTGCGCCCTGATCCTTGGAGACATAGACGTTCGCCATGCGTTCCAAATCCAGCTCATGGAAGCAATCCTCGAAGGGAGGACGGATGAGAAAGCGCTGCCACAGGGACACGGGCAGCACCCATTCGCCGTTGGAGAGGATGGTGGGTTTATTGAGGGTACAGCCGGGGGCGATATACTGCGGGTCTGTCCAAGTCGGTTTTTCGGCATCGGGATTGTCGCAGCGGATGAACCAGTCGGAGGATGCACCGTCAAAGTGCTCCATATTCTGATTGAAGAACAGGAACAGGCGGTTGTCAGGGTCAACAAACAGCGTACCCACAATGGTGCAGCGCTTCATGCCTAAGGATTCATCGTGGGGGTCGATGGCTAAGATCGGCTCGGAGAAGGTCTTTCCCTTGTCATCGGAATAGGCCAGCAGGAAATAGGCATCGGCATTGTCACCGCCGCCCACCCAGCAGACATACACCCGCTCCTTTTTCGTCACCGCCACACCGATGGTCATGCCGTAATCCTGATCGGCCATGCGGTATTTGGGCAGAGGCTCATGGTTGATGATCGGGTAATCCTGCCCGCGCATATATTTTTTTACATCAATTTCAGACATTTTCTTTACCCTCTATATTGTGTGATCGACAAACAGGATTTCGTGGCGGTTGAGCTCGATGGTGAAATAGATATGCCCGTCCTCATAAAAGCCGTCGGGGTAGCAGAAATACAGCGGCATATCGGACAGCACGCGCTTGTCGCTCCACGTCTTCATGCCATCGTCGGATATCCAGATTGCAAAGGGGTTACGGTTTTCCATGCCGCAGACGGAATTGGGTGTGTGAAGGAGGGCAATTTTTCCCTCCGGCAGCGGGATGAGCTTGGGCTTGTTTCCGGGGTTGGGAATATCGGTTTTCACAAGCTCTGTCCATGTGCGCCCAAAGTCCTTGGATTCGCTTCTCCACAGGCAGCCCGTGCCGTCAATGCGCGCCAGCATCACAAGGGTTCCGTCGGAAGTCTCGGCAATGGTGGGTTCCGTCCATGCCCAATTTCGCCCGGTGCTTCCCTTGATGGCGACCTTGGGGCCTATGAAGTGCTGCCAGGTTTTGCCGTTGTCAGCGGAGATCACCACATTGTTTTCCAGATGGTCGATATTCGCGCTGTAAACGCCCAAGGACGCATCCTCCAGGGCAAGCAGACGGTCATTTTCCTCCTGCGAGACGGGGAAATGCTGGCAGGGCATCAAAATTTCGCCGTTTGTGAGCTTCACCGTGCCGCGCACGAAGCAGAAGCCGGGATAGAACGGCGGGTGCCCCACGTTAATCCATGTTCTGCCGCAGTCGCGGGACTGCATGACCACACACTTCATGTTGAGGAAATGCCCGTTGTGCACCTCCAGATAGACATTCACCGCGCCATCCAGTTCGTTGACCTCGGTTAGGTACACCGATTCGCCGGTCTCAGGGTAGATAGAAAAGGGCTTGTCCCAGGTGTACCCGTTATCGTGGCTCAGAAAACACAGCACGCGGTTGTCCGGCGCGGGCTCGGTGACACCGCCGCACTGGCAGACGCACAGCAGGTCGCCGTTTGCCATGCGGCGCAGGATGGGTTCGCAGGAAAGGCTGTCGTTGTGAATGAGCTTCATTCGGTTCTGCATGGTGATTTCCTTTCTGGTTCTGCTATCTCATGGTGAACTTGCCGTTTGTGAAGTCGGGAATGGCAACGGGCGCACCGCCTAAAAGGATGGACTGCTCGGAGAGCACGGAGACCGCCATCCACGCGGCGGCATCGTACACGTCGATGGGCACTTCGGTCTCGTTCTGCACGGCGCGGAAGAATGCACCGTAAACCAGCCAGTCCATGCCGTCGTGACCGCCCTGCACGCCTTCCGCAAGGTACTGCTTCCAGATGGGATGCTCGTACTTCTCAAAATATTCTTGCGCGTTGTCCCAGTGGGGCTTCCAGTTGAAGTGGTCATTTGCCTCGGGGGTATCATCCATATAAATGGAGTTGTTGTCCTCCATATACATTCCCTTGGTGCCGCGGACGGTGAAGCGGCGGGAATAAGCGCGGGGCAGGCTGGTGTCCAACTGAATGTGGATGGTCTCGCCGCGGGAGCACTTGATGATGGTATCCACCACATCCCCCTGCGCCCAATCCACATTTGCCAGCTTGTCGTTTTCGCCCCGGGTCTTCATAACATATTCGTGCAAACCGTAGGAGCCGGAGGCCACGGAGTTTAAGGACACCATGCGGTTGCCGTGGTTGATGTCTAAAAGCTGCGCAATGGGACCCAATTCGTGGGAGGGATAGTTATCCAGATTGCGGTGCTGATAGTTGCGCAGACGGTAATGGCGGCATTCCTCGCCGGTGGTGATCTCCTCCCGCAGGTCGTGGCAGTAGCCGCCCTCGCAGTAGACGATGCACCCGAAGGCTCCCTTGCGTACCATGTTCTGAATCATCAGCTCGGTTCTGCCGTAGCAGCAGTTCTCCAGGAACATACAGGGCACGCCGGTCTTTTCGTAGGTTTTGACCAGCTCATGGCACTGATCCAGCGTGTACGCGCCCGCCACCTCCATGGCGGCATACTTGCCGTGCTCCATGGCCTCGATGGCAAGGGGAATGTGCGCTTCCCACGCCGCCGTAATGACCACGGCATCCAGTTCAGGTAGGGCGATGAGCTCATGCGCGTCCGTGGTGGCAAAAGGACGCTTGCCGGTGAGCTTTTCCACAAGGTCAGCCCCCGCCTGTGCGCGGTCGGGGTACACGTCGCACACCGCCGCCACGACAACGCCCTTCTGCGGCACCATCACCTGCTCCACCGTGCCCATGCCGCGCTTGCCAAGACCGATCACGCCGACCTTAATGTTTTCCTTCATATAAATATCCTCCTTCATCCGTGCAGACATTTTTTCTTATTATACACCCATTCGCGTTTCTCTGCCAGTATTTTTGCATATATGCGCTCAATATGCAGGATTTTGCGTATTGTTTACACAATCAGTGCATCTTTATTCATTAAAAGCCTTGACAGTTGCATAATCTCTGCATATAATAGAGCCATCATCAATCTTCCGCAGAGGTTCATCCTCCAAACGGAACCTGAAAGTTTGAAAGGACGCAAGACAAACCATGAACAAAGCCGATATTAAAAAAGTAGTGCTCGCCTATTCCGGCGGACTGGACACCTCCATCATCATCCCCTGGCTGAAAGAGAACTATAACAACTGCGAAGTCATCGCCGTCTCCGGCAATGTCGGTCAGGCAGACGAACTGGAAGGTCTGGAAGAAAAGGCTCTGAAGACCGGCGCTTCCAAGCTCTACGTCTTAGACCTTACCGAGGATTATGTGGACAACTACATCATACCCACCATGAAGGCCGGTGCCATTTATGAAGAGTATTTGCTCGGCACCTCCCACGCCCGCCCCTGCATCGCCAAGGGACTGGTCGAGATCGCCCTGAAGGAAGGCGCGGATGCCATCTGCCACGGCTGCACCGGCAAGGGCAACGACCAGGTTCGTTTCGAGCTGGCCATCAAGCACTTTGCACCCAATATGCCCATCATCGCCCCCTGGCGTGAGTGGAGCATCAAGAGCCGTGACGAAGAAATTGATTACGCCGAAGCGCACAACATTCCTTTGAAGATCAACCGCGAGACCAACTACTCCAAGGACAAGAACCTGTGGCACTTATCTCACGAAGGTCTGGATCTGGAAGACCCCGGCAACGAGCCGCAATACGAAAAGCCCGGTTTCTTAGAGATGGGCGTCTCCCCCATTCAGGCTCCCGATGAGCCCACCTACATCACCGTTGAGTTCGACAAGGGCGTGCCTGTTGCGCTCAACGACGAGAAGATGAAGGCCAAGGACATTATCTTAAAGCTCAACGAAATCGGCGGCAAGAACGGCATCGGCATCCTGGACATCGTTGAAAACCGTCTGGTCGGCATGAAGTGCCGCGGCGTTTACGAAACTCCCGGCGGAACCATCCTCTACAAAGCGCATCAGGTTCTGGAACAGATTACGCTGGACAAGATGGTGATGCACGAAAAGCAGCGTCTCTCCGTGACCTTTGCCGAACTGGTCTACAACGGCCAGTGGTTCACCCCCCTGCGCGAAGCCCTCTCCGCTTTCGTGGATAAGACGCAGGAAAAGGTCAACGGCAAGGTTCGCTTAAAGCTCTACAAGGGCAACATGATCAACGCGGGTGTGTGGTCTCCCAACTCCCTGTATTCCGAAGACATTGCCACCTTCGGTGCCTCCGATTACAACCAGGCTGACGCAGCCGGCTTCATCACCCTCTTCGGTCTGCCCGTCAAGGTTCAGGCCATGGTGGAAGGTAAGAAGTAATTTCCACAAAATCATACAAAAAATGAGATAAGGCGACCGATAATTGCCTTATCTCATATAAATTCACATCCTTTGAAGGGAGGAAAATATCATGAAAAAGGTCTTTTCTCTGATTCTCGTTTCTCTGCTGGTTCTCTCTTTGACTGCCTGCTCGTCTTCCGCATTAACGGTATCATCCGTGCGAAAGAAAGGTTCCATCCACATGGCCACATCTCCTGATTTTCCGCCCTTTGACTACATCGGCGAAAACAACGAAGTTGCCGGGATCGAGATCGACATTTGGAACATCATCTGCGAAAAGTTAGGCGTGACACTTCAAATCGACCAGATGTCCTTTGACGCACTGCTGCCCAGCGTGCAAGCCGGAAAAATCGACGTAGCCGTCTGCGGCATCACCGCCAGCGAGGAACGCAAAAAGAACACCCTGTTCTCCATGCCCTTCTGTCTGGCCGCCCAGTCCATCGTAGTTCCCTCCGGCTCCGAAATCACCTGCAAGGCCGATTTGGAAGGTAAGAGCGTTTCCGTGCAGTCCGGCACCACCGCCGAGAGCTTCTGCACCGGCGAGGGCTACAACGTAGGCTCCTACGAATCCAACACCGATGCCCAGCTGGCCATGGCCGCCGGCAAGGTGGACGCCTGGGTCATTGACGACCTGACCGCTATGGACATGGTCGCCACCTACAACGCAGACCATCCTGATGCTCCCCTTGTCATCCTCTCCGATGTAATGACCACCGAGCCTTACGCCTTCGCCTTCAAGCTGGGCGGCGATGATTTCGTAAACGAGATCGACAAGATCTTAACCGAACTCATCGAGGACGGCACAATGGCTGAAATTTTCGCAAACTACGGGCTTACCTACATTGCCCCCGAACTGTAAGCCAAAGGAATTTCACATAACGAAAGGAACACCCGCATGAAAAAGATTATTACTCTTCTCCTGGCGCTCCTGATGGTTGTTTCCCTGACCGCCTGCTCCTCCAACGAAAAGACCATGGCCTCTCTCAAGAAGAAAGGTTCCATCACCATCGCTACTTCCCCCAACTTCCCGCCCTTTGAGACACTGAACGGCACCAACGTTATCGGCATCGACATTGACATCTGGAACATCATCAGCGAAAAGCTCGGCGTTGAGCTCGTGATCGAGCAGATGTCCTTCGACTCCATCCTGCCCGGCGTTCAGTCCGGCAAGATCGACGTCGGCGTGTCCGGCATCACCGCCAGCGAAGAGCGCAAGAAGAATGTTCTGTTCACCACTCCCTACTGCATGGCTGCGCAGGCCATCGTTGTGAAAGCCGATTCCGGCATCACCTGCAAGGCTGACCTTGGCGACAAGGCCATCTCCGTGCAGACCGGCACCACCTCCGAGACCTTCTGCCTCGCAAACGGCTACAACGTCGGCTCCTACGGCTCCAACACCGACGCCGAAATGGCTCTGACCACCGGCAAGACCGAAGCCTGGGTCATCGACGACCTCTCCGCCGCCGAAATGGTTGCCAACTGGAACGCCGAAAATCCCGATGCTCCCCTCGTCATTCTGGACGAACCCATGACTTCGGAACCCTATGCCTACGCCTTTGCCTTCGGCAGCGAGGAAATCGTGAATGAAGTCAGCAAGATCATCGAAGAAATGATCACCGACGGCACCATCGAAGGCATCTTCGCCTCCTACGGTGTGCCCTACTTCGCTCCCGAATTCTAATCTATCACGCAAACGAAAGGACTTTCTGACCCATGACAAAAAAGTCGGCGCAACTGCTCATTGCGCTGCTGATTCTCTCCCTGTTAACGCTTACCGGATGCGCTTCCAGCGAACTTACGCTGGAAGCCATCCAAAAGAAAGGCTCCATCACCATAGCTACCTCTCCCGACTTTCCGCCCTTTGAAAGCCTGGAAAACACGGACGTTGTAGGTATCGAGTTGGATATTTGGAATATCATCTGCGACAAGCTTGGCGTCGAACTGGATGTTCGGCAAATGGCGTTTGATTCCATTCTCCCCGCCGTACAGACCGGCAAGATCGACGCAGGCGTGGCCGGTATCTCCATTGACGAAAAGCGTCAGAAGAACGTGCTCTTCACCGATCCTTATTGCCTTGCGGCACAGGCCATCGTGGTGACCAGCACTTCCCCCATCACCTGCAAGGCCGATCTTGCGGACAAGAACATTTCCGTGCAGTCCGGCACCACCGCCGAAAGCTGCTGCATGGGCGAGGGCTACACCTTTTCTTCCTACGAATCCAACAACGATGCCCAAATGGCATTGACCTCCGGCAAGGTGGACGCTTGGGTCATTGACGACCTGACTGCCGCCGAAATGGTTTCCGCCTATAACGAAGACAATCCCGGCTCTCCCCTCATCGTGCTTCCCGAAGCCATGACGTCCGAGCCTTACGCCTTCGCCTTTGCCTACGGAAACGAGGAGCTGGTAGGACACATCAATGCGATCATTGATGAAATGATTGAGGACGGAACCATCGCTTCCATCTTTGAGAAATACGGGCTCATCTACTTTTCCCCGGAGAAATAAACCTGAAAAAGCACATAAAGGCGGCCTTGGAAAACGAGGTCGTCTCATTTGACGTATTATAGGAGGATCATCACTTTGGCACATTGGTTTGCAAAACTCAATGAAACCTTCATCGCCACGGAGTATTGGACGCTGCTGGTGGACGGTTTCAAAAACACGATTATCATCACCTTAGGCGCTTTGGCCATCGGCGTGGTCATCGGTTCCATCATCGCCGTCATCAAGTATTTCGCCGAGGATTCCGAAGCCATGAAGCCGCTGGCCGCCATCTGCAATGTGTATGTCACCGTCATCCGCGGCATTCCCATGGTCGTGCTTCTGCTGGTGTTCTATTACATCATCATGAAGTCCTCCAACAACGGCGTGTTGGTCGCCATCATCACCTTCGGCATCAACTCCGGCGCGTACATGGCCGAGCTCATGCGCTCCGGCCTTAACGCCGTGGACGCCGGGCAGATGGAAGCGGGTCGCTCTCTGGGTCTTTCCAAATTGCAGACCATGCGGAAAATCATCCTGCCCCAGGCTGTCCGCTACATTCTCCCCGCCATCGGCAATGAAATGGTCGCTCTGCTCAAGGAAACCTCCGTTGCGGGCTACGTCGCCGTGGTCGATCTGACCCGCGCCGGCAACCTCATCCGCAACAACACCTACGACGCCGTGAACCCCTTGATGGCCGTTGCGCTCATCTACCTGATTCTCGTTGTAGGCCTGTCCACCTTACTCGGCAAACTGGAAAGGAGGCTGACTCCCGTTGCTCAGCACAGAAAATCTCACTAAGTCTTTCGGCTCCAACCACGTTCTTCGTGGCATCAATGTGGAAATCAACAAGGGCGACGTGGTATGTGTCATCGGTCCCTCCGGCTCCGGCAAGTCCACCTTCCTGCGCTGCCTGAATCTACTGGAAAAGCCCTCCGGCGGCAAGATCATCTTTGAAGGCGACGATCTGACCGCGAAAAAGGTCGATCTTGACCTGCACCGTCAGAAAATGGGCATGGTTTTCCAGCAATTCAACCTTTTCCCGCACATGACTGTGCTGGAAAACATGACCTGCGCGCCCCTCATGCTCAAAAAAGCCACCAAGGAACAGGCCGAAAAGAAGGCCATGGAATTACTCGAGCGTGTCGGGCTGGCGGACAAGGCCAAGGCTTACCCCGCGACCCTCTCCGGCGGACAGAAGCAGCGTGTCGCCATCGTCCGCGCCCTGTGCATGG
Source organism: Christensenella sp. UBA1750 (assembly GCA_002315655.1). GTDB lineage: Bacteria > Bacillota > Clostridia > Christensenellales > UBA1750 > Spyradocola. Next base: position 22,832 of record DCHO01000041.1, read on the forward strand.
AACCCGATGTGATGCTCTTTGACGAGCCCACCTCTGCCCTCGACCCCGAAATGGTCGGCGAAGTGCTGGACGTTATGAAGGAGCTGGCACAGGCCGGCATGACCATGGTGGTCGTCACGCACGAAATGGGCTTTGCAAGAGAGGTTTCCAACCGCGTACTCTTCTTGGATGAAGGCATCATTATGGAGCAGGGCTCGCCCGAGGAAGTCTTCTCCCATCCCAAGAGCGAACGCCTGCAATCCTTCCTCAACAAGGTTCTGTAAACAGGAGGAATCCCTATGTTTTCTTTAGAAGGCAAGCATTTTCTGACCCTGCTGGATTTCACCCCGCAGGATATTGACAATCTTCTGAATTTAGCCGCCGATTTGAAGGCAAAAAAGACGAACCATATTCCCCACAGGCTTTGCGAGGGAAAAAATGTGGCACTCGTCTTTGAAAAGACCTCTACCCGCACCCGCTGCGCCTTCGAGGTCGCCGCGGCGGACTTGGGAATGCACCCGGTCTACCTCGACCCTGTTTCCTCCCAATTAGGCAAAAAGGAGTCCATCGCGGACACCGCACGGGTCTTGGGCAGAATGTTTGAGGGCATCGAGTATCGCGGCTTTGAGCAGTCCCGCGTGGAAGCGCTGGCGCAATACGCCGGAGTTCCCGTGTGGAACGGCCTCACCAACGAATATCATCCCACGCAGATTTTAGCTGACCTGCTCACAATCCGCGAGCACTTTGGCGAACTCAAGGGCAAAAAGCTGGTCTATTTCGGGGACGCCCGCTACAACATGGGCAATTCCTTAATGATCGGCTGCGCGAAGATGGGAATGCACTTTGTCGCCTGCTCCAATCCCAAGTATTTCCCGAATCAGGAGCTCATCGACAAATGCAAGACCATCGCCAAGGAAACCGGCGCGGTGCTGGAATTTGTCACCGATCCGAAAGCCGCCGCAATCGGTGCGGACGTGCTCTACACCGATGTGTGGGTCTCCATGGGCGAGGCGGCGGAATTGTGGGAGGAACGCATCCACGACCTGCTACCCTATCAGGTGACGCAGGAGCTCATGGACATTGCCGGGAAAAACGCCCGCTTCATGCATGACCTTCCCTCCTTCCACGATCTGGAAACCGCCATCGGCAGGGAAATCTACGATAAATTCGGACTTTCCTCCATGGAGGTCACGAACGAGGTCTTTGAAGGCAGGCAGTCCATCGTCTTTGACGAGGCGGAAAACCGGATGCACACCATCAAGGCCGTCATGGCGGCAACATTATCCTAAAAGCATCAAAAAATGAACCTCTCAAAAGCATGAGGGGTTCATTTTTCATATTACAGTGTGAATTTCGCAAGCCGGATGTGCTGCCGGTTGACCGTGTAGCTCATGCCCAAGCTGCCGTCGTCGCAGTAGCTTATGAAGGGATAGAAGCAGGAGGAGTGCATCTTGGCTTGCAGCACGACCTCGGACTTGGCAATGTCCTCCGTGTCCACGCGCAGGATGCCGATGTGCTCCCGGTCAATGGGGGCATGGAACAAATACAACTGCCCGCTATGCACGATGAAGTCCCCGCGGGACTGGGAATCCTCCACCAGCACGGGCGTTTCCCAGGTCTTGCTTTTCAGGTCGTAAGTCGTCAGGAAGCCGTATTTGCTGGTCTCCGCATACTGCCGCACGAAGTAGAATACCTTATCGCCGATGACGTAGGTGGCGTTCTCCCACTCAGATTCGTTGGGGAAGTCCGGCTGGGAAACGTATTCCCATGTGATGAAGTCGCGGCTCTTGATGATGCAGGTGAACGCGCCGGAATACGCCCCGGTGTAGTACCACGTTTCGCCGTTCTCGATGTGCGTGGAGGTTTTCTGCATGATGCCGATGTCGCTGAACATTTCTTTGTAGCCGATGCCGTTTATCGACAGCGCGTTCTGAATGCCGCTGCGGGAGAAGTCGTTGACCACATCCCCGACACGGAAGCGGTTGACCTCCACAGCCCCCATTTCCTGCGTGTTCAGGTCGAAGGTGCGATAGAGGCGGTAGTAGTTCCCGGAAACCTCCGCCGTCCAGAGGATCATGGCGGTGTCCTCATCCTTCTGCATGAGGATGGTGTCATAGACTAAATTGACCTTGCCGTCATAGCAGTCCTCGCCCACCGCCTGCACATCCAGATAGGTCTTATTTTCCGGGTCGTCCACCGGGCAATAGACGATGCGCGCCCGCTGGTAGTTCGGGTCTTCCGCATTACCGAAAATGTTGGCATAGTAGGTCATGTAGATCATGCCCTTGTGATAGAGGAAGGTCGAAACGTGCACCATTTTGTCGCCGGGCTTCTCAAAGTCCGCGACCCACCTTTTTTCGATCTCGTCCGCAAAGGCGATGCCTTTTGCTTTGGCTTCCTCCGAAATCTCGGTGGAAATAATGCGCTGGGATTCCGCAATCGGGGTGCGGGGGTAGAGAATGTGCGGCCTATCGCTCACCGTATCTTCGGAAAAAATCGTTGTTCTCATGTTCATTTTACTCCCTCCATTTTATTTCTCGCCAAACAGATGCACATCCAACTGGTTGAAGGGCACCTCGATGCCTGCGTTGTGCAGCCCGTCCTGAATCTTCGCCAGAGCCATGCGCCGCACGTCAAACCGCTCCTTGGGCTTGCGGCGGACGCGGATTTTGTAGAGAATGGAGGAATCCTTGAAGTCCTCCGTGCCCAAATACGCACATTCCTCCACACTTTCCAGCGCGGAAATATCGTTTGCCACGCTTTTCAACGTCTGATGCACAAGAAGTACGTCCTCCTGATAGGACAGCGGCACATCCACATCAAAAACGCCGGAGAGGACTTTTACCTGATCCACATCCCGGTTGCACAGCACAAAAACACTGCCGGTCTCCAATTCCCGAATCTTCGTGGTCTGCAGGTTCATCACCTCCACAACGCCGATGACCCCGGAATATTCCACCACATCGCCCACCACAAAGAAGCGATCCGCCAGCATATGAATGCCCATGATGATGTCCCGCATCGGGTCCTGCAGCGCAAGGCCAACCACCACGGACACCAGCCCCAAGGAGGTCACAAGGGAGGATACGTCAATGCCGTTGCTCTGCAAAATGACCACCACCGCACCGATAACAATCAGCACCTTTACGGCGTCAAAGCCCACGCGCACCAGCGTCTGCTTGTCCTTGAGCGGGGAAGTCTGTATCTTTTTGCTGCTCCTGCGATACGCCGCGCAGGTAATGAAAAACAGCGCCAGCGCAATGAGCAGCACCACATTGGTCGAAATGATTTTCTGCCAAAATTCCGTCATATTCTTTCCTCGATCAATCCTTTTGAAATCCACGCTTATCATAGCACAGATTCATCCGGCAAACAATAGGCAAACGCAGGATTGACAAGCGCGGGATTTCATTGTATCTTATAGAAAAAATGCAAGGAGCAAATTCTATGAAGAAGCTGAACGCAACGGCAAAAACCATTGTCTGTGAAAACAAATACTCTCCCTTCCGCTATTTCGGCTGGCCGACGGTGGCGCGGCTGCAAAACGGCGACCTTGCCATGACCTGCTCCGGGCTGCGCCTCAAGCACGTCTGCCCCTTCGGAAAGGTCATCATGTGCGTAAGTAAGGACGAGGGCAAAACGTGGAGCACCCCGTCCATCATCATCGACACGCCGCTGGACGACCGCGATTCCGGCGTGCTGGCCTTTGGAGAGAACCGCGTGCTGGTCACATCCTTCAACAATATGCCCGCCTTCCAGAAGCAGAACAACGCGCAGACTTCCGGCGAGCACTCCCCGCGCAACCTTGCCGAAAAGCAGCTCATTGACGCCTGCGCCGACCACGCCGAGGCCTTCGGCCAGTATGAAAACCTGTTGGGCTCCACCTATCGCATAAGTTCCGACGGCGGCGTGACCTTCGGGGAAATCAAGCTCTCCCCCGTCACCGCGCCCCATGGCCCCATTCTGCTGCACGATGGCACCGTGCTGTATGTGGGCAGCCGCTTTGACGGCGACTATGACCGGGTGTGGAAGCCGCATTTGGCCGTCTGCAAGCTCAACGACAAGGACGAGTTTGACATCATTTCCGCCATTCCCGACTGCATTTGCGGGGATGAGCCCGTACTCTCCTGCGAACCCCACGCCATCGAGACGAAGGACGGCACGATTTTAGTGCACATTCGCGTCCAGCGCGGCGGCGACAATCCCATATTCACCGTCTTTCAGACAGAATCCCACGACGGCGGTCTCACCTTCACCACACCGCACCGGCTTCTTTCCGACAAAGGCGGCTCTCCCGCGCACCTGATGTGCCATTCCTCCGGCGTGCTCATCTCGACCTACGGCTACCGTGAAGCCCCCTACGGCGAGCGCGTGATGTTCTCCTACGACGGCGGAAAGACCTGGGACACCGAATGGATTCTGGACGACACCGCGCCCTCGCCCGATTTGGGCTACCCCGCCACGGTGGAGCTCTCCGACGGCAGACTGCTCACGGTCTTCTATGAGAACACCGGCGACGCCTCCCCCATCTTCCAACAGATCTGGGAGCTGCCGAACAAGTAAACAGCCGCAAAAATCCCGCCCTGAAAATAACCAGAGCGGGACTTTTTTACCTATAATTCAACGATTTTTCCTTTGATTTCGTTATTTCCGTCGCAGAGCCACACATCCACGCGGTAATCCTTCCTGCTTTCGTCCAAGCCGATGACGCGAACGGAAAGCTCCTTCCCGATCAGGTTTTCCTGCACGGGGAAATAGTAGGTGTAGCCGGACTCGCACTTCATGGACACATTGACCGGGGCTTCCCACACGTTCGACAAGTAAGACGGGGCACGGTCGGGACAGGCGTAGGTCTTTCCCTCGCAGGAAATCACGGCATATGCGCCTTCGTTGCCGTGTACACCCTCCAGCGCGACGGAGAGATAGCAGCCGGAACGGTAATCTTCCGCAGAAACCGTGACCGTGCCCTGCTTTTCGTATGCGGGAACACTTGCAAAGGGCAGCAGGTTGTTGACCTTCGGATTTTGCAGAATCACGCGCTTTCCCTCCTTCACAAGGGAAATGCGATAAATTCTGTCCGGCGGCTCCGGCAGCTTGAAGTAACGGAATGTGGCGTTTACGGGGTAAGTCACCACGCGGCGGCGGCCTGTGGAGGTCAGAATGTTGTTGACAGTCTGGGTCACAACGCCCATTTGCGCCGCGCCCACGGTCGAAACCGTTTCCAGCGTGGTTTCCGTCCAGTTTTTCAGGTCGGCAGAAATCGCACCGTAGGGCGGGATATGCTGTTTGGGCAGCTCGGGATAAATGGGCGTGTCGCAGTCGAAATACTCGATTTCAATCGCATCCGCCTCATATTCCCCGCCGAAATCCACCCGCAGACAGCCGCCGTCCTTGCGGATGCCGGAAAAGCGCAAGGTCTTGGAAACACCGTCAAAGAAGGTATCAGGGTTATCGTCAAAAGCGAAGCGGCTTTCCAGCCCGCGCAGAACGTAGGTGTCCTGCTTGAAGAACGCATCCCGGGCAGCCTGCACCTCTGGGATGTTTGTTGCCCCGGAGCGGCGCAGGGAGCGGGCTTCCAACGAATCGTGATCCTGCGTAAATCTCGCAAGCTCCAAATCACGAGCGGCGTTCTCGTCGCAGGGCAGGGCTTCTTCAAACGAACCTAACTTAATGGGAGAGCGGAGAGTGTTGTCAAAGGTTGCATCCGCAACGATTTTCGCCTTGGTCACTCTGCCGTTTTCATCCTCGCGCAGCACCTCATATTTGCAGTTTTGCAGCATGGGTTCGGCAATGCTCGCGTCACAGGCTTCGATGAGACAGGCGCGGAAGGGCAGCACGGGAATGTCCGCAACCGCGCCGTAGTCGAACAGCCCTAAATCCTGTTCGTATGGGAAATGCACCCGCAGCGCAACCTTTTCGCACGGGGCAAGGCCGATTCCCCTGTCCAACCGGGCGTGAATGTTCACCGTCTCCCATGTGGAATTGCCGCAGGTGATGAACCGCCGCTTTTCGTCCCCACGGGACACGGCGTTTTCGGGATAATTGTACCCCGGCAGCAGCATCCCCGTAACCAGTATGTCGCGGTATTTGCGGTGCAGGTTGTAGATGCGGGCGAGCTTGGCCTGTTCGTCGTCCCGCAGCAGCCACGGATTGCCGTAGATTTCGGGAGCCAAGATCAGCCCGCGCCCGAAGGCCTGAATGATGAGTTCATCCTCGAAAAAGTCAAGACAGGAGGACAGGCAAACGCCGTGATCCTCCGTGAGCCGCCGCAGCCCCGGCACATTGCCGCGGGAGGCGAAATACCCTCTGTGGTGCGGCGCGGTGCCCTCGTTTCCGATGTGCACATCCACATAGGTTTCCTTGCCGCCCCACAGGAAGGTGGTGGCGTACTTAATGCCCTCCTCGCCCAAATCGAGGCGGTGGTTAAGCAGAATCAGGTCGGGGGAATATTTGCGGCAAGCCTTCATCATCTCGATGAAGTGCGGGCGGTTCTCCTCTTTCAGTCTGCCACACACCTGATCGAACTTGAACAGGGCAAAATGATAGTCCTTGCACAAGGAAACCATCTGTTTTTTGCGCTTTTCGGCCGTCTCGGGATCGTTCCCGAAGCCGTCCGGCCCGCCCCACACGCCCATGCGGATGCCCAGCTCCTTGGCCTTTTCCACCACGGGCGCATAGCCGTTGGGATATTGCTTTTTAAGCTTTTCGGACTCGTCAAAAATCTCATAGGTCTGGGCGCTGCCGTCCAGATTCCCCGCATCCCATGCGTAAATCTCGATCTGCATCCCGTAGGTGTCGTGCATATAGCGGAAATAATCCAAGTTGATGAGGGTCTGTTCCTCGGTGGAGCCCTCGTTTGTGTTGTTGATCCAGGAAAAATACTCCGGGCGAGAGGGGGTGCGCTCGTCCGCGCCCGCCATGCGGGCATCCTTTTCGGTGTTCATGGTCGTTGCTCCTTCAAAACATCAGTCGATAAACGCCCAGTTCAGCAGCTCGTTGGCCTCCACCACGGGCTTGACATAGCGGGGCTGATCGGAAAACACCTTGGTCAGCGTCAGCATTTCACCATCCCGCTTTGCACCCTCAAAGCCGTGGCGGGCGAAAACGTGCAGAGGCAGATAGCTGCCGGAATGGATGGTGGCGTGCGCCGTTTCGATGCGGTTCTCAAACGCCCAGTCCTCCAGCATGGCAAAGAGCATCTTGGCAATGCCGCGGTTCTGATGCGCAAGGTCGATGCCCAGCATCACGTCGCAATCCTCCCCATTTGCGGAAACAAAGGCAAACAGCCCATCATTCTCCGCCGCAACCGCCAAAAAACCGTCCTCTCCCGGCATTTTCATTTTGGAAAAGCGTTCCTTTTTCCCTGCGGGCAGGGGATTTTCCTCGTCCAGTTTATTCAGTAGCTTGTTTAGTTCGTTTCTGTCTTCCGAAGTTGCAATGCGCAGTATCATAAAAGTCCTCCTTTTGACCGTTTGTAAAAGGTTCTATACAGGATATGATACCACAAACGGGCGCAGAAAAAAAGGGCTCGGCTCCCATTCGGAACCGAACCCTCATATTTATTCTTTTGCGCGAGGTTACACCAAACCCTGAGCCAGCATGGCATCGGCGATCTTCTTGAACCCGTAGACGTTCGCGCCGACGACGAAGTTGTTCTCCATACCCAACTCCTTGGCGGTGTTGTAGGCGTTGTTGTAAATGCCGACCATGATGTCTTCCAGACGCTTGTCCACTTCTTCAAAGCTCCACGCCAAACGCAGGGAGTTCTGGGACATTTCCAGACCGGAGGTGGCGACGCCGCCCGCATTGGTGGCCTTGCCGGGGGCATACAGGATGCCGGCAGACTGGAACGCGGCGATGGCACCGGGGGTGGAGGGCATATTCGCGCCTTCCGCAACGGCGATGACGCCGTTCTTGAGCAGGGTCTTGGCATCGTCCTCGTTCAGTTCGTTCTGGGTGGCGCAGGGCAGAGCCACGTCGCAGGGCACGGACCAGACGTTCTTGCCTTCCATGTACTGTGCGCTCTTTTTCACGTCGCAGTATTCCTTCATGCGACCGCGCTTGACTTCCTTGATCTCCTTGACGAGAGCAAGATCAATGCCTTCGGGATCGTACACGGCACCGTTGGAATCGGACATGGCCAGCACGGTGGCACCGTACTGCATGGCCTTCTCGGCGGCGTAGATGGCCACGTTGCCGGAGCCGGAGATGACGACCTTCTTGCCTTCCAGAGAGTTGCCGACACCGGCAAGCATCTCGCGGACGAAGTACACAAGGCCGTAGCCGGTGGCCTGCTTGCGACCCATGGAGCCGCCGAAGGTCAGACCCTTGCCGGTGAGCACGCCTTCATAGCGGCCGGTGATCTTCTTATATTGACCATAGAGGTAGCCGATCTCGCGGGCGCCAACGCCGATGTCGCCGGCGGGCACGTCGATGTCGGGCCCGATATATTTATACAGCTCGTTCATGAAGCTCTGGCAGAAGGACATGACCTCGTGGTCGGTCTTTCCGGCGGGGTCGAAGTCAGAACCGCCCTTGCCGCCGCCCATGGGGAGGCCGGTTAAGGAATTCTTGAAGCACTGCTCGAAGCCTAAGAACTTGATGATGCCGAGGTTCACGTTCTCACGGAAACGCAGACCGCCCTTGTAGGGGCCGATGGCGGAATTGTACTGCACGCGGAAGCCGCGGTTGACCTGCACCTTGCCGTTTCTATCCAGCCAGGGCACACGGAACATGATGACACGTTCGGGCTCCACAAGGCGTTCCAGCAAGCCTTCCTGCTGATAGACGGGATTGTTCTCCACGACGGGGCGCAGGGAATCCAGCACCTCGGTGACAGCCTGATGGAACACGGGCTCGCCGGGATTGCGGGCGATCACGGTATTCAAGACAGAATCTACATAACTCATGTTTTTCATTTCCCTTCCACGGCAGGGGACTTGGTTTCCATACCGTTTTGATGGAGATATTATACAAGGAACACCCGCGTTTTGCAAGTTCCGAAGAATTAAACTTCAAAAAATAACAAAAAACGCAGGTGTTCCTTCTGTTTCTGTCGGTTTATGCAAGTCGTGCTTTCACATTACACGCCGGAGTACGCGGAGAAGCCGCCGTCGATGGGCAGGACAACGCCGGTGATAAAGGAGGCAGCATCGTTGTTGAGCAGGAACAAGAGCGCGCCGGAGAGCTCCTCTGCCTTGCCGAAGCGTCCCATGGGCGTGGCGGCTAAGATCTTGCCGGTTCTGGGGGTGGGGGTGCCGTCCTCGTTGAAGAGCAGCTTCTGATTCTGCTTGGTGACGAAGAACCCGGGCGCGATGGCATTGACGCGGATGCCCACCTTGGAGAAGTGCACAGCGAGCCACTGGGTAAAGTTGGAAATGGCGGCCTTCGCGCCGGAATAGGCGGGAATCTTGGTCAAGGGAGTAAAAGCGTTCATGGAAGAAATGTTTAAGATGTTGCAGCCTTCCTTGCCCATCATCTGCGGCGCAAAGGCCTGTGTGGGAATCAGTGTGCCCAGGAAGTTCAGGTTGAAGACGAAGGAAACACCGTCCGCTTCCAGGTCGAAGAAGGACTTGGTATCGGCGTCAATGTCGCCCGCCTCGTAGTATTCCTTGTCGGTGGTGGCGCGGGGATTGTTGCCGCCCGCACCGTTGATGAGAATGTCACAGTCGCCAAGATCATTCTTCACAGTAGCGGCCACGGATAAGCAATCCGCCTTATCCAGCACGTTGCACTTATAGGCCTTGGCAACGCCGCCTTCGGCAACGATTTCCTTGGCTACGGCATCGGCAGCATCTAAGTTAATGTCCAGCAGTGCGACCTTCGCGCCCGCGTTAGCTAAGATCTTAGAGAAATTGGAGCAGAGCACGCCGCCCGCGCCGGTGACAACGGCAACCTTGCCGGAAAGATCGGTATTGATCACGTTTTTCATGTCGGTTTTCCTCCGTATGTTTCCACATTTTCTGTTGTTCTTTTACTTCTTGGCGTTCGCCTTTTCACAGGCCTCAAACAGGCCGTTTAAGTAAGTTGCACCCAAAGCACGGTCATAAAGGCCGTAGCCCCATCTACCGACCTCGCCCCAGATCATGCGTCCATGGTCGGGACGGACATAACCGTCAAAGCCGTTGTCCACCAACGCCTTGGTGATTTCGTACATATCGAGCGACCCGCCGCAGGAGAGGTGACCGCGCTCCTCAAAGGAGCCGTCGTCCATAAGCAGCACGTTTCTCATGTGCAAAAAGCCGATGCGGTCTTTCTCGGCGTACTTGCGTACCATCTTGGGAATGTCATTGAAGGACGCACAGCCCAAGGAGCCGGTGCAGAAGGTCAAGGAGTTGGCAGGGCTGTCCACGATGGCAAGCATTCTGTCTAAGTTCTTCTCGCAGGTTATGATGCGGGGCAGGCCGAAGATGGGATAGGGCGGGTCGTCGGGATGGATGGCCATGCGCACGCCGCACTCTGCCGCCACGGGAATGACTTCCTTGAGGAAATGCTCCAAGTTCTTCCACAGGCCTTCCTCGCCCAGGGAACCGTAGGCGATCAGCAGCTCTTTCAGTTCTTCCTTCTCATAGGAAGCGTCCCAGCCGGGCAGATCGAGGCCGTCATTGATGGGGTCGATGCCTTCCAGCTGCTTCATATACATGACCAGGGAGGTGGAGCCGTCGGGCGCCATTTTGTCCATCTGGGTGCGCGTCCAGTCGAAGACGGGCATGAAATTGTAGCACACGCACTTGACCCCGGCCTTGGCGCATCTTCTGATGTTTTCCTTGTAGTTCTCGATGTACTCATCGCACTTTCCGCGTCCAAGCTTAATGTCCTCATGGACGGGGATGCTCTCGACCACATCAAAGACGAGGTTGTGCTTTGCACATTCGGCAGCGATTTCGTCGATGCTTTCCTGGCTCCACACCCCGCCGGGCTTCACGTCATAGACGGCGGAGACGATGGAGTGCATATTGGGGATCTGGGAGATGTACTGCAAAGACACAGGATCGTCCTTGCCGTACCAACGAAATGACATTTTCATAGGGATTTTCTCCTTCAAAATAGATTTATTTTTAAATATTCCTTGATTTGTTGGTTTATTTTTTCCAATTTAAAAACTTACCCGATAAACGCCCGCTCATTAACCACAAGCTGCCCGTGCCCCGGTGCGATGATGAGCGGATTGATGCCGAAAATCTTGAGCTCGCTGCGGTAGATCTCCTTCACGTCCTCCCCGATAAAGGCAGTGTAATACTCGCCTTTTTTTGCGGAGATCGCATCCCCCGCATAGAGCACACGCCCTTGCAGAATGCCCATGGAGCCCAAGGTGTGCCCGTGGAGCATCACGACCTCCTCATCAAAGCCCAGCTTGTGCAGCGCGTCGGTGTCCCGATCGGTTAAGTAAATATCCACGTCGCACGGGGGAGCGGTATTAACCTGCATGGCCTTATTTCCCAATATGGCCATATTCCTTCCCTTTTCTGAGGTGGACGTCAGCGGGCGGATCACCTTTGAGCCCAGAATTTCCCGGTCACATTCGTGCATAATTATCTTTGCGCCATACTTTTCTTTCAGGAATCGTGCACTCCACGAATGGTCAAAGTGTCCATGGGTGAGAAAGACCCACTTGATGGAAAAGCCGTTACTCCTGATCCAGCGGTCGATCTGTCGCGTATTGTGAATGCTCCCCGTGTCGATGAGCAGATCGCCGTATTTTCCCCGCAGCACATAAACCAGCGGTTTATCCGGAGAATGCCCGGTGCACATGATAATCTTTTTGTTCCCGATCATAGGTTTCCTCTCCGCCCTGTTTCTCAAGCTGTATCTATTATACACGACCCAAGGCCAATTTGCCACACAAACTTATAAATTCTTAGATTTTACTTGTATTAACCCGCTATATCTGCTAAAATATACACATCATCAATCTCACGAAAAAAGGAGAGTACAAATATGCCTTACGTTTCTACGATGGAAATCTTCAAAGACGGTCTTGCAAAAGGCTACGGCACCCCCATGTTCAACTGCATCAACTACGAAATGATCCGCTGGTGCATTGAGGTTGCCGAGGAAGAACGTATGCCCGTCATCATCGGCCACTATTTCGGCTTTGAGACCAACATGGATCCCGCTGTCTCCAAGATGGTCACCAAGTATTACGCCGAGAAGGCAAAGGTTCCCGTTGCCCTGCATCTGGATCACTGCCCCTCCGCCTCCATCTGCTATGGTCGCATGAAGCACTTCCGTTCCGTTATGATCGACGGCTCTCATTACGATTTTGAAGAGAACGTCCGCATCACCAAGGATGTTGTCCGCGTTGCACACCAGATGGGCATCGTGGTAGAAGCCGAGCTGGGCAAGGTCGGCTCCGCGGCCAAGTTGGAGGACATCTCCAACCCCGACAACTACACCGACGTGATGCAGGCCATCGAGTTTGTCGAGAGAACCAAGTGCGACTCTCTGGCGGTCTCCATCGGCAACGCCCACGGCACCTATGTGTCCGCACCCAATCTGGCTTTCGACAGACTGAAGGAGCTGCGTTCCGCGCTTGATCTGCCTCTGGTTCTCCACGGTGGCTCCGGCATCCCCGATGAGCAGTTCGGCAGATGCGCCGTTGAAGGTATGTCCAAGTTCAACGTCTTTACCGACTTCAACCTGGCTCTCGGCTCCGGCATCATCAAGTCCTACGAGGAAAAGGGCAACAAGGGCGGTCTCACCATGCTGGTGGACGCCAGAGAAGGCTGCAAGGAAGTCATCCGTCACAAGATGCGCATGGTCAACCCCAAGGGTCTTCATGTGGTGTAAATCAGACGATTTCGCTCCCGTTTCACGCAGGTTTGCGTGGAACGGGAGTTTTTTTATTGACGAACCGGCGCAAAAAAACTATACTGTATAAAGGAAGATTATGCGCAATCACGGAGGATAACATCTATGTCTGAAATGGCTATGAAAGCCGCGCAAATACTGCATAAACCGACAGCGCTTAAATACAAGGCCGAAGGGCGGCTGTGGCAGGGCATCGCCTCGATGGAGCGCACAAAGGCCGGGCGCACCTACATCGTCTTTTATTCCGGCCTGCACACCGAGGAAGCGGGCAATTTTGTGGTGCTCTCCCGGGGCTTTGAGAACGAGCCGAAGGAAAATTGGGAGGACGCGCTCTATGTGATCGAGCACGAAAACCCGGAAATCCGCTGCTTTGACCCCTGCCTGTGGATTGACCCCAAGGGGCGGCTGTGGTGCACCTGGACGCAGTCCTTCCACAACTATGACGGGCGCGACGGCGTGTGGGCGATAGTCTGCGATGATCCTGACGCGGACGACCCGGTCTTCTCCGCGCCCCGGCGCATCGCCAACGGCCTCATGATGAACAAGCCCATCGTGTGCAAAAACGGCGACTGGCTCTTCCCTTGTGCACTGTGGACGCTGGACTTCTTTGACCCCGCCGAGGAACACCCCGAATGTGCCCGGGAAATCGGCTCCAACGTCTATGTGACCCGCGACGAAGGCAAGACCTTTACCTATCTCGGCGGCGCGAACGTGCCCGACCGCGCCTTTGACGAACACATGGTGGTGGAACTCAAGGACGGGCGGCTGTGGATGCTGGTGCGCACGCAGCTCGGCATCGGCGAAAGCTATTCCTTTGACGGCGGCATCACCTGGACGCCCGGCTGGGACACCGGCATTTCCGGCCCCAACTCCCGCTTCTTTGTGCGGCGGCTCAAATCCGGCAGAATCCTTTTGGTCAATCACATGAATTTCCGCTACGGCACCAGAGGAAAGCAGGGCTTCACCACGCGCAACAATTTAGTGGCACAACTATCCGAGGATGAAGGCCTGTCGTGGAAGGGCTGCCTTGTGCTGGACACCCGGGACGAGATTTCCTATCCCGACGGTAAGCAGGACGAAAACGGCGTGATCCACATCGTCTACGACCGGGAACGCTACAAGGCGCGGGAGGTGCTGCTGGCGGCCTTTACGGAAAAGGATATTTTGGAAGGCGGCATCGTGACCGAAGGCTCTTACCTGCGCAAGGTCGTCTCCATGGCCATGGGCGAAGAATAATTTCGGAGGACAAAGCATTGCTTTACGACAAAATAGAACCCCTGCTTCCCAAGGTACAGAAGCCCGCCCGCTACACAGGCGGCGAGGTCAATATGTGCGCAAAAGACCCCGCCTCCATTGCCGTGCGGTTCGCCTTCTGCTTCCCGGACACCTACGAGATCGGAATGTCGCACCTCGGCATGAAGATTCTCTACCACATTCTCAACAAAAACCCCAATTTCTACTGCGAGCGCGTGTTTGCGCCGTGGGTGGACATGGAAAAGGAGCTGCGGGAACATGACATTCCGCTCTATTCCCTGGAAACCTTCACCCCGGTCAAGGATTTCGACCTTGTGGGCTTCACTCTGCAATATGAGATGAGCTACACCAACATCTTAAATATGCTCGACCTTGCCCACATTCCGCTGACGTGGAAGGAGCGCGACGCGGCAAACGCGCCCTTTGTGGTGTGCGGCGGCCCCTGCGCCTTCAACCCCGAGCCGCTGCATGAGTTTGTCGATCTGTTCATGGTGGGCGACGGCGAGGAGCAGATTTTAGAGCTGTGCGAGCACTACAACGCCTGGAAACAACGCGGCGGCACAAGGGAAGAATTTTTGCTGGAAATGGCCAATGTGAACGGCAACTATGTGCCGCGCTTTTACGAATCCGAGTTTTCGGAGGACGGTAAGTTCTTGGGCACGAAACGTATCCGCGACGATGTACCGGAAGTGGTCAAAAAGCGCGTGATTCCCGACTTGGATTCCGCCGACTATCCCGACAAGATCATCGTGCCCTTCACCGAGATCATCCACGACCGCGTGATGCTGGAAATCGCCCGCGGCTGCACACGCGGCTGCCGCTTCTGTCAGGCGGGAATGCTCTACCGTCCCCAGCGCGAGCGCAGCCCCGAAAAGCTGCTGGAACTGGCGCGGAAGCTGCTCTCCTCCACAGGCTATGAGGAAATGAGCCTCTCCGCCCTCTCTGCCGGCGACTATTCCCACCTGCCGGAACTCGCGAAAAAGCTGGTGGAGGAACACGGCTGCAACCGGGTGGCGGTGTCCCTGCCCTCTCTGCGCGTGGACTCCGATGTGTCCGATACGCTGGAATCCACCCAGCAGATTCGTAAGACCGGTCTCACCTTCGCCCCCGAGGCGGGCACCCAGCGGCTGCGGGACGCCATCAACAAGGGCGTGACCGAGGAACAACTCCGTTCCACCGTCCGCGACGCCTTCTCAAAGGGCTGGAGCGGCGTGAAGCTGTACTTTATGATCGGTCTGCCCACCGAGACCGACGAGGACTTGGACGGCATTCCGGCACTGGCGCAGGCCACGCTGGATGAATATTTCGCCATACCGAAGGAAGTTCGGCAGAAAGGGCTGCGCGTCACGGTTTCGGCCTCGTCCTTCGTGCCCAAGCCCTTCACGCCCTTCCAGTGGGAACCGCAGAACACCATCGCGGAGCTGCAGCGCAAGCAGATGTACTTAAAGGACAAGCTCAAAATGCGCTCCGTCATCTTCAACTGGCATGAGCCGCACCTCTCCTTCTTGGAGGCGGCCTTCGCAAGAGGAGACCGGCGGCTGTCCGCCGTACTGCTGGCGGCCTTCAAGCGCGGCTGCCGCTTTGACGGTTGGAGCGAGACCTTCAATTTCGATAATTGGATGGCGGCCTTTGCCGACTGCGGCTATACCTGCGACCAGTTCGCCTATCATCGTTATGACCTTAACGACCCGCTGCCGTGGGACATCATCGACTGCGGCGTGACCAAGGATTTCCTGAAACGCGAATGGCAGAAGGCGCTGGATGCGCAGGTTTCTCCCGACTGCCGGAAGCAGTGCCACAACTGCGGAATGCGTGAGTTTTGCAAGGGGGTGTGCGGGAAATGAGAATGATCGCCGAATTTGAAAAATTGGGGCGCATGAGCTGGTTTTCGCATCTTGATCTGCAAAGCACCATGCAGCGCGCCCTGCGCCGCGCCAAATTGCCGGTGCGCTACTCGCAGGGCTTCAATCCCCATGTGAACCTCTCCTTCGCCACCGCCCTGTCCGTTGGCTTAAACTCCACCTGCGAAATCTTGGATGTGGAGATGGAAGCCGAGATTTCCCCCGAGGAATTTGTCGAAAAGCTAAATGCCGCCCTGCCCGAAGGTCTCAAATGCCACAAGGCCGCGCTGATTGACGACAAAGCCCCCGCTTTAATGGCACTTATGAAGGAAGCGGAATACACCATCAAGGTTAAGGGAATCGACCTGACGGAGAAGGTCGATGTTTTGCGCAATTCGGAAGAAATCCTCACCGAAAAACGCACCAAAACCACCACAAAGACCGTCAACATCCGCCCGATGATTCACGACCTTTCCTGTTCCTTTGACGGCGAAACCTCCACCATCTTAGCGGTGCTGGAAAACACAAACGCCAACTGCTTAAAAGTCGATCTGTTCATGCAGGCGTTGTGCGAGGGCACACCCTTTTCCTCCGTCCGCACGGGCTTTTACGCAAACGGGCAGAGGGGACGCATCCCGCTCTTTGAGGCAGGCGCAGGAACCCTGAAATGAAAAAGGAAATCATCATTGACCGGGAACCGGGACTGACCCGCGCCGCCGTTCTGGAGGACGGGAATCTGGCCGAGTTCTATCAGGAAAAGGAAGGCGCGGAAAAGATTTCCGGCAACATTTACAAGGGCAGGGTGCAAAATGTCGTCTCCGGCATTCAAGCCGCCTTTGTGGACATCGGCACGGACAAAAACGCCTTTCTGTTCTTGGGGGACGCGGAAATGGATGCCCGGGACTTCACCTTCGGCGGACAGGCGGACGAAACAGCAAAAGCCGCGCTTTCCGCAAAAAAGGCCGTCAAGAACAATCAGGAAATTCTGGTGCAGGCCACCAAGGAGCCGGACGGCGACAAGGGGGCGCGGGTCTCTGCGCACATCGGGCTGCCGGGACGGTATGTGGTGCTGACCCCGCAGGACAACTACATCGGCGTTTCCCGCCGCATCACAAACGATGAGGAGCGCACACGGCTGCGGGGCGAAGCCCTCAAGGCCAAGCCGGAATCTTACGGTCTCATCCTCCGCACCGCCGCCCAAGGCATGAACGCGGAGGAATTAAAGCCGGACATCGACGCGCTGTGTGCCAAATGGGAAACCGTCGAAAAGGCGGGCAAAACCGCCAAAGCCCCCGCCTGTGTCTATCAGGACGCAGCCTTGACCGTCCGCGTGGTGCGCGACCTTCTGACCGAGGACACGGAACGTCTTCTGCTCCCCGACCATGAGACCTATGAAACCGTGATGGACGCACTCCAAGTGACCGCGCCGGAATTGTGCGGCAGGTGTGAGGAATACACCGGCTCCATGCCCATCTTTGACACCTTCCGCATCGAGAGCAAGCTGGACAAGGCGTTGCAGCACAAGGTCTGGCTCAAATCCGGCGGGTATCTCTACATCGACCCCACCGAGGCCATGACGGTGATCGACGTGAACACCGGCAAGTTCACAGGCAGCCGCGAACTGGAGGAAACCTTAATCAAGATCAACTGCGAGGCCGCCGTGGAAATCGCACGGCAGCTCCGCCTGCGCGACATCGGCGGCATCATCATCATTGACTTTATCGACATGGAGCAGGAAGAAAGCCGGGAAAAGGTGCTCTCCGCCCTCAAAACCGCCCTTAAATCCGACAGAAACCGCACCAACGTGGTGGGCTTCACGGGCTTGGGGCTTGTGGAAATGACCCGCCGCAAGCTGCGCACCAAGCTCTCCGGCACGCTGCAAACCCTTTGCCCCGTCTGTGAGGGCACCGGGCGCGTCATTCAGCCGGAATTTACCGCACGCAAAGCCCTTAGGGAGTATCGGCGGCAGAAGGCCTCGGGAAGCAAAGCCACAATCGAAATCAAGCTCAATCCTGCTGTCATGGCGGCCTTAAAGGAGCTTGCTCCCGACCTTGACGCAAAATGCACCGTCATTTCATCCATGGGGCCAAACGACTATCACGTTGCCCCCGTCATCGGCAAAACGGCAAAGGAGGAGGAAGCATGAGCGGCATTGTCTATCGCATTTTCTACCCCGGCATCGTAGCCGCCCTGCTCTGCGGGCTGTTTCTCATGCTGACCAAATATTCCTCCCGCAAAATGAAAAACGACAAAAAGAAGGTCGCCAAATACGAGATGGTCTTCTTTGCCGTGCTGGGACTGCTTGGGCTCGGGCTTTCGGTCTATTACAGCTTAGACCTGATTCTCCGCGATTTTTCCCGCTTCACGGGCAAATGCGTCTTTGACGGCTCCGAAAATAAGTCCCTAAATTCCGTGCAGTTCGTCTCCGCCGAAGTCTCCGTCACGCTGGGAGTATCCTCCGAAGACAAACAGGAAATGATCGCCGGGGAGACCTACACCGTGACCTTCGGCAAGCGCACAAAAATGCTGACAGAATTTGAGAAATAAGGGAAATATTAACGCAAAAGAAACCATCAAAAACCGCGTTTTTGCATTGACAAGGACACACAACCCCTGTATAATAAAAAGGCCGCATGAGAAGGGTCGTCAATTATCCGTGTCAAAACGGCTAAACCCGCATCAGCGAGATTGGGTAGAGGAGGTGCTCCCAGAGATGTTTGCGATTATCAAGACTGGCGGAAAGCAGTTCAAGGTTCAGAACGGCGATGTGATCTTCGTCGAGAAGCTGAACGCTGCTATCGGTGAAACCGTTTCTTTCGACGTCCTGATGCTGGAAGACAACGGCGAGGTCAAGATCGGTGCTCCTGTCGTGGAGGACGCTAAGGTGTCCGGCAAGATTCTTGCTCACGGCAAGGAAAAGAAGATCATGATCTACAAGTACAAGTCCAAGAAGAACTACCATCGTCGTGCAGGTCATCGTCAGCCTTTCACCAAGGTTGAGATCACCATCGGCTAAGTCCCATGACGACCGTAGAAGTGTTCCACAAGGGTGACTGTATCGTCGGCTTCAAAGCCCACGGCCATTCGGGCTATGGCGAGGAAGGCGAAGATATTGTATGTGCGGCGGTTTCCGCCATCACCCAGACTGCCCTGTTGGGACTTCAAAAGTACGACCCCACCACTCAAAGCCGCATTGCGGAGGGCGATGAGCCACTGCTTGAAGTGAAGCTCAAAAACCCAAGCCATGACAGCGAAGTGATTCTGCGCACCATGGTCTGCGGCCTTGAAGACATTTTAGCGGGCGTTCCGCAATTCGTCCGCGTACTCCATATCAGAACGGAGATGAATACGAAATGATGAACCTTCAGTTGTTCGCTCATAAGAAGGGAATGGGCTCCACCCGTAACGGTCGTGACTCCGAAGCCAAGCGCTTAGGACCCAAGCGTGCGGATGGTCAGTTTGTTCTGGCCGGCAACATCCTCGTTCGTCAGCGTGGCACTAAGATCCACCCCGGCACGAACGTAGGCATCGGCAAGGACGATACCCTGTTTGCTACCGCCAACGGCGTTGTGCGCTTCGAGCGCCTCGGCCGCGATTCCAAGCAGGTCAGCGTGTACCCCAAGGAAGAGGTCGCCGCTGAATAATTCCTAATGTGAAGTAAACCACCTGTCCGATTCCGGGCGGGTGGTTATTTCTTTCCTTTCAAGGAGCATTCCCATGCTGCAATTTGAACACGCAAAAGTGAACTTGGAGCACACCCTTTTCTGCGGGCAGACCTTCCGCTGGAAAAGGGGCGAAAATGGTCTCTATTTCGGCAACGTGGAAGGCAAAGCCGTCGCCGCAGAAACGCAGGACAATGCACTCCTTCTCCACGGTGCTGAAGTATCCGACCGCGCTTTCTGGGCGCGCTACTTCGACCTTGGCCGTAACTACGCTTCCCTGCTCTGCGCCACAGATGAACACCTGTCCTACGCGCTCGCCCTCTACCCCGGGCTGAAAGTCCTGCGCCAGCCCTTTTTCGAGACCCTGTGCAGCTTCATTCTATCATCCAACAACAACATCAAGCGCATCACGGGTCTGGTCGACCGCTTTTCCGCCATCGGGGAAGAAGACGAAAACGGTCTCCACGCCTTTCCCACGCCGCAGCAGGTGGTGGACGCGGGCGAAGACCGGCTCCGCTCCATCGGCGCAGGCTATCGTGCGGATTATCTGTGGCAGGCCGCCCTGCGCATGGCGGACGGCTTCGACTACGCCTCTCTCTCCGCCCTCCCCTACGAACAGGCCGCCGAAGCCTTGCGCATTTTCAGGGGCGTGGGTGAAAAGGTGGCGGACTGTGTGCTGCTCTTTGCCTGCAACCAGAACCGGGCTTTTCCCGTGGACACCTGGATGGAGAAGATATTAACCCAATGGTACGGCTTTTCCGGCAGCAGAAGCGCCCTCAAACAGCAGGCCATCGCCCATTTCGGAGACTGCTCCGGCATCGCCCAGCAGTTTCTGTTCCTCTACGCCATCTCAAAAAAGGCGGAATTCCGTTGAACGAGTGCAGTATTCTTCTCTTCCCGGATTTTTTCCGCTTATTCCTCCCTTGAACCCCCACCGCACCACTTGCATCACGGAAATCATATTGGAACGCATCGGTGAAAAGGGGAATCTATCCTTTTATTCAAACACGCTCTGAACGGTTGAAAAACCGGAATTTTTCTGCTAAAATAGGGACAACAAAGGCAAAGGCAGGTGCTTTTCATGGACGACAAGGCGGTATCCTTGCGGCAGATTGCCGATGAAGCGGGGGTTTCCGTGGCGACGGTTTCCCGCGTGATCCACAAAAACGGGCGTTTCTCCAAGGAGACCGAGGAGCGCGTACAGGCCGTCATTGACCGCTACCATTACAGCCCGGACATTTCCGCCCAATCCATGCGCACCAAGCGCGTGCCCGCCGTGGGGATTCTCTACCCTGATCTGGCAAACCAGCATTTGGCGGACATCGTAAAGCTGCTGGAAGAACGGCTGTTTGACTTGGGTTATGCCACCTTTGTCTGCGGCACGCGAGGCGACCCCGCCCGCGAGGAAGCCTACATCAAGACCCTGACCCAGCACAAGGTCTCCGGGATGATTTTTCTGTTCGGCGCCAGGGAAGACCAGCGCGAGATTTTAGGTGATCTGCCCAAGGTCTACATCGGCAGAACGCCGTCCTATTTGCAGCTCATGGACGACTGCACCGTGGTCATCGAGACCGACCATGTGAAATCCGGCTACATGGCCGCCGAGCATCTGCTCAAAAAGGGCTGCAAGCGCATCCTTTTTCCCACACGTCGTCCCTACATTACGAACATGATCCCGGGGCGCGAGGAAGGCTTCATCCGTGCCCTCAAAGCCTACGGCATCGAGAACACCGATGAATTTGTGGTTCCCGCCGGGGCAATGAAAGAAGAAGAGGGCTACAACTGGACAAAACAGTGCATCGCGGACGGGCGCGTCTTTGACGGCATCTGCGCCAACACCGACCGTTTCGCCATCGGCTGCGTCCGCGCTCTCATGGAAGAAAACTTCCGCGTGCCGGAGGATGTGAAGGTCATCGGGCACGACGATCTGCTGATTGCCAGCTACAACCTGAAACGCCTGACCACCATCCGCGACCCCATCGAAGAATTCTGCACATTGGCCATTGATTCCCTGATTGGTATGATGGAAGGCGAAATGCCCGCCTGCAACCATTACGTTTTGCAGGGTAGTGTCATTGAGAGAGAAACGACTTGATTTTGAATAATCAAAACCCCTTTCGCATAGAGTTTAGCAAAACTTTGATGCGGGAGGGGCTTTTTGATGGAAAATCGGCGGTTTATCTATCTTCGGCAAACGGGAAACGGGCGGGAATCGGGCTATGCGCGGCTGGAAAACGGCGATGGGGCTTTGCGGCTCTCCGTGGTGGTGCAGGGCTTCGGGGCGATTCCCACCGTGAATGCCGCGCTGGTTCATGAAAACAGTCTGCAGGAATTGGGCATCCTGCGCTTCGATTCCACCGGGCGCGGCGGGCTCACAACAACGGTTTCGCCGGAGACTGTGGCGCAAGCGTCCCTTTTAGCCGTGGTGCGAGAGGATAACGGGATAAAGGACATCCCGCTTGCGGCGGTCATGGGGAACGGCAAGGCGGTGCAGCTTCAAGCGGTTCTGCGTGAGCTGAATCGGACGGAAGAAACCCCCGCCGCGCTCCAGCCGGAGCCGGTTTCGGAAGTTGTATCCGTCGTCGCGGAAAAGGCGGAAGGCGTTTTCGCTCCCGAATCAGATCGCTTTGAGCAGGTGGAACAGGAACTGCGCACGCCCCTTGTGACCGAACCCGAAGGGGATGTGCCGGAGCCGCTTCGGGCGGTCTACTGGCCGCAGCGTTCCTGGCCGATGGTGGATTTGTTCGAGAAATTCCCCGTAACGGCAACCCCGGGCGGCGCGGAAAACCGCACCTGTGTGAAGGTGCCCCTTTCCGGCATGGCAGACACGCCCGACCATTATCTGCTGGGCGTGGAGACGGAGGACAACAGAGTGACGGCATTGGGAATGCTGCTGCCCGGGACGGAGACCGACGCGGAATATTCCGCTCTGCCGGACTATGTTTGGGCGGACGGCTATTGGCAATTATGGCAGCCGATTTCCGAATAACCGTTGACGGAAATGCTTTTCTGTGTTAAGCTTTACGCAAAATAGGAACACGAAAGGCAGGAAAAAAGATGCAAAAAATAGAGCTCAACAAAAACTGGCAGTTCGTTTTCGGCGACGAGGGGCACAGGGAAGCGCCCGTTTCCGTCGATCTCCCCCACGACTACATCATTGACCGCCCCCGCGACCCCAACGCCGCAGGCACCTCCTCCAACGGCTTTTTCGGCGAAGGCATGGGCGAATACACGCGCACCTTCGACCTGACCGCGCAGCAGGCAAAACAGAAGGTTCAGCTCTATGTGGACGGCGCGTACATGAACGCGGAGTACATCGTGAACAACAACCATCTGGCGCACCATCCCCACGGCTATGCGCCGTATCTGTTGGATATTTCCTCTGCCGTCCATGAGGGCGAAAACACCCTGCGCATCCTCACCCAGAGCCGCCAGCCCTCGACCCGCTGGTATTCCGGCGGCGGGCTGTATCGCTGCGTAGAACTGTGGATCGGGAATCTGACCCCGTGGGCTGTGCAGGTGAAGGCCACCGTGCAGGAGGACATCGGCCAGATCGAAATCCTGCACGACGGCTCCGTTTCCACCGTGCTGACGGACAAAACCGGCGCACAGGTCGCAAGCGGCTGGGAAACCATCACCTTCCAGAACCCCAAATTGTGGAGCCCGGAGGAACCCTATCTTTACACCCTGACCTTAACCTCCGGGGAAGAAACGCTGACCCTGCCCGTGGGCTTCCGCACGATAGAATACATCCCCCGTGTGGGCATGAAGCTCAACGGAAAAGTCATAAAATTGCACGGCGGGTGCATCCACCACGACAACGGCATCTTGGGCGCGTGCGCTGTTGCGGACGCGGAACGCCGCAAGGTGCAAAAGCTGAAAGCATTAGGCTACAACGCCATCCGTTCCGCGCACAACCCGCCCTCCCGTGCGCTGCTTGACGCCTGTGACGAGGAAGGGATGCTCGTGATGACCGAGGCCTTTGACGTGTGGAACGAAGGCAAAAAGATGCTCGATTATCACCTGTATTTCGAAGATTTCTGGAAGAAAGACATATCTTTCATGGTGCTGGCGGCGCGGAACCATCCTTCCGTCTTCTCCTACTCCATCGGCAACGAGATCGCCGAGCGGGACGGCAGAAGCGAAGGGCACAAGTGGGCGGCAAAATTGCGGGAAGCCATCCTCACGCTGGACGATACCCGCCCCATCACCTCCGCCCTTAACAACATCAAATCTCCAGATAACGGCACCTTCCGCGACTGGGTCTTTGGCGGGAACGAGAACAACCCGGTGCAAAAGGCGCAGTTTGCCCCCGACCTCTTTGCCGAAAAGACGGAGGGCTTCTGCGCCTCCCTTGATCTGATGGGTTACAATTACCTGCTGGAGCGCTATGCCTACGACAAAGAAAAATACCCCGAGCGGCTCATCATCGGCACAGAGACCTTCTCCATCAACACCTACGAATACTGGAAGGAAACCGTGGAGAACGACAACGTGATCGGCGATTTCATCTGGACGGCGGTGGACTATTTGGGCGAAGCGGGCATCGGGCGCGTCTTCTATGAGGACAACCCCGGCGAAAGCTGGAGCTTTGCCGCAAAATACCCGTGGATTCATTCCTTTGACGCGGACATTGACCTGATCGGCTCCACCCGCCCGCAAGGCGTTTACCGTGACATTTTATGGAACAACAAAACGAAGCCCGCGCTCTTTACCATGCCGCCCCAATTTCACGGGAAGACCCCCGGCGGCATGGGCTGGCACTTCTTAGACATTCGGGAGGGCTGGGACTATGCGCAGCCCGGCGCACCTGTGGACGTTTACTGCTTCGCCCGCGCAGAGGAAGTCACGTTCCTCTTAAACGGGAAAGAAGTTACCACCGTGAAAACGGACAAGTTCATCGCTCATGCGGTGATTCCCTACGAGCCGGGCACGCTCAAAGCCCTTGCAAACGGACAGGAATGCGCCCTTGTGACCCCCGGCAAGGCGGAAAAGGCCGAAATCTGCCGCGAAACCTACGAAACTCTTGACTTCCTCCATGTGGTGCTGAAGGATCAGCAGGGCAACATCGTGCGCAACGCAGACGGGCGGATTTCCGTTCAAACGGAAGACGGCAGTCTCATTGCTGCGGGCAACGCTGACCCCAAGCCCGACAGAATCCTGCCATTTGCAAAGGACGACATTCGCACCTGGGAGGGCGAAGCGCTGCTCATTGTGACCGCTGGCACACAAGTCACAGTCTCCTTATAAATGAGCATAAAAGAAATGGTATCGGTTGAAAACAATCAGCCGATACCGTTTCTTTTTATGTATTCTTCTATTGCATGAATTTTCCCAGTGAGCTCAATGCCTTTTTGTGGAGAACCTTGGCATAGCTATATGAGACACCCATGCGGTCTGCGATCTCCATCAGCGGCACCTTGTCATAATAGTGCAACATGATGATGTCGCGCTCCCGCTCGGGAATCTGTTCCAATGCGTCCGCCAGCTCCTCCAGCGTCTCGTTGCTGCAGACCTCCGCCTCCACATCGCTGTCATCCTTGTAGGTCTCGTCGATCTCCGCGCTCACATGGTTGGTGCGGAAATGGTCGAAGAGCGTATTGCGGGTGATGGTATAAATCCAAGTGGAAATGGAAGCCTTGCTCTCATCAAACTCATCAATGTGAGAATAAACCTTGACAAACACGTCAGCACACAGATCCTCCGCATCGTGGCGGCTGTTGAGCTTTCCGTTCAGATAGCCCAGCACTTTAGGATAATACTGCTGATAAATCTCGGTTTTTCTTAACTCATTCATAGGAAGATCCTATCCTTTTGTGTCCAGACGCTGCCTTGCAACCAGTTCAGCGAAGTAACCGTTCTTCTCAATGAGCTGTTCATAGGTGCCATCCTCAATGATCTTGCCCTTGTCCATGACTAAGATGCGGTCACAGTGAACGATGGTGGACAATCTGTGGGCAATGACGATGCGGGTGCACTTGAGCGAATCCAGCGCTTCGGAAACCTTCTTCTGGGTAATATTGTCCAGAGCGGAGGTCGCTTCGTCAAAGATCAGAATTCTGGGTTTGGGAGCAATGGCGCGGGCGATCATCAGCCGCTGCCGCTGACCACCGGAAATGCCGCCGGAGCCTTCGGAGATCAGGGTGTACATTCCCATGGGCATGGCGCGGATGTCATCGGCAATACCGGACAATTCCGCCGCCTCCCACGCTTCCTTCTGGGTCAGGCGCGGGGCACAGATGACGATGTTGGAGAAAATATCGCCCATGAACAGCTTGTCGTCCTGCATGACAGTGCCGATGTTGCGGCGCAACTGGCGCTTGTCCAGTTCCGCCAGGTCTTTTCCATCGTAGTAGATCGCGCCCTTCTGCGGCTTTTCAAAGCCCAGCAGCAGGCGGATTAAGGTGGACTTGCCGCAGCCGGTCTTGCCGACAATGGCGACATACTGCCCCGCATTGATCTTCAAGGAGAAGTCGTCAATGATGTTGGGCATGGTATCGTCATAGCGGAAGGAGACACGGGACAATTCGATGGTGCCGGAGAGCTTTTCCACATTCTGCATCTTTTCGCCGTTTTCGGGAACGGTTTCCAGAATGGGACGCGCCATTTCAAGAGAGGGTTTTAAGTCAGCCACGGAAAGCGCAATGGCTACCAGAGAGGACATAGCGCCCGCCACCATACCGTAAGCGGTCTGGAAGGCGTAGTATTCCGCCACATCAACCTTCGCCTGAATGGCCATGAAATACAGCACGAACTGACCGGCCAGAGAGATAATCAGCGCAAAGGTGGTATTGAGCTTGAGCAGCAGCGGGGGATTGTAGGTGATGCGGGTCTCCTCGGAGAAGCCCTCCGCCCAGCGGGCGAACATTCTCTTTTCGGAGCCGGAGAGCTTGATCTTCTGCACGCCGGTGATGACGGACAGCCCCATGCCGGAGTTGCGCGCCGCGATCTGCATCCGCTTCTGGGTGATCTTCATCTGATACAGCGTCGTCATGGCGGAGAAGAGCAGGTTTGCGGCGATGATGATGAGGGAAGGCACCACCAAGGTGGGCGCATAGTTGAAGATCTGGGAAATATACGCCAGAGAGAACAGAGAGGTCAGACCCGTGGAGAAGACCATGCTGGCCATCTGCGTGCACAGGGAGCTCACATAGTTCATGCGCTGGGAAATTTCACCGGAGGAATACTTCTTGAAGAAGGTCGGGGGCAGCGACAGGATACGCATCATCGTTGCCGCTTCCACCATCACATCCATCTTGGTGCCCGTGCGCTCGGAGAAGAGCGAATGAACCGCCGTGAACAGCAGGGTGGAGAGATTGACACAAACCATGAACAGCAGCGTCGAGAGCAGCAGGGATAAGCTCTTGGATTCCACGACCGTGGAGAACAGGAAATAGGAGAGCTTAGGTGTCAGCAAGCCGAGCAGAGTGGATACGCCCATCATGATGAGCATAAGCACAATGTCCATAACCGACAGAGAGTGGATCGCAAACTTAATCAGATCCACGGGATTCAGCTTTTTCGGCGGCAGCGGACGGTAGAAGAACATGGCGTCGGACTCGAACTCATCACAGTTCTTCTTGTCGATCCTGATGTGCCGCTCTTCGCCTTCATCGTAGTAAAGATAGCTCTGGAAGCCCTTTGGCAGCAATGCTACGGGCTTTCCGTCCTTTTTACGCAGCGTCAGATAGGGGCCGAAGGCATCCTGATACCAGTTCTCCTCCAGCTTGACGGTGCGCATCATGAGTCCCGACATCCGGCACAAATAGTCCAGACGATCCTCCGGGTCGGTGATCTCCTCGGGAATCACGATTTTGTCAATGTGGAAATATTGGAGTATGCGATCGGCGGCCTCTTTGGCGTCGTCGCTGTCCATAGAGAAGCGGCGACCCAGTACCGCACCGGCTGCCTCGTCAAAGGACTGCTCAAAGACCTCCTGGTCATGATCCTTGCGCTGCCGGATTTGTTCGTCAAACCATCCCATAACCGCTTCCCCTCCTTTACTCGTTCGTTACCAGTTTGGTATAGTAGCCGTCTTCATTCTGAATGAGCTGCTCATGCGTGCCGCGCTCCACAACATGACCGTGATCCAGCACCACGATCTCGTCGCAGTCGCGGATGGTGGAAAGTCTGTGCGCGATGACGATGCAGGTGATGCCGCGGTTGCGGATGGAATTGACCACCTCGTATTCCGTCTTGGCATCCAGTGCGCTTGTCGCTTCGTCCAGAATGATGATGGTGGGATCCTGCGCCAACACACGGGCGATCTCCAGTCTCTGACGCTGACCGCCGGAGAAATCCTTACCGCCTTCAATGAGCTTGTGCTTGTAGCCCTCGGGGCGATCCATAATGTCATCATGAACATGAGCGTCGCGGGCAGCCAGAATCATCTCGAAGTCCTCGATGGAATCATCCCACATCTTGATGTTGTTGGCAATGGTGTCTTCAAAGAGGATAATGTCCTGATCGACGACGGCGACCGAGCCGGTGAAAACGGAATGGTCGATCTCCGTGATGGGCTTGCCGTCAAAGAGAATCTCGCCGCTCCGGGGCTGATACATACCGGAAATCAGCTTGGACAGCGTAGACTTGCCACAGCCGGAAGCGCCGACAAAGGCGATGCGCTGGCCGGGCTCGACCTTCATATTGAAGTTCTCGATGAGCGGCTTATCCAGCGGAGAATACCCGAAAGACAGATCTTTGATCTCGATGCTGCCGGAGAGCTTGGCCATTTCCTGCTCCTGATCGGTGTTCTCGAAAAGGTTCGCATCCGTGGGATACTCCATAACGTCCTCGATGCGCTCCATCTGGGTGCGCATTTCGGTGATGGTCTGGGAGGCGGTGATCAGGGAGGTGGCAGGCGCCATAAAGGAAGCGAAGAAGCCCTGGAAGGCGGTGATCATACCTAAGGTGAACTCACCCTGCATGGTCAGGTAAACGCCGATGCCCAGAATCAGCATGGAGGAAATGGCGGAAACCGCGCCGGGGATGAGACCCAAATACTGATTTAAGCGGGAGAAATTGACGGTCTGCTTGTTGACGGAGGCCTGATAGCCCGACCACTTCTCAAAGAAGCCGTCCTCCGCGCCGGAAGCCTTGATGGTCTCCATCATCTGAATGCCGGAAACGGTGGTGCCGTAGAGCTTGCCCGCGTCTCTGGCCTGCACACGGGTCACATTGACGCGCTTCTTGGAAATGAACTGGGAGATGGCCATGTTGATGATCACGTTGGCGATACCGACCATGGTCAATATCCAGGAATACCGCAGCATGACGACCAGGTAGAAGATCATCATGCCGGTGTTCAGCACAAGCGGCGCCAGGGTGTTGACCAGCGTATTGGAAACGGAAAAGTTGGAGTTCTGTCTGGACTGCACATCACCCACCATGCGCTGAGAGAAGAAGTGCATGGGCAGCCGCAGCACCTTCCACATGAAGGACATGGAGCCCACGACCGACATTTTGCCGTTGATTTTCAGCATGGACGAGGTGGTGAGCAGCGACAGCATGACCTGCAGGATATAAACCCCGGCCAGCGCAAACATGAACGGCATCACCCATTCGGGATTCTGCTGGGTGAGCAGGCGGTCCAAGAACACGCGGCTGAAAATCGGCGTGATGATACCGAGCAGGGAGGTGATCACGGTGGTCAGCGTGATGAAGGCCACAGCGGAACCTAAGCCGATCAGTCTCTTTCTCGCAAACGCCCAGACCGATTTGGGTCTGCCGTCCGGCACAAAGGCATCCGTAGGCTCAAAGGTCAGCGTGATGCCGGTAAAGGCCTCGTCAAAGTCCTTCATGGGCACGGAATAGCTGCCCTTTGCCGGGTCATTGATGTATGCCTTGTCGCCTTTGAAGCCGTCGAGCACGACAAAGTGGTTGAAGTTCCAGTGAATGATGCAGGGGAAGGTGCCCATTTCCCGCAGCGCTTCGGGTTCATAGCGGAAACCGGAGGCCTTGAGACCGTAATGCCGCGCCGCCTTGATGACGTTCATGGCATTACTGCCGTCACGGGACACGCCGCAGTCCACACGCACCTGCTCCAGCGGAATCCATTTGCCGTAATAGGCAAG
>DCHO01000041.1:52520-63281 GCA_002315655.1 Christensenella sp. UBA1750
ACCTTGGTTACGCCCTTTGTGACAGGCTTTTTCATTTTGTTCTTCTTGTCGCTCATGCAGGGTGCCTCCTTAGTTCCACAGGAAGGACAGCGCGGAAACACTCTCAATAACGATCACGCAATTATAGTTGCCCTCTTCCACATTCCCGGTAAAGGTGACGGGATAAACATATTCGCCGTTGGAGAAAGACCCCATGTGCATGGCATAAGCGGAAAGCCCTTCCTCGGCAAGAACGGGAGAAGACGCGACTTCTTCCACGGTCGTTTCCGTGTTACCGATGCGTAAGGTTTGGCCTGGCTCCAATTTGTTCACCTGGCTCTCGCTGACGAAGCAGACGCACTTGCCGCCGGAAACCACACCGACGCCGTTCACGGTGCTCTCCATGCGGCCGAAGATGCCCCAGATGATCGCACCGATGAGGATAATAATGATTGCGCCGACCGTCAGCCAGATTCCGGGATTGGCAACCTTCATATAGCTGGTCAGGTCTTCGGGGGAAGAAATACGGTCAATACTCTTCTTTCTGAAGATGGATTCATTCATGATCATTGTCCTCCTAAGCCGTATCGGCATATTCATAATGGAACAAATATACTATACATAATTTTGCAAAAAATGGCAAGTATAAATATGAAATAAATGAAAAAAGATAATCATTTTTCACGGATAAAAATCAGGCTTTTGTGCACGTCTTTTTCATAACTTCCTACCATTTTATGCCTGTTTATTCGTCCGTTTCCAGGTTCAGAATGTCCGAAAAGGCGATGGATTCGGCATTGTTCAGGAAAATGCACCTATAGACCGGGTCGACCTGCCGAACCGTTCCTGCTGTAATTATGTATTTTCCGCCCTCTTTTTTCTTGTCCGCCGCAAAATGCGTGATGCGCACGGCATCGCCCTTCGACAGCGCCTGCAGCTTCCTGTTCAAAAGCTCGGTGTCCTGCTCGGAAAGCTCCCTTTGCAGCTCCGTGATGCGGTTTTGTTCCTCCACCGAATCAAAATAATCCCCCAAGGTCGCATAGGGCAGGAACTGCGCCGCCCGCTCGATTATCGGCATTTTCTTGTGCGAAAGGCTTTGCGGTCTTGGCATGGAAAGCATATCGGAATAATCACTCATGCGCTTTTCCTCCCCTTCCGATTATTTGGTTTTCAGTATATCATATTCCGCTCTGTTTGTCCCATTCTTTTCTTGTGAAAAGCCCGAAAATATGCTATTCTAAACGCAAATGCAAGCAAAGGAGCAAACAGTTTATGGAATCCTTCGTCACGATGATTACCCCCTACAAAAAAGACGGCAGCGTCGATTACGACACCGCCGAAAAATATGTCGATTGGTACTTTGAAAACGGGCTGGACGGCATCTTTTCCGTGTGCCAGTCCAGCGAGATTTTCTTTCTCTCTCTGCAAGAGCGGGTGCATCTGAACCGTCTGGTCTACGCAAGAGCCAAGAAGCTGGAAAAGCAGCACGGAAGAAGGTTTACCGTGGTTTCCTCCGGGCACGTTTCGGACAGTATGGAAGATCAGGCGACAGAGCTTTGCGCCATCGCGGAAAGCGGCACCGATGCGCTGATTCTCATTACCAACCGGCTTGACCCCAACAACGAGGGCGACGACACCTTCATCCGCAATGCCGAAATTCTTCTGGCAAAGCTGCCGAAGGACGTAAAGCTCGGCTTATACGAGTGCCCGCGCCCCTACAAGCGCCTCGTCACGCCGCGCATCTTAGATTGGTGCTTATCCACCGGGCGCTTTACTTACATGAAGGACACCTGCTGCGACCCCGCGATGCTCAAAGCCCGCGCCCGGCAGCTTGCCGGAACTCCATTCAAGCTGCTCAACGCCAACTGTCAGACCCTGCTTTCCTCCATGCAGGACGGCGGGCTTGGCTACTGCGGCATCATGGCAAACTTCCACCCCTATCTCTATTCCTGGCTGTGCCACAACTGGGACAAGCAGCCCGAAACCGCGGCGCTGGTACAGTCCGTCATCGGAACCTTCGGCTTTACCGAGGTGGGGCTTCCCTACCCCCTCACCGCCAAGTACCACATGAACCTCTGCGGCATCCCCACGGAGAACCTCGCCCGCAATCGAAAGTCTGAGGAGCTCACCGACTATGGCCGCCTGTGTATGCGGGAAATGAAGCTAGCCACCGACAAACTCACCGAAATGCTGAAAGAAGGAAAGTAATTGAAAGGCATCAATACATGGAGCTATCGCCCCTATACGCCCTTTCTCTGGAACGTGGGCGACCCGTACATCTGCCGCATCGTGCCCACCATGGATTCCGTGAGCCTGTATTGGCTGGAAACCGAGGGCGACGAATCCTATAAAATCGTCTATCGCAAGAGAGGCGAAGAAGCCTTCCTGCCCGCCGGGGAAACCAAGGCCTGTTCCTTCACTGTCGAAAATCTTGTCACCGACACCGATTACGAATTTCAGGTCTCCCACGGGGAAAAGCACAGCCGCATCCGCTTGGCGCGCACGGGCGAAAGCGTGGGCACGGTGGTCAACTACCTGCACCCCGAGGACAACTGCTATTCCTTCTCCGGCCATGCGCTGTGCTCGCCCTCCCTGCTGAAACTGGACGACGGCACCTACCTTTCCTCCATGGACGTGTTCTCCGGCGATTATCCGCAGAACCTGACCCTTGTTTTCCGCTCCGCGGACGGGGGAAAAACCTGGGAATATGTAACCGAACTCATGCCCTGCTTCTGGGGCAAGCTGTTCCGGCATAAGGGCGACATTTATATGCTCTCCTGCTCCACCGAGTACGGCGACCTGCTCATCGGCAAGTCCACCGATGGCGGACGCACCTTCTGCACCCCCACGGTGCTGCTGCGCGGTGCAAACGGCAAGCATGGTTCCTCCGGCGTACACAAGAACCCGCAGAACATCGTCTGCCACAACGGACGGCTCTATGAAACGCTGGAATGGGGCTCCTGGGGCAATGCGGAATACTGCCACGCCGCCATGGTGATGAGCATTGACGAAAACGCCGACCTGATGAACGCAGAAAACTGGCACTTCTCCGCCCCGCTCAAATACGACCCCACATGGGAAGGCGTGGCGCAGGGCGAGGCCAGGGGCAACATCGAGGGCACGCTGGCTGTCGCGCCGAACGGCAAGCTCTACAACGTCATGCGGTACAACATAGGCAATGCCGTTCCCTCTTGGGGGCTGGTTTTAGCCTACGAAGTCAACGAGAACGACCCCGATGCCCCTCTTACCTATTCCCACGCAATCGCGCTCCCCGGCAACAATTCCAAGTTTATGATCAAAAAAGATGAGGTTTCCGGCAAATATTTCACCATCATCAGCCGCATCCTGGGCGAAGAACACAAGGGCGACAGAAACCTGCTCTCCCTCATGCAGTCGGACGACATGGAGCACTGGGATTTAGTCTGCGACCTGCTGGACTTCCGCGACCGCGACCCCAAACAGGTGGGCTTCCAGTATGTCGATTTTATGTTCGAGGGCAACGACCTCATCTTCCTCTGCCGCACCGCATTGAATCATGCCCGTAACTTCCACGATGCGAACTATCAGACCTTCCACCGGGTCGAAAATTTCAGAAGCCTGCTCAAATAACCAAAAACACACAAAGGAATCGGCCACAAAATCGATTCCTTTTCACTATTATGGACTGCCTCAATGATACAGGTGACGTTACTCATGCGAAGACTTATATTCCTTTTCGCAGGAAATCACGCCTTTTTCACGGGCATAAGCTCGATGTAGCCCCGTGTGCCGATGGGCTCCAACTGGATGCGCGGCTGGGTGCTGTCCCAAGCATAGCCGATGGCGGCGGGGTTGTAACGGTCAATGGCAATGTGCAGGGCTTCGATGGCATCGCAGTATTTTTCCTCATCAAAGGGCTCGCCCTGAAACATGAGGTAATCGCTTTCCGGCAGCTCAATGACATCGAAGCCCTCGGGGATCACACTGGCAAAATCCAGCGGCTTTTCCACGCCCATGACATAGGTGGAGGTGCCGGGGGTAATGAGGCTGTTCGGCAGCAGCATACACACCGGTTCGCCGGAGATAGAATCCATGGAGGTAAGCAGCCCCCACACATCGCAGCCCACCTCCATGCAGTAGTCGAAGTAATTGTCTGCTTTGATGCCGCGCTTGATGACGCACTTTCTTGCGGGCTTGGTGACGATCTGAATAAACACGCTTTGCAGGTTTTCCATAGGCTGACTCTCCCTTGCCGTTTCTCTGTATTTCACGCCGTAGGGGACGAAAAGGCCGATGGGAACAGGATTTTTCGCGTACTGCGCGGGATTTATGCCGAACTCCTTCCGAAAGGCGCGGGTGAAGCCGTCCGCGCTGTCGAAGCCCACGGACAGCGCCGCATCCAGCACGGACACGCCGCTTTTGATGGAACGTGCCGCTTGCGACAGGCGCATCTTGCGGATGTACGCCGCCGGGTTCAGCCCGGTCTCCTGCCAAAAGAGCCGATGGGCGTACCATGGGGAAAACCGCGCCGCCTGCGCCAGATCCCCCAGCGTGATTTCTTCTTCCAGATGCACTTCGATGTAGTCCTGCATACGCTGTACCGCGAAAATTTTATCCTCCATGTCCTCTCCCCCTTGCGCATGACCAGTATAGCAGGCAAAGCGGTTTTATTTCTCGACTATTTTTGCGATTCCGAAAGAACATTTCTCTCCCAAGCCTTCATGAACGCCAGCTGTTCCTCCGTGTGGAACCAGTGCTCCCCGCCCTCCATCACAGTGAGGCGGCGGTTTTTGCCCTGCATGAAGGCGGAAATCATCTCTTGGGAAATCAGGTTGTCGTTGGAGCCGTAGAGCACCTCCGTGGGTGCGTTCCAGACAATCGGGTGCGCCTTGACCCACGCATAATAGTCCCAGGACAGCGTTTCCCCGAAAGCTGTCGGAATCTCGCGCTTTTCCCGCAGCTCATCCTTGGTCACGGTTGCCCAAGCCATCATATTTTCGATAAGCTTCTGCATATCCGTGACGGGCGATACGAACAGGGCTTTTTCGATGGGTTCCTTTTCCAAAGCCGGCATGGAGAAATACGCGCCGACGGAGTTCGCCCGGACGGAAATGCGCGGAAACCGCGTCTTCATCCATTCATAAACCGCTAAAATCTCCGGCACCGCCGCCCACGGAGTCAATGTCTCGCCCCGGTTTTTCCGCTCGCCGTGGGCGGGCAAGTCCAACGCTACAACGGAAACCCTTCCACTCATATTTTCATAAAAGGGAACGGCTTCTTCCTTGCAGCCCATTTTCCCGTGAACGAACAGAACCGCCATATCTGTATCGCCTTTCAGGGACAGACATGGTATATTTTCTATCAAAAACCGCATTTCTTCATCCTCCTGACTCATCAACAGTATTGTGCATCAAAAATCATTTGTCAAGAGACAAGGTTTATGCTATACTTTACTGCAATAAAGTGTATGCGGAGGGAACGCCCTTGAAAAGCTACAAGCTGACCATCGCAACGCCGGAAGCACTGCCGACGGTGCTGGAAGAGATTGAGAAAATCCAGCGCGCCTGGGGCGAACCTGCGGACAAATCCGCCGAAAGCCGGGCGATTTTAGCCGAGGTGGTGGCCGAAATTCACATTCAGCTGGAAGGCAGCGACGCCATCCGCATTGTGTGCAGGCAGTACGGCCGCCGCTGCGCCATTCATGTTTATTCCCGCGGAAAAGCGCTGATTTTGGAAACAAAGCACACACGCTACCGCGATTTCGGCGAGCGGGTGCAGCAAAGCTACCGTTTAGCTGTCAACCATGTGGCCATCAATGCGGAGTATTCCTCCAAGGCCTCGTTCCGTTACGGCTCCTATGCGGTTCTGCTGGGCATTCTCTTTGGCGTGCTGGTCAACATCATCTCCGGCGGCTGCGATCCGAACTCGCGCTTTGTCACGGACTTTATCGTTCCGGTGGAGCAGCTTTTCACCAACGGAATGCAGCTGATCGCCGCGCCCGTGTCCTTTTTGTGCTTCATCTCCACCATATTGACCCTGAACGATTCCCTGAACCGGGATTTCAACGTGCGCTCCGTGGTCACTTCCATGATGACCACCTCCGTTTTTGCCCTGGCCATCGGCTTCATTCTGCCGAACCTCGCCATGAAAATGGGCTTGGGGTATTCGCTTTCCACCCTGTATAATCTCGAAAACGGCATTGCACTGCAACTCACCTTAAAGGACTTCATTTTAAGCATGATGCCATCCTCCCTGCTGCAGGCCTTCATTGACTCCAACCCATTGCCGCTCATTCTGCTGGCCACGGCCTTCGGGCTTGCCGCCAGCCGTCCGGGCAAATACCACCGCCCGATCTTCCACTTCTTTGAGAACGCCAAAGACCTGATCTGCTCGGTGCTGGACATTGTGTATTTCTTCCTGCCTCTTGCAGCCTTCGGCGCTGCGGCGGACATCGTCATCAGCATGGGCATTAAGGCCATCAAGCCTTACATTGTTCTGCTGATCCTGTGTTTCATTGCACTGATCATCATTCTGCTGCTCTATATTGTGGATCTGCTGCTCAACGGGCTCAATCCCAAAGCCATCTGCAAAATTCTTCGGGTAACGCTCAAGGAAAACCTCAAGATCGGCTCCAACCAGACCGCCATACCCTACAATGTGCGCAAACTCAATGAAAAGTTCGGCATCCCGGTCAAGTATCTCAAAAACATTTTAACCTTAGGCGCGAAGGAAAACATGGACGCCAACTGCGCCCTGTTGGGTCTGTTCACCATGGTCGTGGTGCTCTCCTCGGGCATTGATCTGACCCTTATGCAGGGCTTCTTCTTAGTGCTGGTCGTCATCTTCCTGTCCTTGGGTTCGCCCAACCTGCCCGGCTCCCTGCTGCTGGGAATCCTCATCATCTTCACCTATCTGGGCATTGATTCCTCCCTGCTCTGCTCCTACATTCTCATGGAAGCCGTGCTTTCCAAGTCCACCGCCTTCATCAACACCGTGGGCGATCTGACCGTTGCCATCACGGACGCGAAAAAGAGCGACCTCATTTCGCGGAATCTGGAAGAAATCTCATTAAAGAAGTAGAGAGAAACAAAGAGCTTCCCGCGACAATCACAGGAAGCTCCTTAGGCTCACCCGAGAAATCGGGTGGGCTTTTCTATTTGTTTTTGCAAATTTCAATGTCGCCGGAAGCCGTGGAAACCGCAAGCTCCGCGCTGCCGTTTCCCGCCATATATTTCCCGTTCTGCACAGTCATGGGAAGGTCGTAAGAAATCTTGCCGGAGGCGGTGTCAAGCTCCGCCGCAAAGTCGGCGTTTTCGGGAAGATGAAGCGTTATGCCGCCGGAAGCAGAACTGATCTCGCACTCGGAAAATTGGGATTTCAGCGTGCAGTCCACTTTTCCCGAGGTCGCATCAATCTCCATCTCCTGAACTGTGTCCGCAGAAAGCCGGATTCTGCCGGAGGACGAATCCACTTCCAGATCGTCCGCATTGCAAACGTTTGCCGTGATGTTCCCGGAGGCGGTTTCCAGCTCAATGTTCTCGGCATCCCCGGTGTGAGTGAAGTCGATCTCCCCCGATGCACAGGAAATCTTCACCTTTTTCGCCGCCGTGGAGAGCGTCACGCTGCCGGAGGCCGAGCTGACCTCCGCTTTTTCCGTCAGCAGCTCCAAAGCCGTAAGTCCGGCGGAAGCCAAATCAATGTCCGCCTTTTGCAGCGTGACATTTTTCGGCAGCGTCACACGGAGCGTCTTTGCCGGGCAGGTGATACTGCCTAAGTCCGAGCGGAACCGAATGTCCAGCACACCGTTTTCCAGAGAATAGGCCATCTTATTATTCTCCGCAATCGGCTCCTTCGCGGTTTCCTCAATGATAACGGTGCTCTCGTCGTGATAGGTAATTTCTACACTTCCCGCCGCCCAATCCAGATTCAGCTCCTGCACCGGCTCCGTAAAGGTCGCGTTGCCGGAGGAATAGCTCTGCGCGGCGGTTTCGGTTTGTCCGCTCTCCCCGGACACGGTAGAGAGCAGTTTCTTCACCGAACAGCCGGAAAGCAGGGTCAGGATGAACAGCAGGCAAAATATCCGCGCAAATTTCTTTTTCATGTTAATCAGCCTTTCTTTAATTCTTGAGTGGTTAAGATAACACAGACAGGCACATCTGTCAACCGCACCTCACCGTTTCCGGCGTCCCCGTGCAAAGCGGCAGATGAGCGCAATGCCGTAAAGCAGCACAAGCACCGGCCGCGTGAGAAAAAACACTATGCGTCCAAAGCCGGGCAGATGAGTATATAGACCGATGGAAAGCATCATGGCGGCGTAAAGCAAAGTGTCCGCGCCCAACACGGCAAGGAAGCGGTTCTTCCCGAGTTTCTCTTTCAGCGGTTCACGGTTTGCGACAATCGGCGCAAAGATCACGCTGATGCCAAAGAGCACCGACAGCGACACCACGAAGAACCAGTCCCCGGACGAATAAACGGCGCAGGTGAGCAGCAGGAGCAGAAGCGAAACTGTGGATGCGCCCAGCGTCCACAGAAGCCTGCGGCGCGGCACCATCAGCGGCACCACAATGAGCGAAGCCGCCAGCAACAGCGCAGTCAGCACGATAAAGAACCACGAAAGCCCCTGCCCGGTCGCCAGATTCACAATCAGGCAGATGAGCACCGGCAGGGAGAAGATCGCCGCAAACACCAGCCCCACCGTGAAGGCCGCCCGCCTCGCCCGCTTCTTTTCCCGGCGCACAACGCCCTCCTTTTCCTCATTGAGTTTTCCCGTGATTTCGTCATTTTGAAGACTTTTCAATTCCTTTTGACATTTTTCGCAGCTTTTGATGTGTTCTTCGACGATCTTTCTGCTTTCCCGGCTGCAAATGTCGTCCGCATACAGCGGCAGCAGATCGCGTATCACATCACAGTTCAGTGTCATTTTCCCTCATCCTTTCCGTCAGCTTTCCTTTTGCCCGGTGGAAGGTCACCCGCGCCCAGGTTTCCGTCTTTCCGAAGATGGCGCCGATCTTCTGAAACGACAGCTCCCCGAACACCCGCAGCTCGAACACCTCGCGGTAAGGCTCCTCCAGGGCGTGCAGCGCAAGGTGGATGCGGAACGCGGAATCCTCACGGACAAGCTCCTTCTCTATGTTCTCATCGCTCTGAACATCTTCCGGCATTTCGGAAAACCGGGCGTTTTTCCGGCTCCAATCGTAAAGCAGGTTCTTTGCAATGGCGCACAGCCAGCTTTGCTCCTTCGCTTCCCCGCGATAGTCGCTTTCGCTGGCAAACGCCTTGACAAAGGTTTCCTGCGTCAGTTCCTCGGCAAGATTTTTGTCCCGGCACTTGGTCAGCAGAAACGAATAAACGTGCATATAGTAGGTTTCATACAGCCTTGATATTGTGTCCCTGTCCAATCCGCATTCCTCCTTTCCGCCGCTTTCATGAGGTTAGACGGCGTTTCCGTCCTTTCGTTACAAAAATTCTAACCCATTTGCAGGAATTTTTCCACCCTGTATAGAATTTACACAGGACAGGGAAAGATAACCTGTTTTGAAAAACCGTTAATCAACATGAAGGAGGGTAATTCCCATGGCAAATCGTATTGTTCTTAACACCATTTCTTACCACGGCGCAGGCGCAATCGCCGAGATCGGCAATGAGCTCAATGCCCGCGGCTATAAGAAGGCTTTTGTTTGCTCCGATCCTGACCTCATCAAGTTCGGCATCACCGGCAAGGTTCTGGAAGTGCTGGACAAGGCCGCCATTCCCTATTCCGTTTTCTCCGAGATCAAGCCCAACCCCACCATTGAAAACGTGAAGGCCGGCGTGGCCGCCTTTGCCGAGTCCTGCGCCGACTGCATCGTCGCCATCGGCGGCGGCTCCTCCATGGACACCGCCAAGGCCATCGGTATCATCGCCAACAACCCCGAGTTTGCGGATGTCCGCTCTCTGGAAGGCGTTGCCCCCACCAAGAAGCACGCCGTGTTCACCATCGCCGTGCCCACCACTGCCGGCACCGCCGCGGAAGTCACCATCAACTACGTCATCACCGACGTGGAAAAGAAGCGTAAGTTCGTCTGCGTGGACACCAACGACATTCCCGAGGTCGCCGTAGTCGATCCCGACATGATGTCCACCATGCCCAAGGGTCTTACCGCCGCCACCGGCATGGATGCCCTCACCCACGCCATCGAAGGTCTCATCACCAAGGGTGCCTGGGAAATGACCGACATGATGCACTTAGAGGCCATCCGCCTCATCTCCGAGAACCTGCGCGACGCCGTGGCCAACAAGCCCTCCGGCCGCACCGCCATGGCTCTGGGACAGTACATCGCCGGCATGGGCTTCTCCAACGTGGGTCTTGGCATCGTGCACTCCATGGCGCACGGTCTGTCCGCCCTGTATGACACCCCCCACGGTGTTGCCTGCGCCATCATCCTGCCCACGGGTCTGGAATACAACGCCGAATGCTCCGGCGAAAAGTATCTGGCTCTGGCCAAGGCCATGGGCGTGAAGGATGCAGACTCCATGACTCAGGCAGAATACCGCAAGGCCGCCATTGATGCCGTGAAGCAGCTCTCCGCCGATGTGGGCATCCCCGCAAACCTTAAGGGCATCCTCAAGGAAGAAGACGTGCAGTTCCTCGCCGAATCCGCCTACGCCGATGCCTGCCGCCCCGGCAACCCCCGCGACACCTCTGTCGAGGAGATCGCCGCTCTGTATCGTTCCTTAATGTAATCTCATACACAACCGATCGCAATGCCTCCCGCAAGGGAGGCATTCAGTGTGTCAAGGAACTTCGTTCTTTGACACAGAATT
>DCHO01000041.1:63385-63861 GCA_002315655.1 Christensenella sp. UBA1750
CTCCCGCACCCTCTGTGAAATCTATCCCATTTCTTTGCGCATTATCTCAAGTCTTGTTATGCACTTATTTTCCTTTTTTGACAGCCTGTATGCCTCCCGCAAGGGAGGCATTGTTTTATCCCCGATACCTTCACCGCCGAGACGCTGTCAGCCGTCAAGGCTGACTGAGGGAGTCCTCCCGTTCCTTATTATTCAATATTCGTTTTTCAGTCTTCATTCTTTCGTTCCTTTCCCGCCCGCAGGCGGTAGGCTTCCCCATCCGCAGATGGGGAAGCTGGCGCGTAGCGCCTGAAGGGGGCTTCTCTTGGCTCCTCCATTTATGGGGGAGCTGGCTTGAAGATGGGATTTATCCCATCTTCAAGACTGAGGGAGTCCCCGGAGCCCGTCGAGGGCTCCCGCGGCCAGAGACCCCCACACCTGCAAGCCGCAAAGCGGCTTGCAGGGGTGGGGGTCTCTGGTTAGCGCCCGTACCTATT
>DCHO01000040.1 GCA_002315655.1 Christensenella sp. UBA1750
AAATCTATCCCGTTTCTTTGTGCATGATCTCAAGTCTTGTTATGCACTTATTTACCTTTTCTGATAGCTTGAGAGAATCCCTTGCAGCCGTGTGGCTGCAGGGGATTCTCTTTTGCGTGTGTTGTTTTTTGAAGTCCCATAAACGGAGCGGAAGCATTCGGGGAAGTTTAACCGGCGTAATAGTTGATGAGGCAGCCTTTTAAGATGATGTCGCGCTCATCCTTGGTCAGTCCCGGCAGAGACAGCTTGATTTCCGCTTTTTCCCCGTTGCTTCGGAGGAGGGTTGCGGGGATTGCGTCCGTATTGCCGGCTTCAAGCGCGGACTTGATGCCGCGCACGATGACCACATCGTCCGGGGCGATGCCGAAGGAGGCGGCATCCTTCAAAATGAAGGGCAGCATTCCCCAGTTGACCACGTTGGAGCGGTAACGCTTGGTGGCGTATTCGGCGGCAATGTTTGCGCAGCCGCCTAAGACCCGCTGGCAGGAGGCGGCCTGCTCGCGAGCGGAGCCATCGCCGGGCTTTAAGGCAAAGACCACGGAGGCAATGCCGGTGTCGGAGGCACAGCAGGAGGCAAGGTCAAGCAGGGACTCGGCTTCCGCAGAAAGATTTCCTTCCCTGCGGCTCTTTTCCAAGGCCTGCACCGCCTTGGCGCGGGAAACGTACTTCGGGTCCTTGCGGGAGAGTGCGAACTCGGACAGCTTCAAGGGATTGGATCGGTAGGAGGAGGTCTCGCCGGAGGGGATCAGCTCGTCCGTTGTGGTGACGGGGTCGTAGATTGCGGAGGCGACCTTCAGAATGAGGTTTTCCGGCAGCGCAATTTGCTCCGGCCAGTCGGCAATGTTGGGGCCGAAGCGTAAGGGCAAATCTTCCTGTGCCCTGCCCCATCCGTCGTAGATGCGGTTGGCATAGACGATGGGGTCGTATTCATAGGTATATTCCTTTTCCTCGGGGAGCTCGATCTCGTCCGCGCCGGTCAATTTCCCTCCGTTGATCGCCGTGGCGGCGATGGAGCGGGCGTCCATCAGGGCGACATAGGCCATCTGCCCGTTGGCGGGCTTGGCACCCTCGCGGTTGGGGAAGTTGCGGGTCGCGTGGCGGATGGAAAGGCCGCCGTTGGCGGGCACATCCCCCGCGCCGAAGCAGGGACCACAGAAGGCGGAGCGCAGCACCACGCCGGAGGCCGCCAAATCTGCCGCCGCGCCGTTTTTGAGAATGGCCATCATCTGCGGCCCCGAGGCGGGGTAGAGGGACATGGTGAAGGTGTTGTTACCGATGCTTTTTCCGCGCATCATGTCGGTCATGGTCATAATGTTTTCAAAGGTGCCGCCGGAGCAGCCCGCCACAATGCCCTGTTCCACATAGACCTCGCCGTCAATCACCTTGTCGGTGAGCTTGGGCAGGGGATATTTTTCGTCCATCATGGTGCGCGCCGTATCTTCGCACTTGGCAAGCAGCTCCTTAGCGTTGGCGCGGAACTCTTTTATGGTGTAAGCGTTGGAGGGGTGGAAGGGCAGGGCGATCATGGGCTCGACGGTGGATAAGTCGATCTCCACCACGCCGTCATATACCGCGCCGTCCGCGGGGTGGATTTCCCTAAATTCGCCGGAACGCTGATGGGTGTCGTACCAGCCCCTGACTTTATCGTCGGTCTCCCAGACGGAGGATAAACAGGTGGTCTCGGTGGTCATCACGTCGATGCCGTTGCGGAACTCCACGGAGAGATTGGCAATGCCCTCTCCGATAAATTCCAGCACCTTGTTCTTCACAAAGCCGGTTTCAAAGGTCGCCTTGACCAGCGCCAGCGCGACATCCTGCGGTCCCACGCTGCGCTTGGGCTTGCCGATTAAGTGTACGGCAATGACCTCGGGATAGGCGATGTCGTAGGTCTTTTCCAGCAGCTGCTTCACCAGCTCGGGGCCGCCCTCGCCCACGCCCATGGTGCCCAGTGCCCCGTAGCGGGTGTGGCTGTCGGAGCCCAGCAGCATTTTGCCGCAGCCCGCCATTTTTTCGC
The DNA here is from genome assembly GCA_002315655.1 of Christensenella sp. UBA1750. GTDB lineage: Bacteria > Bacillota > Clostridia > Christensenellales > UBA1750 > Spyradocola. The sequence continues at coordinate 2,015 of DCHO01000040.1, forward strand.
GCATATACTGGTGAATGACGGCCTGATGCGCGGGCACATAGATGCCGCCGTACTTCTTCGCGGCGGAAAGCCCGAAGAGATGGTCGTCCTCATTGATGGTGCCGCCCACGGCGCACAGGGAATTGTGGCAGTTGGTGAGCACATAGGGCAGGGGGAATTTCTTCATGCCGGACGCCCTTGCGGTCTGAATGATGCCGACATAAGTGATGTCGTGGGAGGCCATGCCGTCAAAGCGGATTTTCAGGTTCCGATTGTCGCCGGATAAGTTGTGCGCCGTCAGGATGGAATAGGCCATCGTCTTTTCAAAGCCCTCGCGGGAGGGCACTTCGGAAAGCGCGCCGGAGGAATATCTATAAGTGCCTTTTTTGCAGGAAATCATGGAAAGCTCTCCTTTAATTCAGCTTTACTTAAATATACCCCTTTTTCCAGGCGCTTGTCAATGAAAAATGCAATTTTTACTTATGCGTTTATGCAATTTTTCACTTGTGAATTTTCTCCTATACAAACGGGAAAATCGGGATTATAATGAAAGCGAAGGAATGGAATGGGGGAGATAAGGTGCTGAACATAAAGGAGACGGCAAGGAAGCTGATTGCAGGGTCGGTGATCGTGTCCGAAAGCGGGGTTAAGCTCTTTACGCCGGACGGCATGGGAAACTATAAGGCGCTATGGACGCGGGACTTTGCCTACATGGTGACGCAGTGCTGCGATCTCTTTGAGGAAAAGGAAATTGAGGAAGCCATTCAATATCTGATTGACGGTGCAAGGGAATGTGACGGCTGGATTCCCGACCGGGTGGACGCGACCGGCAAGGCGTTCTATCACGCGGGCGGGGAGAAGTTTCCCGGGGACGACAATCTGGACAACGCGCCGTTTCTCATCCTTGCGGCGGCAAAACTGCTGCTGAACATCGCGCCGGAGAGGGCGAAAACGCTCTATTCCCAGTGGAAAAAGGCGCTTGTGCGGGGCATGGAGTGTCTTCCCGTAGATGAAAACGGAATCCTTGTAAACGATTCCGAGCCGCTGCATTCGCCCTACGGCTTTACCGACACGATCTGCAAGGGCGGAAAGCTCTGCATGGAAACGCTGCTCTATTGGGAAGCACTTTGCGACCTTGCGAAGCTGGAAAAGGCGTTCGGCACGGAGGAAGCCGTTTTTGCCGAAAAAAGCCGGAGCATTGAGCGCGTCTTTGCGGACATTTTCACGGATGAAACGGGAATGCTGCTTTCCTGCACGGGACAGTGCAGACACATCGACCTGTGGGCGTCCTGCTATGCTATTTTTAATGGTTTCCCGCTGAAAGAGATGCAGAAAACCGCCATTTCCGCATACATGGTTTCCCTTTATGACGAGGTGGTGTCTTTCGGACAGTTGCGGCATCTGCCCGCCGGGGAATACTGGGAGGAAACCTTTGAGCCTTACCCGCAGGGCGAGTACCAGAACGGCGCATTCTGGGCAACGCCCGCCGCATGGCTCTGTGCGACACTGGCGCTGACGGATGTAGCCAAGGCAAAACAGGCTGTGACCGAACTGCTTGCCTACTTTGAATCCTGCGGCGTGTATGAGTGCGTCAACGGCGAATACCGGAAACTGGATACCTATGTGGCCTCCGCGACCTCCGCGTATGCGGCGGCGGAGCTGCTGAAAACCATATAAAATCATAAATATAGGAGGAATGAACGATGATCCGTGTAACCGTCTGGAATGAGTTTCGGCATGAGAAGGCCGAGGAAAAGGTCAGGGCTGTGTACCCCGAGGGCATCCATAAGGTGATTGCCGATTTCCTGGGCAAAAACGAGGACATGGTGGTGCGCACCGCGACCTTGGATGAGCCGGAAAACGGCTTGACCGATGAGGTGCTGAACAACACCGACGTGCTGCTGTGGTGGGGACACATGGCGCATGGCGAGGTGCTGGATTCCGTGGTGGAGAAGGTGGTCGCCCGCGTCAATGACGGCATGGGCTTCATCGGTCTGCACTCCGGCCACGCCTCCAAGCCCTTCCGCCGCCTGATGGGCACCAATTCCGGCAACCTGCGCTGGCGCGAGGACGGCGATATGCAGCGACTGTGGGTGGTCGCGCCCCAGCATCCCATCGCACAGGGCATCGGGGACTATTTCGAGGTGCCCCACGATGAGACCTACGGCGAAATGTTCTTCATCCCCCAGCCCGACCAACTGGTCTTCATCTCCTGGCATCCCGGCGGAGAAGTGTTCCGCTCCGGATGCTGCTTCGTGCGCGGCGGCAGGATCTTCTACTTCCAGCCCGGGCACGAGACCTTCCCGGTGTATTACCAGAAGGAAGTGCAGACCGTCATTACCAATGCCGTGCGCTGGGCGGCACCGACTTACCACCATACCTATGTGACCCAGCACGTCAATTCCGTCGAGCCCATCCATCCCCATCATGAGGGTCGGGCGAACTGATTAAGCGTCAATCACATTCGTGCACATTCGAGACAGAATCGTTCCGAAATGTGCACGATTTTTTGTTAAATTTTTGAGACAACGTAAAAACTTCTTCATATATAGCGAATGTGCGTTTTAGGTGTTCTTGACAATGCAGGGGTAAAACGATAAAATAACAGTCAGCGACAGTTGTCGTCTGGGATTGACTATGCTTTTTTGAATATAAAGTTTATAAAAATCATATTTGAACCTTGATGTGAGTGTATGTGAAAGCAAACTACAAGAAAAGGTGCGGTCAGGGAAGGCGTGTGAATTTGGGGAAATTCTGCGGCCTTTTGTGACATTTGGGTGCCTTAAAATGGTATGCGTTTGTTTGCGCTCTTAGGCGATGACTGTTTATCATAAATTTAGGTGGTGAAACAGTTGGACAACCTTTTTTGGATCATTGGAGTTGTTGTCGCGCTGATTGTCGGCGTCATCGTCGGCTTTGTCCTCGGCGGCAACAAAAAGAAAAAAGAGATCGAGGGCAAGATCGGGCATACGGAAGATGCCATGAAGAAGCTGGTGGATGAAGCCACCGCCAAGGCCGAGGCCGTCAAGAAGGAAAAGGTTCTGGAAGCCAAAGAGGAGATCCTCAAGGAAAAGACCGAGATGGAAAAAGACCTCATGGAACGCCGGAACGAGATTCAGCGCACCGAGCGCAGACTGCTTCAGCGTGAAGAAACTTTGGACAAGAAAATGGACAACCTGGAGATTCGGGAAGAGAATCTCAACAAACAGACCAAGGAACTCAAAGTCCGCGAGGACGAAGTGGAGGAAATGCGCGCCAAGCAGGAATCCGAACTGGAACGCATTGCCCAGATGACGGCTGAGGAAGCCCGTCAGATCATCATGAACAACGTGCAGCGTGAGGCCTATCACGATGCGGCGGTCATGGTGCGTGAAATCGAAAGCAAGGCCAAGGACGAGGCTGACAAAAAGGCCAGAAACATCGTCTCTTTGGCTATTCAGAAGTGCGCTGCCGACCATGTGGCGGAAACCACGGTCTCCGTGGTCAACCTGCCCAATGACGAGATGAAGGGGCGCATCATCGGCCGTGAGGGTCGCAACATCCGCGCTCTTGAGACCGCAACCGGCATTGATTTGATCATTGACGACACCCCCGAGGCCGTCATTCTGTCCGGCTTTGACCCGGTGCGCCGCGAGGTTGCCCGCATTGCGCTGGAAAAGCTCATTGCCGACGGCAGAATCCACCCCGCGCACATCGAGGAAATGGTGGAAAAGGCCAAGAAAGAAGTCGATCAGCAGATGCGCGAGGCCGGAGAGCAGGCACTCTTTGAGACCGGCGTGCATGGGCTGCATCACGAGCTGGTGCGCCTGATCGGGAGAACCAAGTTCCGCACCTCTTACGGGCAGAACATCCTGCGCCACTCCATTGAGGTGGCAAACCTGGCCGGTGCCATGGCCTCCGAATTGGGTGCCGATCCCATGCTGGCCAAGCGTGCGGGCTTGCTGCACGACATCGGCAAGTCCATCGACCACGACGTTGAGGGCACCCATGTGCAGATCGGTGTCGATTTGGCTAAGAAATACCGCGAGAGTGCGGACGTGATCAACGCCATCGCCTCTCACCACGGCGATGTGGAGCCCACCACCATCGAGGCCGTGCTGGTCGCCGCCGCTGACGCCGTTTCCGGCGCCCGTCCCGGTGCCCGCCGCGAGACGCTGGAAAGCTACATCAAGCGTCTCTCCAAGCTGGAAGAGATCGCCAACTCCTTCGACGGCGTGGAAAAATCCTTTGCCATTCAGGCCGGCCGCGAGGTGCGCATCATCGTCAAGCCCGAGGAGGTTTCCGATGCCGATTCCGTGCTCATGGCGAAGGAAATCGTCAAGCGCATCGAGAAGGAACTGGAATATCCCGGACAGATCAAGGTCAACGTCATCCGCGAGACCCGCGCAACCGAGTTCGCAAAATAAAAAAGTATTCAAAAGCACTTCCTTTGGACTTTCAAGGGAAGTGCTTTTTGCAAAACAGGAGGAACAAGCATGATTGATTTCTCTTTTGAGCGCATGAAGCGCGTGGAGGAAAATCACGCCCTTTGGTGGGAGCACAGGCTGAACCGCCCGCTGGCGTGTGTGACGGTGCGCGATGTGCGCAAGCCGGAAAAGCCGTATCTGCACAGGGTTCTTGGGCAGGCGAACTGTCACGATTTTTCGATTCCCGCAAAGGATGTGATTGCGGACTTGGACACCGCCCTGTCCACAAGGGCGTATCTGGGCGACGCTTACCCTTATGTGAACTTTGACGCTTTCGGCCCCGGGTCGCTGGCGGCGTTCTTGGGGGCGAAGGTGGACAACCGCACCGGCGGGGTGTGGTTCTTCCCGCAGGAGAAGCAGGAGATCGCGGACATTCATCTGCACTACGACCCGGAAAACGTGTGGGTGAAGCGCATCAAGGACATCTACCGCGCCGGGCTGGAACGCTGGGGCACTCTGGTCAAGCTGGGTTTGCCGGACTTGGGCGGGGTTATGGATGTGGTGGCGACCTTCGTGGGTACGGAGGAGCTGCTCATGGCTTTGATTGACGAGCCGGAGGAAGTTATGCGGCTGGTGGGCGAGGCCGAAAGCGCATGGGTCACGGCCTACAACGATTTTGCCTCTGTGCTTGCCCCGCAGGGCGGCGTTACCGACTGGTGGGGGCTGTGGAACCGGGAATCCGGCTACATTCTGCAATGCGATTTTTCCTACATGATCGGAAATCCCATGTTCCGCGAATTTGTGCTGCCGACGCTCAACCGCGACACCGGACGGCTGAATAACACCATCTACCATCTGGACGGAAAAGGGGAGCTGAAACACTTGGATACCCTGCTGGCGCTTCCGAACCTCAATGCGATTCAGTGGGTGCCGGGGGACGGCACGCCCACGGGCATTGTCTGGAAAGAGGTCTATGAGAAGGTGATTGCAGCGGGCAAGGGTGCGTCCGTGGTAGGAAACCCGCAGGAGGTCGCAGAGGTCGTGAAGGCGCTGCACGACAATCTGCATTTCAATTTCAGCCTTCCGACTTCGCAGAAGAATGTGGCGCAGGAGCTTCTGAATATTAGATAAATCAAAAAGGACAGCCTGACCATACTCGGTTTGGCTGTCCTGTGCTTCATTTTACGGCTTTATGCACCAATACCTTATGGAGCGGCGGTCTTCGGTGTGGGTGATGTGCAGAAGTCCGTTCCTGTACTGGATGGAGGGGTAGGAAAATTCGCCCGCCTGTGTGATGAGATGGGAAAGCAGGGTGAAGGTCGCGCCGTTGTCCTTTGAAACGAACAGGGACAGCGGGGAACGCGCCGCCCAGTTGCCCGTCACAGGGTTGCAGCAGAGGTATAGCGTGCCGTCTTCCGTCCTGCACAGGTCAATGCCGCTGTTGTTGTTTGGGATGTCCGTGGGGTACGGCGGGCAGAAGGTACGACCAAAATCCTGCGAATCCGTGCGGTAGAGCACGCCGCGATCCGAGCGCATCAGCGCGTGAACGATGTGCCGCTCATCCTCCCAAAGGCTGGGCTGGATGATGCCGCCCTCGGGCAGCGCAAGGTCGTCCGTGCGCATCCATGTTGCGCCCTCATCCTTGGAGCGGTCAAAAAAGCACACCCATCTGCCGCGCTCGGTGGAGGCGGGAGCGAGAAGGCTTCCGTCGGAAAGCCGCAGGATTTTGTTGCGCACGGGGCCTCTGCCGCCCACATCTCCGGGCACAAGGGGCGAAGGGGCACAGAAATTGAGACCGCCCTTGGGGTCGCGCATGAGTTCCGTGTGCCAGTTTGCAATGGGCTTGCCCGCCTTGTAGAACAGCAGGGTTTCGCCGCCCTTTCCCTCAAAGAGCACCGGGTTCCAGTGGGGAACACCGTCTGCGGGCGACAGGCGGCGGGGCGTATCAAAATGTCCTTGTGCATCCATTTCCGCGCCGAAAATGCACACATCGTCTGCGCCTTCTTTGGTGCCCTGAAACCACACGGCAAGCACCCCTCCGTCATGTTTGGGCAGCACAAAGGAAGCATGGCATTGCGTGTTCTCCTTTGGCAGAAAGATGAGTGTGTTGTTCAGAATCCGCATTTCAAATCCCCCTTTTGCCTTACGATAGCATAGTTATCGTTTATTTGCAAGAATATGTGCTTTTTCTTGAAAACAAAGGCTTTTTGCTTGCAAAACGGAGGATAATGTGGTATGGTAGTAAAGATTCTATAACCTAAG
>DCHO01000039.1 GCA_002315655.1 Christensenella sp. UBA1750
AAATCTATCCCGTTTCTTTGTGCATGATCTCAAGTCTTGTTATGCACTTATTTACCTTTTTTGACAGCTTGAGGAGGCTCGCGCAGAGCCTCCCTTATTGTATGTGATTTACATGAAGAAGTCCTTGTCCTCGGGGCCCAGATATTTCTCCGCCTTGGGAATGTCGAACTCCACGCCGATGCCGGGCGCGTCCCAGACCTTGACGAAGCCGTCCTTGAAGAAGTTTTCCGGCAGACCCTTCACAATGTCATACCACCAATCGGGGTCGCCCTTGGGGTATTCGTAGGCAATGTAGTTGTTGGGCAGGGTGCAGGAGACCTGCGTTAAGGCCGCCATGCCGAAGATGCCGTCAAACACGCCGTGGGGCGCCATTAAGATGCCGTGCAGGTTTGCATACTCGGTGATCCACTTGAGCTCGGCAAGGCCGCCCACATCCGCCGGGTCGGGGCCGATGACGTTGACGCACTGGCCTTCGATCATCTCGCGGTAGTTCTGCCTCAGGTAGACCTGCTCGCCGGTGTGGATGTTGGTGGTGGTGTTCCAGGTAATGTCGCGGTAGACCTGCGCCAGATTGTAGGGGGTGTAGTCGCCGGAAACCAGGTCTTCCAGCCACATCACGTTGCAGTCCTCCACACCCTTGGCGAATTTCAAAGCGTCGGGAGCCATGAGGCCGGGGCCGCAGTCAAAGGCAATGCCGATGTCGGGGCCGACCTTCTCGCGAATGGTGCGGACATAGTTGATGAGATAATCCAGACCCTTGGTGGTGAGCATGGAGCCGTTGAAGTTCTCCGGGTACTGGCACTTGGGCACCATGGGATAGGAATTGTAGGTGAAACCGGCGGTCACGTCCTCCGCCTTGGAGCGGAACAGCGGGCTGTGATAAGCCACGGGGGACTTGATGATGGAGAAGCCTGCCTGTTCATGGATGGCAAGAATGTTCTCGGCGCGGGCTTCGGCTTCCAGCCCCTTGTTGCCGGGGTCTTCGTTGGGCATTTTGAGACCGGGATAGCGGGTGCAGTAGACGCGCACTTTGTCGCGCACCTTGCCGCCCAGCAGCTTGTAAACGGGCACACCCGCTTCCTTGCCGGCAATATCCCACAGTGCCATTTCAATGGAGGATACATACTTGCCCCACGGCTTGAAGGCACCTAAGCGACGGATGCGGCGCATCACGTCCTCCACGTCGGTGGGATCGCAACCGATAATCTGCTGTTTGTAATAGTCGTTGTTGACGGCGATGTATTCCTTGAAATTCTCCACCTGAGAATAGCCGTCGATGCCCTTGTCCGTGACGATGCGCAGACAGACGTTGCTGCCGATGATTGCGCTTTTCATATCCACGATCTTCATAAGTGTTCCCCTTTCTCTCTGCGGCGAATCTCTCGCCCTCTGTTATCATAATGATATACTTTGTTAAGGATTCTGTCAATGCAAAAAAGGGATTTCAAACAGGCTCGCAGAAATATTTATAGAATCAAAATGGATGAACGGAGGTTTTCCCATGAATCTGACCTTAAAAGTGCTCCCTGATGCCCTCACCGTCTGCAAGGTAGAAAGCGTGTCCGACCTTCCCCTATCCGAATCTTTGTATTTCATCGGCAAAACGCAGGAGGAACTGTCCCTCGTCTGCCGCACGGAAATAACCCCGAAACGCACCCTTGCCCGGGAGGACGGATGGCGCGGCTTTTCCGTCGCGGGCGTGCTGGATTTTGCCTTAATCGGCATCCTCTCTGACATTTCCGCCGTTCTGAAACGCGAGGGCATCAGCATCTTCGCCCTCTCCACCTATAACACCGACACCGTGCTGGTCAAGGAAGAAAACCTATCCTGCGCCCTAAATGCCCTTGAAAAAGAAGGCTGTACCGTCATTTATCCTTGAAGAAACCGTTCTTTTGCGGTACAATAGAAGCAACAAAACCACTCAGGAGGTCTATTAATGAAAAGCGTTACCGACATTTTCCTCAAATACGTTTCCTTTGACACCCAATCCGCCGAGGACGAGAGCCGCTATCCCAGCACGGAAAAGCAGCTGGAGCTGGCAAAATTCATTGCCGCAGAGCTGACCGAAACAGGCCTTTCCGATGTGGAAATGGACAAGTACGGCTATGTGTACGCCACCATTCCCGCAACCACCGACAAAAAGTGCCCCGTGATCGGGTTCTTAGGTCACATGGACACCGCGCTGGAAATGCCCGGCAAGGACGTGAAAACCTCCGTTCTCGCCTACAACGGCGGGGATGTGGTGCTGAACCGTGATTTGGGAATCGTGATGACCGAGAAGGAATTTCCCTGCCTGACGGGCGACTATGGCAAGCACCTGATTATAACCGACGGCACCACGCTGCTGGGCGCGGACGACAAGGCGGGCTGCGCGGAGATCGTCGCCATGGCGCAGTATTATATCGCCCATCCCGAAATCCCCCACGGCAAGGTGCGTATTGCATTCACTCCCGATGAGGAAGTGGGCGGCGGCACAAAATACTTTGACATTGAAAAGTTCGGCGTGGATTTCGCCTACACCGTGGATAGCGAAGGAACCGGCACCGTAAATTATGAGAACTTCAACGCCGCCTCCGCCGCCGTCAAGGTAAACGGCTTCTCCATCCATCCCGGCGGATCGAAGAACAAGATGAAGAACGCCTGTCTGATGGCCATGGAGTTCAACGCTCTGCTGCCCGCGGGCGAGATTCCCGCGCTGACCGAGGATCACGAGGGCTTCTCGCATCTGGTCGGCATGGAAGGCCAGGTGGAAAACGCAACCCTACACTACATCCTGCGCGACCACGATTCCGACAAACTGGAGCGCAAGAAGGAGAACTTCAAAAAGGCCGCCGAATACATGAACTACAAGTACGGCGAAAACACCATCGAGCTTGTCATTAAGGATTCCTACCGCAACATGGCAGAATACATCCTGCCGCACCCGGAAATCCTTGATCTGGCCTACTCCGCCGCCCGCTCCTGCGGCGTGGAGCCTGTGACCTCCCCCATCCGCGGCGGCACCGACGGCGCACGGCTGTCCTCTCTTGGCCTCCCCTGCCCGAACCTGGGTGACGGCGGACACAACTGCCACGGCAAGTTTGAGTATGTCACCACGGAGGATTTGGAAAAGTGCACCGAAATCCTCATCAAAATGGTGGAGCTGAACGCGAAATAAATCGCAGAAAAAGTCAAAGCCTTGAATCCGATTTTCGCAGGGTTCAAGGCTTTTTCATAGTATGCTGTTTTGAAGAATCGTCTCATCCCGAAAGTGGGATAGAATCAGGTGCGCATTGTTCTTCACAAAGCCTTTCAGTTCCCCCATTTTTGCTTCGGAATACCCGAACACGTCCTGCCATTCATAATCCGGCAGGATGCAGGTGGCATGGTGGAAGCAATCCTTCTCATCCGGCGTTTCAAAGTACACGGTGACTTTACCGTCGGGCTTCATCTCGGTATGAACGACCTCTGTTTCATCCTTCAAAGTCATATACGGATAAATCATATATCTCCCTCCCTTCCTTATTCATCATATACGATTTTACGGAATTTATCAAGAAAAAACCGCACCGGGATTTTTCTCCCGATGCAGTTTTTTCTACATTTACAATTACTTGGCTTCTTCTTCGGCCTTGATCTTGCGGTAGCGCTCGATGATCTCCATGCACATACGGCCGTTGTGGTAGGGGCAGGTCCAGCCGTTGGCCTTGATGGGAGACACGTTGTTGCCGTCCAGATCGAGAACGGGGAACCAGCCGCCGCCGACGTGATCGACGAAATACTTGTCGATGGCGTCATAGCACTTTAAGGAAGCATCGAGGAACTTTTCTTCACCGGTCAGCTCCCAGGCATTGAGGAAACCGACAACGGCTTCGTTCTGCTCCCACCAGGAGACGCGCTTGCTCCATCTGTCAGTCATGATGTCGTACTCGGTCATCATGAAGCCCTTCTCGTTGAAGCCTTCCTCCAGGCAGGCACGCGCCATCTGCACGGAGACGTCGCGGGTCTTGCGGATCGCTTCGGGCTCGCCTAAGACTTCGGCGGTTTCCATCATCAGCCAGGAGCCTTCGATGTCGTGGCCGTAGGAGACCTCGCGGGTGGTGGGCGTCCAGTCGCGCTTCTGGAATACGACATAGTGGTGAATGTCGTTGTCTACGATCTTGTTGAGCATCACATAGAGCTGCTCACGCACCTTGTTCTGCATGAGGGGAGCCTTGTTGGAGCGCAGCAGGCAGGTATAAGCCTCGATGATGTGCAGATGGTTGTTCATGCTCTTCTCGAAGGAAGGATCATGGTTCACGCCATGCAGCCAGGGATCGTGCTTCCAGTTTTCACGGCAAGCCTCAAAGTAGCCCTTGTATTCCTTGTCGTACACAAAGGCTTCCATCTTTTCCAGAACGATTTTTGCCATCTCTAAGGCTTCCTCATTGCCGGTGGCGCGGAAATACTCGGAGAAACCATACATGGTGAAGGCGTTGCCGTAGATGAACTTGATGCGGGAAACAGGCTTGCCGAACTCATCGACCTCCTGATACGCGCCGCCGTTCTCCTTGTCCCAGAAGTAGGTCTTGAAGTAGTTGAAGGCGCGGTCTGCCATTTCCTTGTACTTGGGGTCGCCAAGCACACGGTAGGCGTTGGAGAACGTCCAGACGAGGCGGGCATTGAGGACGATGTGCTTGTTTGCATGGGGAACGGGCTTGTTGTTGATGTCAACCGCGCCGTAGAAGCCGCCGTTCTCCTTGTCCACGGCATAGGTCATCCACCAGGGCAGAAGGTTCTCGGTCAGTTCCTTGTAGGCACGATCGTAAAGCTGTTGCAGTTTCGGATTCATAGTAAAATCCCCCTTCGGTATTTAGTGTCTATTTCATCCGCTTCTTATTTCGACCATTTCCCGTCCGAAAGCAACGCTTCGTAGGGCTGATTGGTGCGAACTGCGCGGATAAAGTCGGAAATCGTGGCAATCGGTGTCTGAAATGCCATGCCGGAACCGCGGAAAGCGGCGTGGTTGTGCTCATCGGAGCCAGCCGTGGTGGGCAGCCGGAAGCGGGCGGCATAATCTTTTGCCAACTCGTTGGCCTTATCGGGGTTGCCTGCGTTGTAAACCTCCACGCCGTCCACATAGAGCGGATAGAGCATGGGCGTGTCCGACCAGCGGAACGGGTGCGCATGGACGATGAAAGCGTCCATCATGTGCGCCTTCTCCATGAAGGTCTCCGGCTCCCACTCCTCCATCTCGGGATGGGCGCAAAGCCAGCTTTTCGGCAGCCCGTAGGTCAGAAACTCAATGCCGTGATACGCCCATTCCATGCCGGGCAGAACGGTAAGGCCGATCTTGTCGCCCTCCGCCTTGGCATTCTCATAGCCCTTGAAATAGCGGTCAATGCGTTCTTCCCAGGGCAGATTTTTCGGAACAGCGGTATTCCCACCGAAAAAGTGGTCTGTAATAATGATTGTATCATAACCATGTGCTTTGTAGGCACGCGCCATTTCCGCGCCGGACGACTTGGCACAGGCGCTACCCTCCGCAGTATGCAGGTGGGTTTCCACCTTGAAAAGCCTTCCCATGGTTATCCCCCCTTCATACAAGCACAAATATTGTAGCATAACGAATCTCTATTTGCAACTCTATTCTCATGAATGTTTCACAGAATGAACATATTTTTTCATACAATGGAACACGCAGAAAATCCTTATAAAAGTTTTGTCAAAATCCATTGCATAAATGACAAAACCATGATATAGTGTTAGTCGTGTAAAAGCGTGGAAAAAAGCCGCGCAAAACAGAATGAGAAAAAGGAGAAACCACAATGAAGTTCAACTGCAAAGAAGACATCATCCAGATCACTCCTAATTGGGAAGGCGAGCGTCTTCCTGACGGCCGTCCCATGGTTCCTGCCAACGTTCTCGAGCGTCTTCGCAAGATCACCCTCGAAGAAGCCTGGGGTCCCCTCTGGCACGAAGGCTACAAGTATCAGTATCAGGGCAACTTCCACACCACTCATCCCGGTAAGACTCTTGTCGGCCGTGCTGTGACCGCCACCATGGTTCCCATGCGTCCTGACCTGCATGAATACCTGCTCAAGTACGGCCACGAAGAAGAAGGCCGCAAGGGCTTCTTCAACCAGTGGGTCATCGACTCCCTCGTGGAAGACGACGTTGTTGTCGTGGATATGTTCGATAAGATCTTCCAGGGCACCTATGTCGGCGGCAACCTGTCCACCGCTATCGCCAACCGCACCAAGCGCGGCGGCGCCGTTGTCTGGGGCGGCATCCGTGATATGGAGCAGATCGTGCAGATCGAGGGCATCCAGGAATACTATCGTGGCGTTGACCCCACCGGCATCGCTGACGTGACCATGACCTCCTTCAACGGCCCCACCCGCATCGGCAACGCCACCTGCCTGCCCGGCGACGTTGTGCTCGGCACCATCTCCGGCGTCATCTTCATCCCCGCTCACATGGCTGAAAAGGTTGCCATCGGCGCCGAAAAGTCTCACATCCGTGACGTCTTCGGCTTCCAGCGTCTGGAAGAAAAGGTCTACACCACCGCTCAGGTGGATGCCCGTTGGACTCTGCCCATGTGGGAAGATTTCATCAACTGGTTCAAGACCGAAGAAGCTGCCAAGGAGTTCCAGCACCTCGATTGGTCCGAAGAGCTCAAGGAAGCCCAGGAATACGCCGAGAAGGCCGCCAACGCTGCCGACGTTCGTCTGTAATTCCAAAATCAAGCTTAATCAAAGAGCCGATCCGCAAGGGTCGGCTTTTTCATGCTGTTCTTTGAAGCTTCGATAAAGAATTTTCGCAAAAAGCATAGACAAAAAGCACGAAAAAAGATACTATACAGACAAGCACATTTAATTTTTTGAGGTGTACCTATGAAGGAGCTTAAAGCCAAACGATTTCTTCTGTATTTTGTCACCTTCTTTTACTGGTTCGGGCAATATGTCTATATTCCCTTCTTAACGCCATACTTAACCGGCACACTGGGCATCACGGCCTCCTTTGCCGGTACCATCGTGGGCGCTTACGGCGTCACGCAGCTCATCATCCGTCTGCCCATAGGCCTTATGGCGGACGTGAAGCAGAAACACCGCCTGTTCATCTTCTTAGGCGGGTTCATGTGCGCCATGGGCTCCCTTGTGTGTCGCCTCTCCGTGAACCCTTATGTGCTGTTCTTGGGCAGAGCGTTGTCCGGCGTGGCCTCCTCCATGTGGATCTCCTTTACCATTCTGAACTCTACTTACTATGACCCTTCCGAGCTGTCCAAGTCGCTGGGCACCATCAACGCCATGAACAACGCGGGCATCCTCTCCGGCTACATCGCGGGCGGCATCCTCTACGGCAAATTCGGCATGAATCTCCTTTTCTCGCTCTCCATCGGGGCGGGCGGCATTGCTGCCGTTGCCGCGCTTTTTGTGAAGAACGACCCCGCCACACGCTCTGCGCCATCGGTTAAGGAGCTTCTACCCATTTTGAAGCAGAAGCGGCTCATCGCCTTTGCCGTGTGCGGTGCGGTGTTCCAGTTCATCTCCTTCGCCACCGCCAACTCCTTTTCCAATTCCTTCATCAAGAGCGCGGGGGTTTCGGATTTCGAGCTTTCCGTCTGCTCTGCGCTGTTCACGCTGGCCGGAATGCTGTCCTCCTACTTCGTGGGCACTAAGACCGCCGCAAAGATCGGCGAAAAATGGCTCTGCGCCGTGGGCTTCGGACTGCTGGCAATCTATGTATTCATTCTCCCCTTCTTAACCAGCTTCACCGCCATTGCCATGGTGCAGTTCATGGGCGGCTGCGGCTCCACCTCGGTCTTCTCCATGCTCATGTCCTGCGCCATCCATGATGTGCCCGCGCACCAGCGCTCCACAGCCATGGGATTTTACCAATCGGTCTATTCCTTAGGCGTCACGTTAGGCCCCGCCATCATGGGCGGCATGATCGACGCCATGACCCTGCAGCCCGCCTTCATCTGCGTGGGTGCCCTGTCCATGGTTTTCGGCATTGCATTCCCCTTCATTTACAAATTTGCGGTTTCCAAAAAGGCTACCGTGTGATATAATACTGTTGAAAAACAAGAAAGGAGATCGTGTCCCATGCTTTTAGTCTGCACCAAATGCGGCGAAGAGATCGAGGTTGAGTCCGAGGACAAAAAGCCCAACTGCTGCCCCATCTGCTATGCGCCCCCGTACCGTCTGGTTCCCCAGAAGTACGACGAGAACGGCAAGTCCACCGTCAAGAACACCGCATTAGCGTAAATCGACATAAGAGAAAGGCAATCCGAAATGAAGGACTGCCTTTTTCTTTTTGTGCATATTCTATTGTGAGGTTTATTCCGCCAGCTTGGCGAAGCGCTTGTTGATGGCGAGTGCCGGATCCTCCGGCACGGGCACGGGAACGGTGCCTTCGGGAACCATGATGTCCTCAAAAATTTTGAGTTCCTTCCCCGCAAACTGCGGCAGCCATTCCTTCTCGGCCTCAAACAGCTCTGCAACCATGTGTCGGCACTCGGAAAGCGTCAGGCACGCGCTTGTCAGCGGGTCGGTGGCAACTGCCCAGAATGCCAATTCCGGGTCGCCCTCAATGGCGGCCTGCGCGGCGAGCCCCTGGGTTGTGAGGTTCGATTGGTTCATGGCGGCACACTGCATGGGCAGCGCACCCATGTGCAAGGGGTGGAAGCCCTGCGCATCCGCATAGACAGGCACCTCCACGGTGGCATCTCGTGGCAGGTTCTCGATATAGCCGTTGTCGTTTGGCACGTTTCCGCTGAAACGGAAGGGCTTGTCCGTCACAATGGCCTCGATGATGTAGGAGCAATATTCCTTTGAGCGGGGTTCCAGCTCCCCGGACTCGATGGAGAGCACATCAGTGTTCTTGAACTTCTCCTGTATCATCTCGGAAAAATGCAGTGCCGCGCCGTGCTCGCCGCCGAACATCGGCTCGTTGCAGTATTTGTCCAGTGCTCTTTTGCTGCTGCGGAACCACGGCAGGTATTCCGACAGATGCCCGGAGGATTCCGTCATAAAATACCCGCACTGGCGCATGACCTCGCCGCGCACCTTCTCGTTCTTATAATATTCCGGCTTTTCCATGTTCGCCCTGAGAATCGGATACAGATCGCGCCCCTTGTGGGAGAGGGTCAGGAACCAGTCCATGTGGTTGATGCCCGCATTGGTGTACTCGATCTCCTCCTTGGGCACACCCGTGTAGCCCGCGATCAGGTCAAGGGTGGTCTGTACGCCGTGGCACAGCCCCACGACCTTCATGCCCGTGCCGCGGTGCAGGGCGGTGCACATCGCGCCCATGGGGTTGACGTAGTTGAGCACATAAGCGTTGGGGCACAGCTCCTCCATGTCCTTCCATATCCCCTCCATCACGGGCATGGAGCGCAGCACGCGGAACACGCCGCCGGGTCCCATGGAATCCCCGATGCACTGATCCACACCGTACTTCATGGGAATGTCAATGTCCGCCCTATAAGCGGAAAGCCCACCGATCAGGAAGGTGAGAATGACAAAATCCGCGTCCTTCAATGCGTCCCTTCGGTCTGTGGTGCAGTAGATATTTGCGTCAATGCCGTTCTTCTCCACAATCTGATCGGCATATTCCTTCATCTTTTCCAGCTTCCACAACGTCGGCCCCATGAGGGCGTAGGTGGAACCCGCCATACAGGGAGTGCAGAACATATCGTTCAGAAACTGCTTGGTGAAAACCATGCTGCCCGCACCGATCAATGCAACCTTGCTCATTGTCGCCGCTCCTTTATCCTTCGATGATTTCGCCTTTGAGCCCGATGACCTCGGCGCATTCCCTCATCCCCTCGATGCAGCCGTTGATGAGATCGTCCACGCTGGTTCCCAGCATTTCCGCGCCCTGCTCGATGACCTCCCGCTTGACCCCGGCGGCGAACTTTTTGTCCTTGTACTTCTTCTTGACGGATTTCAGTTCCAAATCCATCACGGATTTGGAAGGCCGCATGATGGCGGCTGCGGTGATGAGGCCGGTCAATTCGTCAATGGCAAAGAGGGTCTTTTCCAGCTTAGTGACAGGCTCCACGTCGGAGCACAGCCCCCAGCCGTGCGCCTGCACCGCATGAATGATGCTCTCGTCCACGCCCTTTGCTTCCAGTAGCTCTCTGGCCTTTGTGCAGTGCTGCTCCGGCCACTTTTCGTAGTCCACATCATGCAAAAGACCGACCACGCCCCAAAGCTCCTTGTCCTCGCCGGCGGCTTCCCCGAAGTGCCGCATACAGCCCTCCACGGTCAACCCGTGACGAAGTAGGGCTTCGCTTTCGTTGTATTCCTTCAAAATGGCAAACGCTTCTTCTCTGTTGGGTATCATTTTGTCATTCCTCCTATTATATACAAACTTGAAACAGTTCTCTGCAACAAACCTCTTGATTGCTGCGTTTGATAAGTGTATCATACAGGATAAATGCGTTTCCTGCAACGCATAAGGAGGATAATTTATGAAAATCGCAAAAAAAATTACCGCTTTGCTTCTGACGCTTCTGCTCCTGCTGCCTGTCACGGCTTTTGCCGATGACAATGTGGGCAAGAGCTTCACCTGCTACGGCAACGACCTTTCCGCCGAGCAGTTCACCACCGTTTGCAATCTCTTAGGCACGGACACCGTAAATGACACGCTCATCGCCGTCACCCACGAGGACGAGGCCGCTTTGCTTGGCAACATCGTCTCTGCGGAGAAGATCGGCACCCGCTCCCTCTCCTCTGCCCGCGTAACCTTATCCGGCGAGGGCACGGGTATTTCCGTCACCACGCACAACATCAACTGGGTCACGCCCTCCATGTATTCCTCCGCGCTGACCACCGCCGGTGTGGAGAATGCCGTGATCGTGGTCGCCGCACCCATGGAGGTCTCCGGCACCGCCGCGCTGGCGGGCATCCTTAAAGCCTACGAGGTCGCCGCGGACACCACGCTCTCTGCCGAGGCCAAGGAAGCCGCCTCCTCCGAAATGGTGCTGACCGGCGAGCTTTCCGACCTGATCGGCTCAGAGGACGCCGTGGAGCTGCTGGCCATGGTCAAACAGGCCATCGCGGACTACAACTTGGACGATTACGATTCCCTGCGCCCCTACGTCGTGGAAGGCGCAAAGCAATTAGGCGTGGAGCTTACCGAAGAGCAGATCAACCAGATCACGTCCTTGGGCGTGCAGATTGCCAAATTAGACCTTGACCCTGACAAGCTGGCCACTTCCATAAACGGCTTCATCGACAACATTCAGAAGATCGAGAAGGCCAAGCAGAGCACGAAAACCATCTTCTCCGGCATCAAAACCGCCGTACAGGGCTTCTTCAGCTGGATCGGCTCCTGGTTCAAAAAGTAAATCCCCCAAAGCGTATAGCAAAAGGCTCCCCGATTTTTCAGGGAGCCTTTTACTGTACCAGTTAACCCAAAGAGGTGGACTTGACGGAAGCCTGTCCGTTTTCGTCTTCCTTCTTGGGAAGCATATGGTGCATACCCGCATAGCACATGGGGCAGCAGTCGGGGCGATTTTCGCTCTCAACCTCTTCACCGCATTTGGTGCAAACCCAGATCATGATGGTTCTCCTCCTTCTTCTGTCATTGGAATCACCGAAAATCGGTGGGATTCTCTTATGCCTTCTTGCCCGCTTCGATGTGCGCCTTGTAGCGGGAATAATAGGTGGTCATGATGGCAAACCACTGAATGTTGATGCTGATTACACCAAAATCGTTGACCAAACCGGATTTACTCCCATCTGCAAAGGTGAAGATGATGTCGGTGAGCATCAGGACAGCAATAATACCCATTACGATGCTCACGGACTTGATCTTGTGCAATCTGCCTGCCACATAAGAAGACAGCACCGCACAAGCGCCTAAGGCAATAACAGAAAGTCCCGCAATGTCATAGTAATCCTTGGCCGCCATCAGGCAAGCCGCCATAAACAGCCAGGAATAGCCGGACATCACATAGCGGAACAGGTTCCCGTGCGGGCGTCTGTAATCCTCGATGAGGTAATACACCATCAGAGCAAACACCATGAGCGTGAACGCGGATAAAAGTATCCATAACGGGGACTGGTCACGGTTGAAGAAGCTGACGATGCAGCTCGCGGAACCCAGCAAAATGAGCAGGATGTTGATGACGGAGAGAATGCCGTTTTTCTTTTTTTCAGCCATGTTCTTGTTCCCTTTCTATTTTTTCAGTCCCGCTTCGCTGTGCGCCTTGAAGCGGAAGAGATAGGTCGCCATGATGGCGAACCACTGAATGTCGATAAACAGCGCACCGAAATCATTGGCCAGCCCGGTGTACTGCTGATCCGCAACGGTGTAGATAATGTCAATCAGCATGAGCGCCGAGACGATGCTCATCACGGTCGTTACAGATTTCAGCTTGTTCAGTCGCCCCGCAACATAGGAAGCAAGGATAGCGGAAGCCGCAAAGAGGATCACGGACAGCGGCGCTACGGAGAAATCCTGTGCCATCAGCAAGCAGAAGATCAGGAACAGCCAGGAATAGCCGGATACGCAGTAACGGAACAGGTTGCCGTGCGGACGCTTGTAGTCCTCAATGAGGTAATAAATCATCACCGCATAGACCAGCAGTGTCACGATAGAAAGCCCAAACCACACAGGCGATGCGGCAGCCACATTAAAGAAGCCGAGAACAGAGCTTGCCGCGCCCAAGATAATAAGCACGATAACCACTGCCAGTAAAAGTCCTTTTTTTGCTTTGTTTTCCATGTGTTTATCCTTTCTATCTCCCGCGGGCAGCTTTGTCCGCGTATTTCGCAAAGATGAGCACCAGTGTGGATATTGCAATGACGATGCAGGTCAGAATGGTGAAGCCGTCTTGCGCAAAATACCCGTTTGCGCAGGCCGCGCCGAGCCTTGCGGCAGAGAGCAGGACAATGAGCGCGGAAAGGATAATGGATTTCACCTTTCCCAAATCCTTTGCCCCGGCCAGCAGCACGATAAGGCCGAAGGTCACGGTCAGCAGCAGCACGGACAGGTTGCTCTCCTTGGCGCGTCCCAACAGAATCACAAGCTGACATAAAGCAAACAGGTTCAGATACGCCCCGAAATAGCGGATGCCCGCAGCCTTTTTACAGCCTGCAAGGACGTAGTATAGGCCAAAGAGGGTGGTCAGCAGCAGCATGGCATAGATGAGCTGCCCAAAGGCCGTTGTGCCGGAAATGACGGCGTAAAGCCCCATGCCGAGAGCAACAAACAGAAGCACTGCGGCTATGGTGGAAAAGACGGATAAGGCTTTTTTCGGGTTCATGTTCTATTTGCTCCCTCTTGCCGCTTTGTCGGCATACTTGGCAAAGACCATGAGCAGAGCGACAAGCGCCAGCAGAAGGTTTGTGGCGGTGGCCACATCAAAGTAGACAATCATCTGCTCGATTGCACAGGCGACGACCACCAGCGACAGCGCGACAGACCACTTTTTGCCTAAGTTCTTGGCGACAAAGAGAATGGACAGGCAGCCGAAGCACAGCGTATTGAGCATAGCAACCAAGCTGCTCAATTCGGCAAAGAAGAAGTTCGCTTCCAGCACTGTGAAGCCATA
>DCHO01000002.1:0-5031 GCA_002315655.1 Christensenella sp. UBA1750
CATGGGGAAGCAATCGAAGAGTAAATTTCAGTTTGTTGGTGCGATATGTTCCCGTGTACTGCGGGGGGGGTAGATTTATTTCCGTGTTGTTTCGACACTCACAGCATTGTCTCAACCCACGTCGAGACGGTTGTTTTGCTTTCCAAGGGTGCGGTCGAAAAGGAAAATAACAGATAAGGGAAAGCGGAGTTCTCCATGGGAGGATTGATCCCAAAGCATAGTTTATAAGAATATAAATTTTATTTCAGAGAGGCGAAAGATTTGAAAGCTATATTTACGAGCTCCCTCGGTGGGCAGATGAAAATTGCGGGAAAGAGACTTCCGGCAAAATTTCCCGATGACAACGGACTATTACAAAATTTGCAGGTATTTTGGGAGAAAAATTCCAAAGTCATGGTAATCAGTGGGTCGCCTGAGGATTACGACAAAAATGACAGCGTTGTATCTTGCTTAAACGGTGCATTTTCATTGAGCAATCTCGATGTTTCAGAAGTGCTGATGTGTGATGAAAAGAATAAAGAGGTAATAAAGCGGCTTCCCGAAATGGATGTGCTGATTCTAACCGGCGGTCATGTGCCGACGCAAAACAGGTTTTTGAAGAGAATCGGGTTAAAAGTACGGCTGCATACTTGGGATGGACTGCTTATTGCCTGGAGCGCCGGCTCCATGAACTGCGCCGGAACCGTTTATGCAGGACCGGAGCTGGCCGGAGAAGCGATTGATCCGAATTATCAAAGATGGATTCGCGGTCTTGGCATTACAAATACCAACATCTTCCCTCATTTTGATGCACTTCGGGATGAAATGTTGGATGGGATGAGACTGATAGAGGATATTACCTATTCAGACAGTATGGGGCATGAGATCATAGCCTTGAATAATGGCAGTTATATTGTTTCGGACAATGGCGTAGAGACGCTTTACGGAGAAACATACAGGATTAGGAACGGAGAACTGAAACAGATCTGCACGAATGGAAAAGAGATACGGTTGCAAAAAACCGTAAATGATAACCAGACTGCGTACCCGGCGGAGCAATCCTGCCGTGAAAGGAGATTTATGGAACAGAAATTATCCCTTGTTCGCCCCAGTATTTCGCACAAAGAAGCCGCACTGCGCTTCAGGCAGTCCTTCTTTGATGCGGGGGAAACGACCATCGACGGCAGTGAGCTGCTGGACAAAAAGGATTCCTATGAAGAATGGCTCGCCTTCGTGACGGAAAACGCGCAGAAAGCTTCCGCGCCGACGGACACCTATTTTGCCTTTGATTCCGAAAACAAGCTGGTCGGCATCATAGATTTTCGGCATGAGCTGGGCACTTTCTTCAAGGATTTCGGTCACAGCGGGTACAGCGTTGCGCCGGAGGAACGGCAAAAGGGCTATGCCACCCAAATGCTTGCCCTAATTGTCGAAAAAGCCCGAGAAGCGGGGCTTTCCACCCTGCAATTATCCGCACTGAGGAGCAATGTTCCCTCGGTGCGCACCATCGAAAAGAACGGCGGAAAGCTCGTTCGCAGCTTCGATTTCTACGGAAACACAGCGGATGTGTTTGAGATCATTTTGTGAGAAACGGAGAACCTTTTATGAAATTATTGTTTGTGGATGCCTGCCCGCGAAAGGTGTCGAGGACGCGGGAACTGGCGGAAACGCTGCTCAATCACCTTAATGGCGAAAAGGAGCACCTGATTCTGTCCGAGACGGATTTGCCCGTGATGGATGAAGCGACACTGACCCTGCGCGATGCGGCGGCCAAGGCACAGGACTTTTCCGCCCCGCCGTTCCGCTTCGCCCGGCAGTTCGCCGCAGCGGACGCCATCGTGATCGCCGCGCCGCTTTGGGACTTGTCCTTCCCCGCACTGCTGAAACGCTATATCGAGCTGATCACGGTAACAGGGCTCACCTTCAAATATTCCGAAAAAGGAATACCCGTTGGGCTTTGCCAAGCGAAAAATCTTTATTATGTCACAACCTCCGGCGGCCCGATTCTGACGCCCGAATTTGGCTATGGGTATGTGAAAGCGCTGGCCACGGGGATGTTCGGCATCCCGAATTGCGCCTTCTATTCCGCCGAAGGGCTGGACATCTGGGGCAACGACGCAGGCGCGATCCTTGCAGAAGCCAAGGCAAAGATCGAAAAGGATTTTGCATAACCAACCAAGGAAAACAGCGACCCTTCCGTGCGAAAAGCAGCACGGAAGGGTCTTTTTCTATTTTGATTTTTTGAAGTCGATGTTCATTTCCTTTGCGGTTTTGAGAGATGCGTTTCGCGAGGAAGTGAAGCTCGCAGTCCTGCCACTCCTTCATGATTGCTTAGGTCTCTTTGTGCCACGCATCCCGGCACGTCATAGGGCAGCCGCCTTTTCCATACTGTCCGCAATCTCTAAAAGGTCTTCCACCGCAAAGGCTTCCGACCCGTTGCGCTCGCAATAGCTGTCCTTCGGAAGATACAGAATTCCTTTAATTCCGGCGTTTTTTGCGCACTCCATGTCGATGATGCGGTCTCCCACATAGTAGGTGTGCGCTCTGTCCAGGTCATACTTTTCAATGAGAAAATTCACGGCATCCGGCGCGGGCTTGCGGGGGAAACCGTCTGCGGCGGTGATGATTTCCTTAAAATACGGGAAAAGTCCCTGTTCTTTCAGCATGGAATACGCGCTCTCTCCCCGGTGCGTCACCACAAAATGCTGGCCGTTCCTCTCCTGCAAGAAGGCAAGGGTTTCCTTGGTGTGGGGAATCGGCGGGATGCGGTTGTCGAACTCTGCGTCAATCGCATCGCCCATTTTGTCCAAATCATTGACCGAAATCCCAGTCTTTTCCGACAGCGCATGGAGATAGCCATGCACGGAATCCAGAATCACCTTGCGGTGAATGTCTTCCCGTGGTTCTGCCGCGCCCACCTGCTCCGCCAGAGCCGACAGGGTATTCACGATGGCGGTGTAGGTGTCCAGCAGCGTTCCGTCCAAATCCCAGATAAAGGATAATTGTTTCATTGTGTTTACCCCTTCCTTCGCATCTTGATGAATCAGTCGTTCTGCGCATCGCACTCATATTCTGCGGCAAGCAGCGAGGGGGCTAATTCCTTCTTAAAGTCAAAGGGCATAGCACTCGCTCCTTATTTCTTCCAGCGTGTATTCGTTTACAATATGCACCGTGACGCTTCCGTGAAATGCAAACTGCTTTAAGGTTTCCTGCACCGTTCGTAGGTTTGCCGTGCAAAAATCCTCCGAACCGAACCACAGGACAACGGTGGAATAGTCGCGGATGCGGGCAAGAAATTCCAGAAACTCCTGCATATTGCTGCGGTAGCTGTTTTCGCTGACGCCGTGGTGCAGGGCTCTTTCCCGAATGAAATCCTCCGAGAAAAGAGGTTCGGGGCGACAGCCGTGAATCATGGCCTCATTGAAGGGAACGAAGTGTTCCTCCGGGTGTTTTGCGGCAAGCAGCTTGTTTAGCTCCTTCCCCGCCGTGATGTTGACGGTCATATTTTCCTCTTATTTTACGAACCCGAACTCCATATAGACTGGGTTGTGGTCGGAATATTCAAAGCCGGTGTCGATGACCCGGGCGGATTGCACACATAAATTGTCCGAAATGATGAAGCCGTCGATGTTGCATTGCAACTGGGTTTCGGGGTCTTATGGGCCGTCCGCATTGCGGCAGGAGGGAACGGGCTGCGCTTCATCCAGCCCGGAAACGAGGGTGAAACTGTCGGGAATGACGCTTGCGTCAATGGGTGTGACCCAGCTGTAGCCTTCTGTGGAAACCCCGTACAGTTTCTCAGGGTCGCCGTCCACAGTGCGATTCCAGTCGCCGCCCGCAAGGACGTAATTTCCTTTTTCGTATTCGTCCGTCATGTCCGCCATCAGCAGCTCGATCTGCCTGTTCGCCGTTTCCGCGGTGCTGGTGTAGGCCGAAGCGTGGATGCAGTAGAGCACCAAATCATGGCCGTTTTCTGTGGGAATCACGCTTTTCACATAGCACCTGTCCAGATCGACAAAGTTCGTGAAGGAATCCTCCAGCGGCAGAGAAATGCGGGTGGAAGATTCAATCCCGTATTTGGAAAGCACGGTCAGCCCTGCAACGGCCTTGCCGAAGGGCTTGAAAATGGGATACATAAAGTACGGCGAATCCCAGTCCTGCGCATAAACAATATCGTATTCCCCAAATGCCTTCGTCAGCGCGGCAAGCTGGTCAACATGGTAGGCGCAGGTGCAGTCCTTCCCGGTCTCCTCCACGAAAAGAAAATCGGGACTCAGCTCTTCCATCACGGAAATCGCGCCGTCGGTGTTCTTGACGACCTCCTCCTTGGAGAATGCCCGTCCTTCCTTGCCGCCGTCCATGAAAAACCCGAAATCTCTGGAATAAATCCCCATGCCGACGTTGTAGGTCAGAATGGAAAAGCTCGTATCTTCGCCGATTCCCACTTCTGCACCCTTCTCCACTTGAAGGGTAAGGTTGTCCTCAATGCGCGTCACTGATGTTTTCACATAGACGACATAGCCGGTGAGCAGCAGGATAAGGGCTGCGACAACGATGGTGAGGGTTTTCTGAATCCGTTTGTTCCGCTTGTTCACGAAAGAGTTCCTCCGAAAGCATTCTATGGTTTCTCCATCAGAATTTGAAGATCATGCTGGTAAGAATGGTGATAGCCTTAATGATACATCAAAAGAGCCATTGATTTCAATGGGTTTTAGCCATGAGGGGTGTTCACTTTTGAAAGCAAAACGACCGTCTCGACGTGGGTTGATTGTGTAGGATTGATGTCGAAATTTTCCCTGTGTACATGAAAACATAGACACTATGCTCCACTTTCACCGCATTGCGATCAAGATTGGCGATCAGCTCTGCTGTGTCAAAGATTTCCTGCACATAGTATTCCTTGCCGTCAAGTTTCACATAGCTGATGCCGTCAATCGCCAGCGCATGGCGGTTATTGCGGATGATCTCCATCGCCTTTTCCAAAAACGCTTCCGGGTTGTTCAAAAAGTCCTTGCAGCGTCCGCTTTCCACCAAAATCCGATTGACGGTGGC
>DCHO01000002.1:5095-5809 GCA_002315655.1 Christensenella sp. UBA1750
GAATACGAATCAGCGACATCCATTGTCCGCATTTCCCGTTCCGTATGGTAAATGCCCGCTTTTTCGATATGAATATCTGCGGTCTGTGAAACGATTCTTGTTTTCGGGATGGCAGGCATATCTTGGAAATCTTTCACACAGTTTTCTACCAACTTATTGGTGTCAATACTGACTCGATAGGCTGTTTTTTGTTTGATTTTATTCCACAGCTCCATGAACTCAGGGGACAGCATGACCTGCTTGTTGATCCGCACAACAACATCCCGAGAAGCATCCCGAACCGGCGGCTTGCGGTCAGCATTTGCAATGATCGCTTCAAACCGTTCCCGTGCCGCCTCATATTTTTTCGGCAAATCCAGTGTTCCGGTCTTTAGCGCATTTTTCATAGTGTCTTTCATCTTACCGGTGCTTGTGATATAGCCTTTCTGCTCAAAATGCTGCATCAACTCCTGTGCGTCTTCGTAGGAGATTTCTTTTTCCACCGTCTCCGTAACACGGGATGTAATTCCTACGATTGCGCTTGCAGCCTGCTCCGCCGTCGCGCCCATTTTGATCTGCCGCATCACTTCGGTTGCCGGATTGGGCGGTGATTGGATTTCACCCTTTTCAAGCTGATCTGAGATTTTCTTTTCGGCTGCCAGCATTTCGGGATCTGACATCCATTGCTCAATGGTACCGTTTTCTGTCCAGTATTTTACCAGCTCATGGGCTTCC
>DCHO01000034.1:0-803 GCA_002315655.1 Christensenella sp. UBA1750
ACGGAGCATCCGTATGCGCTGTTCCAGTATGTCCGCAGGGACAGAAAGGCCTTTACGCTCTTTGCCTTCGGTCACGGGATGCGCAACTGGGATTTGGAGATGCCTTTATTCAGAATGCGCGGGCTGATTCCCGATGCCACTTACGTTTGCGAGGACGGCAGAAAAATGACCGGCGAAGCACTGATGAACATCGGTATCAAAATATCCATGAAGGGCGATTACGCCAGCGTGATGAGCGTGTGGCAGATGAAAGAAGGAGAGTAAACGACAATGAAGATCACAAAGCTGGAAATCCTGCACGTCAAGCCCCGGTGGACGTTCCTTAAAATGTACACCGACATTGACGGCCTCATCGGTCTTGGCGAGCCGGTGCTGGAGGGACATTCCACCTCCGTGGAAGCGGTGGTGAAGGAATATGAAGAATTTCTGATCGGCAAAGACCCGCGGCAGGTGGAACATCTGGTGCAGGCCATGTATCGCGGCGGCTTCTATCGCGGGGGCCCCATGATGCTCTCCGCCATTTCCGGCATCGAACAGGCCATGTGGGACATCAAGGGCAAGTACCACAACTGCCCCGTGTATGAGATGATGGGCGGTGCGTGCCGGGATAAAATTCGGATGTACACCCACATCAAGGCGGCCTCCATCAAGGGCGGTAACACCATGGATGAAATGCTGGATTTAGCCCGTCTGCGTATGAAGCAGGGGTACACTGCCTTAAAGTATTCCATCATTCCGCCGATTCAGGCCATTGAGAACCCCGAAAACACGATGATGCACATTGAACGCTTTGCCAAGGTGCG
>DCHO01000034.1:920-1610 GCA_002315655.1 Christensenella sp. UBA1750
CCCTATATGCCCTTCTTCATCGAGGAACCCGTGCTGCCCGAGAACGTGGATGTGATGGTGAAGGTGGCGCAGAGCACCACAGTGCCCATCGCGGCGGGGGAGCGTCTGTTCGGCAAGTACGAATACCGCCAGTTCATTGAAAAACAGGCGGTGAACATCATTCAGCCCGACCTATGCCACACCGGCGGCATCTTTGAGGCGAAAAAGCTGGCGGCCATGGCGGAAATGTATTATATGTCCGTGGCACCCCACAATCCGCTGGGTCCCATCTCGCTGGCCTCCTGCTTGCAGCTGGACGCCTGCACGCCCAATTTCTTAGTGCAGGAGCACGTCGGAAACCCGGACTTCTCCGACCTCGGCGTGGGCTATATCAAGGAGCCATTCTGCGTCAAGGACGGCTATATCGAATTGCCCACAAAACCCGGTCTTGGCATCGAGCTGGACGAGGAAGCCATCCGAGAAAAGCTCTATGACGGCAAGTGGTCAACCCCCAGATGGTTCTTTGAGGACGGTTCGGTGGCGGACTGGTGATTGCGCACCGAAACAGGTCTTCAACCTGTTCCGGTGTTTCGGGCGGCTTATACCCCAAAAACCATCCACAGGATGCTTTTTGAGGAAACGCTCGCCCTACAGGTGCCCTGTGGGCACCCTCCATCTTGCGCACCGGAATAAGCCGAAGGGCTTATTTCG
>DCHO01000034.1:1702-2146 GCA_002315655.1 Christensenella sp. UBA1750
GCTCATGCTCCAGTCGCTTCGCTCCCTCCATAAAGCGGGGGCGACCTGCGGGTCTCCCCCTGCACCCCTTCTCAGGAAATTTCGCGCTTCACCCGCTGTGCCTGTTCCATATATTGAGGGGGCGCTGGCGCTCCCCCTCAAACACCCCCTGCCAAGCCGCGCACGCCTTCGGCGTGCGCGGGGGGCGCGACGGAAAGTGCGGATGAAAGGGAGGTGCGGCGAGTCGCGCCGGGCGCGTGTTCGGAGGGAATCCAACAGGTACGCCGCCTGCGGGCGGGGAGACGGACGGGGTGCGCCGTCTGATTCCATCAATTTGATTTGAGGTGATTTTATGAAAAAATCGGTGTTTGTCACGGGTGCCACAAACGGCACCGGGTTTGCGATTGCGCGGCGGTTTGCGAAGGAAGGCTACACGGTGTTCATCGGCTCCCGCAGGGGCGCGGA
>DCHO01000034.1:2278-12942 GCA_002315655.1 Christensenella sp. UBA1750
CAGGGTTATCTGCTCTCTACGCTTGTGCTCAATGCGGCAAATCTGGGCATCGGTCAGGTGACGCTCACCATGGACGTTTCCCAGCTCGTGGATGTTTACAACACCAACATTTTCTGGAACTTTATGATGGCGCGGCAGGCGGCTTTGCAGATGAAGGAAGCGGGGATAGGCTCTATCGTCTTTATTACCTCTAATTCCGCCATTCGCGTGACGGAAAACCGGCTGGCGTACTGCTCCTCCAAGTCCGCGATTTTAGGCATGAGCAAGTCGCTGGCGGTGGATTTAGGCAGGTTCGGCATCCGCTCCAACTGTGTGCTGCCCGGCATGATTAAGACGGTTCGCTGGCAGTCCAATCTCAACAACTGTCAGAAATCCCTGCCCAACCACACGCCGCTGCACGACATTGCGGAGTTTGATGATGTGGCGGATGCCGCGTGGTATTTCGGCAGCGACCAGTCCCGCAATATCACCGGTGCGGAGTTGGTGGTGGATGGCGGCAACTTAGCGCAGCTCACGCCGTCTGAGACCTGGGAAGATTTTGAAAAATAGAAAATGAGGTTAAAACCCTTTGAAACCGCTGCTTTCAGGCTTTTTCAAAGGGGTGTATTATTTGGAAGAATCAAGGAAAGACGGACTGCTGGGGAGCTGTTGTACTGTGACGGCGGGGAAGAAGTCCATGATTGACCTTGTGCCGAAACTAAATAGATAACGAAAAGATAATGAAAAAACCGGCATCTCACGAACTTGTGGGATGTCGGTTTTGTGTCAGAGAACGTTAAGCCCTTTTGCACGGAAGACGGCACGGACATTTTCCAGTGTCATTTTGTCGGGAACGGTGGTGCCCTCCATGAGGAAGGGTAGATCGAGGGAAGTGTATTTGTCTTTCGCAAGCTCGTGATAGCCCAGCACCTTGACCGCTTGCACGTTGGTCTTTTCCGCAAGGAAGGCGGCAATGGCCTCCATTTCATGATCGTTCATGCCGGGGATGTACGGCACACGCACCTCGATGTTGCCGAAGGATTGGGAAAGCGCGGTGAGGTTGGAAAGAATGAGGGCATTGTCCTGCCCGGTGATGGCCTCGTGGACTTTGGAGTCGATGGCTTTTACATCGTAGAGGATCTGATCGACAAAGGGCAGTACCTTTTGATAGGCTTCCGGAGAGGCGAGGCCGCAGGTGTCAAGAGCGGTGGAAATGCCGTTTTCTTTGAGCTTTTTCAGCAGTTTCAGCGTAAATTCGGCCTGCTGCATGGGCTCACCGCCGGAGAGCGTCACGCCGCCGCCGCTCTGCTCGTAAAAGAGCTTGTCTTCCAGCAGCGCGGGGAGAATTTCTTCCGCCGTGACCTCTTTTCCGTAGAGGGTCAGTGCACTCTGCGGACAGACGGTTTCGCATCTGCCGCAGGAAACGCAGTTTTCCCGATGGAAAACATGATTGCCGTTGATGATTTCATGATTGTCGCACACAGAAGAGCATCTACCGCAGACAACACAGCGATTTTCCGTGAAGGCCAGAATCGGCTTTGGCTTCATACCCTCGGGGTTGTGGCACCATTTACAGGCCAGTGGGCAGCCCTGCAGGAAAAGGGTGGTGCGGATGCCCTGCCCGTCGTGAATCTCAAACCGTTTGACGGCAAATATTCTGCCCATCAGCAGCCCACCTCCAATCTGTGGATGTAGGTGTCCTGATTGATCTTGCTCATGTTGATGAAGTATTCGTTCCAGCCGCAGACGCGCACCTGCAGATTGGTGTATTTTTCGGGGTGCACCTGCGCGTCCTTCAAGTCCTCGACCTGCATGACGTTGCCCTGAATGGCGTAGCCGCCCCGGGCGAAATAGACCTTGATGGCGGCTTCCAGTGCATTTAGGCCTTCCTCACCCTCGATGGCGGAGGGGTGCAGGATGAAGTCGTAGACACAGGCGTCGGCAAAGTCGGTGTGGTCGATCTCGGTGGCAGAGAGCAGGGAGGCGGTAAGGCCGCTCTTTTCCATGCCGACAACGCCGTTAAAATTCTTCGAGGTCT
This sequence comes from Christensenella sp. UBA1750, assembly GCA_002315655.1. Taxonomy (GTDB): domain Bacteria; phylum Bacillota; class Clostridia; order Christensenellales; family UBA1750; genus Spyradocola. The sequence goes on from DCHO01000034.1 coordinate 4,296, forward strand.
GGGTGTGCGCGAAGCGTCCGTCCGGGGTGGCGCAGAGGTGAATGCCCATGTCCTCGCAGTGGGTGATGGAGTCGCCGCCCATGCGGTAAACGCCGCCGCGGTTGGCCTTTCTGCCCACATACAGGTCATTTAAGTGCTTGTAAATGTCCCGGGCAAAGCCGTCGGTCATGGGTTCGTGGTTGCCGAACTTCTGCGGCAGCGTTAAGACTGCCTGACGCAAGCTTTCGTAGCCCTCCCAGTTGTTGAGGATCGCGTCCTTCATGGTGGCAAAGGTTGTTGCCTTTTTCTCATAGACCAGCACCTTGACCGCCGCCAGGGCGTCCGCCATGGTGCCGATGCCGTGGCACTTGACCGAAACATTGCTCATTTCCATACCGCCGTCAAAGGCGTCCCGTCCCTTTTCCACGCAGGAAGCGATGGTCAGGGAGAACAAGGGCGAGGGGTTCATCTTCATGGCGGCGTCCCTGTTCTGCCGCTCGATGCCCGCAATGATGCGCTCCACAATGCCGTCCAGCTGGAACAGCACTGCCTTGTAGAAGTCCTCAAAGGTGGCAAAATCGTCCCCGGTGTCCTCCTGCATCTGCTTGCCGGTCGTCCAGTCGCGTCCGTTGTTCATCACATATTCCAAAGCTTTCGGGATGAGCAGCCAGGATGCGCCGATCATCGCATCCTCCTTGCCCATAATCTGCGCCTCGTAGCAGCCGAAGATGGTATATTGCCGCGCCAGCTCCCGGGAATAGCCTAACTTTTCATAGGCCTTGATGACGGTCTCATCGTTGACCAGCACAATGGCGTTGTGCCCGGAGCGCATCATGGAAAGCAACCGATGCAGCCGCTTTTCGTTAAAATCCGCATGGTAGCGAATGTGCATCTTGGGATCCAAGATGTTCATTTCGTCGTACACGTCAATGATGAGGTCGGAAAGTTCGTTCCCCGCATCATGTCCGTCCTCGTCCACGCCGCAGAGGGTGAAGGGCTGGGCGGCGAAACGCCCGGCGCGGCTCCAGCGCCCGAAGAAATAGCGGAAAATCTCCTTGATCTCCTCCTCAGTGTAAATGCCGTTGTCCAGATCGTGCCGATAGAAGGGATAATAGAGTTGGTCGATGATGCCCAAGGTGCGGGCGCGCTCACAGCCCATTTCCTCAATCTGAATGAAGATGAGCTGCACCATCATGGCCTGATAGAGCGTTTCGGGTTTGCGGTCGCGGATGAAGGTCAGGCACTCGATGTAGTCCTCCATGCCTGTTTTCTGCTTTGCATAGGCCAACATTCTGCCGATGTAAGTGTCGATGCAGTCCAGCGACAGCAGCGCGGATTCATAGAAGGCCTTCGCGGTGTCGTCCAGTGTGCCTTTTTCTGCCTTTTCGTCCCGGGCGGAAATCAACCGCTGCTTTAAGCCGGGGAAGCCCAGAGAGAACACGTCCCTGAAATCCGGCATGGTGTGCCAGAAATCGGAATCGCACTCGCCCACGCCGGTGTCCAGCGCTTCCTGCCGCCAGGCGTGCAGGTCGGGCATGGTTTCTTCCAGCACCTCTTCCCGGATGCGCTTGAACAGCCGCTCATACATCCCGCCCAAATCGCTGCCGACGGGGGTGTAGCGGATGCCGTGGTTGAACTTGCCGGGGAACAGAGACTTGGGATTCAGCTCCAGCTGGGCGTTTGCCACAATGTAGCGCTGGATGCGGGCACGGGTGACGGAAATGTGCTCGCTGTCCCGGTGCTCCCACAGGGCGTGAATCTGCTCTTCCAGCTTATCTGCCGAAATGCCGGTGAAGGTGTCCCACGGGCAATTCGTAAATTCGCCACGCAGGGAGGGTTCGTTTTCAAAATAGGGTGCGATACGCATACGCTTTTGCTCCTTATCGGAATTTCTATGCTTCCAAGTATAGGCTTTTGCAAGGCAAAATGAAATGCCGGAAACGATACATTTTTTATACTTTTTCGTACTTGTATTCCTGCAACGGGTTGCTTTTCCCGCCCGCATCCGCTAAAATGGAGGGCAGGAAAAGAGGAATGAACATGAATTTTGCCAACGCAAAGCGCATCGAAATCGAGATCGTGAACGCGCAGTACCGCTTCAACACCCACGCTTCCATGACCCAGCCGGGGCGGGAGGCCAACGGGCTGGTGTACTATGTAAAGGGCGGGCACGGCGTGGACTGGGACGGGGGTTCCGTGGAAGCCCGGCAGGACGAGGTGCTGTTTCTGCCCTACGCCTCCGTTTACGGCAGTCACTTATTGGAAACGGGCACGGAGTATTATCAGATCGACTTTCTTGTCTATGCGGACGGAAAGTGCGTGCCGCTTAACGATGAAATTTTCACGCTCTCCAAGGGCGAAGCCGCAGCATTTTTTTCGGAGATCAAGGCCTTTTATGATGTTTATGTGGAATCCTTTGAAGGGTTCCTGCTTCCCTGCCTGTCCTATCTCTATTCCCTTTGCGGAAAGCTGCTGCGACAAAGGGAGACGGAAAGCGGCAGGAAGAACATTTCCGGCGTGAACCGGGCGCTGTCCCACATCCGCGACCACTTTGACGAGGACACGCCGGTTTCCGACCTTGCGGAGATGGCGAATCTGTCCGTTTCCGGGCTGGACAAGGCCTTCCGCCACGCCTTTGCGCTCTCGCCCGTTGCGTACCGAACGCACCTGCGCATCGAGCACGCCTGCAAGTTGCTTTCCGGCGGGTTTTCCATCGCCGAGACCGCCCGCCGCGTGGGGTACGAAAATGTGTACTATTTTTCCAAGGTCTTCAAGAAGGAGACGGGATTGACCCCCGGACAGTTCCGAAAGACAGACAGATAAAAAGATGCCCCCGAACCGTCAGAAATGAGGATTCGGGGGCTGTTTATGCTTTGTTGTCGGATTATGCTTCCTGTTTGAGCACGATGTTGAGATTCTGCCCGCCCAGCAGCTTGGCCTTCACGTTGCTGCCGCCGCGATAGGTGATATTCACGGTGTCGCCGCAGCGGACGGCCTTGGCGCACATGACGAGGTTGCCCTTGATGTCGGGAATCTCGATTTCGGCAGAGACTCCGTCGTCAAACACGGAGAGTGCCAGCGTCACGCCGTCGGTGAAGTCGTAGTCGGGCTTTTCGTCCGTTGCGCCCAAGGCAAGAATGGAATTGGGGCGCACCATGAGCGGCAGACTCATGAAATCGTGAGTCTCCTTCTGCCACTTGCCGCCCTGCACCACGTTATCGGTGATGAGGTTCACCCACTTTCCCTCGGGCAGGTAGTAGTCCACCTCGCCTGTCGCCTTGAAGACGGGCGCGACCAGCAGGGAATCGCCCATCATGTACTGCTTGTCCAGCGGCTCACAAGCCTTGTCCTCGGGGAACTCCATGAACATGGGGCGCATCATGGGAATGCCTTCCTCATGGGCGCGCACCGCCATGCGGTAGAGGTAGGGCATGAGGCGGCATTTGAGATTGACAAACTTTTTGAGCACCACGCAGGCTTCCTCGTCAAAGAGCCACGGCACGCGATAGGAGGAGGAGCCGTGCAGTCTGGAATGGGAGGACAGCAGCCCGAACTGGCACCAGCGCTTGTAAACGTCCGGGGAAGCGGTGCTCTCAAAGCCGCCGATGTCGTGGCTCCAGAAGCCGAAACCCGTGCACGCAAGAGAGAGACCGGAGCGGAGGGTTTCTGCCATGGACGGATAGGTCGCGGAGCAGTCGCCGCCCCAGTGGACGGGGAACTGCTGCCCGCCAACGGTGGCGGAGCGGGCAAAGACCACAGCCTCGCCTTCGCCGCGCTGCTCACGGAGCAGGTCGAAGACCACCTTGTTGTAAAGCAAGGTATAGTAGTTGTGCATCCGCACCGGGTCGGAGCCGTCAAAATACGCAATGTCGCGGACGGGGATGCGCTCGCCGAAATCGGTCTTGAAGCAGTCCACACCCATGTCCATAAGGGCTTTTAATTTGCCCGCAAACCACTCACACGCGCCGGGGTTGGTGAAATCCACCACGCCCATGCCGGCCTGCCACAGGTCGGTCTGCCACACATCGCCGTTGGTCTTTTTGATGAGATAACCCTTGTCCTTTGCTTCCTTGAACAGCGGGGACTTCTGCCCGATGTAGGAATTGAGCCACACGCAGACCTTGAGACCTTTTTCGTGATAGCGCTTGAGCATATTCACCGGGTCGGGGAAGGTCAGGGAATCCCAGGTGAAGTTGCACCACTCAAAGCCCTCCATCCAGAAGCAGTCAAAGTGGAACACGGAAAGGGGAATCTTCCTGTCTGCCATGCCCTGAATGAAGGAGGAAGTGGTTTCTTCGTCATAGTTGGTGGTAAAGGAGGTGGAGAGCCACAGCCCGAACGACCAGGCCGGGGGCAGGGCGGGCTTGCCGGTGAGCTCGCAGTATTTGGCAACGGTGCCCTTGGGTGTGTGGCCGTTGATGAAGTAATACTCGAATTTTTCGCCCTCACAGGACATACACACCCGTTCGACCTTCTCCGACGCGACCTCAAACTGCACATCGGATTCGTCGTCCACCAGCACGCCGTAGCCCTTGTTGGTGATGTAGAAAGGAATGTTCTTGTAGGCCTGTTCGGAGGCGGTGCCGCCGTCGGCCTGCCAAATCTCCACCGTCTGCCCGTTCTTGACAAAGGGCGTGAACCGCTCGCCGAAGCCGTAGATGGATTCATCCACATCAATGGCTAATTGCTCGGTGGTGTAGCTCTTGCCCGTCTGCTCGTTGAAATAGTTCGCCTCATTGCGGAAGGAAGAGTTGGTCAGCTCTCTCTCGCCGTCAAAGAAGCGCACTTCCCAGTCCTCGCCCTTGGAGAGCACGGCTTTTGTGCTGCCGGTCTGATAGATAATGCTGTTCTCGTCCTCGGTGACGGTGACTTTGGGATTTGTGGCGTTCACCGCAAATTTGGGCAACTTTTCCACTGTGCCGTCAAAGTGGCTCACCGCAACGTGGATCACATCCTCCATAGGGGAGGAAAAGCGAATGGTCATGCAGGTGCCGTTGATTGATCTGCCGCGCCCGGTGATGTGTCCGCCCGCGACATAGACGGTAAGCGCATCGCCCTCCATGCGGTGGCCTAAGTATTCCACGGCATAGACCGGGGTATATTCCTTGCGCAGCAGCCAGAGCCCGTTTGTGAATTTCATAAGCAAATCTCCTTTGTGTGCAAAATGGTTTACGAAATCGTTCATCTGTGTTAAGGATAACGGTTTTGTATCGGGTTTGTCAAGAGAAAAACCAATGTTTTGATGCCGGCGCAATAGGGGAATCCGCGCTGTACGGAATTCAAGGAAGCAGAGGTTCCCGTATTGTATTTTTATGAAGGATATGGTATTATTTGAGTATAAAATCCAACGGAAAGGTGTATGTGTCTGACGGAATGATGGTGAAGCAGGGAACGTTTATCCGAAGCAAAATGCGAAAGCTGCTGCTGTGCAATATCTGGGGCTGGTTGGCGTACTGCGTCAACCTGATGACGGATTCCTTGATCAGCGGCAACCGGCTGGGCGAGGTGTCGCTGCAGGCGGTGTCCATTGTGCTGCCGCTGTTTTCCGTAGTGGTTTTCTTTTCGTATCTGGTTTCGCCTGGTGCCAGCGTTCTTTTCGGAAAGCGCATCGGGGAATTTGAGGAGAAGGAAGCGCACCGCATCGCCGGAACGAACCTTCTGTCCTCCGGGCTGATCGGTCTTATGGTTGCCGGCGGACTGCTGCTCATCAAGGAGCCTTTCCTTGCCTATTACGGCTGCACGGGACAGCTCTATCGGGAGGCTTCCGCCTACTATAACTGGCTGGTTGTTTTTGCCCCAATCACCTGTATTCAAGCGGTGAATGATTATATGGCGGTCACGGACGGCGAAGCGATTATGACTACGGCGGCGGGCATTTCCGAAATCACGGCAAACGTGGTGCTGTCCATTGTGCTTTCACGCAGATTCGGCATTGCGGGGCTGGGGATTGCCACCTGCATCGGCCGGGCGTGCAACTGCGGCTGCTTCATGCTGCATTATCTGAAAAAATCGAACAACGTCAAGTTCCGTCTGTGCCTGGATTTTGAGGTTATCGGGCGCTCAATCGTGTTGAGCTTCAGCACCTATATGTATTATCTGTTCCTGGCCGTGGTGGACATCATCATGAACAAGATCATCATCACCACCTGCGGCTTGGAGTATATTCCCGCTTATTCCGTGGTGAATCTGGTGTTCGGCGTATGTGAGATCAACGGCGCCATCCACAATGCGGCCATGGGCTTTGTGACGAACTTCCTGGGTGAAAAGAACAACAACGGTATGAGCATTGTCTTATCCCAGACCAAGCGTTTTATGGCGTATGTTGCGCTGGGGCTTTTCGCGTTTTTCTTTTTCGGTGCGCCGCTGATCCCGATCCTATACGGTCTTGAAACGGAGGTCACCATCCGCACAGCCATTGCCACCTCGCGCATCATGGCGTTTACTTCCTTGGGCTTTGGCGTGTGCTATGTAGGCGCGGAAATTTCCGCCCTTGTGGAAAAGCCCTTTCAGGCGTGCTTTATCTATCTGCTGCATTGCGTGGTCGCGCCGCTTCTGCTCTCCGCGAGCCTGGGGTATCTGTGGGGCTTTACGGGCATCGCCATCGCAATGTCGGCAAGCCCTTATGTCGCGCTGGGGATTTACGCCCTTTGCACCTGCAAAAAGCACGACCTGCGGGATTTTCCTGTTTATGTGGAGGATTTCGGCGAGGAAGGCATTTCCTATGATCTTTATGTGACGAAGGAATCCATTCCCGAGGTGCGGGACTGGGTTTGCCGGAATCTGGAGGAAAGAGGCTTCCTCATTGACCGGGTCGGGATTCTCATCGAGGAGCTTTACACCCGCGTGACGGAGAAGAATCCGGGGAAAAAGGTGCTTTCCGAATGCACGCTGCTCTTTAAGGGCGATGTGGTGCGCATCATCATCCGGGACGACGGGACACTGTTTAACTTTGTGGATGAGAACAACCCAGTGGAATCCCTGAACGCCCACGTTCTAAACAGCCTGTTGGAGCAGACAAAAGAGAAGAACTACGTCCTGACGACTTCTTTCAACCGCAACGGGTTTGTGTTTGAGAAGAGCAATTAGGATTTACAGGAGATGCGAAAATGCTGAAACAAGGAACCTTTATCAACAAAAAATTTAACAGGCTGCTGTTGGGCAATATCTGGGGCTGGCTTGCTTTCTGCATCAATCTGATGACAGACTCACTGGTAAGCGGAAACCAGCTTGGTGAGGTGTCCTTGCAGGCTGTTACTATTGTTTTTCCGCTGTTCTCAGTAATCTACTTCTTTTCCTGCTTGATTGCTCCCGGAGCGTCCATCATCTTTGGAAAACGGATCGGCGAGTTTAGACAGGAGGATGCTTACCGTGCAGCAGGCACAAGTGTTGTAGCCTCCTTGATTATCGGCATTCTCCTCGCTTTCTCACTGTGGCTCATCAAGGACCCGTTTCTTTCCTATTATGGGTGCACCGGAGAGCTATATACAGAAGCCGCTGTATATTATAACTGGCTGATTTTTTGTGCGTTCCTATTCCCTTTTTATAATACATTATATTATCTGACCGTTACTGACGGAGAAGCGTTGCTTCTTACGGTGGGCGAAGTATCAAACAATCTGTTCAATATAGTCTTTTCCATCGTTTTTTCACGCTTGTTTGGAATTGCCGGTCTCGGTATGGCAACCTGCATCGGCTTGATTGCTGATACTCTTTCTTACTCTGTGCATTTCCTGAAAAAATCCAACAATGTGAAATTTCGGCTTTGCCTTGATATGAAAACTACCGGAAGATCCATCTTGTTGGGATTTAGCCGATATATGACATGGCTGTTTATGGCGGTCGTGGATATCGTGATGAATAAAATCATCATTACTACATCGGGCGTGATGTTTATTCCGGCGTATTCGGTTGTGAATCTGGTGTTCAGTGTCTGCGAGTGCTTCGGTGCTATGAATGATGCCGGAATGGGAATGGTCACCTGCTTCATTGGCGAAAAAAACAACCACGATATGAACCTTGTCTTCCGGAAAACAACTTTCTCAACACTGATTATGGCAACAGTAATTACGGCATTCTTTTTCTTTGGTGCGCCGCTTATGCCGATTGTCTACGGCCTTACATCCCCCGAAACCGTTTCCGCCGCTGTCACAACGGCGCGCATTATGGCGTTTGCGGCATTGGGGTACGGCGCGGTGTTTTTAAGCTCGGAACTTTCCTGTTCCGTAGAAAAACCGTGGCAAGCGGGGCTACTTGAGTTTTTGCGCGAAATATTCTCTCCGCTGCTTTTGTCACTGATTTTTGGTTTTCTGTTTGGCTTTACAGGTATTGTCATCGGTATGTGTCTCAGTCCATACTTTGCCTTTGGAATTTTTGCGCTCATCCAAATCCCGAGAAAGGGCAAAAAAGGTTTCCCGCTCTATGTGGAGGACTTCGGCGAGGAGGGCATCTCCTTCGACCTTTATGTGACAAAGGATTCCATAATTGAGGTGCGGGAATGGCTGCACGGCAATTTGGAAGCGAGAGGCTTTGACACTGAAAAAACCGATCTGCTGATAGAGGAGTTTTATACCCGCGTGATGGAAAAGAACCCCGGAAGAAAGGTGCTCTCCGAATGCACGCTGCTCTTTAAGGGCGATGTGGTGCGCATCATCATCCGGGACGACGGGAC
>DCHO01000072.1:0-174 GCA_002315655.1 Christensenella sp. UBA1750
AATAAGGAAACACCGAAAAACTTGTGTTTTCCGACAAAATATGCTATTTTAAGTTTGAACCCGCAAGGGTTCAGGGAGGCGCACGACGACGGCGGTTAGCCACATCTCCGAAAAGGAGGTGGGACAATGCCTTTGACTTTCACTTTTCATATTTGGGAGTACATCATTACGATC
>DCHO01000072.1:209-16403 GCA_002315655.1 Christensenella sp. UBA1750
GTGTGAAAAAGAGTAAGAAAAAGCAGAACCGCCACCCCTCGCACAGGTGACGGTTCTTTGATAAGACCAACGCTTTGATGTAGGGCTAACCGCTTGTGCGGCTCCCTTTCTGTCTCTTATTATAAAAGCTGCCCTGTTGTTTGTCAATAGGCGGTTTTTTGTTGTTTTGGTTGTATTTTAATGGGATTTTTGCTATACTAATCATCAGTGTGGCTCATTTTGACGAAGATTCGGGATTTTTTGCTATGAGAAACGATTATTTATCGCGGTTGCGGGACGGGGAGAAGCTTTCTGTCGGCAACCAGATGCAGATGGTGGCGCAGCTTTCCCTGCCCGCCATTATGGCGCAGATCTCCTCCATTGTGATGCAGTACATTGATGCGTCCATGGTGGGGCGGCTGGGCTCGGCGCAGTCCGCGTCCATCGGGCTGGTGGCCTCCTCCACCTGGCTGTTCGGCGGGCTGTGTTCCGCCGTGTATGCGGGCTTTACCGTGCTGGCGGCGCAGAGCATCGGCGCGAAGGACGAAAAAGGCGCACGGCAGCTGATGAAGGAATCGCTGTGCGTGAGCTTTCTCTTTGCGCTTTTTATGGGGATTTTGGGCGCGGCACTGTCCTCCGTGTGGCCGGTGTGGCTGGGTGGCGGGACGGACATTGTTGGGGATGCTTCCCGTTATTTCCTTGTGTATGTGCTGTTTTTGCCGGTGGTGCATCTGAGCAACGCTTCCGGCGCGATGCTGCAGGCCAGCGGCAACATGAAAACGCCGTCGGTGTTGCACGTTCTCATGTGTTTGCTGGATGTTGTGTTCAATCTGCTGCTCATCTTCCCGGAAAGCCATGTGTTTGGCATCCGCATCCCGGGGGCGAATTTAGGCGTGACGGGCGCGGCTTTGGGCACGGCGTTGGCACAGGCCGTTGTGCTGCTGCTCATGCTGTTCTTCCTGCTGGTGAAATCGCCCATGCTGCACCTGCGAAAGGGCGAGGGACTGCATTTCAGTTTGCAGCACTTCAAGGCCGCATTCCGCATCTCGGTGCCCGTTGCGGCGGAATCCATGGTGATGAGCGGGGCGCAGGTGCTCTCCACGGGCATTGTCGCACCGCTGGGCACGGTGTCCATTGCGGCGAACTCCTTCGGCGTGACGGCAGAGAGCTTCTGCTATATGCCGGGCTACGGCATCGGCTCGGCGGCGGCCACCATCATCGGGCAGAGCATCGGTGCAAAGCGGCACGACCTGACAAAAAAGCTGGGCTGGATCAACATCGCCCTGGGTGTTGGTGTGATGACCGTGACGGGCGCAATGATGTACCTTCTTGCACCGTACATGATCGGGCTGCTGTCGCCTGACCCGGAGGTTGTTGCGCTTGGCACGAAAATCCTGCGCATCGAGGCCTTCGCGGAGCCCTTCTATGCGGCCTCCATTGTGGCTTCCGGCGTGTTCCGCGGCGCGGGTGACACGCTGAAACCGGGCTTGATGAACCTGTGCAGTATGTGGCTGGTGCGTCTGCCGCTGGCGGCGTTCCTCGCGCCCCGCATCGGCTTAACCGGTGTGTGGATCGCCATGGCTATTGAACTGACCACAAGAGGCACACTGTTCCTCATCCGTATGATCCGCGGAAAATGGTTATTAAAGTCAGCCTTATAGGAATAGAAAGAAAACAAAGATGAGTTAATCGTTTACGCAAGACGAGCTTTGAATTAACAGGGCTTGCCTTGCTTTTGTTTGCATAAGTGTTATGCTAAAACCATAATGACGGAAAATGGGGTGGAACGGGTTTATGTCCGCTTTGTCGAAACTGTTTGCGGTGAAGGGCGTGGAATTTGACGAGGAAACGCCGAATACCGGGTCGCTGTATAAAAAGAGCCTCTCAATCGCGTGGCCGGCGGCGGTGGAAGGCGCGTTGCTCTCCATCATCGGCTCCATCGACACCATGATGGTGGGCAAATTGGGCAAGGCCGCCATCGCGGCGGTTGGCTTGGTGGGTCAGCCGCGCATGATTCTTCTGGTACTGGCACAGGCCCTGTGCGTGGGCACCACGGCCATTGTCGCCCGTAGAAAGGGCGCGGACGACCGGAAGGGCGCGAACGAGTGCTTCCGCCAGTCCATGTTCATCATTACGCTGTTGGGATTGGTCTTGGGCGCAATCGGCTTCATTTTTGCCGAACCCTTTATTAAAATCGCGGGCGGCAACGAGGACACCCTGCAACTGGGCGTTGACTATTTTAAGGTCATTTGCGTGGGCATTCCCTGTAACTGCTGGCTGCTGTGCATCTGTGCGGCGTTCCGCGGCATCGGCAAAACGCGCATCACCATGGCGACCAACGTGATTGCCAACCTCATCAACGTGTTCTTCAACTATTGCTTAATCGGCGGGCACTTCGGCTTCCCGGCACTGGGGGTCAAGGGCGCGGCCATCGCCACCGTGATCGGCACGGTGATCGCCACCATTATCGGCTTCTACTTTGCCCTGCGGCCCTTCGGCTATCTCCGTCTGCGGCTCAACTTCAAAGAAAAGCTGGATGTGGAAACGCTCAAATCGCTGGTGTCCGTGGGCGGCTCCTCCGTTGCGGAATCCGTCTTCCTGCGCATTGGCTTCCTTATCACCAACCGGCTTGTGGCCGACTTGGGCACGGACGCGCTGGCGGCGAATCAGGTGGTCTCGCAAGTCACGGGTCTGTCCTTCACATTAGGAGACGGCATCGCGGCGGCGGGCACGTCGCTGGTCGGGCAATCACTGGGCGCGGGGCGCAAGGACAAGGCCAAGGCGTACATCAAGATCACCCGCACGATCTCCTATTTCACCTCCGTTGCGCTGATGCTCTGCATTTTCTTCTTCCGCAGGGGGCTTGCGGAGCTGTTCACCGATGACGCGACGGTTATTGCGGGCGCGTCGGTGGCGTATCTGGTGGTGGTGCTGGGCATGATTCCGCAGAACGGCAGAATCGTGTTCTCCGGCTGCCTGCGCGGCGCGGGCGATGTGCGGTTCGTCGCCCTCATCTCGCTCTTTTCGGTGACGCTGCTGCGCCCCATCACCACATGGCTGCTGTGCTACCCCTTAAATTCCATGCTGCCCTTTTTGCAGCTCTCCTACACGGGCACATGGATTTCCTTCCTCGTGGATTCGCTGGTGCGCGACTTTCTGCTGCTGCACCGCATCCGCACGGAAAAATGGGCGGATATCAAGCTATAATTTCGCATAGATAAAGGACTGCTTTTCCGGGTTTTCTTCGGAAAAGCAGTCCTTTTTGGATGAATGCTATCTTTTCAGGATTACGACTGCGCCCTCGTTGTGGGGGAAGGACAGCGTGTTGCTTTTGTTAGTCACATTGCTGTGGACGGAATAGACTGCATCAATATGCCAGCCCTCCTGCAAGGTCAGGGTCGCTTTTTGCGCGAAGGGCTCATAGTTGACCAGCACTAAGATGTGCGTGTTTTCATCTGCAATGTGCTCGGTGATGCCCACGGTGGGGAGATCGACAGAGGCGGCGCGGGCGAGGGCACGCAGGTTCATTTCCTCATAGAACCAGTGCAGCGGCGGGGTGGTCGCGCTGTCGGTCATGTCAGGCTCCACGGCGGTGGTGTTCTCGATGGGCGCAATCATGGTATAGACCGTGCCCTTGCCGTAAGCGTTCTTCGCAAAGAGCGGTGCGCCGGTTTCGTCCGCACAGAGCACCTCTGCGCCCACCGATTCCATCACGAAATCACAGGGGGAGGTGACGGCGAAGGCTTCGCCCCGCAACATCGCGGTGTGGGCGACGGGACGGGTGGCGCGGGTCAGCACGCGCAGACCCGTGAAGGAGGAGAAGGGCGACAGCAGCGCCGCACCGATGGAGAGATAGAGCTTTGCGCCCTGTTTTGCGCGTTCCAGCAGCTCACAGCACAGGTGGCGGGAAAGCGCGCCGTCCCCGGTCATGGAGGGCAGCAGGTAGGCACTCGCCTCGGGAATTTCCTCATCCGCCCACGCAAAGCGCAGGGTCATCCCGGCTTTTTTTGCTAAGATGAAGGAGCCGTAGGCCACCGCCCAAGCGTCCTGTCCCCGCGTCAGGATGCACACCGCATCGGTGATGGGGCGGGGGAGAGAAGCAATGGGCAGGGCTTCCACAAATTCCGCAAAGCGGGTGAGCGTACCGAGAACAGGCTTTTTACTGCCGTCGGCATAGAAAAGTCCCAGCTCGCGTTCTACGGAGTTCCAGTCGTAGGGAGAATCGGTCAATTCAATCTGTTCATTGGCACACCACCACATGAGCCCTCGGCAATTGTGGGCAAGCAGGGTGAAAAGACAGGCGTTGATGTAGTCGCAGGCCAATTCGTCCGCGATCATCATGGGGCCTAAGACCCCCAATTCCTCCGCAAAGCACGGGATGCCGCCGATGTCGGCATAATAGGTGGATTCTGCGGCGGCGTGCAGGGCGCTCTTCATGCGGTTCATAGGGTCGGTGTTGCAGTGCGCGGTGAAAAGCGGGTAAGGGTGCGTGGTGAGAATGTCCAGAAATTCCCCTTGATCCTGCATCCGCTGGCGCGGGCCGTTGGGGTTTAGGCCGTGCATCCCGGAGACGATGGGGCGCACGGGGTCTTCACAGCGGATGGCCATGGAAATGGTGGCGCACCAGACGTACATATCCTCGGTGATGGAAAACTGCCCCATGCAGTTGCACTCGTTGCCCAAGTCCCACGCGATGATGGCGGGATGCTCACGGAACCGCTTGACCATGTAGCGGACGAACTTGATTTCCCACTTCATCGCCATGGGATCGGAGAGCACGTTTTTCCCTTCCAGCAGTGGCGGCACGAACAGTCTGCCGCTCATCCAGCCGGTGAGCAGACCCACGATGAGTTTCAGGTGATACTTTTCCGCCAGGTCGCAGAAGGTCTGAAAACGCTGCACCATGGTTTCATCTACGCCCGCTCTGCCCGCCTCAGTGAAAGGAAGCAGCTTTTCGCCCATGCGGATCTCGCGCTCGACCCCGTTGCACGCATAGTGCATGGAAAGGGGCTGGAAATCGCTCCACAGCGGGAAAATGCGCAGGGTGTCGATCTTGTTTTCCGCAAGACGGGCAAAGTCTTTTTCCACGCATTGCTCGTCCCACTCGTGCCACATATGCATCCCGGCGTTGGACGCCCAGTAGTTGCAGCCGATGAAGAAATTGCCTTGTGCAAAGGGTTTGCTGTTCATTTGTGTACTCCTTTTCCTAAAAAGGTGTGCTGCTATTTGTCAGCGGCACACCTGTATTTGGGTTACAGTGAAGGCTGCTTTTGTGCGGAATCCCTTGAGAGGGGGGCGGGGGAGACCCGCAGGTCGCCCCTGCCTGATGGAGCGAGCGAAGCGAGTGGAGCATGAGTGTTTTGAACGAAACAGTCCAGTGGACTGTTTCGGAAAATAAGCCATGCGGAACACCGGCACTCTCCCGACGGGGAGTGTCGGTGCGCAATCTAAGATTCCGTCATTGCGATTTTGTCCATCACCTTGTTCGCCACCTCGAGGCAGCGCAGGGAGGCGTTTTGCAGCTCTTTATAGAAGCCCTCGGCGCCGTCGGCCAGACCGTCGGAGACCGCTTTCAGCATGACGCAGGGCACCTTGTTCAGCTCGCAGGACAGCACAATGCCGGCGGATTCCATGTCGCAGATGTCGCCGCCGAAGGTGGAGTGGAGGAACTGCTTTTCCTCCATGGTGCCCACGAACTTGTCGCCCGAACAGCAGGTGACGACGGACAGATCGGGCATGACGGACAGCGCGGACTTGACCAGCGCTTCGGAGGTTTTGAGGTAAATGGAATCGTGCTCGTCCACTTGACCGATGGAAAGGGGCATGAACTCGGAGCAGTCGTACTTGTAGTGCACCACCTGATCCACCAGGCAGACCTTGAGCTGCTTCATGTCGGTGGTGAGGCCGCCTACCACGCCGAAATTGACGATGGAGGCCACGTTGAACCGGGTGCAGAGGTACTGCACGCCCGCAGAGGCCGCGATGGTGCCCATGCCGGTGCGCAGGATGTAGATTTCGTAATCGCCCTGATCGACATAGATCAGGTGATAGCCTTGGGGCGCGTCCAGCTTCTTCCACTTGGGATAGAGCTTGAAGATTGCGTCCAGTTCGATGGCCACAATGATGCCGATGCGGCGCTTGCCGGAAGGCTTTGTGCCGATGCGCTCGTTGATATTGGCCAGCAGCAGGTTTCCGTTTGTCAGAGCATCGTCGTCCTCTGTCTTGCGATCCACATAGGTCAGCACGTCCCAGCCCAGTGGCAGGAAGGTGTTTTCAATCTTCTCAAAGGCGGAAAAATCGCCGTATTCCTTCGCATCCGTGTAGCCATTGTCCTTGGCGTTGAAGGTGCCGTGGATGGGCGTTAATTTGATGCAGAACTTGTTTTTGTCAAAGAGGCTGTCGATGCGCTTGGCGTCTATGACCGTCTCGGCGGAGACGGCGAAGCTTAATTCGTACTTGATGCCCTTGGGCATGGGCAGGTCGGCTACCTCTTTTGCAATTTCGTCCAGCGTCATGGACAGGGAGTGGAACATCCGATCGCGGGCGTTATCGTCGGTTGTGTTGATGGAAATTTGCAGTTGAGCGTTGCCGTCATACACCTCGTTCTTGATGCGGCAGTAATCCTTCAGGTAAGCGTTGATCTTGCCGTGCATTTTGGGCATCATGGTGGAAATAACGGGAATGACCGCTTCCGCCTGTACCTTTTCGGCAATTTGACTGCGCAGCTCAAATTCGATATAGGTAAGCAGGTCGCGGTTGAAGGTGGGCTCGCCCATGCGGGAAAATTCCACCTCCATGCGTTTGGTCTTTGTGCCGCCGCTGTTACCTAAGATGGTGTCCAGCTGGTAGCGGAAGTCCTCCAAAGTGGCGTTGCCGTAGTAGCCGCAGGCGGGACAGTCGCAGAAAAGGCACTTCATGGAGCAGCCGCGCTGGTTGGAGAGCGAGATTGTCCACGAAGTTTCGTAAGAGGGCATGATGACCTTTTGCACATCCTCCAAAGAGTAGCCAAGCGCATCGGACTTGATACGGTTGGAGGGCGCGCTGCGGGGGAAGGAGACAAATTCCAGGTGCTTTTTCTCGTCTGCGTAGATGGTGCCGTTCTTCTTTTCAAAGATGCGCAGCCCCGCGTACTTGCGCTTGAGACCGTTTACGATATACATGGCGGCGACGGAGAGGAAGAGCAGGATATTGATGACATAGGAGGTTTGGGAGAAAATGCCCGCCCACTGGTCTTCAAAGGCAATGTCGGTCTTGGTGAGCAAGGAGATCGCCGCAATGACGAACAGAGAAAGGGCTTCAATGGCGGCGGCAAACAGAATGATGCGCTCGTTCAGGGACAGTTTCCGGCGACCTTTGTGCTCATAGCGGGAATACAGGTGGTCACAGAAGGCCATGAGCGGCAGACCGAAGATCATGCACATATCAAAGTCGTTAAGGAAAACGAACCAGGAGGTGATCCAGAAACCGCTGTGGGTGGTGTAATATTGGTAGCCGCCGACGCAAAGACCCACAAAGATGGTGTCCACCACCATGAGGATGGCAAAAACGATGGTCTTTAAGGGGCTGTCCAGACGGGTCTTGTGGGAGGCAGAGCGGTTGTAGAGCTTCCAGAGATAATAGGGCAGAATGCCGTAGGCAGTCTGGGAGAGCAGACCCACCCAGCAGACAAAGGGGGCGTAGCCCGCGATCTGGTCGGAAATAAAATTGGCCACGGTGCAGCCCAGCGCCGCAGGCCAGCCAAAGGCGATGCCTAAAATGGGGTTCATGGCAGCGGAGGGGCGCACAGAGGTCACGGAGAAGGCCGCCAGCACCGTGTTTGAAAAATAGGTTAGTCCAAAGAAGACCACGCCGGTGATGAGGAACACCGCAAGGTCGCGCTTCCAGTTTCGGAATAAGGATCTGCTTATATTTTGGAACCAGGCTTTGTTTTTCATTTTTTAGGATTTGCTCCCGTCCGATGGTAAAAAACCATACAATCAATCAGCATATATTATACCCTTTCCGGCCGTGCTTTGTCAAACCTTCCCGGCGGGTCTTTTCGGCAGAAGCACCTGCTGAATCGCGCCCAAGACCCGCTTTTTGTCCGCCGACCACAGCGGCGCAAGCAGCTTATCTTTGCTCCCGTCACCGGTTAAGCGGTGAATGACCATATCATCCGGCAGCACGGATACGCAGGCGGAGAGAATATCAATATATTGTTCCAAGGAAAGCGTCTTGAAAAGACCGTTTTCATAATCTGTCGCCAAATCCGTGCCGGAGAGAACATGGAGCAACTGCAACTTAATGCCGGATGCGCCGGATTTCCCGATATAGCGGGATGTTTCCATCATGTCTTCCTTGCTTTCGCCGGGAAGCCCTAATATCTGGTGCACAATGACGGGAATCCCTGCGGTTTTTAAGCGTGCCATGGCATCTTCAAATATCGACAGCGGATAGCCCCTGCGGATGTAAGCGGCGGTCTCCTCCTTGAGCGTCTGCAAGCCTAATTCGATCCATACGGGCTTTACGCGGTTCAATTCGGAGAGCAGGGAAAGCACCTCCTCCGGCAGACAGTCCGGGCGGGTGGCGACAGAGAGCACCGCACAGACGGGATGCGAGACTGCGGCGGTGTAGAGCAGCCGCAATTTGTTTATGTCACCATAAGTTCCTGTGAAGCTCTGAAAATAGAAGATGTAGCGTTCGCAGGAGGATTTTTTTGCAACGCGCCGTTTCGCTCTCTCCACAGCCGCGTTCAGTGCCGCTTCGTAGGCTTCCTGCGTCTGTGCCGCCGGGCGCACCGGCTCGGCAAAATCCCCGCTGCCCCCGGCGCAGAAGATGCAGCCGCGTGTGCCGATTGCGCCGTCGCGGTTCGGGCAGGAAAAGCCGCCGTCGAAGGAGAGCTTGTAGAGCTTTTCCCCGAAGGTTTCGATTAAGTAGGACGGTAAATCCCGATAATACACCATGAAAGCGGCCTCCTTTCCTTCCTCCATAAAATTCGCTTTTTCATCCTCTTTTCCCTTTTTCCTTGCGTTTTCTCTTGACAAGGATAAAGATAAGAACTATGCTGAAAAGGGTTTAGAAAGGAGAGGATTTCATGCACAATTTCAGCTTTGTCTCCAAGGTTCTGACCTCCCGCATCACGGCCTCCGTGGCGGCGGTGCTGGTGGGCTTGCTGTTCATTCTTCTGCCGGACAGATGCTTGGAGCTGTTCTGCTTGGTTGGCGGCATCGCTCTGCTCATCTGCGGGTTTGCCGCGCTGATTACTTTCATCAACCTGCGCTGCATTTCGGACGCCTCGCTCATCTACACCGTCGTGCTGTCGCTGTCGGGACTGCTGTGCCTCGTCAAGCCCGCCATCGTGCAGGGGCTGCTCGGCATCGTGTTCGGCTTCTTCCTCATTGTGGAGGGCGTTCGGCTGCTGGTGGACGCCTTTGACTGCATCCGCGTGAAGGCCAAGGTTTGGCCGGCACTGCTCATCATGGCGGCGGTCATCCTCATCCTGGGGGTCATCGTGCTGTTCGGCAAGTTTGAGGCGATTTTGGTTTTCTCCGGCATTGCCCTGCTGGCGGACGGCGTGCTGCAGCTCTTTTCGTTGCTGTTCTTCGGCCGTGCCATCCGCTCCGCCCGCCCCATTCTGCCGCCTATGCCCGGTTCGCCGGTGGATAAGGTGTAATTCCGACTGCAATTCGCTCCGTTCCTTTTCGGGACGGGGCTTTTTTATCGAAATTTTCATTTTCTTTTCAGCGTTTTGTGTTACAATGATAATGGATAAAAATTGAAGTATTTGAGTACGGGTCGGATGGATGTGACCCGAAGCCGGAAAAAGGAGTGATGGCTGATGGAACAGGAAAAGTATTTATCGGATGATATGGAACTGACCCCGCAGCAGCGTGCGCTGCTTTTCGATCCTGACCTTGTGGCGCAGGAGATTCCCAAGGAGGAGCGCGACTGCTTCCTGGACCGCGAGCTTTCGTGGTTGCAGTTCGATCTGCGTGTGTTGCAGCAGGCGGCGGACAAGACCGTTCCGCTTATGGAGCGGCTGCGGTTCCTGTCGATTTACTTTAATAATATGCAGGAGTTTTTTATGGTGCGCGTGGGCTCGCTGTCCTATCGGCGTGCGCTGCTCCCGGATTTCACCGACCCCAAGACCGGCTGGACGGCAGGGGTGCAGATCGAAAAAATCTGCCATGAGGTGAGCCGCCAGCAGGTACAGGCCACCGCCATCTATAAGACCTTGCTTGACGATCTGCGCGAAAAGAACATCGAGGTCGTGAACTTCAAGCGCCTTTCCAAGGTGGACGAGGCTATTTCACATAAGTTCTTTGCGGAGCTGCGCCCGCGCCTGTCCCCCGTGATCGTGGACGAGACGCACCCCATGCCCTTCCTGCCCGGCGGGGAGGAAACGGTCTGCGTGTTGCTCTCCGACCACGGAAAGGACGCGCTGGGCTTCATTCCCATGCAAGGGCTTCTGTCGTGGCAGGTCTATGAGACCGACGGGAAACAGAAGGTCTTCCTGCTGTCCGAGCTGCTGGGCTATTTTGCCGCCCGCATTTTCCCGGAGCAGGAGGTGAGGGAGACCGTTGTGCTGCGCCTCACCCGCAATGCGGACGTGTTCATCGAAAAAGGGCTGCACACGCTGGATAAGGACATTCGCACCAGCATCCAGAAAATGCTTGGACAGCGCAAAAAGCAGGAGATCGTGAGCATCCGCGTGGACGGCAGACCCTCCGAAAAGTTCCTAAGCATGATGGCGGACTGGATGGCTGTGCCGCAGCAGCAGATTTTCTGCTCCCCTGTGCCCATGGCGCTGTCCTTCGGCAGACACTTTAAGGATAAAACCCTGTTCTACCCCGAGCGCAAGCCTGCAAGAAACATCAATCTGCATAAGGGTGATTTCTTCCCCTATTTGGAAAAGCACGATATTTTGATGGCGTTCCCCTTCCAGTCCATGACCCCCTTCGTGGAGCTGCTCTACGAGGCGGCGGACGACCCGCAGGTGGAATCCATCCGCATCACGCTCTATCGCCTGTCCCATTCCTCCAAGGTGGCGGCCGCGCTGGCCTATGCTGCAGACCGGGGCAAACGGGTGCAGTGCCTGTTGGAGCTTCGCGCACGTTTTGATGAGCAGAACAACATCGACTATTCCGAAATGCTGGAATCCGCCGGGTGCCAGGTCTGCTACGGATTGCCGGATTACAAGGTGCACGGCAAGGTGTGTCTTATCACAAGGCGTGTGGGAGACAGTGTGAAAACCGTGACGCAGATCGGCTCGGGCAACTACAACGAAGTGACCAGCGAGCAATATTGCGATCTGTCACTCATCACCGCTGACCCGAAGATCGGCGCGGAGGCCAATGCGCTGTTTGACTCCATGACCCGCGGGGAGGTGCCCTATCCTTCCGAAGCGCTCTGGATCGCGCCGGACGGCTACAAGACCCGACTGCTTTCGTTGCTCCGCCAGGAGGAGGAAAAGGGCAAGGACGGTTATGTATCTATAAAGGTCAATTCGCTCAACGATACCGAGGTCATGCGGCAACTCATCGCCTGCTCCAAGGCGGGCGTGTCCGTGGAACTGTTCGTCCGCGGGATATGCTGCATCCGTCCGGGACTGGAAGGATATACCGAGAACATCACGGTCAAGTCCGTTGTTGGGCGATATTTGGAGCACTCCCGCATTTTTGTATTTGGCCGCGGCGATAAGCAGCGCGTCTTCATGGGCAGCGGCGATCTGCTCAACCGCAACACCAAGCGCCGCGTGGAGGTCTTTGCACAGGCTACCGACCCGGATGTGAAGGCACAGCTCTTAGAGGTCATGGACGCGCTGCACCGCGACAGGGAAAAGGGCTGGGTTATGTCCTCCGACGGCACTTACCACAAGGAAAAGAGCGGGGCGTCCTCCTCTCAGGAGTATCTGTGGAGGTATTTCGCCCACCGCACCGTGGACAAAAACGGGCTGCCCAAGCCGAAAATGTCCCTGCGGCGGCTGCTTTCGATGATTTTCCGTAAGCGTTAAAGAAATGCGGGGAACGAATTTTGCTTCGTTCCCCGCTCATTTTATGCGTTTTTGTAGTCTTCTTTCAGCTTTTCGGCAATGCCGATGCCGATCACGCGGTCTTCCTTTCGGATGAGCTCGTCTTCACTTAGCGTGCAAACCTTTTCGCCGCTGTTCCACAGGCTTTCCAGCACCTCGATGTGCTTAATAGCCGCCTCGATGGGGCAGACGTTTTCGGCCTTGCCGTCGAACACCTGCGCCGCCCGGAGGATTTTTGCCGCCATGCTGCCGTTGTCGGAAATGCCGTAATCCTTGATGCTGCCGTCGTTGAGCAGCACTTCCAATCGTTTTTCCTCTTGACCTGCCCGGCTGAAATACGCCGTGCCTTTCTCGAACCTGTACTCGAAAACGGGGTTAAGCTGATCTTCCGGCGCAACGGCGTGGGACGCGGCAAAGAAGAGCTTCGCGCCGCCCTCCGTTTTCCCCGTGATCTCCACGGTGTCGTAGGTCTCGATTGCGTTGGCGCGGGAGGCCTCCCAGTGCAGATTATTTACCGCGCTTGCGGTGTAGTCACTGCCCGCCAGCCACATTTCGTTGAAGAGGTAGTGCGCGGTGGCATTGGAAGCGATGGAGTCAAAGATCGGCGCACCGTCCTTCGTGAAGCACTTGCCCGCCCATTTTGTGCCGCGGTTGAAATAGACAAAGTCCCTCGGCCACAGCACCAGCACCTTTTGGGAGAGCAGTTTGCCGAACAGCCCGTCGCCTGCGTCCTTCTTGAAGGCCAGCATGGCGGGGTCTGCGCACCACTGGAAGCCCAGCACGATGCTTCTGCCCGTGCGTTTGGCCGCCTCTGCAATGCGCTTGGCCTCCGCAACAGAGCCCGCCACGGGCTTTTCCAGCAGCACATCACACCCGTGTTCCAGACAGAAGACCGCCTGATCCGCATGGAGCATGATGGGGGTTGCGATACAGGCGATGTCCGCCGTGCGCTCTGTGAAATATTCCTCCAACGTGTTGAAAATAGGAATGCTGCGGGATAGAATCTCATTGTAGAGCCTCCCCTGCGCGGCGTAGGGGTCAACAACGCCCACAAGCTCCCAGCCCAATTCCTGCCCCTTTTCAAAAATCACAGGCAGATACCCCGCGCCGTAGCCGCCGGAGCCTACCAGAATCACCTTTTTCATGGAATTTCCTCCTTCATCTGCATGATGTACCCAAAATATTCGGGATGTCGTTCCTTTTTCCCTGCTTATCTGTTATACTGATTACAAATACGACACAAAGGAGCGCAAGTTACATGAAGATTCAATACTTAGGCACTGCCGCCGCCGAGGCCGTTCCCGCCTTTTTCTGCGCCTGCCCGCACTGCGAATATGCAAGGGCTGTGGGCGGCAAGGAAGTCCGCACCCGCTGCGGCGCCATTGTGGATGATACGATAAAGCTCGATTTCCCGCCGGACACGCTGCTGCATATGTTCCTTTACGGGCTGAACTTCAACTATCTGGAGCATCTGCTCATCACGCACTCCCACGAAGACCATTTCTGCTGGAACGACATTGCCTATCGCCGCGAGGGCTTCTCCCATCCCGCAGCCGACGCCGCGCCACTGAACATTTACGGCGATCAGGTTGTTGTGGATAAGATCAAGGAGCTTAACATCGACGGGCTGGTGCCGCATCTCATGGTGCCCTTTGTGCCCACCAAAGTGGGGGAGTACACCGTGACGGCATTAAAGGCCGTGCACATGATCGGTTCCTCCGAGCAGCCGCTGTTTTACCTCATCGAGAAGGACGGACAATCGCTGCTCTACGCCCACGACACCGATGAGTTCCCGCAGGAAGACATAGACTTCTTAGCAAACAAGCACATTGGGCTGATTTCTCTGGACTGCACCAACGCCGTGAAGCACTACGACTATGTGGGGCACATGGACATTTGGGACAACCTTGCCATGCGGAAAAAGCTGCTGGCCAACGGCGCGGCGGACGAAAAGACGATTTTCGTTGCGAACCACTTTTCCCACAACGGTCTTGCGCCCTATGAGGAGCTGGAAAAGGCCGGAGACGGGATGCTGATTTCCTACGACGGCATGGAAGTGGAGTTTTAGAATTTCACAGGCAGCAAAAAAGAGGACAGGAGCAATTCCTATCCTCTTATATTTTTGCCTGAAATCAGCGCTTTTTGAGCATCAGCAGTGCCGCGCCGGAAGCAATCAACAGCACACCTTCTGACACAAGGGAAGCACTGTCCGCCGTCTTGGGCGCGAGGGAATTGGCCGCGTCGATCACGTCATCCACGGCGTAGGGCGCAAAGTAGCCGTTCCCGCGGAAGGGGCAGTTGCTTTCCACGGCAAAAACCGCCGGAAGCATAGCCGCCAGCATCACACAGAGCAATAAGGCAAACACAGCAGTCTTTTTCATGGAAAACCCTCCTAACTCCGATCGTTGCTACAAGCATAGCAGATTTGATCCAAAATTGCAATGGGAAACGCTAAAAAAGAGACGGGAACATCGTATAGCAGGTTCTCGTTTAGAAAACAGAAAAGGATGACAGCATCGATCTGTCATCCTGATCTGTGGAAAGATTCGGTTATCGTCAGTGTTTGCAGGCCACAAAAGCGGCGGCGGAGACGAGAGCAAGCGACACAAGCAGAGCTACGGGAGCGGTGTCTCCTGTCTTGGGGGCAACTACGGTCTCTGCGACCTCAGTGGTTTCGACAACGGGCGTTTCGTAGAAGCCCTGATAGCCGGTGGGCTGCTGCTGTTCGGGATCCTGTTTGCGGACGCAGGGCGGCAGGATCGGCTGATCAATGCCCTTGGGAAGATTGATGTCAACCTCGGGCGCGTCAATGTCGAACTTGGGGCCGTAAATGTCGATGTCGGGTGCTTCGATGTCGAGCTTGGGTGCGGAAAGGTCGATGTCATTCCGGCACTTTGTTCCCGCAAAGGCGGCGGGCACAAGGCAAAGCGTGAGCATCAGGGCGAGCAGGGAAAGTGCAATCCATTTCTTCATGTGAGATCCTCCTCAGAATCAATTTCCGTTCTTAATTATAGCAATGGCAGTCCTGCGCTTCAAGCTGTGATTTCGTCCTACAACTCGTTGTTTTCGTAAATAAACAAATGCAGCGCGTAGCAGAGGACGGTTTGGGCACAAAAAAAGAATGACAGACGAATCTGTCATTCTAATCATCCGGTTGACTCGGATTAGTGCTTGCAAGCCACGAAAGCGGCAGCAGACACGGCCATCAGGGAGACGAGCAGAGCCACGGGAGCGGCATCAGCGGTCTTGGGGGCGACGACGGTTTCAGCGACTTCGGCCTCTTCGACTTCGGCAACGTAGAAGCCCTGGAATCCTTCGGGCTGCTTGAGCTCGGGATCGATCTTGTCGTTAGCCAGAGCAACGGGCATGATGGCCAGAACGGCGATCAGGGTAACGATAACGAGTGCGACGATCTTTTTCATAAGAAAAAGGCCTCCTTGAAATAGATTGCAGATATATAATAACATATCCGTAAGAATATTGCAACAATAAAAATGAACAAAAATGAAAAAGGATGACAGAATTTTCTGTCATCCTAATCATCCGTTTGGATTAGTGCTTGCAAGCCACGAAAGCGGCGGCAGACACGGCCATCAGGGAGACGAGCAGAGCCACGGGAGCGGCATCGGCGGTCTTGGGGGCAACGACGGTTTCAGCGACTTCGGCCTCTTCGACTTCGGCAATGTAGAAGCCCTGGAATCCTTCGGGCTGCTTGAGCTCGGGATCGACCTTGTTGTCAGCCAGAGCAACGGGCATGATGGCCAGAACGGCAATCAGGGTAACAAGAACGAGTGCAGCAATCTTTTTCATGGGAAAAAGCCTCCTTGAGTATTTGGTAACTGTCTTCATTATAGCAGAACTGTAAGGATAATGCAACAAAAAATACACATTTTGCTGTTTCAAAATTGATAAAAAAGACTCCAAGCCTGAGCATGAAGTCTTTTACGGGGAGTTTAATCGCTATTTGCGCCGCTTCATAACCATGAAAGCCGCGGCGGAAAGGAGGACAAAGGCGGCCGGTAAGGCAACCGCAGCGACGTCGGAGGTCACCGGAGCATAGTCAACAGAGACGGCGGGAGCCTGCGTCACGGTTTCTGCGGGAACGCAGGTCTGCGTAGGCTTGCAGGTTGTGGTGCAGGTACTTGTGGGGTTGCAGGTTGGTGTCTGGGTAGGTTTACAAGTCGGTGTTACTGTGGGTTTGCAGG
>DCHO01000062.1:0-503 GCA_002315655.1 Christensenella sp. UBA1750
CTGGTGGGCTGGAACCCCGGCGACACCCGCGAGTTCTTCACCATGGACGAGCTGATCGAAGCCTTCTCTCTGGAAGGTCTGTCCAAGTCCCCCGCCATCTTTGACAAGCAGAAGTGCCGCTGGATGAACGCCGAGTACATCCGCCGCCTGTCCCCCGAGGACTTCACGCGCGCCGCGCTGCCGTGGTACGAAAAGGCCGGCATCGCCCACATGGACAAGGAAATTCTGCAAAAGAACCTGCAGCCCCGCGTGGAGGTCTTCTCCGAGCTGCCCTCCATGGTGGATTTCCTGACCGAAATGCCCGACTTCTCCGACGAGCTCTACTTCTCCAAGAAGATGAAGACCAATGCGGACACCGCAAAGGAAGATTTGCCCGCCATCATTGCCGCGCTGGAAGCCCTGCCCGAGTGGACGGAAACCGCCGTTCATGACGCGCTTGTGAACCTCGCCGAAGCCCAGGGCAAGAAGAACGGCGTCATCATGTGGCCCGCCCGCATCGCCAT
>DCHO01000062.1:523-990 GCA_002315655.1 Christensenella sp. UBA1750
AAATCCGTCACCCCCTGCGGTGCCATCGAGATCGCCCTGCTGCTCGGGCGCGACGAGACCCTGCGCCGCATGAAGGCGTCCCTCGCCAAGCTCAACGGCTAAATGAACCCTAAACCGCCCCTCATCGGGCGGTTTTTTCATTCCCGCAAAACACATCAATCTATTTATCAGTATTTTTATTGACATATTTTCTGATCTTTGATACACTCTATCCATGGGAGGTGAAGCGCAATGACAGATTTAAGCAGCGCGATTCGGGACACGATCTCCATTTCCCAGTTCAACCGGGGACTGGCGGGAAAAATCTTTGAGGAAGTCAAACAATCTGGCGCAAAGGTTGTGATGAAAAACAATGCGGCGGAATGTGTGCTCCTGTCGCCTCAGGAATATATGCGCCTGATGGACGAAGTGAACGATGCAAGGCTTCTGACCGTCGCCAACGAGCGCATGGAAAAGTTCGATGCCGA
>DCHO01000062.1:1034-1184 GCA_002315655.1 Christensenella sp. UBA1750
CGTTCTGCCCGCTCAAGAGGTCTATGCTTCCCTTGGCATTGACCGTGAAGCCTTAGAAAATATAGGCGAGGTGGAACTGGAATGAAATGGAAGCCGGTCTATCTTCCTGAAGCCGCAAAAGACTGAAGGCAACACCGCACAAATGAGGTG
>DCHO01000062.1:1307-45473 GCA_002315655.1 Christensenella sp. UBA1750
CGCCGAGTTGTGCGGTGTTGCCTTAAAAAACCTTGCCGGAAACCAGCGTCTGATGGTCGCAAAGGCCATTGACAAGGTTTCGGAAAACCCCTTGCCCGTATCCATGGGCGGCTACGGAAAGCCGCTCGGAAACAAGGGCGGCAACGACCTGACGGGGTTTCTCAAAATCAAGCTGAAAAGTGCCGGGATTCGCGTCGTCTATCGGCTGATTCACACGGAATCGGAAATGCTGGTCGTGGTCATCGGGGTTCGCGCCGACGACGAGGTTTACGACATGGCACACCGCCGCATCGAAAAACACACCCTGTAAATGAAAAACCTCTGTTTCCCAGCGGAAGCAGAGGTCGATTTTTATTCAATTTCCTGTTCCAGTTCGCGGAACTCCTTCGTGTTGAAAAATTCCGTGATGGAAATGTCCATGCCATCGCATAGCATCTTGATCGTCACGATTCCCGGATTGACGCTTTTCCCGTAAAGTATATTTTTGATGGTCGATGGCGGCACCGCCGAATCCATCGCCAGCTTGTGTATCGACAGCCTTTTGTCGTACATCAGCTGCATAAGCCTTTCCTTGACCACAAAATATGTTCCCATACTGCCACCCACACTTATTCTGTCTTTCACTGCCTATTTTATGTAAGAACAGTTGACACAATGGGCTAAATATGGTACAGTATAGGCTATAAATAGTCTATCGGAGGAATAAAGCAATGACAAAAATTACATTCAGAATCAGTTCTATTGTTTTTTCTCTACTTATCATTCTAAATCTGTCTGCTTGTCAAGGAAATACCAAAGTTGAAGCGACAGAAAGTCCAGTTCCGACCCAAACACAAGAGAACACAGCAACCCCGCTTCCTGACAACTGGGTTTCTACCGGTCTGGGCACAATTATTCCCTATCCTGAATCCGATAATATTGAAATTAGTGAAGACAACGCTGAGTATTTTTCTGCAACAATCAGCAATTACGAACAATCTCAATTCGATAAATACGTTTCTATGTGTAAATCATATGGGTTCAATATTGATAGTGATTATTCAACCTGGTACTACACTGCTTTTAATTCAAATGATTTCAATATTGATATTTTCTATAATGATTCTAATAAAGAAATGTCGATTGATCTTTCAGCACCTCCCGAACTTGATACTATATATTGGCCTAATAATGAAATGGTCAAAAGATTGCCGGTTCCACAAGCAACAACAGGATACATAGAATGTGACTCATCAACACGGTTAGAAGCATATCTTGGCGAATCAAGCAAAGCAGTATTCAACGATTATATAAATAAATGCATGGAGAATGGATTTACAGTAGATTATTATCGTGACGAAGCCACCTTTTCAGCCTACGACGAAGAAGGATATTACCTAAGACTGGAACGAATATCTTCAGCAATATTTAGCATTATTATTCATGCTCCCGAAGAAGATGAAACGACTTCTTCACAAGCGCCAACATCAAGTCCAATAACTACATCCGAAGAACATACAGAACCAATAAAGGATTCGGTTCGTGAAGAAGTCAAGGAATTCTTGGAAAGCTACGAGGCCTTCTATGATGAATACATTGAGTTCATGGACAAATACTATACCACCGATAATGCTTCATTAACCATGCTGGCTGATTACTCAAAAATGCTTATCAAGTACGAAGACTTCAACAAAAAGTACGATGAACTGGATGACGGAACCTTTACCGAAGCCGAAGAGAAACTGTATATAGACACGCAGTTAAGAGTGAACAACAAATTGCTGAAAGCAATGGAAAACTGGAATTAGTGATACATCAAAAGCCGTCCATAGCAGGCGGCTTTTGCCATATTCTCTATTTTTTCCAGATTTTCGGCCACATGGAGCCGAAGGAGTACAGTGCCATGAAGATGCGGAACCGGGGCTTGGAGAAGCGGCCGTTGCGGGTCAGAATCTGCTCGTCAATGCCGTTCATGCGGAGCCAATAGCCGCTGTCGGAAAAGCCGCACTTTTGATAGAAGCGTTTCCGTCCGCGGACGATCTCGGCATCCTTTCCGTTTTCGTCCCCGATGGAGGTGATGACCGTCTTTTTCGGGAACCGATGTGCCAGCGAATCCAGCATTTCCCTGCCGTAGCCGTGTCCGCGCAGGACTTCGTCCACCGCAAAGAACATGAGAAACACCTGCCGCCCGCTCAGGGCGTAATACAGAAATCCACAGAGGGTGTCTCCGTCATAGAACGCCTCAAAGCGCGTGTTTCCGAACAGAGACAGAAACACCATGAGGAAATACGGCATCCGCTCCTTAGGCGCAAAAGCGGCGTGGTAAATGCGCTTGACCCCGCAATCCTTAAAGCCTACCCATTTTACTGTCAGTTTGTTCATGTTCCGTCAGCCGTTCAGCGTGAATTTCGGGGAAACGGAGAACTTTCTGCCGCTTAAATACCCCAGCGCGGAGCCCTTGGGGAAGGTGAATTCCACCCGCGTTGCCCAGAGCTGCTGGCGGGTGATCTTCCACAGCTTGTTCTTCTCGCGGTCGCCGTAGCGGTCGTCGCCCACAACGGGATAGCCGATGTGCGCCAGATGGGCGCGAATCTGATGGGTGCGCCCGGTGATGAGGTCAACCTCCAGCAGGGAATATTCGCCGCAGGAATCCAGCATGGCGTATTCCGTCTCGATGAGCTGCGCGCCGGGAGCCGCCCAGTCGTAGATGGTGACTTTGGAGGCCTGCGCGTCCTTTTTGAGATAAGCATGGAGCTTTGCAGCGCCCTCCTTAGGCTTTCCCCAGACCAGCGTGCGGTAAATCTTGCGCACGGTGCGGTCACGGAAGGCCGCTTCCAATAAGTCCTGCGCCTGCTTGTTCCGGGCGAAAACCACAAGCCCGCCGGTGTTGTAGTCCAGCCGGTGACAGGCGACGGCTTCGGGGTAGAAGACACGCAGCTCGTCCTGCAAGCAGGGGATGCCTTCGCGCTCCTCCACCACGGTGATGCCGGGCTTTTTGTTCACGATGATGATGTTCTTATCCTCAAAGACGATCTCGGGCTTCTCGCCGCTGTCTAAATATTTATCGTCAATGTAGAGCATCAGCACGTCGTCCGGGTAAATCAGCTCATCGGCATAGAGCCGCTTTCCGTCCCTGCGCACGTCGCGGTTGGCAAGTGCCTTGCGCATGATTTGCGGCGGAATGGCGGGATAGGTGCGGTACAAAAAATTCTGCAAGGAAATGGGCTTGTCGATGCCCGCTTTGATCTCCCTCATGTTCTCTCTCCTCCATCACAATTTCGTCCCTATTATACAGGAAAAAGCGGGATTTGTCCCGCTAAATTTGTATAAAATCAAGGTGTTTACAGCAGCCGCAGCAGCTCGTTTCCGTGAATTTTCAGCCACTTGTGCGTTTCCTCGTATTGCGGCATCACGCGCAGCACTTCCCGGTAAAAGTCGGACGAGTGGTTCATCTGCTTCAAGTGGCACAGTTCATGCACCACCACCGCGTCCCGCACAGCTTCCGGCGCGAGCATCAGCAGGTAATTTAAGTTCAGATTGCCGCCCGATGAGCAGCTTCCCCAGCGGGTCTTCTGCCCGCGAATGGTGATGCGGTTCACCTGCACGCCGATGATCGGCGCAAAATGCTCCGCCCGCCTTGCAAGGTCAGTCTTCGCATTTGCGATGAGCGTCTTTTTCTCGATCTCCGTAAGCGGCACAACAGCGGCCAGCTTCTTTTCCTCTGCCGCCTGCTCCCGCAGCTTCTTTTCGATCCAACTTTTGTTTTCCGCAACGAACCGTTCGATCTGTTTCTTTGTGGCAAAATGCGGGGCTCGGACAATGATGCTTCCATCCTTTACCTGAATCGCCAACGTTCTGCGGTCGCTGCGGATGATTTCGACATTCATGATTTCAGAGTTCCCGCCGCTTCGGGCAGCTTCTTTTTGAGCAGGAATCTGCCCGCAAGCAGGGTGCCAAGCAGCAGGACGAGGGACACCATGGTGAGCAGTCCTGCCGTGGTGAAGGCCGTGCGCACGCCCACCGCGTCGATGAGCACGCCGCCTAAGAGATTGCCCAAAATGCCCGCCATGGCGGCGGTGGAGGCAAAGAGGGTCTGCGCGGTGGCTTTCAGATCGTCGGGCGCAAGGGCGTAGACGTAGTTGGTCATGGTGCCGATCAAAATCCCGTTGCCAAGGCCGTGGGCAGTGGAAACGGCGATCATGCCGCCCAAGGAATTGCAGACGGGCAACAGCAGCTCATCTGCCGCCATTAAGGTAATGCCGATGCCGATTAAGTACGGCAGGGACAGCTTTTTGCGGAACTTCACCATGAGCAGCAGCACGGGAATCTCCGCAATGGCGCGGTAGCCGTAAATGTAGCCGATGAGAGCGGAGTCGATACCCATGTCGCTCATTAAGTACGGCAGGAAGTTGATCATGGAATTGACGGGCAGATAATAGAAGATGCCCATGATGAGGAACGCAACGTAATAATAGTTTTTGAACAGCCGCGAAAAGTGCATTTCTCTCAACGGAATGTGCTTGGATGCGCCCGCCTCATCCTTTCCCACGAAGGCTAAAATGAACATGGGGATGGTGGCGACGGAATAGAGGTAGAAGGTGGACTTGACCCCGATGGTGGGCAGAATCAGCGACATGACAAAGGCGATGACAGCGTATGCGATGGAGCCCCACCAGCGGATCGCGCCGTAATTGAGCTTGTGGATGTTGGCGGAGGTGACGACCCAGGTGTCCTTCAAGGCACCTGCGGGGGTCTTAAAAAAGTTACCGATGACGAGCACCACCATGACCATGGGCACAATGCCCAAAGTTACGGCGGAGGCCGCAGGAATCAGTGCCCACATGGCAACGGCGACAAACAGCAGAATGATCATCACCTTGCGGGGGGAGCGCACCTTGTCCGACACCGCGCCCCAGATGGGGCCGCCGACGATGGCGGCAATGGACATGAGCGCGTTTAGGATGCCGATCTGCGTGGAACTCATCCCCTGCTTTTGCAGAAACACCGTCACATAGCTGGCCACAAGGTAGGAAAACCAATACGCCGCCTCCACGCCGGAGAGCAGCCAATATCTTGAAGTGTTGCTTTGCTCCTTCATTTGGGTCAAAATCCTTTCCAAGCCATTATGCTCCTATTTTACACCCCAAACGCCGTTTCTTCAATGCACATCACAGATTGATAACATGAGAAACGGTGGAAAACCGTACTCTGTCGTGCTACAATAAGCGTAATGAATGATTTCCGGAGGAAAGAATCATGTTTACACTGATCGCGCATCGCGGCGCGTGCTGCGAAGCACAGGAAAATACACTGAAATCGCTTGAAATGGCGGCGGATTTGGGCGCGGATGTGGTCGAGTGCGACCCGGGGCTGACCCAAGACGGCAAGCTCATCCTTTTCCACGACAACGACCTGCAAAGGCTGGCGGGCGACCCGCGAAAGCATTCCGACATGACCCGGTCGGAAGTGCGGGAATCTCTGGGAAAAGCCGGACTGACCCTCACCACCATGGAAGACTTGGAAAACCATTACCGTAAGGACGCGGCCATCCTTTTTGACATGAAAATCCACCCCACCGACGAGATTTTCTTCCGTTATCTGAAAAATTTGCCCTTCCGCGCCATCGCGGGCGTGCACAGCGTTTCCGAGGCGAAACTTGCCGTGGAGGTCTTGGGCGGCGAAAACGTGCTGGCCTTCATGCCCAAGCCGGAGGACTGGGAGGCCTACGGAAGCGCGGGCTGCGGCAATCTCCGGCTGTGGGAGCACTGGCTGGGTGAGTACACCCCCGATCTGCTCAAAGCCAAATTCCCCAAGGCGCAGGTGTGGATCATGGCGCGGGATGTGAACAATTCCCATCCCCTGCACTGCATGGACGGCTCAAAAGAATCCATCGACAAGGCAATGGCCATGCACGCAGACGGAATGCTGCTCAACGACATCCGCATGGCGCGGGCGTATGTGGATTCCAAGGAGGCAAAATGAACGATTCGGAATTGTGGACGCTGTACCTAAACTACCTGAAAGCCAGACTGCACCCGGAGCAGGAGACCGAAGCCTTATCCGCCTTTGAAAGCGCGGTTGCAGAGGCCACCCACGGCACCATGACCGTTCCCGAATGGCAGGTCAAGCACGAACTGGAAATGCAGGAAGAACTGGAACGCATTCAAAAGATGCTGGAAAATCAGCCGAAGGGCATTCACATCATCGGAACGGTAAAATAAGGAGGAACAATCGTTATGATTATGAAACAGTTTGACTTGGATAAGCTGCACATTGCAGTCTTTGACACCCGCAAGGCCATGGGCGACGCCGCCGGGCATGACGCCGCAGAGGCCATCCGCAAGGCACTCTCCGAAAAGGACACCATCAATGTGATGTTCGCCGCCGCGCCCTCCCAGAACGAGACGCTGGCCGCGCTGCTTTCCGAGGAAGGCATCGCCTGGAACCGCATCAACGCCTTCCACATGGACGAATATGTGGGTCTTAGCGAGAATCACCCCGCGGGCTTCCGCAACTTCTTAAAACGCGCCATCTTCGACAAAAAGCCCTTCAAGTCGGTAAATCTCTTAAACGGCAACGCGGAAGACCCCGAAAAAGAGGCCGCACGCTATTCCCAGCTGCTCAAAGACAATCCGCTGGATGTGTGCCTACTTGGCATCGGTGAAAACGGGCACATTGCCTTCAACGACCCGCCCGTGGCGGACTTCAACGACAAAACCTTTGTGAAAATCGTGGAGCTGGAACAGCGCTGCCGCGAGCAGCAGGTGCACGACGGCTGCTTTGAAAAGCTGGAACAGGTGCCCACCCACGCCCTGACTGTGACCATTCCGGGGCTTGTTCAGGCCAAAGCCATGTTCTGCTCCGTGCCCGCCGCAACCAAAGCCGAGGCGGTTTACAAGCTGGTCAACCGGGACATTTCCGAGGCCTGCCCCTGCACGATTTTGCGCCGGCACGAAAATGCGTATTTCTACGCAGACAAGGATTCCGGAAAGGACATTCTGTAATGGGCAATTCCGAGCTTTTCTCCTTCTATGAGAAGGAATTGAAGGAAAACATACTCTCCTTCTGGCTGCCCCGCTGCGAGGACAGGGAGTTCGGCGGGTTTGTGAACTGCTACGACAACAAGGGCGAGCACCTTGCCTCCTACGACAAATACACCTGGTCGCAGGGGCGGTTTGTGTGGCTGTTTTCCTACCTTTCCCAGACGAAAGCGGACATTTTCACGAAAGCGGAGCGCGACAACTTTCTGCGTTTGGCCAAACAGGGCGCGGAATTTCTGATGCGGCACTGTCTCTTGGGCGAAAACGATGTGCGCTGCACGTTCCTCATGAACCGGGACGGTTCCCCCAAGCGCGTGTCCCCGGACTCCCCGCTGGACATGAGCATTTTCGCGGACTGCTTTGCGGTGCTGGGCTTGGGCACTTACGCTTCCGTATCTCTCGACAAGACCGCCTACGACTTTGCCAAGCGGCTCTATGAGTCCGTTCTTTCCCGGGTCAAGAGCGGCGACTACAACACTCTGCCCTATCCGCTGTCCAAGCGCTTCCGCTCCCACTCCATCCCGATGATTTTAGACAACACCGCACGCGAGCTGCTGCGCGGCGCGGAGAAACTGGATGCAGCCTATGTTCCCAAGCTGCTTGCCGACATGGAAGCCGCCGCACGCGAGGTGCTGAACGACTTTGTGGATGAAAACAACGCTTTGCGCGAGGTCATTTATGCAGAAGGCAGATTCTTAGATCGTGTGCTGGGCGAGCACATCAATCCCGGGCACACCATCGAGGACTGCTGGTTCCTGCTGGACGCGGCGAAATTGACCCGTCACCCCGAATGGAAGGAAAAGATCGGAAAAATCGCCCTTCATGCGCTGGAGGTGGGCTGGGACAAGGACATGGGCGGCCTTCTGCACTTTGCGGGGCTTTCCGGTGGGCAGCCGATCGGTTCTGCGGAGGGCGTGGAGAACGAGACCATGTTAAAGCAGCTCTCCGGCTGGGGCGACAAGCTGTGGTGGGTGCACTCCGAGGCCTGCTACACGACATTGCGCTGCTACACGGAGCTGGGCGATAAGCGCTTCCTTGATTGGCAGGAAAAGGTGCGCGCCTATACCTTTGCGACCTTCCCCAATCCGGACAAATCCATCGGCGAATGGCTGCAAATCCGCACCCGCGACGGCAGCCCGCAGGAAAAGGTCGTGGCGCTGCCCGTCAAGGACCCGTACCACATCATCCGCAACCTGATTCTGATTCTGGAACTGCTTGCATAAAAATTTCCCCCTGACAAGGCATCCTGTCAGGGGGAATTTTCTATTCTTCTGCATTTTTCTTCTGCAAGCCGGGGTAATCCTTTCTGTCAAAGAGAATGACCGAGAAGGCGAGGAACAGTAAGATTCCGCCGGAGGCCAGCACCATGCCCCAGGCCATTGTGGATCCGAAATTATCATACACAAGCCCTGCGGCGAAGTAGAACAGGCCGTAAATGGAGGTGGAAAATACGGAGCTTACCGACGTGATGCGCCCTCTGTGGGAGGCAGGAATGCGCTTGGAGAGGAAGGACGCGCCGGAGATTGCCTGAAAGATTTCGCCCAGCGTGAACACGACGATGGCGACATAGCAGAAGAACACCCGCTTCATGAGCAGCAGGAATAGGACATAGCCGGAGAGCACAAGGCAGTCCGCGATGAACAGCTTTTTCGCCTCCACGGTTTTGCGGAAAAAGCGCGTGATAAAGGTGGTGCAGGTGATGACCACAATGCAGTTGATGGACGACATGGTGCCAAAGAGCACCGAGGATTCCTCCCCGAACACACGCCCCAAGTCCAGCGGCATTAAGTAATTATACATCCCGTAAATGCACTGATAGACGGTATTTGCAAGGATATAGAGCAAAATCACGCGGCTGCCCCAGATGAATTTGAGGGCTGAAGCGTTGTCCTCCATGTCCCGCTGATATTCCGCTTCGTCGGAGGTGTCTTCTTCCTTTTCGACATTGTGAATGAGCAGCGCGATTAAGACGGTGGAGGACGCGATGGCCAGCCCGTTGATGAGGAAGGCCAGATTCAGATGCTCCTTAAAGAGCAGACCGCCCAATGTGGGTGCCAGCACCATGCCGATGTTGGTGCCGAGGTAAGAGAGCGAATAGGCGCGCTCCCGGTCTTTTGTGGCGGTGAAGTCCGAAACCAGCGTATCATACGCCGCCCATTCGATGGACTGAAACAGGGAGGATGCGGCAAAAATCAGGATGGAGACAAAATCCAGCGGACGGAAGAAGCAGACAATATAGCCCACAATGGAGAACAGGTCGCACAATACGATGATGTTTTTCTTGTTGAAGCGGTCTGCCAGCTTTCCGCCCAGCAGCGTCATGGGCATTCCGATGAGGCCGTAAGCCATCATGGCCAGCGAGATTTTCGTGGCGGAAAAGCCCAGCTTCATGGAGAGGATCATGGTGAGCATCGGCCAGACCATCGAGCCTAAGTTGGTCATAATGCGGCCGATAAAGAGGATGTACAGTTCCCGACGCAGGCCTCTGTACTGGGAAAACAGTTTCATATCATTCTTTTCCTTTTTGCGGGAGGTTAAGCAGCACAATCGCCGCGACGGTGAGCACGATGCCGATGATGGCGGGCGCGGTCAGGGTTTCCTGAAAGACGATGATACCGACCAGGGTGGCGGAAACAGGCTCCGCGGTGCAGATGATGGAAGCCCGGGAGGGCTCGCAGCCGGTTAATGCGAAGGTGTAGGAAAGATAAGGCAGATAGCAGCAGACAAAGCCGATGCCAACCACCGGCAGCAGCGTGCTCCAGTTGGAAAAAGTGAGCGATATGGGCTGCGCAAAGCCGCCGATGCACCCCGCGCCGACGGAAGCCAGCAGGCAGGAATAAAAGTTTACCGTGTTGCTGGAATAGCCCTTGTCCAGTGCAAGGCGGGCGAAGACGGAATACAGCGCATAGCCGAGCCCCGCGCCCAAGCCATACAAAATGCCTTTCAGATTGACGGTGCCGCCGATGCCGGAGACCAGCACACAGCCCGCAAAGGCTAAGATCAGGCACAGCACCTTCATCCCCGTGATCTTTTCCTTAAACAGCGGAAGCGAAATCAGCATGACGAACATCGGCGCGGTGTAAAGCAGGATTGCCGCAGTCGAGAGGCTCATCAGCTCAATGGCCTGAAAATAGCAGAAGGTGAAGCACAGAAGGGACACAATGCCGGAGCCGAAAAACACCCATGCGTCCTTGAGCTTAATGCGGAAGCCTTTGGGGTTCTTGACAAGAAGCGTGACGGCAAAAAGAACAGTGGCGGAGAGACACCGCACCAGCACCACGCCCATGGACACCAAGCCCGCCTGATTTAAGGTGCGGGTGAACATCCCGGTCAGTCCCCAGAGCAGCGCGGCAATCAGCGCACACATTTCATGCTTTTTCATCGCAAAATCCCCTTTTTCCACAGATTCCTGCTTATTGTAACACAAACCCCGTTCCTGCCGCAAGGCACAATTTTTAACCTTGCCGTTTTGTTTTCTTCATGGATTCATGCTATACTAAAAGGAAAAATACGGGTAAACGTTTTATCTATTTATCCAAGCAACTGTTTAGGAGGAATCTTTTCTTGAAATTCCGAGGCAAACGCGGCGACGCAGACATGACACAGGGCGTGGTCTGGCGGCAGATACTGGAATTTGCCGTTCCCATGACCATCGGGCTGATCTTCCAGCAGCTCTACAATACCGTAGACACCATCGTGGTGGGGCAGTTCGTGGGCAAGGAGGCGCTGGCCGCTGTGGGCTCCACCGGTGCCATCATCAATATGCTGGTGTCCTTATCCTCCGGCCTGTCCACCGGTGCCACCGTGGTCATCTCGCAGGCCTACGGCTCCCACAACCAACAGCGGCTGCACAACGCCGTGCAGACCACCATGGTTGTGACCTTCTTAGTCGGCATTTTCGCCACCTTTGCGGGAATATTCCTCGTCTCCCCCATGCTCCGCTTCATGGACACGCCGGAGGATGTGTTCGCCTCCGCAAAGCAATATTTGACCATCTATTTTGCGGGCATCATCGGACTGATGTTCTACAACATGGGTTCGGGCATCCTGCGTGCCGTGGGCGATTCCAAACGCCCGCTGTATTTCCTGATTTTCTCCGCCTGCACAAACATTGTGCTTGACCTGCTCTTTGTCATCGTGTTCAAATTGGGCGTTGCGGGCGTGGCGTATGCTACCATCGCCTCCCAGCTGCTCTCCGCCATACTGGTGGTCTATGTCCTCTCTCATCCCGGCGTGCCCTACGCCGTGGACTGGCACGCGCTTAAAATCTCCGTGCCGGAATTGCAGTCCATCATGTCCGTGGGTCTGCCCACCTCCATCCAGCAGGCCATCACGTCCTTCTCCAACGTGTTTGTGCAGTCCTACATCAACTTTTTCGGCTCCTCCTGCATGGCGGGCTGGTCGGCGTACAACAAATTGGATTCCTTCGTTTTAGTGCCCATGCAGGCCATCGCCATGGCCTCCACCACCTTTGTTGGGCAAAATTACGGTGCCAAGCAGTTCGCCCGGGCGCGGCGCGGGGTCAATGTCTCCTTGGGGCTGTCCGAGATCGTCACCTTCACCTTAGGCGTGATTGCCATCGTCTTTGCCCCGCTGCTGCTTCGGATGTTCACGCAGGATGAAGAAGTGCTTTCCTTTGGCGTCACCTTCATCCGCACCATCACGCCGTTTTATCTGTTCAACTGCGTCAATCAGATGTACGCCGGCGCGCTGCGCGGCATCGGCAAGGCCACAACGCCCACGCTTATCATGCTCTTTTCCTTCGTGGGCTTCCGGCAGCTTTTCCTCTTTTCCAATAAAATGCTCTTTGCCAACTCTTTCTTAGGAATGTCCCTTGCCTATCCCAGCGGCTGGGTCATCTGCACGACCTTAATGGCCATCTTCTACCGCCGCTCCATTCTTTTCCGCTCCCCGGAAGCCATTGCGGAAAAAGAAGCGCTTGCCAAGAAAAAGCTCAATCAGGAGGGTTAATGTATGAAATATCCTGTCAATCCTTTTGTGGATGTGGAACCGGTGTGCTCCGGCGTATTCGCCATCACCTCTCCCGGCGACTGCGACAGCCTGTGCTATCTTGTGGAGGGGCAGGACAAAGCCCTGCTCATCGACACGGGCTTTGGCGTGGGCGACCTAAAAGGGCTGTGCAAGCAGCTCACGGACAAGGAAATTTTAGTGGTCAACACCCACTTCCACTTCGATCACGTCATGGGCAACTTCCAGTTTGAGAAGGTGTTCATCCACAAGGCCGACGCAGAAGCCCTAAAAGCCACAAACGCGCAGTACAAAGCCCACCCGGAATATTGCATTCCCGAGAGCGCGGCCTTCACGGAAAAGGATTTTGTGCCCTATTCTGACTATGAAATCATCCCCGTTGAAGACAACCACGTTTTTGACCTGGGAGGCGGAGTTGAAATCGAGCTACTGTGGACACCGGGGCACTCTGACGGAAACGCCATGCTGCTGGACAGAAAACGCCGGATGCTCTTTTCCGGCGACGCGCTGGTGCGCACCCCGACTCTTGTCTTCTTCGGGGAAAATTCCGGGCTCAACACCGTGGAGGCCTTCCACGAATCGCTGGTGCCGCTGCTCTCGCGCATAGGCGAGTTTGACGCGCTCTATCCCGGGCACTTCGAGCATCCCCAGCCCACAGCCATTTTATCCGACATGGTGACGCTCACCGGGCTCATCCTCCAGCAGCCTGACGTTTATGACGAATGGCAGGACATGGGCGGCAACCCCCACGCCGCGTGGCGCAGACACCATGGACTTGCCTACATTTCCTTTGACCGCAAGCACGTTTACCGTGCGGGCGATTGATCGTCTTTCCTAACCGAACAGAGAAACACCGCCGTTTCCCCTCAAAGGAAGCGGCGGTGTCGTTTTGTTGCTTTGAATCATCTGGCAAGCAAGGCCAGTGCAAAGAGCACCTGACCTGCGGCATAGGTCAGCATCACAAGGCTGCCGAACCGATGCTCCCGCAGGGCACCGAAGTTGTGCAGCAGAAGCAGTTCGTCACTCACCACGAACGAGGCCGCGCCGAGGAAGAACAGGAGGCTTCCGAAGGTGAAGGAGAGGATCATGGTGCCGAAGGCGATGCCGCACATGAGCAACAGAATCACATAATAGCACGCAAGGCCAACACCTAACTTTCCCACCCGGACACCGTACTTTTTCGCAAGGAACAGCGTTGCCGCGCCGAGAATCAGCAGGAACGCAAGACCGAAGAAGAAGGTTGTGCCCTTGATGGAAACCATAAGCATCAGAAGCACATACGACTCCACTGCAAAGAAAAGACCGCCTAAGATAAAGAACAGCTTGCCTTTTGTTCTGCTCTTGGAGAGCAGCAAATCTCCCGCAAGCCCGAAGGCCAACGCAATGGGGGTCACAAATTTCCAGTATTTGTCTTTGCACCAGGCGGCACACAGAACGCCCAGCAGCAAAAAGCACACGCCCGCAATGAGCTTGGCGGTAAACGCCAGATCGTAGCTCCGTTTGCCTTCCAGCGCATTGTGACGCAGCGTGAAAAAGAAGCAGCCCAGTACCAGCGCCAGCGCACCGATGACCGTCAACACAATCAACATGATTCAGCCCTCCGCATTTCATCATTTTCTTGGTTTCATGATACGCCAACCTGTCCCGTCTGTCAAGTTTTCCCGCCGCTATGCGCAAAAAGAATCCTCCGCTTTTTTACGAAGGATTCTAATGTGTTCAGTCCAGCGGCGAATAGACCTTTCGGATTTTCTGCTCCCCGTTCGGCAGCGGGTTCGCCATGCACAGGTATCGCCACTCGTCGTAGATGTGGTCTTCCGCGGCGGTGTCCACGTCTTCGCAGCGCACCGGATCGTAGCACAGAGACGGCAGGGTGCGGATGGAATCGCGGCAGGTGGAGAACACCTTAATGCCGCTGCAACCGTTTTCGTCAAAGTGCAGCCGCCTGTGCACCTGCATCAGCCCAGCCAGCCGTGTGTTGTCGCCGGGGAGGAAGTACACACCCTCCTTCTGCATCTGCTCCGCGATGGACTCCCCGCGGGAGGCGTCCCATATCGACGGGTCGGCAATGCCTGTGATGTGGATGCCATTTTCCTGCGCCTTCTCGATGCGGGCGATCTCCTTTGCAATGTCCGTCGGGGTGAGCTTCAATCCCACATTCGGCGTGCCCGTGCAGCCGTACCATTCCCGATAGCGGATGAGCGTGCCCATGGGATCCACCGCCCACCAGCCCACCGAGAAGGGCTTGGAATAGCCGAAGTCGAAGGAGCGGTAGCGCTTCCAGTGCAGCGGGATTAAAAACGGCGCGATGACGTGCGTGTTCTTCCCCGTCTCGTAACCCTCCGGGTCGTTCCTCCATTCGGTAAAGACCTGCCCTTCAAAGGCATCCCATCTGCCGTACAGCAGGGCATTGCGCAGGGCTTCGGGCTTGCCCGCCAGTTCCAGCCGATAAGAGGCGGATAGGTGCGGGTTGTCCTCCACCTTGGCGGGAATGTACTTTAAGGTTCTCTCGCCCGAAATCCCCTCCGCTAAAATGTGCTCCGTGTAGGTCACATCCGGCGGAAACGGGTCAATAAAGCGCGCTTTCACCCAGCCATGCCCCACGCCACCGGGGTTGGAGGTGCATCTGATTACGGGATGAATGTGCAATTCCTCCGAAGCCCGCAGGCGGGAGCGCAGAAAATCGTAGATTTCCAGCGTGAAGTGCGTCAGCTCGTCAATGTAGAGCCAGTGAATCTCCGCGCCCTGATACTGAAACCGGTCGCTCTCGCTCTGACAGTGCCGAAACCGCAGGATCGACCCGTTGATGAGCCGCATTTCGTGGGCAGCCGTGTTGTAGGTGTAAAGCTCCCCCGGGATTCTGCGGAACGCCTCGGAAATCAACGTGTCCTCCAATTCACGGTAGGTGCGCCGGAAGAGGTATGCCACGGTTTTCGGGTGCTTCACGCAGCGGAAGAAAGCATCCATCACCACGGCGCAGGACTTGCCGCCGCCCGCCGCGCCGCCGTAGAGCACCTCGTCCTCCTCGCTCTCGTGAAAGACGCGCTGGCGAATGGTCGGGCAGTAGTTAAGCGTGATCTTCCGCATTCTGCGCCTTCTTTCGCGGCTTTCGCTCCTGTTTGCTCTCGGTTTTTCCCGGCTTTGGCTCATCCTTCAAAATGAGCTCGATGCTCTCCTGCTCGGGCGGATCCAATTTGTCCTGGGTCTCAAAGGCTTTGCAGATACAGTTGACAAACTTGATGAGCAGTTCGTCGTTCTGCTGGGCATACGCCGCTTCACCGCGCTCCTTGAGATGCCCGATCTCGTTTTCCAGAATTTTCTTTTTCATAGGGAATTCTAACCTCCTTTCCCGCCCCCATTGTAGCAAAGCGTTATGCGAACATCGTGCTGGATTTATCCAAACCTTTGTTTGAATAACGCCCCGTTTTCTGCTATAATAGGGACAACAAAATCGTGTCTTTCAGGAGGAATTCCTTATGAATTGTACCTTATGCGGTCACCGCTGCGGGATTGACCGTGCCGCCTCCGAGATCGGCTTCTGCACCATGGGTGAGCAGGCACTCATCGCCAAGGTCATGCTGCACAAGTGGGAGGAGCCCTGCGTAAGCGGCACCAACGGCAGCGGCGCAGTGTTCTTCTCCGGCTGCTCGCTGCGCTGTGCCTATTGCCAGAACTGGGAAATTTCCCACGGCGGAAAAGGCCTGCCCGTGGATGTGGACAGGCTCCGCGACATTTTTGACGAGCTTGCCGACAAGGGCGCGCACAACATCAACCTCGTCAATCCTACCCACTTTGTCCCCTTCATCGCCAAAGCCTTCCGCCGCTATCCAAAGCGTATTCCCGTGGTCTACAACACCCACGGCTACGATTCCATGGAAGCCCTGAAAATGATGGACGGCATCGTGGATATATACCTGACCGACCTCAAATACACCTATTCCATGCCCGCCCGCCGTTATTCCGCCGCGCCGAACTACTTTGAGGTGGCCAAGGTCGCCATTGACGAAATGTTCCGGCAGGTAGGGCCTGTGCAATACGACGAAAACGGGCTGCTGAAAAAGGGCGTCATCATCCGGCACTTGATTCTGCCCGGGCAGACCGCTCAGGCCAAGGACGTGATTGACTACGTTGCCGACCACTTTGAGCAGGGCTCTGTGCTTTTCTCCCTCATGGCGCAGTACACCCCCTGCGGCGAAGCTCTGCGCTACGCGGAAATCAACCGCCCCTTAAAGCAGGAGGAATACGACGAGGTCGCGCAGTACTTAATGGATTCCCCCGTCGAGGACGGCTTTATGCAGGAATTGGAATCCGCCTCGGAGGACTTCATCCCCCAGTGGGACTTTGAGGGCGTTCTCCCGCCAAAGGAAGACGAATAAGCCCCTAAAATACATTAAAATCCTCTCCCTGTCTGCCGAGGAGAGGATTTTTACTATATATTTTCGTAATGTGACCATGCGGAGAGGATTTTGACCGTTTTTGATTCTTCGATCACCTGATAAACCAGTCTGTGCTTGAGGTTGATTCGCCGGGAATACAGACCGTCCAGATCGCCCACCAGCTTTTCATACGTCGGCGGATTCCGATATGGATTTTCCTTGAGCAATTCGATCAGGGCTTTGGCCTTCTTATCCAAACCGGCAGCGGTCAGGTTCGGGAAATCCTTCAAGGCTTGCCTTGCGACAACGACGGAATACATCTACCAGTTCACCTCATCCATGCTGACGCAATCGGCAACCGCTTCCTTTTTCCCGAGAAGAATCTTCTCTTTCAGCGCATTTTCCGAGCACAGTTCCAAGGTCGCCAGAAGTCCGTTGTATTCTTCTTCGGAAATGATAACTGCATTGCCGTCCTTTGTGTTGACGTTGATGGTTTCGT
The DNA here is from genome assembly GCA_002315655.1 of Christensenella sp. UBA1750. Taxonomy (GTDB): domain Bacteria; phylum Bacillota; class Clostridia; order Christensenellales; family UBA1750; genus Spyradocola. Next base: position 18,188 of record DCHO01000062.1, read on the forward strand.
TGTATTTGATCGTGTTGCTGAGCATACTGAACAGATTTTTACGCAATGCCGTTGCGCTGGTGTTCGTCATTCTCATCACGCTCCTTTATGTACAGTATAGCGTACATAGATAAAGCCTGTCAATACACACTCTACGCCAAACACTTCCAAGTGTCAAAGTATTTTTTATTAGTATTTCTTCTTCGGCCTGTCCTTGCGCAGCGTGCCCTTTTTCGGCGCGGCGGTAAAGAGCGAGAAGCGCACGCGGAAGCCCTTGATCTTGGTCATCTGCATGGTTTGGAGGATTTTCTTCGCGCTGTCCGGCGTGACCTCCACCACGGTGTAATCGTTATAAATGTCGATTTTGCCGATGGTTGCGGCGGGTGCGCCCGATTCGCTGACGATGGCGCTGACAATGAAGTTCGGCGCGATGCGCTGGTTGCGCCCGATGGTGCATTTGAGCGGCACCCTGTCTTCGCCCAGCTCCCGATGGGGCTTTTTCGCATCTTTGCCGAATCTGCGCTGTTCGGAAGGTTTCAGGGCGGGCACAATGTCCGTGACTTCGGGAATCGCCATCGCGCTTTCCCCCGCCGCCATGCGGCACAGGGTCGCACACAGGGTTTCCGCGCTCATGCCTTCTTCCAGCAATTCGGAGACCAGCGGCAGCCAGTTGTCATTCTCCTTGCGCCAGCGCTCCTTCAGAATGTCGGCTTTCAGTGCCTCACGGTGCTGTTCTTCCAAGTCCTCGATTTTAGGCATATACGCCCGCTTGATGGGCAGTTTGATGTAGCGTTCCAAATCCTTGATGCGGCGGATGTGCAGGGCGGAGCAGGCCAGCGTGTGCGAAACGCCGGTTCTTCCGGCGCGTCCCGTGCGCCCGATGCGGTGGATGTAATATTCGTTATCCTCGGGAATGTCGTAGTTGATGACCGCCTTCACATCCTCCACGTCAATACCGCGTGCCGCCACGTCCGTGGCTACCAGCACGGAAATGCGCCCCATTTTGAAATCGCTCATCACCTTGGTGCGCTGTCCCTGGGTCATTTCGCCGTGCAGTCCCGTGACGGAGAACCCGGCTTCCGTCAGGTATTCCGTCAGCTCGTCCACCATTTTTCGGGTGTTGCAAAATACCAGTGCGCGTCCCTGCCCGAACCGCTGCAAAAGCAGGTTGCAGGCGGCCATTTTCTGCTCGGACGGCACATGATAATAGAGCTGCTCAATGGTGTCCAGCGTCCGCTGCCCACCGTCCACCGCCAGCATTTCCGGCTCCCGCTGGAAATCGCGGGTCAGAGAAAGAATTTCCGGCGGCATGGTGGCGGAGAACAGCAGCGTCTGGCGTTCCTCCGGGGTCTGCTCCAGAATGGTGCGAATGTCGTCAATGAAGCCCATGTCCATCATCTCATCCGCCTCATCCAGCACCACGGTTTCCAGCTCGTCCAGCACCAGCGTTCCTCTGTCCATGTGATCCATCACGCGCCCCGGCGTGCCGACAACAAGATTCGCCGTGCGCAAGCCCGCCATCTGCGCGGTGTAGGAATCGCCGCCGTAGATGGTGGTGACGTGCAGGCTTTTCTTGTATTTTCCGAACTTGCGCATTTCGCCGCTGATCTGCAGCGCCAGCTCGCGGGTGGGCGCCAGCACCAGTGCTTTGGGGTGATTGGGCTTTGCGGGGGTCAGCTTCTCCACAATGGGCACGCCGAAGGCCGCCGTTTTGCCCGTGCCGGTGGAGGAACGCCCCACTACGTCCTTCCCTTCCAGAATCAGCGGAATCGCGGAGGCCTGAATGGGCGTCATTTCGGTGTAGCCCAGCTCCATCACGCCGTTCAGAACATCCTGCGACAGCGGCAGAACATCAAAAGTCATATTTTCCATTGATTGTTTCCTTTATTCATTGAATAAGTGCGTCCGGGCGAACCCAAACGCACTTAGTATATAGATTTTTCCTATCCTTTGTGGCAATTTCTTGTTATTTCTCCAATAATTTATGGCTTTCCCGTTACTTTTCCTCCGCTCTGATGCGGGCGCGGGAAATCTTGCCGGAAACGGTCTTGGGCAGCTCGTCCACATAGCGCACCACGCGGGGGTATTTGTACGGAGCGGTCAGCTTCTTGACGTAATTCTGCAACTCCTTGGTCAGCTCGTCCGTGCCCTCATAACCCTTGGAGAGCACAATGGAGGCGCAGACCACCTGCCCGCGGATGGGGTCGGGCGCGGCGGTAATGGCGACCTCGTGCACGGCGGGATGGGTCAGCAGCACGCTCTCGATCTCGAAAGGCCCGATGCGGTAGCCGGAGCACTTGATCACGTCGTCGTTGCGCCCCACATACCAGTAAAAGCCGTTCTCGTCCGCCCACGCCACATCGCGGGTGTGATACACATCGTCATAGTTGCGGACGCACTTGCCGTCCTCCCAGTAGCCGCGCAGCAGTCCCGGGGGCACAAACTTGTCCAAGCCCCGAATGACGATCTCGCCCTCCTGCCCGACGGGACATTCCTTGCCGTCGTCGTCCACAATGGCAATGTCGTAAAGCGGCGAAGGCTTGCCCAGCGCGCCCGGCTGTGGGTCAAACCAGGGGAAATTACCGATGAGCACGGAGCCTTCGGACTGGCCGAAGCCCTCGTGAATCACCAGACCCGTGATTCTCTGAAATTCCTTTGTGACCTCCGCCGCAAGTGCTTCCCCGGCGGTGCCGCAGGAGCGCACGGAGAGGAAGTCCTCTCTGGTGATGCCCTCTTTCATCATAAAGCGGTACATCGTGGGCGGCACGCAGAAGGTCGTGGGACGCTCGGTGCGCACCACATTGATGAGGTTTCTTGCGTTGAACTTGTCCATATCATAGCCCAGCACCGCCGAGCCGGAAATCCACTGACCGTAAATGCAGCCCCAGCCGAATTTCGCCCAGCCGGAATCGGAGACTGTCAGGTGCAATCCGCCGTCCTCCACGCGCTGCCAGAACTTCGCCGTGACGATGTGCCCCAAGGGATAAGTCTGGTCATGCACAACGAGCTTGGGCATTCCAGTGGTGCCGGAGGTGAAATAGCACAGCAGCGTATCGTGGTTGCTGATTTCGGGCATGGTGAACTCCGCAGGGGATTCCAAGATGCCCTTGTCGTAGTCCAGCCAGCCTTCCTTTGCGCCGCGGGCTTTTAGGATGTATTTGAGTCCCGGGCACTGGGGCACGGAATCCTCGATCTGTTTTTGGCTCCACTCATCGTCCGTGCCGATGATGGCCTTGATGTCGGCGGCATTGACGCGGTACACAATGTCCTTGGTCGCAAGCTGAATGGCCGCAGGGATGATGATGACGCCCATTCTGTGACACGCAACCGCCGTCACCCAATACTGCCAGTTTCTTTTGAGCAGGGTGATGATTCTGTCGCCCTTTTTCAGCCCTAAGGAAGCCAGATAGTTAGCCGCCTGCTTGGAGAGGGTGGAAATCTCCTTGAAGGTGAACTCCTTCCGCTCGCCCCGGTCATTGAGCCACACAAGGGCGCGTTTTTCAGGCTCATTTTCCGCCCAGAAATCCACCACATCGCGGGCAAAATTGAAGTGTTCGGGAATATGCAGTTCGTAATGCCGCTTGAAATCCTTGTAGGAGTCAAAGGTCGTGCGGGTCAGCAGCTTGGAAAGCAGCATGATTGTTTCCTCCATCACCAGAAAAAATAAAGAGCATCCGTCCGTATTTTAGGACGAATGCTCGCGTTACCACCTAAATTCACAGCCGGTATCTATCCCGCTGTGCGCTCCATAGACACAAGAGATATTGATCTCTTAGGCCCTTCCCCGATAACGTAGGGAATTTCCGTCGATGCCTACTTATGTTTTCAGCACCGAAGCTCCGGGGCGACTTTTCTCCGAATCCCGCACAAGACCTTACACCACCCGGTCTCTCTCTTTGCTTTGGAATATCCGATACTTCTCCCCTTCAACGCCATGAAGTATATCGTTGTGATTATAGTATCAAAAGGAAATGCGCCTGTCAAGCCCTTCCAAGAAGTTTTACGGATTCTCAATTTTCCGCCATGGCAGACAGAACCTTGGGCAGAATTTCCCGATCCGCAGGCAGCCAGGCAACGCTTTCGATGTTTTCCGCAGACAGCCACCGCCCGTCCATGTGTTCCAGCAGGGTTATGTCTCCTGTAAGCTCGCAGAGGTAACATTCCAGCGTCATCACCTTATCGCAGGTCTCCCAGGTCACGCTTCCGAGAAGCTCAATCGGGCGCACCTTCGCGTTCAGTTCCTCCCGCAGCTCCCGAATGACCGCCGCTTTTCCGTCCTCGCCGGGCTCCGCCTTGCCGCCGGGAAATTCCCAGCCGCCCTTTAAGGGGCCTCCCGCACGCTGGGCGGCGAAGACCTTGTGCTCCTTAACGATTACCGCTGCGGATACAAGCTGTTGTCTCTTCTCCATTTTGTCGCTCCAAGTGTCTATTTTGCGGTCTTACCGCCGCCTGCAACCTTGTTGAGGATCGCAGACTGATAGGAGAAGGAGGACGCCTGCTTCTGTCTGAAGGCTTCAAAGGCCGCATCCACCATCTTATCCAGCAGCTTTGCAAAGGAAATGCCCATGGGCTCGAACAGATAGAAGGCCAAAGAGCCCGGGATGGTGTTGACCTCGTTGACATAAACCCTGCCGGAGTTTTCGTCGATCATGTAGTCGATGCGCACCACGCCCTTCAAGTCCATGATGCGGAAGATTTCCGCCGTCATGTCCTGAATCCGTTTCGTCATTTCATCGGAAATAGGTGCGGGCACCTGACGGGACAGGGACTGCATTCCGCCCTTTGTGCCGCCGGAGGATTTCGCGCCCATACCCTTTGCGCCGCCGAGTTTTCCGCCCTTTGCGGACTTACCGCCGCGCATATATTTCTGGTCGAAGGTGAGGAATTCTTCCCATGAAACGGGCATTTCGCATAAGGAAACCGTCACATCGCTGCCGAAGCCAACGGCCGCGCAGTTGATCTCCTTGGGCTTTTCCACGCCGACCTCCACCAAAATTCTGCGGTCAAAGGAGGCGGCAACCTCGATGGCTTTTTCAAGGGATTCTCTGTCCTTGGCCTTGGAAATGCCGATGGACGAGCCCAAATTCGCGGGCTTGACGAAGGCGGGGTAGCCGATCTTCTGCTCCACCTTGTCTAAAATGCTTATTCTGTCCTTCTCCCACTCGCCGCGCTCGAACCAGAACATCGGCAGCACAGGCAGCCCGCTGCCCATGTAGATGAGCTTCATGGCAATCTTGTCCATGCCCGTGGAGGAACCCAAGGTTCCTGCGGAGGTGTAGGGGATGTTATAAAGCTCCATCAGCCCCTGCACCGTTCCGTCCTCGCCGTACATCCCGTGGAAAGCCAGCAGCGCCACGTCAATATCGCAGATAATCTTTTCCTTGCCGAAAAAGCCGGGCTTGTTGCGCACCAAGATGGGCTGACCGTCGGAATCTGCCGTGATGCGGCAGGCAGTCACTTCAAACTCATTGAAGTGGGTGTAAAAATCCACACGCCGCAGAGCTTCGCCGGTGAACCAGCGCCCCGCACGGTCAATGTAGACCGGGACAATGTTGTACTTGCTGTTGTCCAGATTGTCCATCGCCTGACAGGCGGTGATGATGGAAACGTCGTGCTCACAGGCGCGGCTGCCGTACAAAACCAGAATATTCTTCATAAAAAGCACCTCTTATTGCTCGTTGTAGTTGTCGGGAAGATCGTTTTCAAACAGCACCACGTCGCCGGGCTTTCCCACGGCGGCGAGGAAATCCGTGGCTTCCTTGAGCGTGTTCACACGCAGCACATTGTCCGCAACAAACCCCGCTTCCAGCAATCCTTCATAAATGGGCTGGGTGCGCTTGATGCCGATCAAAATGGCAATGTCGCAGGCCTTGGCCATCTGTCTGCCGAACTCGCGGTTGCGTGCTTCCTCCTCTGCGCCCAGTTCCACCATGCCGGGGGTCACGACCATGCGGCGTCCGGGGAAGCCGGCAAGCACCTCCATGGCGGCCTTTGCCCCGGCGGGGTTTGCGTTGAAGGCATCGTCAATAACCGTGATGCCGTTGTTCCCTTTGATGAGCTGCAAGCGGTGTTCCACGGGCTGCAGCTTCTTCATGACGGACTGAATCTCATGTAGCGTCAGCCCCAGCGACAGCGCGGCGGTGGCGCAGAGCACGGTGTTCTGAATGTTGTGCTTGCCCAGCAGCGGGGTCACGCAGTCAATCGACCCCTGCGGCGTGACCAAGGTGAAGGCGGAGCCGTCCACCGTCACATGAATGTTCTCCGCATGAACGGGGCACTTTTCGTCCAGACCCGCCAGCGTTTTTTCCACCGTGGCACGTTCATAGAGCTTTTCGCACCACGCGCCGTCTGCGGCGAAGAACGCCTTGCCGTCCTTGGGCAGCCCGTCAATCAGCTCAAACTTGGTGTCCGCCACGGTCTCGATGCTGCCGAAGGTCTCCAAATGCTGCGGCCCAACCGACACCAGCAGCCCCACCGTGGGATGCACCAGCCCGATCAATTCCTTGATGTCGCCCTTGTGCCGCGCCCCCATCTCGGCTAAGAACACCTCATGCTCGGGCTTTAACTGCTCCCGAATCACGCGGGTCAGCCCCATGGGCGTGTTGAAGGAGGACGGCGGGATCAGCACCTTGTACTTTTCCTGCAACAGCGTTCCCAATATGAATTTGGTGGAGGTTTTGCCGTAAGAGCCGGTAATGCCGATCTTAATCAGCTCCGGGCGGTTTTCCAGCTTCTTTTTCGCATCATTGAAATAGTGATTGCTGATGCCCTTTTCCAGCGGCTGTGCAAGCGCGGCGGAAACCGCCAGCAGCCATACCCAGATAACCGGCAGCAGGAAGGCCAGTGCCCGGGCGTAAACCCAGTAGCCGCCCACCACGTCAAGTACCACATACACAATGCCCCAAAGGAACACATGAATGATAAGCAGCCGCTTTACGCGCTTGGTGAAGACCAGCGCCTTTTTCGCGGGCTTCTTTTTCGCCTTTGAAAAGCACACAATCCCGCACACACAAAGCGCGGCAGAAGCAATCAGGTAGCTCCAAGAAGGCAAAACGAACGACAGCGCGGTGTAGACCGCCATGCCGACGACCGCAGAGATCGCGCCCTTGACATACGCCCTGTCCTTGTTCGCCTTGACCCAGCGGACATAGCCGTCCAACTGGTAACTTTCCAACTGCAACATATGGGTGTATTCCAACGTTCCGAGCAGCGTTGCGGCGGTCAGCAGCAGCACGGGAACCAGCATATTGATAAAGTCAATCATGGTTTAATTTCCTTTCGGCGGGAAGAAGAATGCGTCCGCGATGCGCAGGAATTCTGCATTGCGTTCCAGATAGGCAAAATGCGTGGCGTAATCAAACACGATGAGCGCGGAGCCCTTGATCTCCTGCTCCATGGTCTGCCCCATCCACAGCGGCGTGGCGGTGTCCTCGCGCCCCCAGATGAGCAGCGTCTCGTTGCCGATCTTCGGAAGGCAATCGTGCAAATCTTCCTCCACGACCTTCTTGAAGGTCTCGCGCATGGCGGGGGATAACGCCTTGTAGTCCTCCGACCCCATCACGCCCTGCAGGGCTTCCGTGAGCTTTTCCCCGCCGGGCAGGTGAGAGAGCATCCCTTTCACACCCTTGACCATCTTCGTCTTCGCCTCAAAGCCCTTGGAATGTTTGGGCGCCAGCCCCGCACAGCCCGTGAGCAGCAGTTTGTCAAAAAGCGCAGGATAGGTCGAAGCCAGTTTCAGCGTCACGCGCCCGCCAAAGGAGTGCGCCACGACATCACACCCGGCAATCCCCAGCCTGTCGATGACCTTTTTCGTCCAGTCAGCGTATTGCCCAACCGTCCAGCCGTCTTCGGCCGGGAAACCGCTTTCCCCGTGTCCCGGGAAATCCAGCACGGTCACTTTCCCCTTTGTCGCAAAAAAGTTCGTCACGGGAATCCAGGAATCCACGCTCCCGCCCCAGCCGTGGAGCAGCAGAATGTCCTTCCCTTCCCCGTATTGCTCATATCGGCAGTTTACGCCGTCAATATCCAAATTCATAGAAGCCTCCAAAGTCCGAAAATACCCACCCTCTATTGTATATGCAATCCGATGAAAAATAAAGTGCTGCGGCGTTTTTGTTACAAGATGTTTGCGTTTATCCCTCAACTGGCGCAAAAATCCCGCCCATGCCATCCGCACAGGCGGGACTTGCGTAACGCTCAACCCGCGCAGCTAATCCGTCATATCTTTTAGAATCGTCTTGATGTGCCCGACCTTCTCCTTCGGCAGCTTTTCCAGCAGCCCCATGATCTCCGCGTATTCGTTGGGCACCATGTTCTCGTCGTAGAAAAATTCGTAGGGGGTGATGCCGAGGTAGTCGCAAATATACAAGAACCCTGTCATAGAAGGATAGGCTACCTTATTTTCAATCTTATTGATATAGCTATTGCTTTGACCAAGCGATAAGCTCATATCCCTTGCCGATACTCCTTTTTCCATCCGCAGCTTTGCCAATCGCAACGGAAACCAATTCTCATAATCCATAGCGAACCCCCTCGTTCGTTTTATGGATAGTATAGAACATAACAGTTGTAACAATGTATAATACTTTTATTCATTTCTGTTGATTTATTTAATTCTTTGATTTATCATGTGCTATGTATATACGACATTTCCTCATTTCGTCAAAAAAGGAGGGTACAATTCCACATTTTTCACATTATGAAACAAAATCGCAGTCGTAATCACACTTCCGGCAAGTCTTCCGTTCGGTTTCTCCTGATTTCTGCCATCGTTGTTCTCTGTGTCGTATGTATCATCCTTGTTGTCCAACAGGACAACACCGTTTTTGTCCCGCTGGCAGAAAATTCAGATGAATCCACCACACCTTCCTCCGGCACGCCCGGAGTGACCTCGGATGGGTCGATTGCTATTCCCGGTTATGAATCCATTCAGTTGACCGCAGACACCACAAAACAGGCGGTTTCCATGATGAATCCCGCAGAAAACAACTGCATTTTCATCATCACTCTGTATCTGCCCGATGGAACCCTCCTGTGGGAATCCGATGAAATAAAACCAGGCAAAGCATCCGAACCCATCAAGCTCACAACACCCCTTGCTTCCGGCGTTTACGAACAGTGCATCGTTCACTATTCCTGCTATGACATGGATAAAAAGCGCACACCGCTCAATAATGCCGAAATCAAATTGTCCCTCATCGTCAACTAAGGAAGGAATCCAGCATGAAGAAAATCATTTCTCTCGCTCTGGCACTCGTCATGGTGCTTTCTCTCACCATCGTCATGTTCGCTGATGACGCTCCCACTACTACTCTAACCACGACTGTTCCCCCTGCCGTCTACACTCTGAATATCCCAGAAGACCAAACCATTACCTACGGTGAAACGAGTACAGACATTGGAAATGTAACTGTAACGGATTCTTCCGGTTTTGCCAAAGGTAAAAATTTAGTCGTCACTGTGACTTATGGAAGCTTTACATCCGAGACAGTGACAACGACAATCCCTTTTCTTCTTTATCTAACCCCCAATAATACATCCTTCGACACAAAATCCTTAGCTTCTGGTGACACACTTGTATTCAAAGGAAAGACCTCTACCGCTCAAGTCGATCAGCAAGCCACTGCAACATTTTCTACAAAATCAGGTTCTAATACAGGCACTGATAATCTCTCCGTTACATCTATCTCCTTGGGCACCAATGGCTGGGGCTACGCCTTAGCCGGTACCTACACCGCCACCATCACCTTCACCGCCGAAGTTGTGGTTGACGAAACCACCTAACCCCCACACAACGCACAAGCACCCTTTCCGCAGCATCGGAAGGGGTGCTTTTTATTATAATGAAGTCGGGCTACGCCCTAACGAAGCAAAACGAAGACGCAAGCAAGCTTGCTAATGAAGCGAAGCCGCCCCCGTTTCTCCCGTTCCTTCGTACCTAATTCCTTCATTAGCGCAGCGACTTCATTCCTTATTTAGCCCGCAGGGCGACTTCATTCAAAAACCCGTGTTGTCTTTGACAACACGGGTTTTTGTGGTGGGCTGGAGTGGACTCGAACCACCGACCTCTCGCTTATCAGGCGAGTGCTCTAACCAGCTGAGCTACCAGCCCTTATCGGGCACTCACATATAATAACATACCGAGTCCCATAAGTCAACCCCTATTTTCGACAAAAAAGACGCCCGCCGGAAACCCGGCAGGCATCTTTATCCTGTTTTACGCTTTGTATTCGTAGGTGGCGAGGTTCACGGAAACGCTGTATGTCGCAAGCCCGGTGTCGGCATCGGGTTCACCGGCCACAATGTTCAAATCGGAGATCACATAGCAGTTCGCGGAATCGCGGATGGACGTGAGCTTCTGCTCCGCGGATTCGTAGCTGTCCGCCACAAAGTTGATGCGGATTTCGCGGCGCACCAGGTTGTCGTTCTCCACATCGTCGCCGAAGTTGATGTCGTAGCGAATGGTGCTGGAGCTGTCCAGAATGGAGTTGAGCTCGGTGATGATGTTGTTGGAGTTGTTGTAGACCGGCAGCGGGCGGGCGTTGCTGTTGGCGGCATTGTTGATGGCGCCCTTCATGGAAGACATCTGCACCAGCTTCGCTTCGTTCACATCGGTCTGGGTCTGCAGGTCAAGAATGCGGTTATTCAATTCCTCAGACTCGTTCTTGATGGGGAAATGGAAGACGAACAGATACACAGCCGCAACGATCAGAAGACCGATGAACGCGATCTGCGGAACGGATAAATTCTTCTTCATACTGATTCCCCCCTTACTGATTCTCTTCGCCGGCATTTTTGAAGCCGATGATCAGAGAGGCACTGACAACTTCGATTTCTTCGGATTGTTCCCTGTCCGCACGGCTCATGCTGACGGAGTTGACGAGATTATTGGCACGCAGCGCCTCCGAAATCAGCGCAACCTTTTCAAGGCTCTCGGCGCGGATGCTAATCTGCGCGGTGTTGCCGGTGATGTGGTAAGAGTCGATGGTTCCGTCCAGTCCGACAGCGTTGTTGAGCACGGACATGATCTGCAAGCGGTCACGCAGCAGCTTTTCGTCATCGCTCAGATGCAGGCCGGTCGAGCGGTAATAATCTTCCTTGATCTGCGCAAAGCTTTCCAGTGCGGCGTTCTCATCCGCCACCTTCTGCTCCAGCTCGGCAGCCTGCGCACGCACCACGTTCAGGGTCTTTAATCTGTCGATCACGCCGAACTTGGTGAAAGCGGCGATCACGAGCAGCAGCAGGATCGCAACCAGGATCAAACGCTTGAGGGTATCCTCATCCTGCGTCCGCACATAAAGGTTCATGCGGGTCTTGGTGGGATAAGTGACCTTCTTGGAGAAGGAAATAGGCTGATTCAGCACATTCTTTGCGGGAGTGTTGGTTTTGTTTTCAGACATTTTTCATCCCCCCGTTCCTTAAATAATCAGGCCGATGGCCAAAGCGCATCTGGCAGCCAGCGGATCGCTCGCGCAGGATTCCGGCAGCAGCTCCCGCGCATCGTGCTTCTCGAAGCGAACGCCGGAGAGTATCTCGTCGATCAGCGGGGCGATGGAAGCGCCTGCGCCGGAGAAATACACATCCTCGAAAACGCTCTCGTTGTTCTCATAGCTGAAGAAGTTTGTAACCTTCATGATCTCCAGCCCGATGGCCGCATAAACATCATGGCAGTTCTTCAGATCGAGCACGTTTTCGTAGTTGGTATCGCGGTACAGCGCCGCCAAATACTGATCCACATTGAGTGCCGCGGCAATGGCGCGGTCAACGTTGGACAGACCGATCTCGATCATTTTGTTGGCGACGATTTCGTTGCCCTGGAAAATATAAATACGGGTGTGATCGACGCAGATGTCAATCAGGGCGCGGAAACGGTTCTCCTTTTCATCCTTGATGAAGGGGGTGCCGCTCTTCTGCTTCGCGTTCAGAATATTGATCAGGGTCATTTCGCGGGGGAGCGCGGCTTTCAGGCGCATTCCGGCGCGCTTGAGCACTTCATCATACTCATCCATGGTGGATTTTCTGCCCGCACCCGCCGCAATGGTCAGGGTGATGGGGCGACCCGCATCGTTCACTTCGGTCTTCTGCACAGCGTAATCATAATTGTATTCCGCCGCTTCGCTCCCGACATAATCCCGGAACTCATAGCGCAGGTTCAGCTTCATCTGCTCTGCGGAGATGGCGGGCATATTCACGGTGCGGAAGAAGGTGCTGCTCTCGGGCAGAACCACGGCGCAGTCCTTGCCGACAAAACGATACTTCTTCTTGATCTCCGCAAGGGTAGTGGACAGGGTTTCCACCCCTCTGAACTTGTTGTCCACAATCAGATTTTCCGGCAGACGCTCATAAGCGATGTTCGGTTTCCCGTCAATGATCTGGGTGAAACACACATCGTTTCCGAGGATCTCAATGCCGATCAACGATTTTGCCATAAAGAAAACTCCTTTTCACGCATGAAAGCGCAGAATTTCTCATCAAAAGAGCCCAATATAGAAGGATAGGAGAGCGTTACCCATCAAATACGACAGATAAGCGCCCAAAGCAATGGATGGGCCGAAGGGAAACGCCCCCGCAGGGACTTCCTCGTCCTCCACATTGTTTTCAGCTTTAGAGGCTTTCGCCTTGTAAATCACGCCAAAGAGGATGCCGGATATACAGGCAAAGAGCAAAGCGACCAGCGTTCTCTGCCAGCCCAAGTACAGGCCGACCATAAAGAACAGTTTGATGTCCCCACCGCCCATGCTCTCTTTTTTCAACAGCTTATCCATAAGCAGCGCAATGAGCAGCAGTGGCACGGCGACGCAGACGCCGCCCAGCAGGGAGGAAAGCGCCGTCTTACCGACAGAGCCGGAAAGCAGCACAAAAGGAATGCGGCAGATGATTCCTGCTAAAACCAGCCCGTCCGGGATGATGAAATCCTCCAGATCGGCAAAGGTGATGCACAGCAGGATGGAAGAGAGAATCAGCAGTTCAAGGGTTTGCAGACTGAACCCCAGACACAGCACGGTCACAAAGTAAGTGCCCGCGCCCAGCAGCTCCGCGATCAGATAACGGGGATTCAGCTTGGCGCCGCAGTAGCGGCACTTCCCCCGCAGGAAGATGAACGAGAAGATCGGCACCAAATCCAGCGGGGATAACGTGTGCCCACAGCTCATGCAGTGGGAGCGGCCTTTCACAAAGCTCTCCCTGCGCACGATACGGATGGCCGTGCAATTCAGGAAACTGCCCATCACGCTGCCCAGTATCACCGATACGACCAGCAGATAGGCTTTGATAAACGGCGTCAGTTCCATGGTTTTGCCCCCTTAACCCCAAGGGGCAGCGCCCCGGAATGAAACCCTGTGATATGTGTAACCCCCAACCCGACACACCCCTTGCCGGGTCGGGGGTCTTAACACATAACAAAAACAATTAATAAATGTTCTTATTAGGAGTCGCTTCCGCCTACTCCGCTAATAGTAATAACAGAACCATCAACAGAAACAGTGACAGTCGCACCCTTATTCCAAGAGCCAGATACACCGCTGATATTAATGGAACCTGCAGCCTGAGTCGTTGCGGTGGTTGCAGAGCCCTTGGACTCATCGCTGGTCAGGGAGTTGGCAACAGCCTCAGCGTAAGCGGCACGGACGTTAGCCTGGTCAGCAGCCTTTCTGGACTTGTCAAGAGAGGAGGAGAAGGTGGGAATGGCGATGGCGACCAGGATGCCGATGATGGCAACCACGATCAGCATTTCCATCAGAGTAAAGCCCTTTTTGTTCATCTTTTTCATGAGATTGGTATCTCCTTTGGTTTAGTTTCCCGCTTGCGCGGGTGTGGGGGTGTATATTTCAATCGGAATGGGGTTATTCCGTTTGAAAACGTTACTTGACCCATTCAAGAATGGGACGTCCGAACTCATCTACTGTGCAGAGGATATACATATCCACATGGTCTTCCTTGATCGCACCTGCCGTGGTACCGACACCGTAAGGCTCCGGTGTTTCTCCGGGAGGAAGCAATCTTGAGTGCCCTGCATCATACGCATAATACGTTCCTTCGACGACAGGCGTATGATCGTCCGCACTCAGAGCTTCGTTCAGGTACGAGGTCGCCGTACAGGCCTCCGCCGCACGATAGTTTTCCTTATCCACAGCTTCCTTTGCGGATTCCTGAACTCCGGCAAAAACAGGAACAACAATGGCGACCAGAATACCGATGATTGCAACTACAATGAGCAGTTCCATTAAGGTAAAGCCTTTTTGATTTTTCAATTTTAAGGCCTCCCAAATGAAATAAGATTACAACAGCATATCGTAAGTAGAGTACATACTGAACATGGGCAGATAGACCGCCAGCAGCACCCAGCAGACGAAGACGGCAAGAATGCAGATGATGACGGGTTCCAGCAGCGCGGTGGCGCGTGCGGTGGTCACTTCCACCTCATTGTCGTAGTATTCACCCACAACGGAGAGGGTCTGCTCCATGGATGCGGACTGTTCGCCGACGTTGACCATTTCGTTGAGCAGCTCGGGGAAGCACTTTTCCACCTTGAGAGAATCCGCCACGCGGAAGCCCTGCTCCACGCCCTCGATGGCGTCCAGAACCTTGGAGCCGATGTAGGCATTGGAGAGCGCACGGCCGGTGATGCCCATGGCACGGGTCATGGGAAGGCCGGAAGCCAGCAGGGTGGAGAAGGTGTTGGCAAACTGGGAAGAGGCGTTCATGAGCTGAATTTTTCCGATCACAGGGATCTTCAGCTTGATGTGCGCCATGTTGAGCTTTCCCTTGGGGGTAGCGCCGTAAATATACAGTCCCGCCACGATTACGATGACCGCGCCCAGCAGGTACGGCCAGGCCTTGACAAAGAAATCACTGAGCCCGATCAGTGCCATGGTGACGCCCGGCAGCTCCGAACCCATATCCAGGAAGGAGCTGACGAAGGTAGGCACGGCTCTGACCATGATGATGGCAATAACAACAACGGCCACAATGATAACAAAAATAGGATAGGTCAGGGCGGAGACGACCTTGCTCTTGATCTTGCCGCTCTTCTCAAAATACTTGGACAACCGTTCAAAGGAGGCATCCAACTGGCCGGATTCTTCACCGGCGCGGATGGTTTCCACCAAGATATTGGGCAGCTGCGGCCCGCGCATGGAAAAGGCGGAGGCCACATCATAACCGGCCACAACATCCTCGGCCACATCCAGCAAAATACGCTTCAAACTTTTATTGGACGTCTGGTTCATAACCATTTCCACGCTGCGGACAATGGGAAGGCCTGCATGGAGAATGATGGAAAACTGCTTGCACATCATCGCCAAATCCTTGGTCTTGATGGGCTGCGCATTCAGCTTCGCCATGATGTCATTCTTGGATTCCTTCACCTCGGTCAGCTTGTTCACAACGGAACAGGAGGCCTTGAGCTGCGCAACGGCGTCATTTTCATCCTTCGCACGGATGATTCCCTTGACATTCACGCCGGTAAGGGAAACCGCTTCGTACTTAAACGTCATACCTTGTCACCAACCAATCTTCTTCTTTGGGTTGTGATGCCTAACAAAAACCTGTACATCTTCAAGATGCGCCTGTGTACATCACATTATACGATACTCAGCCAAAATAGACAATAGATTTATGTTACGAAAGTGTTAATCATTTCTAAGTTGTTAACAGCTTAGTCGTCTGTGGTGGACAGAATACGCATGGCTTCGGACACGGTGGTGGTGCCTTCCAGCACCAGACGGCGGGCATCCTCCATCATGGGGACGAAATCGGAGCGGTAGATGGCATCCATCAGCTCCTTGGAGGAAGCGCGGTCGCGGAAAAGGGTGCGGATCTCATGGTTGAGCGTGAGGATTTCAAACGTGGCGATTCTGCCGCGGTAGCCGGTGGACAGGCAGTCCGGGCAGCCTTTGCCGCGGTAGAATTTGACCCCTTCGCGCTGATCTTCCGGCAGGTCGATGGCGTCCATTTCCTCATCCGTGGGGATGTATTCCTCGCGGCAGTGGGAGCAGATGCGGCGCACCAGACGCTGGGAAATAATGCCCTTCAAGGCCGTGGCGGTCAGGTAAGGCTCCACGCCGATGTCGGAAAGTCTGTCCAGTGCGGAGATTGCGTCGTTGGTGTGGATGGTGGAGAGCACCAGGTGGCCGGTGATGGCGGCGCGCATGGCAATCTCGGCGGTTTCGCCGTCGCGGATCTCGCCCACGGCGATGATGTCCGGGTCCTGACGCAAAATGGAGCGCAGGCCGTTTGCAAAGGTCATGCCGACCTTTTCGTTGATCTGCACCTGGTTCACGCCGTCGATGTTGTACTCGACAGGGTCTTCCAGTGTGACCAGATTGACGTGCTCCTCGTTTAAGTCGGAAACCATGGTGTACATGGTGGTGGATTTGCCGGAGCCGGTGGGTCCCACGATGAGCACCACGCCGTTGGCATTGTGCACCAAACTCAGGTACTTTTTCATGTTTTCCTCGTTTAAGCCGATACCGGCGCGGGTGAGCAGCTGGCCGGACTTATACAGAAGACGGATAACGACCTTTTCGCCGTAAATGGTGGGCAGGGTGGAGATACGCAGGTCGATGTCCTGCCCGCGAATGAGCACGTTGGCGCGGCCGTCCAGCGGGATGCGGCGCTCGGCAATGTCCATTTCGCCGATGATCTTGACGCGGGAAATGACGGAGTTCTGCAAATTGCGCGGGATGGTCAGAATGGTGTGGAGCATACCGTCGATACGCATACGCACCACAAGGCCGGATTCTCTCGGCTCCATGTGAATATCGGAGGCGTGCTCGGCCACGGCGCGCTCGATGACGGAGTTAACCAGACGGACGGTAGGCGCGTTGTCGGCCTCGCGAGCGGTGTTTTCAGGTTCGTCCGCCGCCATGGCGATGGCGCTCTCCCCGACGGTGATGGCCAGTTCCGAAATGGCCTTGTTCACGCCTTCGTTGCCGTACAGCGTCACGATGGCGCGATCCACCGCAGCGCCCGTGGCAATCAGCGGAATGATGCGCTTTTTGGAGGAGGTCTTGACCTCCTCGATCGCCATGAAGTTCAGTGGGTCTTCCATGGCCAGATACAGGGAATCGCCCACCACGCGCACGGGCACAACGCGGTGCTTCTGCGCCGTGGTTCTGGGCACCATGGAGGTCATGGTCGAAGGAATATTGATGGTGGTCAGGTCTACATAATCAACGCCTAACTGCAGGGTCAAAACATCAATGAGCTGGCGCTCCGTGATCACGCCAAGATCAATTAAAACCTCACCCAAACGCTTCTTTTTTTCACGCCCGATGGCCAATGCCTCATTGAGCTGCTGCTCCGTTATAACACCGTTGGAGGTCAAAATGTCTCCCAATCGTCTGTATGCCATGAACAATCTCCTCTACTGCAAATCCAAATGGCTGAAACAGCCCTGAAAGTTGTTTCTGTGTTGTTTACAGTATAGCGCATTCGTTCCCGGTTTACAAGTATATCCACAGGTTTTCTTGGTAAGAATGTATCGGTATGTCAATAAACAAATGAAAGGCGTCATCGTTTGATTTCATATCAAGCGATAACGCCTTCTTATATTGTTATTTTCTATGGTCTACACCGAATCCGAGTGCTTCGGCATTATTGTGCAGTATACATTCCTTTTCTTCCTGCGACAAATTCGGATTATCTCCGATAAAATCAACCATGCCCTTAATATCCTCGTAATAGAAATCAGTACCCAGCAAGATCTTTTCTTTTCCCATAGCATCAAGGGTAGCCCTCAGTGCAATCTGGGAGTAATTGCCGGAGGTTGTGCCCCAAGTGTTGTTGTCCAGATAATAGCTTGGTTCATGTCGGAGAGATGCACCGATATTCACAGAGGGCTGACCCAGACCCTGTCTCCAAGCGGTGTCCATTCTGTTCTTGAAAAATCCCATGCCCTCGCAGTCGTGCCCCATCAGAACTTTTAGTTCCGGCAGTCTGTCGAAGATGCCCCTGTGAATCATGCGCATATACAGGAGCTGCGTGTCTGCGGTAAAGCCGAGGGAAGGCCCATTCAGACAATAGCCGAATTCCGCATACTCTTTCCATACGCAGAAAGTAGGATGAAGATACACCGGCATTTTGTAAGAAGCTAACTTTTCCAGTATCGGGAAATACTTGGGATCGTCCAGATAGCGGCCGTTATAGTTGGACAGGGTAGACCAGCCGAACATGCCGCCCGCAGTACAGCGGTCGATCTCCTTCAGCGACCATCCGATATCCTCGGGACAGAGTGCCATATAAGCCCCGAAGCGATCCGGATGTTTTGCAATGGCCTCCATCATGGCATCATTGTATGCTTTTGCAACCTTTTTTCCTGTTTCCGGCTCGAAATACTCGGCACCCGGCGTGGTCAGTGAGATTTGGGCAAAATCAATGCCGCATTCGTCCATCGTTTTCAACCGCAGGTCATCCAAATCCATGACGATTTCAAAAAGCTTTTTCATTGCACTGTCCGGATTATCGAACATATCGCCACCGGCAAGCTTCCACTGATCGGGGGACATACTCTTTTTCCATTCGTCAATCATCAGCTTAATCTCCAGATGATGTTCCGTATCAATGACGCGCATTCCATTTTTCATCACAGTTACCTCCAAAATAATGATTTTGTTTTGACGAAGCAAATATCGTTATATATAATATTTGCTTACTTAAAGTATATCATATATATATTTTTTCCGCAAGTAATCCCGCTATATTCTAGTGAAACAATCCACGGGATTTCTTGGTAAGAAAAGGCCGCAGAGAAGTTTCTTCACTCCTCTGCGGCGGCGGATAGGGCTGTTTATTTCATCGGGTTTTTAAGGGTTCTGCGCGTTTTCGGCAGGTATATTCTGCGCCGCTTTCGCCGCTTTTGCGGCCTTCTTCTTTTTGCGGTTCTTCTTTGCCGTCTTCACAATGAGGATGATGACAAAGACGAGGATACCGGCCGCGACAGCCACGGGGATTAGGAAGATCAGCGCAATCACAAGCCCCTGCCCGGCATCGGATAAAAAGTCGAGGGAATCTTCAAAGGCGCGGACGATCTTGGAGCCGAAGGTCTCGGGGATTTCGGGTTCGTATTCCCTGACCTCGCTTAGATCAATGTTGAAGGTGGAATAAGAGACCAGCCCGTCATAGCGCTTGATGGTGGAGGTTCTGTCGTTGATGCGGTACCTGACCTCCGCCAGCTTGTCTTCCAGCGCGATCAGATCCTCCATCTTGTCGGCCTGCTCCATCATGGCCAGCAGCCGTTCCTGCTCCAGCTTGTAGGAATCCAGCTCCGCCTGCACGTCGTAATACCTATCGGAAATGTCCTCCACGTTCTCGGTGTGGGAGCGCACGTTGCCGATCTCCCCCAGCTTTTCCGTCATGGTGTCGTAGTTTGCCGCGGGCACCCGCGCCACAAAGGACGCATAGCGGGAATTGGAGGAACCGTAGGAATTGCCGGACACATTGGAGGATTCCATGTAGCCGCCGGCGGCTTCCACCAGTGCCTTCACATTCGCAACCGCCTCGTCAAAGGCCTTGGTCTCGATGGAGAAATAGCCGGTATAGATGAGCTTGCGGTTGGTCTGCACCTGCACCTCAGTAAAGTCGCTGTCGTAAGAATTGCTCTCCGCCGGTGCTTCCTCGCTCCACTCCGCCTCGTCCCAATAAGTGTCGTCGTAGTCGGCGGATTCCGCATAGACGGCTTCATCCGCATAAGCCAGGGTGGATTTGGTGTCATAGGCGGCATTGCTGCCGCAAGCGGTCAGAGACAACACCAGCACAAGAGCCAGCAGAACCAATGTCAGTTTTTTCATCCTCTTCTCCTCCTCTTTGGATTTGTTGACAGTGAGACGAAACAAATTGAGCGTTTGTTCCGCAGTTTTCCTATTTTCTTCCCTGCGGGAACTGCGCAATGCGCAAAACAGCCTCGGCATAGGGCACAAGACTGAGCTGCACACTTTCTTCCTTCTGCTTGGGCAACACGGGAATCGGCTCGGTCACGCCGTCCTTTTCCTTCCACTCGGGAACCGGGAAGCCTGTTGCGGTGACAGACCTTCCATCCTCGGAGAGCGTGAAGCCTTCCTCGGGCAGCAGGGCATAATTGAACGGCTTTTCCGCCGTGGCATATCTGTCGGAAAGCGGCATTTCCGCACCCCGATATTCCCACTTTTCGCCCAGCGGCAGAGCATAGAGCACAGGCCCGCAGGTGACGGCGACAGACTGGTGATAATACTTTTCCGCCTTCACCGCGCGGGAAATGTGCAGGTTGGTTTCGGTTTCCTCGCCCCATTCTCTGTCGATAACGAGGAATTTCCCGGCTTCGCCCACGAAGGTTTCCTCGCCGATCTTTGCGTAAGCGTCCTCCGTCCACGCGGGGATGCGCAGGTGGATGGGGAACTTTGCCGTCTTTTCACACCTGACCTTTATGGAAATGTCTTCCGCATAAGGATAATTGCCCGAGACCGTCACCTGCACGCGGGTGTCACCGACCTTCCACTTCACCTCGCAGGGCGCGTAGGTCATGGCGCACAGACCGCCGTTCTTCACGGCATACCACAGGTGGGAAACGAACTTGGGATAGCCCTGATGCAGGTTCGCGGTGCAGCAGCCATAGTGCGGTTCCAGCCCGAAGGTGTTTGCACCGTTGGAATTGTTATACCAGTTGTATTTTCCCGTGCCGACGGAAATCTGGTTCACCTGCTGGTCGTACTGGTGCGCCCAGGTGTCCGGCGAGATGGGCGCGGGCAGGGCGTTGTAGGCGATGCGCTCCCAAATGTCGCCGAGCTTTGCGTCGTCAAGCTGTCCCATAATGGTTTCCAGCGAATACAGCGTCTCCACGACGGCGCAGGTCTCGGTGCCCTGGGTGGGGTTGGTGCCGGATAGGTGCTCATCCCCCGTGAACATTCCGCTGGCTACGCCGTGATGCTTCATCAGCTTTTCCCAGCCCGCATAGAAGGCCTGTGCCTGTTTGATGCCGCCGTGCAGGGTGTGATCCAGCACCGGGGTTTTCAGTGCCATCGCCTGATTGACCACATGGGTTCTCTGGTGCTGCTGCCAGCCTGCCGACCACGGATCGGGATTCTCCTCCATCATGGGCTGCAAAAGCTTCCACGGGAAGGCCTTTTTCTGGTCGCGGCTGTCGGGGAAGGTGTGGTAATAGCCCGTCCAGTCAATCGACTGGGCAAGCAGCTTATCGCACAGCTTCAACAGCACCTTTGCGCCGGTGATGTTGTAGAGCCACTGCACGGTTTCAATGTTGTCCCCGGCTCTGGCAATCGCCCACATTCCCAGCGGCTGCCCGTCCAGCATTTTATATTCATATTCAAAATATTTCGCCATAAAGGGCAGCACGCGCTTGTCGCCCGTGGCTTCAAAATATTGCTTCATGCACTTCATCGCCACCATGCGCGGCCACCAGTCGGGATTGTCATGTGGGCCAAAGTAGCCGTTTTCCTGCTGGGAGGCAAGCGTCCACTCCACAAACCGCATGGCAACGCTTTTGAGCCGCTCGTCGTTCAGCTCCCACGCAAGGGGAATCAGCCCGTCAAAATAATAGGGGCCGCGCTCCCAGTTTTCGCCGTTCCCGCCCATCCAGGCCGTGTCCCGCACGGAAGGCCAGATTTCGTACAAATGCCCGGTTATGCCCTCCGCAAGCGCCTTTTCCTTCTCATAAAGCCAGCCCAAGGGCTTTACCGCGCCCAGCGGCAGCTCGGAATAGGTGTTGGGGGCAAGGGGTGCTCTGTTGAAGATCGCCTGATCGATCATAATTCTTTTCGTCCTTCTCTCGTCATAGTATTCCTTTTGTTATTTTAGCGTTTTTGGCGGGATTCTGCAAGCAGGAAACCGTTAATCCGGGTGGGCTTTCACCGAAAATAACGAAAAAGCATAGAAATGTAGCATGAAAACCTTCTAAACAAGGAGGAATCCGCGATGTCACTTCCGCTTCTGCAGCTTTCCCACGTTTCCATGGCTTATCACACCCTGCAGGGGGAAACCCCGGTGCTGGATGATTTTTCCCTTTCCCTGCACCCCAATGAGTTTGTCGCGCTGCTGGGGCCTTCCGGCTGCGGCAAGTCCACCGTGCTCTCCCTTGCCGCCGGGCTTCTGCGCCCCGACAAAGGGCACATTCTCTGCCGCGGGAATCCCGTCACCGCGCCGATTGCGCATTTGGGCTATATGCTGCAAAAGGATCACCTTTTCCCCTGGCTCACCGTTCGGGAAAATGCCGCGCTGGGGCTGTCCGTCCGGGGCAAACCCACACAATCCCAGATGAACCGCATCGACAGCCTGCTTGCCGCCTGCGGGCTTGCGGATTATACAAACCGCTACCCAAGCCAGTTATCCGGCGGAATGCGCCAGCGTGCCGCGCTGATCCGCACTTTGGCGGTGGAGCCCGATCTGCTGCTTCTGGATGAGCCCTTCTCCGCGCTGGATGCGCAGACCCGGTTAAAGCTGGCCGATGAGGTGAAATCCCGCATTGCAGAGCAGAAATGCGCCACGCTGCTTGTCACCCACGACATCGGGGAAGCCATCTCCATGGCGGATCGCATCCTCGTGCTCTCCCGCCGTCCGGCTAAACTGCTCCATGAGCACCTTATTTCCATCCCCGGCACGCCCATGCAGCGGCGGCACGACCCTGATTTTACCCCGCTTTTCGACACGATCTGGAAGGAGGTCGAAAATTATGTCCTCTGAATCCGCCGCGCAAAGGGTGTTTGTGCAAAAGGAAAAGGGCAGAATCCGCTTCATCCGTTTTGTCCGCATCGGTATCCTGGTTCTGTTCCTTCTGCTTTGGGAGCTGCTTGCCCGCCTCTCCCTCCTTGATTCCTTTCTGCTCTCCTCGCCCTCCCGCATGGGACGCACCTTCCTTTCCCTGGCATCCACGGGCGAGCTGTTTCTGCACATCGGCACCACGCTTTTGGAAACCGTCATCGGCTTTCTCCTTGGCACCTGTTTGGGAATTGCGTTGGCCACGCTTTTTTGGTGGTCGGAAACCCTCTCCAAAATATTTGACCCGTACTTGGTCGTCCTTAACGCCCTGCCCAAGATCGCCTTGGGGCCTGTGCTCATCGTGTGGATCGGCGCGGGAATGCCCGCCATCATCCTCATGTCCCTGCTGGTGTCCGTCATTGTGACGCAGGTGACGGTGCTGAACGGTTTTCTCTCCGTGGAGCAGGACAAAATCACCCTGCTGCGTGCCTTCGGCGCAAGCAAACTGCAATGCTTCACCCGCGTGGTATTTCCCGGGGCACTGCCCGTCACGCTGTCCGCACTCAAAATCTCCATCGGCATGAGCTGGGTCGGGGTCATTGTGGGGGAATTTCTCGTCTCCCGCGCCGGGCTGGGCTACCTCATCGTCTACGGCGGGCAGGTTTTCAGGCTCGATTTGGTGATGATGGGCACAATGGTGCTCTGCCTTCTTGCCGCCGGAATGTACTTGGGCGTCGCCGCGCTGGAAAAGAAGCTCTCCGCTCGGCTCAATATGTAAAGAAACGTAAGAAATGTTACAACTTTGAAAAGGGAATTGTCTTGACAATGCCGGACTTCCGCGGTATCATAAAGCCATCAACCGGAACTCCTGGGGTGCTCGTAACGCTCTGATTTTGAACCTACAGACATTAAATGGAGCTCGTGTCGGTCAGTGTAGCTGTCATGCCGCCCAATCGCAAGATTCGGCCAGCGGAAGGCAAAAGCACGCGCAGAGCGCCACCCTGCTATTCATAGCGGGTGTCAAAGCAGGGCGAGCGGCATTTTGGGGTTTCTTTTTATTTCAAAAAAGAAAGCAAGTCTATCTTTGGGTCAGTTCAGCCCATAATAGACTTGCTTTTCCTATATTCCGTTATCTTATAAAATGCACATAAACATCCATCATCTCCACGCCGTCCGCAAAGCGGGTCTCCTCAAAGCA
Organism: Christensenella sp. UBA1750; assembly: GCA_002315655.1. GTDB lineage: Bacteria > Bacillota > Clostridia > Christensenellales > UBA1750 > Spyradocola. The sequence continues at coordinate 42,048 of DCHO01000062.1, forward strand.
GGTGATGATTTCGCCGGGGGCATCCTCCTTAAAGCCCCGATCCGCCAGATACTTGATAATCTTCTTGTACGCGCCGGGAATCCGCTCGAAGGCATCAATGAACGGCTCCCGCACCGTAACCTTGGCGTACTCCGCAGCGGGCTGGGTGTAGATCTCCACGCCATGGGTCTTGTCCTCGAACCCCTCCGGCAGAATGTACCCGCCGCAATACCCCCGCAATCCGAATCGGTTCTGCTGCTCCAACGACACAAACGGAAAGTCCCAGCCGATGATACGCGGCTTTTCCACGACCCTGTTCAGCCCCGATTTTTCCGCCCATGTGTTCAGGTACAGGAAAAGATCGTTCTCCGGCTGCGGGGAGACGATCACATACCGTCCCAACCGGAGGGCGGGCACCGTCTCGATGGTCACTTCCGAATACGCGCCGTGGGACTGCTCCATGTCCTCGGTGAGCAGCGCGTCAATCTTGCAATGGAAAAAACTTGCGATCTCGATGAGCTTGGGCAGCTCCGGGTTGCTCTCGTCGGTCTCCCACTTGGAAACGGTCTGCCGGGAAACCTCCATCTTTTCCGCAAGCTGTTCCTGAGTCATACCGCAGCTCTGCCGCAGATAGGACAGGTTTTTCGCAAATTTCATTGCACTCTCCCTCATTGCATCCTCTTTTCCATCTGATAGTTCGCTTCCTGCGCATCTCTTGCATTGTCGATGCGGACGATGGAGAAGCCGCACTTGTTCACATAAAAGGCGTGATTGCGCCGGGAGAAGCCGGGGGTCTCGGTGTGCCACACGCAAACGTCGGGGTGTTCCTTCTCAATATCCTGCCACACCTGCGTGCCGATGCCCATCTCATGCAGATCGGGATCGACAAAAATGGTGCCCAAGAACCCGTCCTTGCCGTCCGGGGAGAAGAACAGGATGTAGCCGCCCACGGTCTTTCCGTCCCGCAGAATCTTCCGGGCAAATCCGCCCGCCTCAATGCCCCACTTGCGCAGGAAGCTCCCGTCGTCGTACCCCTCGGGGCCGCCGTCGCAGCCCAAGGCCGCCTGCGAATCCTTGTCAAAGGCACGCTTCATGATCCCGGTCAGTTCCATAACATCGTTTTCCGTCATTTTTTCGTAAGACAGCATATCAATTTCATTCCTTTCGCACATTTCAGTTGCCCCCGATTTCCGCGGTCTCGGTTGATGGCCTTAGTATAGGGCATTTTTCCGACCTCATCAACCAGTTTCCTTGCGCAATTTCCGCAATTTTCGCAACCTGCGCGGGCGCAAAGAAAACCACCCTCTGCCGGATGGCAAAAAGTGGTTTCGGAAACGAATCCGGATTATTTGCGATACCCGCACTTGGGGCACACGCCGTTTTCATCCAGCGCAATGCCGCACAGGGGGCAGCGCTCCACGGTTCCCTTCACGGGATATTCCTGGCTCGCCGCATTGACGCCGCTGGTGAAGGTGATCTTGGCAATGTTGAGCTTGTCTTTGAGCAGATCATAGACGATCTTGATCATGCCTTCCACGGTCATGGTCTCCTTGGTCACGACCAGCCGGCTGTCGGGATAAGCTGTGGCCAGCTCGGTTTTGAAAGCTTCGCCCTTCATCTTGTTCTGAGGATGCCCGTCCTTGATTCCCTGCTTTTCATAGACCGCCAAAATCGCGGGCAGCAGGGGATCATCCTGCCGCAGAATCAGCGCATGGTCAAAGTTCTTGATCACGCTCCACGCGGTCTTCTGAATCTCATTGCAGGGNNNNAAGACCATGTTGACGCCCGGGTTCACGGAATCCTCCACCTCGATGGTGAGCACGCCGGTGTGCCCGTGCAGATACTGCGCTTCGCCCTGAAAGCCGTAGAAACGGTGGGCATACTGAATGTCAAAGGTTGTAATGCTTCTCATAAACGCCTACTCCTTTCCAAATTTCAACGAAAATTGCAAGGGCAGGGCAGCGGGGTTTCGGTCAATCGTTTCTTTTCCGTCTGCATTCCGGGCAGATGCCGTCAAAGATCAGGTTCATCCCGGAGATTGCGAAGCCATGGTCATCCTTGACCAGTGCCTCCATGTCCGGCACCTTTTCCACCTCAATGTCCGTCACCTTGCCGCACAATGTGCACCTTGCGTGGCAATGGTCGTTCGTCAAGTGGTCGAAGCGATCCGGCGAACCGGGAATTTCCCGTCTTCTGATCTCGCCCTGCTCACAAAGCTGCTGCAGGTTGCGGTAGACCGTCGCTCTGCTTATGGAAGGACAGATTTTCGAGATTTCTGCATAGATTTCGTCTGCCGTCGGGTGCGAGCGAAGCCGCAGCACGGCTTCCAGAACCAGTGCGCGCTGAACGGTGTTTCTCTTGATCATGTGTCCTCCATACTGCTACTCTATCCTTATTGACATTCTATATCAATAAGGATTCATTGTCAATAGCGTAATGTTGTGATTTTTGAATACACAAAAACGTCTTCTGCAAGAATCTGCAAAAGACGTTTGCTTGGTGGGGTTAAATGGGCTCGAACCATCGACCTTCACGATGTCAACGTGACACTCTAACCAACTGAGCTATAACCCCATCTCCCAGCATTGCCGGAACATTCTCTATTATACACACTTCCTGAAAAAAAGCAATACCCAAATTGCAATTTCGACAAACTTTTTTCTTTCACCAAACCCTAACACACAACCCCTCCGATTTTTGCTATACTACTCTTAACTCCATAGACGGTTCGTGACCATCCCGTCGATAAACAAAACTACGGAATTTCCGGGAAATTTTCCCGGTCATGCGGGTGCGTTTGTCGTGCCCGCTTTTCATTTGGAGGTCTGTATGAAAAAGCTCTTTTCCCGCCGTGCGCTTGTGCGCGGTGCGCTCATTGCCGCGATCTATGCCGTGCTCTGCCTCCTTTTCGCGCCGCTCTCCTTCGGCTCCGTGCAGGTGCGTGTTTCCGAAGCCCTGACCTTGCTGCCGATTCTCTTTCCCGAGGCCATCCCCGGGCTGACCCTGGGCTGCCTTATCAGCAACCTGCTCTGCGGTGCAGGGGTAACGGACATCATCTTCGGAACCCTCGCCACCCTTTTGTCCGCACTTTGCACCTATGCTTTGCGCAAATCCCCCGTCTGGCTCGCCGCCGCGCCAAGCGTCCTGTTCAACGCCCTCATCGTGGGCTTCGTGCTCTCCTTAACCTCCAGCCTCGCCTTCCCAATTTCTGCCCTTCTCATCGCCGCCGGGCAGCTCATCGCAGTCTATGCCGTCGGTCTCCCCCTGTTCCGCCTTCTCCGTTCCCGGCTGGAAAAAATCAAATGAATACTGAAAAATGAAGACTGAAGAATGAATAATAGGTACGTTTCGTTTCCTTATTATTCATTTTTCAGTTTTCAGTCTTCAATTTTCATTAAATATTAAAAACTCCTCTCCGATTGCTCAGAGAGGAGTTCATTTGTTTAG
>DCHO01000062.1:45493-45636 GCA_002315655.1 Christensenella sp. UBA1750
AATCGACAAGATTATTCGATAACCTTGATGACAACGCCGGAACCAACGGTACGGCCGCCTTCACGGATAGCGAAGCGGAGGCCTTCCTCGATGGCGATGGGGTTGATCAGCTTGACTTCCATGTCGATGTTGTCGCCGGGCAT
>DCHO01000028.1 GCA_002315655.1 Christensenella sp. UBA1750
TGGCTTTCTGTCTTTCGACAAAGCCTGTTTCCACCAGCTTTTCGATCATACCGGCGCGGGTGGCGGGAGTTCCGAGACCCCTTCGTTCAGCGTCCTCCGGCATATCCTTTACGCCCGCCGTCTCCATGGCGCTGAGAAGCGTATCTTCGGTAAAATGCTTGGGCGGCGTGGTTTTTCCCTCCTTGATCTCCGTTGTAACCTTGGGCATAATATCCCACTCACGAAGCACGGGAAGGGGCTTGTCCTCGCCGTTCTGCTTCACATAGGCTTTCCAACCGGGATTCAGCACGGTTTTGCCCTTGGCGGTGAAAGGAATACCGTCACAGTCCAGCGTGACAACAGTTTCCTGATAGCGATGCTGTTCACAGACGGACATCAGCACCTGTCGTGCAACCAGCATGAGGATTTCACGCTCTCCGGCAGGGAGTGTTTCCGGCTTGGTTTCCCCGGCAACAGCGGTGGGGACAATGGCGTGGTGATCGGATACCTTTTTGCTGTCGCAGATCTGCGCGGCAAGAATCACGCGGGGCGCGTCCATGCCGCAGATATTGCCGGAACAGATCACGAGTGCTTTCACGCCGTCCTCCATGTCATCGGTGAGATAACGGCTGTCAGTTCGGGGGTAAGTGACCAGTTTCTTTTCGTAGAGGGACTGGAGATAATCCAGTGTCTGCTGCGCCGTATAGCCGAGCTGACGGTTTGCGTCTCTCTGCAAAGTGGTTAGGTCATAGAGCGCGGGAGCCTTTTCGGATTTCTCCTTGGATTCCACGGCTTTTACCGCCATGGGCTGACCATTGCAGGCTTTACAGATTTCCTCTGCTCTTGTTTTCTCCTTGAACTTCTCGCTGACGGCAGTGAGATTATCGTAGACGGCGTTCACAGTGTAGAAGGGTTCGGACTGAAACGCTTCGATTTCCGATTCCCGCTGAACGATCAGCGCCAGCGTCGGAGATACCACACGCCCCACATTCAGGGTACGGTGGTACAGAGTGCTGAACAGCCGCGTCCCGTTGATACCCACAAGCCAGTCGGCCTTGCTGCGGCAAAGCGCGGCAGCATAGAGATCATCGTATTCTGTGCCGGGTCTCAGCTCCTCGAAGCCCTTCTGAATCGCCGCATCCTCCATAGAGGAAATCCACAGTCGCTTCATGGGCTTCTTGCAGGCGGCAAGATGATAGACGGTGCGGAAGATCAGTTCTCCCTCGCGTCCGGCATCGCAGGCGTTGATAACCTCGGAAACATCGGCCTTGGACATGAGTGTTTTGAGCAGAGTGAACTGCTGCGCCTTGTCACGGCTGACGGAATACTGCCACGCTTCCGGGAGGATGGGCAGGTCGGCGTAACGCCACTTTTCGTACTTCTCGTCATAAGCATCCGGCTCGGCAAACTCTGCAAGATGCCCGAAGCACCAGGAAACACGGTAGCCGTTTCCTTCAAAAAAACTGTCCTCGTGCTTCTTGGCTCCGAGGACGGCAGCAATGGATTTTGCCACAGAGGGCTTTTCTGCAATAACCAGCTTAAACATTCTTACTCTCCTTTGTTTTCTTCATCGTCGGTTTCAACTTCGTACTCTTCGTCGTCTTCCTCTTCGCCGAAATCGTAATCATCGAGGTCAGTGCTGCCCTTGGTATCAGGCTTCTTTTTACGGAGCTTGAACCAGTAGAAAGCACCGCCACCGCCGAGTGCCAGTAGGAGGACAACGGCGAGAGGTGCGGCAGAGGACTTCTTTGCCGTCTCGGTCTGCTGCGTGTCCTTTTCCGTATCGGCTTCCTTTTCGTCATTGGCCTTTTCAGCTTCCTTGCCCATGCACTCACTCATGTTGTTCTTGCATACAGGGCAGCTTGTGTTGACATCACCGGCTTCGCAATGGTCGGAACAAGTACAGACGAGCGCATCATCCACTGCGCCGTCCTCCATGAGCGCCATCAGATCAGCTTCGTCAACAAGGTTCAGAAAATAGACATTTTCCGTATTGTCGCTGCGGTCAATGACAATATAAAAGGTGTTGCCGTTCTTGGACTGGACAGTAATAAACTGCTTGTTCTGCACGACCTGTTCGTCCTGTACATAGCAGCTTTCGTCCTGCATGATGTCGTCCACCAGCGTAAGGTTTCCGTCCGGGGTCAGAGCCTTGGAGCTTGTATCTTCGGGAACGGATACCGTGGTCGTGGAGATCGTGATCTGGTCAATGGCTTCCGGGGGCGTTTCCACGGTGTCCTCATTAGAGGCATAACAGCCTTCATCGCTTGCCAGCGCGGTTACGGAAAACGCCATGACACAGCAAAGAACGAGAATCATGGAAACGAACAGCCGGGATTTATTCTTCTTCATCGTTTTTATCCGACCTTTCTTCAAAGTATTTGGGGACAGAGGCAGTCGGATTCTTGTCCAGAAGCTCCATAAGCTCCGCAAGCTGGTCAATGGAAAGACCGTTGTCCCGGACAATTCCGATAATGTCCGTGTTTTCGAGCCTCAGAATCTGCTCGTTCAGGGATTTCAGCCGAGCGGTCAGACTTTCAATTTTCTGCGCCGTTTTATCTCGCTCGGCTTTGAGTTTTTCAATGCGAGGGTTCAAATAAGTGCCTCCTTTCATGGGTT
>DCHO01000015.1:0-8908 GCA_002315655.1 Christensenella sp. UBA1750
GCGGCGTGTACGGCCGCAGGCTCGCTATTCCGATTCGCTTGCAAGCCCGGCCGTGAATCGTAGATGAACAGGGCTTGCAATTCTGTGTCAAAGAACGAAGTTCTTTGACACAGAAAGAGAATCCCCTGCAACCACATAGCTGCAAGGGATTCTCTTTGTGTTTTATTCGTCTTCCTCGTCAAAATCGTCTTCATCCGGCTCATCGACCTTCGGCATTTCCTTTTCGTCCAGGTCTTCGGGCTTCACGGGCTCGCCGGCCTTGGGTGCCAGCAGCTTTTCGCGGATCAGGCCTTCCAGCTCGTCGCACAGCTCGGGATTGTCCTTCAGATACTGACGGGCGTTTTCTCTGCCCTGCCCGATGCGGCTGTCCCCGTAATAGAACCACGCGCCGGACTTCTGGCAAATGTCATTCGCCACAGCCAGATCGAGCACAGAGCCCTCGTGGGACACGCCCTGCCCGTAGAGAATGTCGAACTCGCAGGTCTTAAAGGGCGGAGCGACCTTGTTCTTGACGACCTTGATTTTGGTGCGGGAGCCTATGGTCTCGCCGCCTTCCTTGATCTGCTCGGTTCTGCGGATGTCCAGACGGATGGTGGCGTAGAATTTCAGTGCCTTGCCGCCGGTGGTGGTCTCGGGGTTGCCGAACATCACGCCGACCTTCTCGCGGAGCTGGTTGATGAACACGCAGATGCAGTTGGTCTTGGAAATGATGCCCGCTAATTTGCGCAGTGCCTTGGACATGAGCCGCGCCTGCAAGCCGACCTGCTGATCGGACATATCGCCGTCAATTTCCGCCTTGGGCACCAGTGCCGCCACGGAGTCGATGACGATGATGTCCACCGCGCCGGAGCGCACCAGCGCATCGCAGATTTCCAACGCCTGTTCGCCGTTGTCCGGCTGGGAAACGTAAAGCTCGTCAATGTTCACGCCCAGCGCCTTGGCATACACGGGGTCAAGCGCGTGCTCCGCGTCAATGAAGGCCGCGGTGCCGCCGACCTTCTGGGTCTCGGCGACCATGTGCAGCGCCAACGTGGTCTTACCGGAGGATTCGGGGCCATAAACCTCGATGATGCGGCCTCTCGGCACGCCGCCGACGCCTAAGGCAATGTCCAGTTCCAGACAGCCGGTGGGGATGGTCTGCACGTTCATGGCGGTCTGTTCGCCCAGCTTCATGATGGAGCCCTTGCCGAACTGCTTCTCGATTGCGCCAAGGGTGCTGCTTAACGCCTTTTTCTTCTCGTCCGCATCCACGATCTGGGAGATGGACGAAGGTGCCTTTGTTGCTTTTGCCATGGGGTAGTCCTCCTATTTATGTTCTGTTTTTTCAATCAACATCGTCATGCCTTTGACGGCGGACTGGGTTCTCACGCTTAATCTGTCCCCGGAAAACAGGTTGTGGGTGACGGTCACATTTCCCTTGTAGGATGCCGCGATATACACCGTTCCGACGGGCTTGTTCGGGGTTCCGCCGCCGGGGCCCGCGATGCCCGTTACGGCAATGGCGCAATCGGAGCCGGTGTAGAGGCGAATCCCTTCCGCCATTTCCCCCGCGCATTGGGCACTCACCGCGCCAAACTCCCGCAGGGTTTCCTCCTTGACCTTCAAGGTGCGCATTTTCGCTTCATTGGAATAGCACACGCAGCCTTCCAGCAGAGCTTCGGACACACCGGGGCAGTTGACCAGCGCGGAGGCGATCATGCCGCCGGTGCAGGATTCCGCAAGCGAAAGCGTCAAGTGCTCTTTCAGCAATAAATCGGTCAGTTTCTGTGCCGTTTCAGATAGGTTCATCTTTGTTCTCCCGCAAAACGCCTTTGTTCTTGATGAGATAGTCCGCGCCCGACCACACGGTCATGAGCACTGCGCCCCACTCAAAAATAATGTCCATGGGAATGTTCAGATAGGCAAAGGGGAAATTGTGCAGCAGCATGAGGATAATGGCGATCATCTGCACGGTGGTTTTCCACTTGGCCAGCCATGTAGCCGCCAGCACCTTGCCCTGCTCCACGGCAATGAGCCGGAAGCCGGAAATGACGAACTCCCGGGCTAAAATGATGATGCAGGACAGCGCGGACATTCTTCCGTCGGACACCAGCACCACAAAGGCCGCCATGACCAGCAGTTTGTCCGCGATTGGATCCATAAATTTTCCGAAATTCGTCACCTCGTTGCGACTGCGAGCCAAGTACCCGTCCAGATAGTCCGAAAGCGATGCGATGACGAAAATGACGGTGGGCAAAATGATCTGCCAGATTTCGTCGCAACAAAGGTAGCCGGCGATGAACAGCGGGATCAGCACCATGCGGATGATGGTGATTTTGCTGGCAATCGTGAGCTTCACACGATCACCCCCGTCACGTCATAATCTTCCGCGTCGGTAATCTTCACCTGCACGAAGGAGCCGATCTCTAAATTGTCGCACAGCTTGATATACACTTTTCCGTCGGTCTCGGGGGCTTCCCACTCACTTCGGCCGAACCACAGACCCGAATCGTCCTGCCCTTCCACCAGCACCTCGCAAAGAGAACCTACGCGGCTTTCGTTAAAGGCGCGGGAAATCTTCTGCTGTGCCCGCATGATCTTGCCCTCCCGCGCAGTCCTTGTGCGCATAGGAACCTGATCTTTGCGCCCTGCGGCGGGGGTGCCTTCCTCCTCGGAATAGGCAAAGCAGCCCAAACGGTCAAAGGGACAGTCCTTGATAAAGGAAAGCAGCTCGTCAAATTCCTCCGCCGTCTCCCCGGGGAAGCCCGCGATCATGGTGGTTCGCAGAGCAAAGCCGCCCAGCGCCCGAATCTTAGCATACAGGGTGCGAATCAGCTTGGAATCGCCCCTTCTGTGCATTTCTTTGAGCACCTTATCGTTGATGTGCTGCAGGGGAATGTCCAGATAGGTACAGACCTTGGGATTGTCGTGCATCACGGCAAGAAGCTCGTCGTCAATCAGCTCGGGATAGCAGTACAGCGCACGCACCCAATGGATGCCCTCGATCTCGGACACCTTGGTGAGCAGCTCCGCCAGCTTGGCCTTTTTGTAGAGGTCTTTTCCGTAAAAGGTGGTATCCTGCGCAATCAGCACGATTTCCTTAACGCCCTTTTTCGCCCAATCCTCACACTCTCTCAGGATGTCCTCCATTTTGCGGGACACATAGTTCCCTCTGATGTAGGGAATGGCGCAGAAGGCACAGCGGTTGTTGCAGCCGTCCGCAATCTTGACGTAGGCGGTGTAGCCCGGCGTGGTCAGCACGCGATCCACGTTTTCCAGATACTGAAAGCCGTTTGCCGCGTCAATGATGCGTTTGCCCGCCATGCAGTCCCGAATGACCTGCGCAATCTTGTCGCCCTCGCCGATGCCCAGGAACGCATCCACCTCCGGCAGCCCTTCGGGCAGTGCGTCAATGTACCGCTTGGACAGGCAGCCGGTGACAATCAGTGCCTTGCAGTGCTCCTGCTTGTAGTCCGCCATTTCCAGTATGGTGTCGATGGATTCCTGCTTGGCGGCCTCGATGAAGCCGCAGGTGTTGACGATAATGGCGTCCGCCTCTTTCGGGTCGGAGACCAGTTCAAACCCGCCGTCCTGCACAAGCACGCCCAGCATCAGCTCCGCATCCACGCGGTTCTTGGCGCAGCCCAAGGAAACCATTCCAACTTTAATGCTCACTTTATGTACGCTCCTTCTTCCAATCAAGCGTGTCTTGGGAAAACATCCGATTATTCTTCATCCGGGTCGTCAAAGACGATCTCGTCCGGCTCCGCGCCGACCATGGCGTAGAACTGCTCCCGCGTGATGATGACCTTGCGGGGCTTGGAGCCGTCAAAGCCGGAGATAAAGCCTTTTTTCTCCATCTGGTCTAAGATTCTGCCCGCCCGGGCGTAGCCGACGCGGTACTTTCTCTGAATCATGGAGGCGGAAATCTGCCCCGCGTCCAGTGCCAGCTCCACGCACTCCATCACCAGCGGATCGGTGTCGTCGTCCTGCGCCTTGTCCTCGTCCTTGCCCTTCTTGTCCTCGTCGTTTGCGGACAGCGCACGGATGACCGATTCGTCATACTTCGCCTCGGTTTTCTCCTTGACGTACTCCACAAGCTCGGTCACTTCGTCGTCGTCAATGTACGCGCCCTGCACTCTTATCGCCTTGCTCGCGCCGCTGGGGTCAAAGAGCATATCGCCGCGCCCCAGCAGCTTTTCCGCGCCGCCGATGCCCAATATTGTTCGGCTGTCCACCTGGGAAGCCACGGCAAAGGCGATGCGGGAGGGCACATTGGCCTTGATTAAGCCGGTAATAACGTCCACGGAGGGTCTCTGGGTTGCAATGACTAAGTGAATGCCCGCGGCACGGGCAAGCTGGGTTAAGCGGCAGATTTTCGTTTCCACATCGTTCTGCGCCACCATCATCAGGTCTGCCAGCTCGTCGATGATGAGCACGATTTGCGGCATGGTCTCCTGCCCGTTCTTCACCGCCCAGCGGTTGTAGCCCTTAAGGTCTCTGACCGCCGCGCCCTCGAACTTCTTGTAGCGGTCGGTCATTTCCTGCACCGCCCAGCCCAAGGCGCCGGCGGCCTTCTTGGTGTCCGTGACCACGGGAATGAGCAGGTGCGGAATGCCGTTGTAAACGGACAGCTCCACGACCTTCGGGTCAATCATGATGAGCTTGACCTCTTCCGGGGTCGCCTTATAGAGAATGGAGGCAATGATGGAGTTGATGCACACCGATTTGCCGGAACCCGTGGCACCGGCAATGAGCAGGTGCGGCATCCGCGCAAGGTCGGCCACAACGGGCGTGCCCGCAATGTCCTTGCCCAGCGCAACCGCCAGCTTGGAGGAATGTTCCTGAAATTCTTTGCTTTCCAGCACTTCCCGCAGCGTCACAGTGGCAATGGAGGAATTGGCGATCTCGATGCCCACGGCGGACTTGCCGGGAATGGGCGCTTCGATACGCACGCCGCCCGCCGCCGCCATGTTTAAGGCAATATCGTCCGAAAGGGAAGTGATCTTCGAGACTTTTACGCCCCGCGCGGGCTGCAATTCGTATCTTGTAATGGCCGGGCCCTTGGCCACGTTGATGACCTTGGCCTCGATACCGAAGGACAGCAAGGTTTCTTCCAGCAGGGAAACGTTTTTGTGCTGCTCGTCCTCCAGCTGGCTTTCCTTCACCGGGTCTGCGCTCTTGCCCTTGGAGAGCAGCGTAACCGGCGGGAAGCGGTAGGCGGCCTTGAGCGGTACATCGTCCAGCACGGGGGAGGCTTCCTCGCCGTACTTGTACTCCACTTCCTTTGCCGGGGAAATGCTTTGGGGCTTGCCTACAGGCAGGGTCACGCCCTCAATGATGGTGTCAATTTCCTCATCGCCATTATCGTCAAAGTCCGAAATCGATGGGTTTTTCGGTAATTCCCTTTTCACCGAAATTACAGGCTTTACAGCAGGTGCGGCGGCACGGGAAAGCGGTGCAAAGGAAATGACAGGCTCGATGGTAGGTTCTATGGTCGGCTCATCCGCCGCAATCTCGGCCTTTTCCGGCTCGTCAAAGTCAAAGCCCTCGTTCCGCGGCAGAATCTCGATGGGTTCTTCTTCCTCCTGCACGGCGACAGGGCGGATCACCGGGACAATCTCCAACGGCACAATCTCATCGTCCTCTTCGGGCTCCGAGATATTCTCCTGCGCCTTCCCGAAGTGCTCGATCTCAATCGCTTCTTCTTCCTCGGGTTCGGCAGTCTGCTGTTTCAGATTGATACGATCCAGTCTGCGGCGGGGCGCATCGTAAATTTCGCCCACCTCAACTTCATTTTTCTGCAAGCTGTTAAGCCGGATGTCCTTGTCCTCGCTCCTTGCGGCGGACACGGTTTCCTCGCGGAACTCCCGCTCATGCGGCTCCATGACAGGCGGTTCCTCATAATAGGTCTGCTGCGCCGCAAATTCCCGCTGTGCGCGGCGTTCGGCGCGGTATTCCGCCCGCGCTTCCGTGTGCTCCTGCACGCTGCGCTTCACTTTTCTGCCGGTGTTCACGGCGGAATCCGTCACCTTCTGCGCCGCGTCCTGCATGGAGAGCCTTCCTAACGCAAACACGGAGCCGATGATGAGCGCAATGGTCAATATCCAGCAGCCCACATTGCCCAGCAGCGTCCGCAGGGGGTAGGTGAGCATCCCTCCCAGTGCGCCCATGGAAGCCTTGTTCTCCCGCCCAAAGGCAAAGGACTGGGAAATGTACCCTTTATACCCGGCTTTTCCGGCATTCAGCATTTCTTCGGTGATTTTCTTATCGGAAAACAGGTGAAAGATGACAAAGACCATGAGCACCGTAAAGGTGGTGAGGAGCACCTTGCCCACCTGCACTTTGAGCTTCCGGGACAGCAGCGTGATCCATCCGGCAAAAAAGATGAGCCAGGGCACCACATACGCGCCCAAGCCAAAGCAGCCGAACAGCACGTTGGCCAGCCCCTGTCCCAGCAGTCCCATCTTCCCGACGATTGCCGCCGCGAACATGAAAACACCCAAGATGATCAGCCCAAAGCCCCACAGGGTCGTGTTCCGCCTCTGTTTCTGCGCCTTTTGCGCTGCAAGCTGCTTTTTCGTGGGCTTTTTGGTGGATTTCTTCGCAGTCGCCATGCCGTATCTCACGCTCCTTTCCGGCAAAATGTCTTCCCATGGGAATATACATTCGGCAATTCCAAGGTTTTCTCCTTCAATCTAAGAACAAACATTCTCATTAAATATTCGTGAATTCCTTTTCTTCCTCGGTTTCCGGCAGCACTTCGGGCAGCTCGGACAGCGAAGACAGGGCAAAATGCCTTAAAAATCCTTCGGTGGTTCCGTACAGGATCGGCCGTCCGACGGTCTCCTTGCGCCCCACTTCCTCAATGAGGCCGTGGGAAAGCAGGGTGTAGATCGCATGGTCGCACTGCACACCGCGCATCTGCTCGATTTCGAGCCTTGTCACAGGCTGGCGGTACGCCACCACGGACAACGTTTCCAGTGCCGCCTGGGTCAGCGTCTGCTTGCGAACGGGCTGCAAAATGCGCTCGATAAGGTTCATATACTGCGGGCGGGTGCAGATCTGGAGGGAATCATTGTACCGCATGAGCATAAGCCCGCCGCCGACTTTGTATTTTTCGGTGAGCGCGTCCAGCACCTCCTGAAAATCCGCTGTCGTCATGTCCAACCCGATGCACAGCGTTTTGATCTCGATGGGTTCGCCGGAGGCAAACAGCACCGCTTCCACGGCAGACACATTTTCGTTAAGATTCTCCAACTTCTCCGCCCCCCTTTCCTTTGTAGATCATTATAGGCTCATAAATTCCCGTCTGCGAAATCACAATGCGATTGGCTTTGAGCAGTTCCAGCATGGCCAAGAAGGTCGTGACAATCTCATCCCGCGAGGCCGCGCCTTCAAACAACGCTTCAAAGGCAGTTTCCCCTTCCCGTTCCAGCCTCGTTAAAATGTTGGTCATGCACTGCACGATGGTAAAGCTGTCCCGGGCAATGCGCCGGGCAGGCGGCGGTGTATTCTCCTTTTCCGCCCGCAGCAGAATGTTGATAAACGCCTGCTGTAAGGCAGATAGCGACATCTGCTTTAATTCCACCTTGGTCTCCGTGACAATCTCCATGGGGATGCGCGTCATCTGTGCACCCGCCACGGCCTCGTAGGTGCGCAGCTCCTGTCCCGCTTCCTTGATGGCCTTATATTCTTCCAGTCTGCGGATGAGCACCTCCCGCGGGTCTTCCTCCTCCTCCTTGGGCGGCTTGGGAAGCAGGGCGCGGGACTTGATTTCCAGCAAGGTCGCCGCCATCTGTAAAAACTCCGAGGCTGTGTCCATGTCCAGCCCGGACAAGTCCTCGATAGATTCCAGATATTGCTCCGTGATCTCTGAGACGAAAATGTCCTCGATCTTGACCTTGGCTCTGCCGATTAAGTGCAGCAGCAGATCCAGCGGCCCTTCAAAGTCCGTCAGCCTCACCAAATACGCCATGGTTCTTTTCCAAATCCCTTCGCCACCGCTCAAATAGCAGTATTACTACAATTTATCATTATAGCAAAAATTCACGGATAGTTCAATCTTTGGAGGGCAACATAAGCATTTTTCCCCTTTTCTTTTTGCTAAAAATTGGCTATACTATATCCGTCTCGTTTATTCCCTTAAAATCACAAGGAGATTTTCCCAAAATGCAGAAATTATTGACCGTCCTGTTGGCCATCGTGCTTCTCTTTACCCTCACCGCCTGCACCGGCGGCCCCCTGGTCGCCACCGCAACGCCCTCTCCGACCCCCACGCCGGTACCCACGCCCACCCCTTACGTTCAGATGTTCACAAACGAAATCTGGCCGGAAACCTCCATCACCAAGCAGCTGCCCGTTTTCCCCTATATGCTGGAAAACGCCATGCAGACCGATGACGAGTATTTCTACGCCACCTACCAGATTACCCGCATTGACGAGTTCACCGGCTATGTGGACGACCTGAAAGAAGCGGGCTTCACCGTGATTGAGGAAGAACTCGCCGACCCCCAGCAGGGTTATATGTATATCGCCTCCCTGGAAGGCTCCGACGGCAAGTTCAAGATTTCCCTGTGGTGGGACGGCGGCTACGGCAACCTCCAGGTCACCGATACCCGCAATAAATAGGGTATTCTCACAAATTTCAGGAAGATGTGGGAAGTGAATTATTCCTTCGGAATGTGAATTATGGACAGGCTGAAGCCGTCCATGTGAAATACCCCTTCGGGGTGTGAAATTTGACGCAAAAGCGTCAAGTTGATACGGCTTCGCGTTTTCTCCCGTGCTTTTCCTCTCTCACGCCGCAGCGTAATGCACATGAGAAGCGCAGCGACTCATATTTCACACAACAGCGCATTGCTCCTGTTGTATTTCACATTTTCCGCAAGGAAAATATTTCACTAGCCAAAGGCACCCCCTGTATGTA
>DCHO01000015.1:8939-14201 GCA_002315655.1 Christensenella sp. UBA1750
TACATACAGGGGGTGCCTTTGGCTATTCTTCCATCGTTTTCAGATATTCTTCCGCTATTTCCCGCATTTCCGCAAGGCTTCCCGCCGTGTTGAATTTGACCCGTGCCTGTGCGCTGCCGTGCAGCCCGTGCAGATACCACGCAAAGTGCTTGCGCATCTCCTTGATGCCGATGTTGTCGCCCTTGTGCTCCACAAGCCTGTTCGCGTGCTCCATCGCCATCTCAATGCGCTCTCTTGCCGTGGTCACGATCTCCGGCAGGCCTTCCTTTGCCCGCTTCCAGTTGGCAAACAGCCACGGGTTGCCCATTGCCCCGCGCCCGACCATCACGGCATGACAGCCCGTTTCTTCAAGCATCCGCTTTCCGTCGGAAACGCTTGTCACATCCCCGTTTCCGATCACCGGAATATGCAAAAGCGAAGTCAGCTCCCCGATAGCCTCCCAGTCCGCCTTCCCGGAATACATTTTGTTCCGCGTCCGCCCATGCAGCGTCACCGCAGATACGCCGTTGTCCTCCAGCATCCGCCCGAAATCCTTATAGACGATGTGTTCCTCGTCCCAGCCCATGCGCATTTTCACGGTCACGGGCAGAGCGGAATTTTTCACCACGGCGGCAATGACCTTCTCCGCCTTGTGTATATCTTTGAGCATCGCGCTGCCGTCCCCGCCGGAGACGATCTTCGGCGCAGGGCAGCCCATATTCACATCCAGCGCAAAAAAGCGGCTTTCCGAAAGCCGCTTTGCCGCTTCGCCCATAAAAGCCGCATCCGAGCCGAAGATCTGCAGGGCGCAGTGCTCCTTCTCCCCGGTCTGCCGCAGCATCATCACGTTCTCCCGCTCCTTTGGCGTGAGCAGAAAGCCCTTTGCGGACACCATCTCCGTCACCGTTGCGTCCGCCCCGAATTGGGTGCAAATGCCCCGGTAAACGTAGTCCGTGACCCCCGCCATGGGGGCTAAGATGAGACTCCCTTTCTCGATCAGCATTTATTCCTCCGCAGGGGGTTCCGTCTCCGTCACTTCCGTGATGATCCAGTTGCCGTCTGTCTTTTCCAGTTTCATTTCGTAGGATTTCGTTTCCCACTCCGGCGGCCTGATCTTGTTGGGATTGGCCAGCTGCTCCGGGGTCTGCAGCGAGATGGGCAGTTCGCCGTCAATGGTCGCCGAGCAGGTCACGGTCGCCGTGGCCTCCTCCTTCCAGGGGCGCGTGTAGAGCGAATGCACCTCCACCTGCGCGTCGTAGGAATTGATGGTGTAATCGTAATAGGTCGTATCGTATTGCAGGGGATCGACCAATATATAGTCCTCCGTGAAGAACTTCGTCAGCTCCTCGGAATTTTTCTCCTGCAATGCTACGCCGACCCGCATTTTCAGCCCGTCCGTGACTAAAATATTGATGACGGCATAATCCATCGCAAAGGTGAACGCCGTGGTGCACAGTGTCGAAACCACCACCACAATGAGCACCCATTTTAAGATGCACAGCACAAACCTGAGCACACATTCCAAGACCTTGCTTGTCTTTCCCGTGTTTTCCACAATCTCACATCCTCTTTGTACCCATTTTACACCAAAGTGCCCCGCTTGTAAATCACTCCCGGCACATCTCAAACGCGGAATTCCTCATTCCTGTTTCAATTCCTGCGAAATCATGGTTTTCAGCGCTGACAGTGCCTTCTTCAAGCCGCCCAATGCGTCGATCAGCCCGCACTCCACCGCCATTTTGCCGTCCAAAATCGTGCCCACATCGTTGGCCATGTCCTCCCGCGCGTTGAGCAGTTCGTAAAACCGTTCCTCGCAAAGTCCAGAGTGCTCCCCCACGAACCGCGCCACGCGGCTCTGCATTTCTTTGAGGAAATTCACCGACTGCGGCGCGTTGATGACCATCCCGCCCACGCGAACCGGGTGCAGCGTCATGGTCGCCGAGGGCACAATGAAGGACTTTTTCGTGCACACCGCCAGCGGTACGCCGATGGAGTGTCCCCCGCCGATGACCAGCGACACCGATGGCTTTTCCATGGAGGCCACCATTTCGGCAATCGCCAGCCCCGCTTCCACATCGCCGCCCACCGTGTTGAGCAGCAGCAAAAAGCCCTTCACCACATCGCTTTGCTCCATCTCCATGAGGAACGGCAGAATGTGTTCGTATTTTGTGGTCTTGCTGCCGTCCTGCAGCGCATTGTGCCCTTCAATCTGTCCGATGATGGGCAGGCACACGATTTCCGTCATTTTCAGCAGCCCGGTTTCCTGATTTTCCATAAAAAAACACCTCCGGGGCTTATTCTTCCCCGAAGGTGCTTGCCTTATTGCATTTTGAACGCGGAAAAGTCGATGTTTTCGCCCTCCGGCCCCACCACGGCAAAACAGGGCGGCGCGGTGAAAATGCGACGGGCTGCGGCGTTGACTTCCTCCACCGTCACCTTATCCAGCTTTTCCATGATCTCCTCCATGCCGCGAGTCACGTTGTAGAGCAGCAGCACATTTCCGTTGCCGCGCATCCGCCCGGCGGAATTTTCCTGCCCCATGACCACGGAAATTTTCGTGGATTCCCGCGCCTTGTCCACCTCGTCCTGCTCAACGCCTGTTTCCAGCAGCTTTTTCACTTCCTCCGCCATGAGGTCGGCGACCTTCTGCGCGGTTTCGGGCGAGGTTCCGGCGCAAAGCTCCATGTTCCCGATCCCGGAATAAATGTTCAGATAGCTGTAAACGTTGTACGCCATCCCGTGCTTTTCGCGGATGCTCTGGAACAGCCGGGACGACATCGCCCCGCCGAACAGCGTGGATAAAATGAGCTGCGGGTAGGATTCCGGCGCATCCCCGGGATAGCCCGGATAGCCCACGCAGATCTGCACCTGCTCGGTGTCCTTCTCCTTGAAAATGGAAGCGGAAATTTCTTCGCAGGGCTCCATTTTCGGCGCGGCGTGTTCCCGGGACTCCCATGCCCCGAAGTATTTTTCCAGCAAGGAAAGCACATGATCCCAATCATATTTCCCCGCCACGGAAACCACGGCGTTCTGGGGAATGTAGTGCTTTTCCATAAAAGCAAACAGCTTGTCCCGTGTGGCGTTTTGGATGTTTTCCTCCGACCCCAAGATGCGCTGTCCCAGCGGATGCCCCGCGTACTGCGCATCAAAGAGCAGTTCGTGCACCAAGTCCTCCGGCGTATCCTCGCACATGGCAATCTCTTCCAGCACAACGCCCTTTTCCCGTTCCAGCTCGTCCTCCAGGAACACCGGGTGCAGCACAAGATCGGACAGCAGCTTGATGCCCCGCTCCAGATGCTCGTCCATCACCTTGGTGTAAAAGCAGGTGCTCTCCTTTGCGGTAAAGGCGTTGGTCGCGCCGCCTAATCTGTCCATTTCGTCCGCAAGCTGTGCGGTAGATAATTCCTTTGTGCCCTTGAAGACCATGTGCTCGATGAAATGCGAGTACCCGTTTTCCGCCGGGCTTTCATTCACCGCGCCCACGCGCACCATCACGCCCACGGACACCGTGCGGATGCCTTCCATCTGTTCTCCGACCACGCGCAGTCCGTTTTTCAGCGTTGTCAAATCGTATGCCATTGCATTTTCTCCTGTGCATTCTTCCCCGTATCCGCGCCGCAGCACGCTCCCTGAAAATCCGTCAGGTCAGTACTCCTGCCTCTTTCAGTTTACGCCTGACAAATGCGTCCACTTTTTCCGCGGTTTCCTCAGAAGTCAGATTCGTGTTGTCAATGATCTCGATGCCGTGCTCTTTTCCGTTCTCGATGAGCCAGTTGTTGAACGCCAGTGACGCCCTTGTGTGCTCCTCGGAAAAGCCCCGGAGCTTCGCATGGCGCAGATATTCCTCCGAATCGTTCGTCACCGCCACAAAGTACATTCCCGAAAAGTATTTCGCCCTTTTCCGGGTCATCACCTGCTCCGGGGTCACGCAGCCGCACAAAACCACCGGTTTGCCGTACTGCGTGATGTTCGCCGCCAGCCGCAGCCATGTCTCCCGATAGTCCGCATACCCGTCCTCCGGCGTGTTGAAGCAGTCCCGCCAGAGAATGTCACATTCCACGGTCACATAGTCCTTCTGCTTCTGAAACAGCACCTGTGCCGCAGAGGATTTCCCCGCACCGCTGGCGCCTGTCAGAAAGAAGATCGGCAGCTTCCGAAAGGGTCTTCTGCCACCGCAGCCCGGGCAGACAAGCTCATCTTCCGTCAAGAACATTTCGTCACTGTATTTCCCGCAGAAAGGGCAGATTTCAAACATTTTTCTTCCTCGTTCTTTATGGAAAAAGGGGCGATGGACATTTTCATCCATCGTCCCGAAAAAACTATTCTTCCTTATTCTTCGCTCTTAGGAGCTTCTTCCACCACGGGAGCGGACTCGGTTCCTTCTGCGGAGGCGTTGTCTCCGGCAGGGGCTTCGGGCTTACGCTCGGGGCGGCGGTTTCCGTTGGAACGAAAGGGATATTTGGGATCGAGTTTTTCATTCCGATCTCGACGGGGCTGACGGGGGCGTTCTTCCACTACGATGTCGGTTCTGACCAAATCCACACGACCCTGCTGGTCGATCTTGGAAACCTTGACGGGGATCTCATCACCGATCTTGACCACATCCTCGACCTTCTCCACGCGCTCGTTGGCGAGCTTGGAGATGTGCAGCATACCGTCCTTGCCGGGCAGCAGCTCTAAGAATGCGCCGATGGGGATGATGCGGACGACCTTGCCCACGAACTCATCACCGACGTTCAGGCCGCCGGCAATGCCTTCGATGATCTTGCGCGCCTTGGCGGCGGCTTCGGAGTCGGGCGTGGAGATATAAACATTGCCGTCGTCCTCGATGTCGATCTTGACGCCGGTGTCGGCGATGATCTTGTTGATGACCTTTCCGCCGGAGCCGATGACCTCACGGATCTTCTCGGGGTCGATGGTGAAGTTGATGATCTTGGGAGCCCACTTGGAAAGCTCGGGCTTGGGCTCGGAGATGGTCTCCATCATCTTACCCATGAT
This sequence comes from Christensenella sp. UBA1750, assembly GCA_002315655.1. GTDB lineage: Bacteria > Bacillota > Clostridia > Christensenellales > UBA1750 > Spyradocola. The sequence goes on from DCHO01000015.1 coordinate 13,917, forward strand.
GAACATACGGCCTTCGTAAGCCTGTGCCAGTGCCTGACGCAGGATAGGCTCGTCAATGCCCTTGATCTTAATATCCATCTGGATGGCGGTGATGCCGTCCTTGGTACCGGCGACCTTGAAGTCCATGTCGCCCAGGAAGTCTTCCAGACCCTGAATGTCGGTCAGCACGGCGACCTTGCCGGTCTCGGCATCCTTAATGAGACCCATGGCGCAGCCCGCCACGGGCTTTTTCAGCGGCACGCCCGCATCCATCAGCGCCATGGTGGAGCCGCAGATGGAAGCCTG
>DCHO01000054.1:0-6170 GCA_002315655.1 Christensenella sp. UBA1750
CTTCTTGGATTTGCTTATAGTATAGCAAGGCTTTTTTTCGATTTTGTGAACGGGAAATGAATCTTCATGAATGAACTACATATTCTTTGTTCCATCCGAAAGTTCTTTTGCCGTTCCTTTTTGCAGCGTGAAGGTGAACTTGGTACCCTTGCCGGTTTCACTGACCACGGAAATGTCCTGTCCGTGCTGCAAAAGAATCTGCCGGACAATCGGCAAGCCCAGCCCGGTGCCCTTGCCGGAGGTGTGCGCCTTGTCCACGGTGTAGAACCGCTCAAAGACATGGGGCAGGTCTTTTTCGTCAATGCCTGCGCCGTCGTCCTCCACCTCCACCGCAATTCGGTTGCCGGGGATGGAATACGTCCGCAAGGTCAGCTTTCCATAGCTTCCGCAGAATTTGATCGCATTATCCACAAGATTTGAAATGACCTGCTCAATGCGATCCGAATCGGCATGGACGTTCATGGGTTCGTCTTCAAAGCCCAAATCCACATCCATTTCCTTTTCGTCCAGTCTGCCCTCAAACTTGATGAGCACACGCCGCACCATCTCGTTGACATTGAAGTCGATGGGGTTGAGCGGAACGGTTCCCGCCTCGATGCGGGAGAGGTTCAGCAGATCGTTGATGAGCCGTTTCATGCGATTGGTCTCGTCATAGACCACCTGCAGATAGTGCTGCTCCTGTTCCGGCGGAATGGTGCCGTCCAATATTCCCTGCAAATAGCCCGCAATGGAGGTGATGGGCGAGCGCAGCTCATGGGAAACATTGGCCACAAAGCCTTTTCTTTGTTCTTCCGTCTCCCGTAGAGCATCCACCATGGCATTGAAGGCCAGCCCCACCTCCCCGATCTCATCATCGGCATGGGAGGAAATGCGCACCTTTGCCGTCATGTCGCCCTGCGCCAGCCGCTGCGACGCGGAGGCCAGCTCCCGCAGAGGTTTTGTGATGCGCATGGCGGTAAAGGCGGTAAGGCACAGACCGATGAAGATGGCGACCATGGCCGTCAGCCACAGTTCGGAGAGCATGGGAATAAAGCTGCGGTTAATCACATTGACCTTTCGGTGCAGGAACACCGCGCCGACCTTCTCCCCATCACGGGAAAGAGGCATGGCCACGGTGATCACCGAGCCGGTGCCGAAATAGGTCGAAAAGGCGTCCCGCAGCAGAATGGGTTCGTCCTGCTGCAAAACGGTCTGGATGTATTCCTGCACTTCTTCGGTGGAAAGGTCAGGGGTATTTTCGTCCAACCCGGTGACGTTTAAGTGCAAACCGCTTTTGTCGATGAGCCACACGGATGAATCCTTCGCGGCGGAATTGATTTTGTTCACAAAATAATGTGTTGTGATCTGCCGGTCAATGAGATCGCCGTAATCCGTGGCAATGCTTCTTGCGGTCTCCTTCATGCTGTTCACGCTTCGCCCGAGCTCATTGATCCAGATGAAGCGGGAAATCATGATGCCCAGAATGACCAGCACGATCAGCAGCACCGACATGAAATTCAGCGACATTCGCACAAGGAGTTTGCGGCGCATCACGTTACTTCACCTCGAAGGAATAGCCCACCGACCATCTGGTCTTGATGCGCCAGCCGAATTCCTCGCAGTTCGGCAGCTTTTCGCGGATGCGCTTGACGTGCACATCCACGGTTCTGGAATCGCCGAAATAATCAAAGCCCCAAACCTGTTCGAGCAGCTGGTCTCTTGTGAAAACGGTATTCGGGTGGGAGGCTAAGAAGAACAGCAATTCGATTTCCTTGGGCGGCATTTCCAAGTCCTGTCCGTTGAAGGTCACGATATAGGTGGACATATTGATGACGAGATTCGGGAAGGCGATCTCCTTCTTGGGCTGCTCCGCAACCTGGGTGCGGCGGATCACGGCCTTGATGCGGGCGACCAGCTCCTTGGGGTCAAAAGGCTTGGTCATGTAGTCGTCCGCGCCGAGCTCCAGCCCCAGCACCTTGTCAAAGGTCTCATCCTTGGCGGTGAGCATGATGATCGGGATTGTAGAGGTCTTGCGAATTTCGCGGCAGACCTGCCAGCCGTCCATGCCGGGGAGCATCAAGTCCAGAACCACGATGTTGGGCGGGTTTTTCTTGAAGGCGAACACGGCATCGTCGCCGCGGGCGGAGGTTTCGGTCTCATAGCCTTCCTTGTCTAAATAGAGCTTGATGAGCTGGCTGATATTTGGGTCATCATCGACGATCAGAACACGGAGCTTTTCCATATTGATTTCCTTTCTTTTTCATTGATATGAATACTTTTTGTTATTTCAGTGTTACAACGGTCACACCCGCTTCGCCCTCGCCGTAGTGGCCGAGGCGGAACTCCGCCACATGGGGATGCCTGCGCAGATGCGCCTGAATCTCATTGCGCAGCACGCCGGTGCCCTTGCCGTGGACGATGGAGACCTCGCTCATGCCCGCCATCATGCAGTCGTCCAAATACTTGTCCACATTGTCGATGGCTTCCTCGGGCAGCTGTCCGCGCACGTCCAGTTCCAGCGCGACGGAGCGGTTCACCATGGTCATTTCGCGCTTGGTGATCTTTTCTTTCTTTTTCTGCGGGTCGCTGCCCGTCACGGCGCGAAGCAGAGACAGCGGCTGTTTCATTTTCATCAAGCCCACCTGCAGCTGCACTTCGCCATTCTTGTTCGGCAGAGCAAGCACGGTGCCCGTCAGGTCAAGAGACGGGATGCGGACGGTCTGCCCCAGAGAAACGGCGGTCAGCGGTTTTCCGTCGTCGATCTTTTCCGCCGCAACGATGGGGTCAACGTTCTTGTCCAGTTCCTCTTGCAGTTTATGTTTGGCTTCCAGCACCTCTTTGCCGCCGGCGTGTTCCGCCTTCTTCAAATCTTTGATGATGGATTCCGCCTGCGCCTGCGCGTTGTGGAGCACCCGCCGCGCATCCTCCCGCGCCTGTTTCAGCAGCTTTTCGCGCTGTTCCTCTAAGTTTTTGCGTTCCTTTTCCGCTTGGTCGCGCAATCGCACAGTCTCGTTGTGTGCTTCCTCGGCAAGCTGTCTCTCGCGTTCGGCGGACTGCCGGTGCATTTCCGCGGTGGTAATGACATCCTCAAAGCGAATCTGTTCGCCAGAGAGCCATTCCTTTGCCGCCGTGATGATTTCCTCCGAAAGTCCCAATTTGCGGGAAATTTCAAAGGCATTGGATTTTCCGGGGATGCCGATGGAGAGGCGATAGGTCGGGCGCAGAGTCTCCACGTTGAACTCCACGGAGGCGTTTTCCACGCCCTTGTGGGTCAGCGCGTAGGCTTTAAGCTCTGAATAGTGGGTGGTAGCTAAGGTTCTTGCCTTCACCGACAGTAACTTGTCCAGGATGGACATAGCCAACGCCGCGCCCTCGGTGGGGTCGGTGCCCGCGCCCAGCTCGTCAAAGAGTGCCAGCGAACACGGTGTCACCTTCTGCAGAATGTCCACAATGTTGACCATGTGGGACGAGAAGGTGGAAAGAGACTGTTCGATGGACTGCTCGTCCCCGATGTCGGCAAACACATCGTCAAAGACGCACAATTCCGTGCCCAACATGGCCGGAACCTGCAAGCCCGCCTGCATCATTAAGGTAAACAGCCCAACGGTTTTTAAGGTGACGGTCTTGCCGCCGGTGTTGGGGCCGGTGATGACCAGTGTGGTGAAGTCCTGCCCGATCCACAGGTCGGAGGGCACCACCTTGTCCGGGTCAATGAGCGGATGCCGCCCGCGCTTGATGTTGATATAGCCGTTATCGTTGATCTTCGGCGGCACGGCGCGCATTTCCCGCGCCAGTGCGCCTTTGGCAAAGATGAAGTCCAGTTCGGCCAAAATACGCTGGTTTTCGAGTATTGCGTTTGCCACGCCGGAGATGGATTCGGTAAAGGTGGCCAGGATTTTCTCGATCTCCACCTGTTCCTCGCTCATCAGTCCCCGCAATTCGTTATTGATCTCCACAATCGCCATGGGCTCGATGAACAGCGTTGCGCCGGAGGAAGACTGGTCATGCACGATGCCTGAGACCATGGAGCGGTATTCCGCACGGACAGGCAGCACATATCTGCCCTGCCGCATGGTGATCAGCGTGTCCTGCAAATACTTCGCCATCGCGCTGTTGTGCAGATAGCTGTTCAGCCTGTCGCGGATGCGATCGTTACAGGAGCGGATTTTTCTGCGGATGGAGGCCAGCGCAGGGGATGCGTTGTCCGCGATTTCCTCCTCCGAAATTATTGCCCCGAAGATTTCCTCCTCCAAGTCCCGCATGGGCATCAGTGCGCGAGCCAGCGTCACAATACGCGGGGAAGCGGTGTCCTCCTCCTTTTCACTCACCAGAAGTCGCCGCACGGAGCGGGAAATCTGCATGGTGCGGGCGCAGTCCAGCAGGTCTTTGGGCGATAAGATGCTGCCCACTTTTGCACGGGACACCTGATTTTCAATGTCGTCAAAGGCGCCGATAGGCTGGGTTCCCGTGCGTGCCACCATAGCGGCGGCTTCCTCGGTCTCCTCCTGCCATAATCTGATCTTTTCTATGTCGGAAATGGGCACCAGCGCTTCGCACCGCTCTTTTCCGGCGACGGAAGCGGCGTGGCTCACCAGCATTTTGCGTATCTTGTAAAACTCCAATACGCGAAGTGATCTTTCTTGCATAAGTTTCTCCGTTATTCTACACCCTTGTATAAATGTCCAAGGGTGATGGATTTCGATTCGGGACGGATGGGTTTGCCCTGCAGAGCCGCTTTGAGCATCCGCAGCTCATTCAGCCCCCCGATCACGCGCAGGGCGGCAAAATTGCCGTTCGCAAGGCGTGTTGCTTCCTCCAAGGCACAGAAGGTTTTCCCGGAAAACACCTGCATCCGGCAGCCGGTTAAGCTGTGATAAGGAATCAGGCGCAGCATCTCCCCTTTTCGGTCAGCAAGGGTCGTGCCCTTTCGCCCGCAGATATTGCAGTTCTCTCTCCCTGTTTCGTCCAGCCCTTTTTCCGTGCGGATGGGGCAATGGCGCAGGGTCATCAAGGGAATGTTGCCGTAAACCACCATTTCCACGGGGAATTTCCGCGCCAGCCGTTCCGCTTCGGACAGCGTGCATTCGGCAGACACCGTAACGCGGCTTGCCCCTAAGTTCAGCAGCTTCTCCATCGTGCCGCCGTTCATGGCGTTGCAGCCCACATCGGCAACACAGCCGCTTTGCAGTTGGGATAAGTTGTTGCAAACGCGCTTTCTTCTGCCAAGAACGGGGGCGATTTCGTTTAACTCCCTGTCATTCAGCGCACAGGGCAGAACAACGGCCACATCCTCCGGCAACAGCGCAAGTTCTTCTGATAATTGTTCTTTGGTGAAATCCGTCGGTTCAAAGTACAACTCGTCCGCTTCGTCCTGCGCTTCCAACAGCTCCGATATGTCCGAGGATTGCAGAATGAGCAACGGGTCTTTCTGTGCTTTGTTCGGGAAACGGGTTTCAGTGTAGGGCAGCACCGTTTTTTGAGGCGTGTTCTGCGCCAGAATCGCGTTTTCGCATTTCTCTGCGGCCTCCCTGCGCAGGGCATTGAGCGCGGACATGGGCAGGAAAGCATTCTCATCCAGGTCACACCGCAAATCGCCCAAGGTCAGCACCGTGTCCCCCAACTTTTCGATCTGTCGGCGCACGGCTTCCTCTGTTAATGGCTTGCCCTTGGCTTCCTGCACGGTTTCGCCGGTCACAGTCTGGTCAGCCAGCGTCAGAGTTGCATTCTCCCCGAAGTGTGCGGTGAAAACGCCGTCCACCTTTCTCTGCCTGTGCTCCTTCTGCCAGCTCATCTGCGCCCGGGCAAGCTGTTCGGCATCCGTGGTGCGGAAAAGCTCGTCCCCTGCCTTCACGCTGTCTGGCACGCGGAGGGTGTCGGTCACATCCCCCTGCACCAGAATCCCGGAATCGCCGTACTTTCCCCGGGCTTCCAGTCCGTCCCCGTTTTGGAGCGGCACGGTGGTTTCCACCTTGGCTTTTCCGTTTTTTACGGAGAGGACTTTTCCGACCTTTACGCCCCAGTGGTTCGGGCGCAGGGTAGCCATGACCCCGGCATCGTTCTTGTAATTGATATATCCCTTGGTAAAGCCTCCACGGTTGAAGATTTTGAGCAGCTCGGAAACTTCCTCCGGGGCACAGGGCTGTCCCGCCAAGGCTCTGTCCAGTGCCCTGCGATAAGCCGCCGTGACGATT
>DCHO01000054.1:6265-24049 GCA_002315655.1 Christensenella sp. UBA1750
TTGACGGTGCATAAGTCGGCAGGGCTTAAAAAGTGCTTTTTCACGCCGTTCATGGTGTAGGGCAAACGGCAGGGTTGGGCGCATCTGCCCCGGTTGCCGGAACGCCCGCCGATCATGGAGGACAACAGGCATTGCCCGGACACGCCCACGCACAGCGCACCGTGGACGAAAACCTCCACCTCCAGCCCGGTTGCCGCAATGTTTTTTATGTCCTCCAAAGTACATTCTCTTGCAGGAACCACGCGGGAAACGCCCATCTCCCGGGCTACTTCCGCGCCCTTTGCGTTGAGTATGGTCATTTGCGTACTTGCATGGAGATGCAAAGCGGGAAAATGGGCGCGGAGCATTTGAAGAACCCCTAAATCCTGAACGATTGCGCCGTCAATGCCCGCTTCCATGGCATCCTTGGCCAGCGCATAGACCGCTTCCATCTCCCCATCTTTCACCAGTGTGTTGATGGTCATGTAGAACTTAACGCCGCGTTTGTGGCAATATTCCAAAGCGGTCACAAGCCCTTCCCCGTCAAAGTTGGAAGCATTGGCTCTTGCGCCAAACCCGCGCCCGCCCGCATAGACGGCATCCGCGCCGTTCTGCACCGCCGCAATCATCGCTTCCATGTCTCCCGCAGGAGCGAGCAGTTCAATCTTTCCCATGTTTCCTCCAAGGCCATACTTTTCTGTATTTTATTATAGCACCAAAAAGAGTTGTAAACAACAAAAGCGGAAGAAAGTTCACAGTTTCAACACGAAATGTTGAGAAAGGAAACTTTCTTCCGCCACAGTTCAGGAATTTGGGATTACTTGCCCAGCATGGCAGAGCCGATGATGCCGGCATCGTTCTTCAAGGTCGCCAGCTCGATACGGGCATAGGGCAGATCCTTGTAGAAGATGAGCTTCTTGACTTCTTCGCGCAGGGGCTCCATCAGGTATTCGCCGGCATTGGAAACGCCGCCGCCGATGGCGATCACTTCGGGGTCGATGGAATTGATGATGTTGACAATGCCGACTGCGAGATAGTGAATGTACTCCCCGTAAATCTTGCAGGCAATGGGGTCTCCCTTGCGGGAAGCGTCAATGACGCATCTGGCGTCGATCTTCTCTACGTCGCCGCCGGCTTCCGCTAAGATGAGGCTTTCGGGATGCCCTTCGATGGCTTCCTTGGCATTGCGGATCAGAGCGGTGGCGGAGGAATACTGTTCCCAGCAGCCATAAGCGCCGCAGGTGCACTGGCGTCCGTCATACTTAACAGACATATGACCCAGTTCGGAGCCGACGCCGTGAGACCCGGAATAGATCTTGTGGTTGATGACGATGCCGCCGCCAACTCCGGTGCCTAAGGTCAGGAACACGGAATTGGGCACACCGGCGGATGCACCGGCAACAGACTCGGCCAGAGCCGCAACGGTGGCGTCGTTGTCAATGAACACGGGCTTGTTTATGATCTCCTGCATGATCTTGCGCAGGGGAACCATGTGCCACTTGAGGTTCGGGCAGAAAATAACCACGCCGTCCGCATTGGCAAGGCCGGGAACGCCAACGCCGATGGCCTTCACATCGTCCACGGAATAGCCCGCATCCTTGATGACTTTCAGGGACAGCGTGCCCATGTCACGGATCACGGGTTCAGGACCGCGTTCCAGCAGGGTGGGGACGGAATCCTTGTGCAGGATCTTGCCCTCTTCGGAAACCAGACCGACGGCAATATTGGTACCGCCCAAGTCAACACCGATATAAACCATAAATGTATCCTCCTGTATGTATGTTAATCTGAATTGGATAACTTAAAGAATATACTTTTCGATCACGTCTGCCACGCCTTCTTCGTCGTTGGTGCCGCACACGATGGTGGCGTGGGCTTTGACCTCGTCCCTTGCATTGCCCACCACGACCCGATAACCTGCCATGTCGATCATCGACAGATCGTTGTCGGAATCGCCGCAGCACATGATCTCATCGGGCGTTATACCATGTTCCTTGGCAATGCGAAGAACGGAGGAACCCTTGTTGCAGCCCTTGGCAGTGATCTCGTAATAGAAGGGCTTGGACATGAACAGACTGACCCGATCGGCAAAGGCTTTATCCGCGCAAGCTTTCAGACGCGCCATCTCCTCCAAATCGGTCTCGATGAAGATCATTTTGTACGGGTCTTCCTGTATGTTTTCGGAAACCGGACCTATAGCCTGTCCCCAGTGACCGCCGTAATAATGATAGAGTTCAGTTTCTTTAGTGACCTTTTCATAGTAAAAATCATCCGCTGAATAGCCCTGAATGTACCAGTTATGCTCCTCAGCGAACTTGGCTATTTCTTTGGCTGTGCCCAAAGGGATACGCTGCTCGAAGATGACCTCATGCTGCCTCCCCACCACCTGACTTCCGTTGGTGGTGACGACTGCGTCCACGGTGTTTATCTGCTCTACATATTTCCACAACGTCTGTGCGCCGCGCCCGGAGGCCGGGACAATGAGCACGCCTTTGTCGTGCGCCGCCCGCAGTGCCTTTACCGTTCTTTCGCCTATGGTCAGATCGCTTTTGAGAAGCGTATCGTCCAGATCAAATGCCAGCAGTTTGACAGCCATGTTCCGTCTCCTTCAAGGTTATATAAATATTATACTTGTTTTGTGCCATAAACACAAGTACATAAAATGGGATTTGTGTATGCAAAGAGAAAACATTTTTTCCAAAAATGCTCTTGACAAAGACATAAGGTTAGTGTATGCTAACTACGAAATCACGGAAATAAAAGCGAAAGGTGTACCTTTATGAGCGTATTTGTATGGGTAATCGCAATCACTGCCTTTGCCGGAATTGTCATGACTGGGTTTGGCGGTCTTTTGGGGGCGGTGCTGGAGCGCAATTCCACAAAAATCGTCAGTCTGCTCCTTGCTTTTGCCGGCGGGATCATGCTGGCTGTCGTCTGCTTTGAATTGATCCCGGATGCTTTTTTTCCGCACGGAGCAACGGAGGAAATGCCGCTTGCGCTGGTTCTTGCCGGTGTGGTTGTCGGATTCGGGCTCATCTGGCTGCTCAACTACATCATTGACAAAAACACAAACCCCGAGGTCAAGCACATTGATGCCAAGCATCCGCATACCGCCGATGATCTGAATGAGCTGATCCACGCCGACCATTACAGCGTACACGCGCAGAAGAAATCCCATGGAAACCACGATCTGTTTATGGCGGGAATCGTGATGGCGTGCGCCATTGCCCTGCACAATATGCCAGAAGGCATGGTCATCGGCGCGTCCTATGCGGGAGATGCCGGAGAGATCACCACCGGCGCGGGCTTCCTTATTGCCATGGTCATCGGTCTGCACAATATTCCGGAAGGAATGTCCGTCTCCGTCCCGCTTATTTCCGGCGGGATGAAAAAATGGAAGGCCGTCGGCGTGGCGGCGCTCTCCGGCGCACCCACCGTTTTAGGTTCCATGATCGGCTATTCTATCGGTATGCTCAGTCCCGTCTGGCTTTCCTTCTCCATGAGCTTTGCGGGCGGCGCCATGCTTTACGTTGTGTTCAGCGAGCTGCTGCCGGAGTCATTCCTCATGTGGAAATCCAAAGCCCCGGGCGCACTGACCCTGATCGGCACATTGGTGGGCATCGTACTGGTTTATGTCTGACAACCTGAATTTTTAGCGGTGGCAGGAAGATCTCCTGTCACCGCTTTTTGCATATCACAAATCAGATTTCTATGTCAGCATTTTTACCGAAAAGGCTTCCCTTGCATAGAAATTCTGCCCTTTGTCGTTCCCCGGAAAGACCTCCGTGCGGATAAAATCCGCGCCGTGTTTTTTCCGTATTCCCGGAAAGCCTCCGTGAGCAGCCTTCCGATCCCTTGGGAGCGGTATATCATTTTCCCTCTCCGTTCTGATGAAAGAAGGCATAGACCGCCTCTGCGGAGGGCGTGTTCATGCCGGGCACGGCTTTGAGGTCGTCCAGCGTTGCCGCTTTCATCAGTTCCAAATTGTCAAAATGCGTCAGCAGCGCACGCCTTCTCGTCGCACCGATGCCGGGAACTTCCTCCAATCGGCTGGCGACGGAGCGTTTTCCGCGTAGTCCCCTGTGGTGGGTGATGGCAAAACGGTGCGCCTCATCACGAACGCGCTGGATGAGCCGCAGAGCCTCGCTGTGCTCGTCCAAACGGATGGGGTCGTCCCTGCCCGGCAGATAGATTTCCTCCAAGCGCTTGGCCAAGCCGAACATGGCGGGGTATTGCTCCATCGGCACGGCATGGATGGCCTCCTGTGCAAAGCGCAGCTGCTCGGGGCCGCCGTCGATGAGAACAAGATCGGGCAGGTCAGCAAAACCATCCGGCTTCACACCCTTTTCAAGCGCCTCTAAGCGTTCTCTCTCGCCTCGCGTGAATCTGCGCCCGATGACCTCCGCCATGGAGGCAAAGTCGTTGGCACCCACAACGGTTTTTATGCGGTAGTGGCGGTACTGGTTCCTTGCGGGCTGCCCGTCAATGGCCACCACCATGGAGGCCACGGAGTTTGTGCCTTGGGTGTTGGATATATCGAAGCCCTCGATGCGGCGGGGTGTGAAATCAAGCCCCAGCGCGTCCGCGAGCTCCTTGCACGCGCCAACGGTTCTGGCCTTCTGCCGCACGAACTGTTCCTTGCGCTTGGAGGCAATGTCCAGCGCGTTCTTCCGCGCCATTTCCGCCATGCGCTTCTTCTCGCCGCGCTGAGGCACGGTGATGTGCACTTTCGTTCCCTTCTTTTCGGAGAGCAGCTTTTCCACCACCTCCGCATCCTCCAAGGGGTCGCTGATGATGATTTCCCCAGGGATGTAGTCTGCGCGGTCATAGTATTGCAGCAGGAACATTTCCATGCTCTCGCTCTCCTGTGCTTCCGCCCGCTGCATGATGAACTGATCGGAGCCTAAAATTTTTCCGTCCCGCATATAGAGCACGGCAATCACGGCGTCCACGCCGTCGGTGGCCACGGACAACACATCGGAATCCCCACCCTTGACCGCCAGTGCCTTCTGCTTTTGCAGCACCTGTTCCATGGCAATGATACGGTCGCGGTACATGGCGGCCTGCTCATATTCCATTTTTGCGGAGGCTTCCATCATCTTTTTCTTTGTATTTTCCACTACATCGTCATGCTTTCCGGAGAGGAACAAGATGATTTCATCAAGCATCTGCGAATATTGCCCCGGCAGCACGTTTCCCGTACAGGGCGCAAGGCACAGCCCCATCTGGTGCCGAAGGCACGGCCTGTGTCTGCCGCCAACACCTTTGCCAAAGGAAAACTCATGGCTGCAGATGCGAAGCGGAAAAGAATTGTGCAACACTTCCAGCACATCCCTGACTACCGTTGCGCCGATGTAGGGGCCGAAATATTTCGCGCCGTCCTTCTCCATGCGCCGCACCAATTCGACCTTAGGATATTCCTGCTTCATGTCGATGCGGATGTATGGGTACTGTTTATCGTCCTTGAGCAGAATGTTGTAGTACGGACGGTACTTTTTGATGAGGTTACATTCCAGAATCAGTGCTTCCAGCTCGTTGTCGCACAGGATGATGTCAAAATCCTCGATGTTGGCGACCATGGCCTCCACCTTGGGCGTGTGATCCTTGGAATAGTGGAAATACTGCCGCACCCGGTTTTTTAGGTTCACGGCCTTTCCCACATAGATGATTTCCCCGGCCTTTTTCATCTGATAGATGCCCGGGCTTTCGGGAAGCTGGGAGATCTTAAATTCAAGCGTTGGATTCATGGAAATCTCCTGCTAAGATTTGAGATATTCGCGGTATTTTACAGCCTCGGTTTCGGAAATGCCATGTTCGGAATACCGCGCTCTGTCATAAAGTGCGCCAAATTCCTTGTCTTTTTCAAGCCTTCTGCAAAGCTCCTCCGGGGTCATGCTCTGCGCCTCTTTTGTGACCTTTTCGCCTTCACTTAATATCCTTTGATACAGATAGCGCACCTTCTCCCTTGGATTCAGGGCGGAAAAACGCACAGGCGCGGTAAAGACCTTTCTGATGCGCTTGGCGACTTCCTCCCGGAACATTTTGCCCAAGGAGGCGGAGGAAATCATCTGTTCGCTTTCCTCGGTGTATTCGTCAAACTCACCGTTGTCCCTGGCAAACATGGCCTTGATTTTTGCCCAGATCGCAACAAACATCTTATAGAGTGCCCATAAGAAAAAGGCGGCAATCGCCAGCAGACCTGCAATGGTCAGAGCATAGAGAAATATATTGCCCGCGACTTCCAGCCAGTGCGGCAGGGTCGCTGCTTCCCCTCCCACGACCTCCGACAGATCGCCCGTTATCTCCCCGCCGGAGCTGTTCTGCTGTGCGGTTTGGCCTCTGTTTCCGAAGATAGAATACAGGAAGAAGATCACCCACTTAATCGCCGCACCGATGGCGCGGGAAATGGGCGTAATGAAAGCAAGAACCGACAGAAGAATGATAAAGACAAGCGTTAAGGTCTGATTGCCCTGCATAACGCGCTTTTGCTGGCTGCCCGTGTTCTGCCGAACCGAGCTGCGGTTGACGAGCAGCAGGGAAACGCACAGGAACCCGTATGCGGTGTAGCCGATGGCGGGCATGATCGGATTGAGCACGCTTAGGAAGGCGACAAAATACATAATCGCCGCAATGGTTAGCCCCGCCGCAAGAATGCGCGTGTCTACGAGCCGCGTATTCTCATCGCCCCAGTTGTTAAAGCTGCCCACGGTAAGCCCTGCGGTGGCTAAAATTGCCATGACGATGTTCCAAAGGCCGTAGGGCATCAGAAGGACATTGATGAGAATATTTGCCGCGGTCAGCGCGATAAAGTACAGGAGCTTGCGGGGTGACAGATAGGCGGACAGAACGTAGCCCGCCGCACAGTACACGCTTATAAACAGGATGGAGGGAAACAGCACGACCTGTGCCTTTGCCGCAATGACATACAGGATGGGAAGAGGCACAACGGACAGATACAGTCCTTTCAAAAGGACGTAATACAGCTTCTTCATGTGCTCGCCCTCCCTTCCTCACGGTGCAGAGGCAGCACGGTCACGGTGTTGCCCTGGGCACGCAGACGGTCGGCTTCCGCTTCGATCATATCGTTGGTGTAGCCCGTAAGCAGCACAATGTCAGTGTCCCGCGGCACGGGCATTTCTTTTAAGAAAACATGGAAGTTCTTGACTCGCTTGGGAACCAGCCGGGCGCAGCTCTCCAGAACCAGTTCACTCTGCTGATTGCCGGAGGCCGGGGGCAGATAAACGGCTTCACCTTCATAAGGCTTGGCGTACCCGTTGGCGCCGAAGCCAACCTCCAAGCCGTCCTGCAAGGCATAGACCATCAAGGAAGCCGCAAGAGAGATGGCATATTCCATTTTTGCCTCATCATCCGGGTTGATCTCGCCCCACTGATTTTCGTCCAGCACCACATTGAGCAGCACCAGATATTTCCGCTGGGCGGTGTAGTCGTACTGCTTGACCTTGAGTTCGCCGCTTCTTGCATAGGCGCGCCAGTGGATGTCCCGGATGGGGTCGCCCGGGGCATAGTCCCGGATTCCGTTGTAGAGGAACAAATCGGGATTTATGAAGCGGCGCACGATGGCCTCACCCTGCCAGCGGGAGGCGGGCAGCGATGCTTCCTCCCGGGAGAGCAGCTTGGGATAAACCACAATGGACTTTTCCATGGATTTTTCGATGGTCTGCCGGGACAGGCCAACCAGATCGCCCACCGTCATGGCGTAGGAGGTGAACTGGAAAAAGCCCCGGTGCGTGGCGCGGATCTCATGGATGCGACGCACACGCTGCCACGGGCGCAGGAAGAACACCGACCTGTGGTAGCGGTTGCCGGAGATTTCCAGATTATCCTGTCTGCCGAACAGCAGTTCCCCGGGCATCCGGGTTTCCAGCCGCAGCCAGGGCACAGGCAACAGGCGGCGGTTCTCAATAACCTCCACCATTTGCAGACTCTCCCCGGCAAAGAGCCGTTTTTTCGTGAAATCGCGGGTCACATGGATGTTTTTGTGCCCTGCCCGCCGAAAAACGAGCACCTGCAAGCCCAGCAGCACCGCCGCGACCAGCAGAAGATAGAATACATTCATAACTTCGCCCTCAAAAGGAAGGTCATGCGTCTGTCTTTTCGGTGGGAACGGGTACGGAAGAGAGCACAGAGGCAATCGCCTTTTCGGTTCTGCCGGAGGTGCCGTAGGCTGTGCGTAGTATGAGCCTGTGATTGAGCACCGGGGCGGCCATGGTCTTCACGTCCTCCGGGGTCACATAGTCTCTGCCGGAAATGGCGGCATACGCCTGACAGATGCGCATCAGCGCCAGTGCGGCGCGGGGGGATGCGCCCAGCAGGGTATCTTCCAATTCACGGGTCTTTTCGCACACCGCGCCGATGTAGCCCATCAGGTCTTCGTGAATCTTCACGTTTTTAATACAACTCTGTGCTTCTATGATTTCCTCGCAGGTGACAACGGGTGCAATTTCCTCCTGCGGCGCGGCGTTGACAAACCGCTGCAAAATCGCGGTCTGCTCCTCCACGGTGGGATAGCCCATAGACAGGCGCACCATGAAGCGGTCAAGCTGGGCTTCCGGCAGCGGGAAGGTGCCCTGCGTCTCCACCGGGTTCTGGGTGGCAATGACGAAAAAGGGCTTGGGCAGTGCGTAGGTCACGCCGTCTGCGGACACCTGCTTTTCCTCCATACATTCCAGCATGGAGGACTGGGCGCGGGGCGTGGCGCGGTTGATCTCGTCCGCCAGCACAATGTTGGCAAAGACAGGCCCACGCTTAAAGCGGAACTCGCCCTCCTTGGGGCTGAACACCGAGGTACCCGTCACGTCGCCGGGCAGCAAATCGGGCGTAAACTGGATGCGGGACAGTTCCCCGTCCATGGACTTGGACAGTGCCCGCGCAAGCATGGTTTTGCCCGTGCCGGGGACATCCTCGAGCAGCACATGACCGCCGGCGAGAAATGCCGCCAGCACCTTTACGATCACGTCCTCCTTGCCCACAATGACCTTGCCTATGTTCTCTTTCAGTCTGTCCGCGATGATTTTGACTTCCCTGATCTCCATGTTCCCCTGATCCTTTCTGTCTTTATTTCACAATCTCTGTCGCTTTTTTGAGGATTTTTCCCGCCAGTTTTCCGGCAACCGAGCCGCCGGAGCCGCCGTTTTCCACCACCACGCAGATGGCGTATGGACAGTCGTCGCTGTCGATGTAGCCCACGAACCATGCATGGGGGTCATACGCGCCGCCGGAGGAATTGACCTGCGCCGTGCCGGTCTTGCCCGCCACGGTGTAGCCCTCCACCTGTGCCTTTTTACCCGTGCCTTCCTCCACCGTTGCAATCATGTATTCCTGCAACACGGAATTGATCTCCGCAGAGAAGCATTGCTGGTAATTCTTGGTGTTGAGCTTGTTTTTGACACCGCCGGCGTTGTCGGTAACGGTCATCACGAGCTGCGGCTCCACCATCATGCCGTCGTTTCCGATGGCTCCCGCGATCATGCAGAAGTGCAGCGGCACCGCTGTGAGCTTGCCCTGCCCGACGCCCGTCCACGCCAGTTCCCCTTCGTCCCCGATGGACTTCGGGAACAGGGATTCATAGACGATGAGGTCGGAAAAGAGGAAGTTTCCGTTGAAGCCCAGCCTTTCCGCCGTGGCACGGAGCTTGTCCTCGCCCAGTTCCAGCGCGAGCTGCCCGAAGGCAATGTTGCAGGACTTAGTGAAGGCTTCTTTGAGGGTCAGTTCCCCGTGACCTTCGCCGTCCGTGTCCTTCAAATCCATTTCCTCCGTCACGGCATACACGCCCTCGCAGTCAAAGGTTCTCTCCTGCACATTGGGGATGTTTTCCAGCGCACAGGCAAGTGTGATAATCTTGAACACAGACCCCGGCGCGTAGCGTCCCTGGGTGGCGCGGTTGATGAGAACCCCCTGTTCCGCTTCCTTCTCGGAGTAATCGTCCGGATATTTCACATCGTATTCCGGTTTGGAATAGAGCGACAGCACTTCGCCGGTCTTGTAGTTGATGACTGCCACTGCGCCGTTATCTTCATCCGGGAAAATGTCCGCGATGTAAGTCTGTAAGTCCGCGTCAATGGTCAGCTGCACATCGCTGCCCCGGCGTTTTTCTGCAAAAAACTGCGAGGCGCGGTCAAAGATGCCTGAGGAAAAGCCCAGCAGGTCAGCAGATAGGAAGGTCTCCGCGCCCGTGGGCACATTGGCCTTGGTGTCCCCGATCACATGGGACAATGCCTTTCGCGCATCGGAGGAAATGGGATAGGTACGGGTTCCCTCGCTGTCCGTTGTGGCCAGCACGGTTCCGTTTCGGTCTAAAATGTCGCCCGCAATGACGCTGGATTTCGCCTTGCTCAGTCGGGTGTTGTAGGGCGTTGTGAACCACCGGGTACCGTAAGCGTAGATGGCATAAAAGAAATAGCCGGACAGGACAGCAAAAGCAATCAGAATGACAGAGAGGATGCCCCGGGCATTCTTGCGAATCTCTTTCATAGGCCGCTCTCCCCTCTCCTGCGCGCCATGCGCCACTGGCTTTCGTCCTGCTCGCCCACGATAATGGACACGCCCTGCAAAATGCCCAGCATGAGCATACAGGAGAGCATGGACGAACCGCCGTAGGAAATGAACGGCAGGGTAACGCCGGTCAAGGGGATCATCTTGATCACGCCGCCGATGATCATAAAGGTCTGCAGGGCAAGCGCGGTGATCACGCCCACGGACAAAAGGGCATGGAAGGACGACCGCGCCCGCATGGCCAGCAGCATTCCGCGGATGAACAGAATGGCATACAGCGCAATGATCACAAGCCCGATGATGATGCCGAATTCCTCGCATAGTGCGGCGAAAATGAAGTCGGAAGTGGCAACCGGCACCTTATTGGGACTACCGAGGCCGATTCCTGACCCCAGCACGCCGCCGGAGGCAATGGCGATGAGCGACTGCACAATCTGATGCCCGCCGTCCTCCGGCGTTGCCCAGGGGTCTTTCCAGATCGCCACACGGGTCTGCACATGGGGAAACAGCTTATACATGAGCACCGCCCCGCCCGATGCGCCAAGCAGCCCGAACAGCACCAGCAGCAGGTTTGAGGTGGCGGTATAATACACCGTCATGCACACAAGGAAGCAGATGAGCACCGCGCCCAAATCCTTTTCCAGCACGATGAGCCCCACGCAGCCCATGGCAAACACACCCACGGGAACGAGCTGGGCAATGGTGCGCTTTTCGGACAAATCCATGGCAAGGCATAAGATGAGTGCGACCTTGACAAACTCCGAAGGCTGCAGGGTAAAGAAGCCGAAATCAATCCAGTTTTTCGCGCCGTAGGTTTCCTTTCCGATCACAAGCGTTGCAGCCAGCGAACCGATGGAGAGAACCATCAGCGGAATGCGGAATTTGCTCCATTGCCTGAACCGGGCGATCATGGCGGTCATCACCATCATCAGAATGACGCCGACACCGTAAAACAGCAGTTGCTTTAATGCTTTCTCCGGGCTTAACCGATAAATGACGATGAGCCCGATGCCGCACAGGAAGTTGGCAATGGTTAAAATGTATTTATCCAAATGCGGGAAAGCTCTGCCCAGAAGCAGCACCTGCGCCACCAGCAGCATGGGCACGCCCATGGCAAGAATCAGTGCAACAGCGTCAAAGCCGTTATAGAAGGCAAGCAGCACAAACGCCGTGGCTTCAAACAGCGCCATAGCCAGCAAAATCCAGTCAATGTCGGGTTTTTTCAGCGGGGCGGTATTTTTTCTTCTGTTATCCATCGTTTTCCTCCAGACGCAGCCGGAACACAAGCCCGCCGCATTGCAGCTCCGCGCCGTCGTTCGCCAGGGCTTTCTTCGTAACAGGAACGCCGTTCAAGGCCACAAAAGCATTGCCAACGGGCACCACAAGTAAGCCCTCCTGTCCCCGGCTCAGAATGCAATGAACGTCCTTTATGGAACGGGATTTAAGGTAAATATCGCATTTTCTGGCATGGCCTATGGTCGTCTCGCCCTCGATGACGTACATTTTTCCTTTTTTCAGCTTTCTGTCCTCATCGGACATGAGAATAAGCGTGGCGCTGACCCCGGTTCCCATCTCCCCGATCTCATCCGAAACCGCACGCTCGATGCGGATCTCCCTTGTGACGGACAGGATCATGCGAAATAAGATAAACAAGGCAAGACCGATAAACCAATATCTTGCCATTGCGGAAAGCAATTCGTATGCAGACGCATTCATAAAAGGCATCCCCCTTGATTACACTTACTATTATAATGCAAACGCATATCTTATGGCAAATGTTTCAGCACATTTATTTCCGAATTTTCTTTGCCGCTTCCGCAAAGAATATACGGTTTTTGTTTATTTTTCCTGCATCTTAACCCGAAATACGGTTTCATTTGGTTTTCTCCGGTGTTATAATAGACCCGTTGATTCATCAGTTTTCGGGAGGACGAAATTAGGCTTATGCGTATCATACTGGTTGGCGACGGAAAAGTGGGGCATACCATTGCCCAGCATCTGACCGCCGAAGGACATGATGTGGTCATCATCGACCAGGACGATGAACCCCTGCGCCGAAGCGCCGACACGCTGGACGTCATCTGCATTCGCGGCAACGCTACCAATGCAAAGACCTTAATTGACGCGCAGGCAAGCAGGGCGGACATTCTGATTGCCACCACCGCTTCCGACGAGACCAATATGCTTTGCTGCATGATGGCCAAGCAGCTGGGTACGCCGTATGTCATCGGGCGCATCCGCGACCCGGAAAACACCGAAAGCCTGACCATGCTGCAAAAGGACTTAGGCATCGACATGATCGTTAATCCCGACCGACTGACCGCCTTTGAAATCAGCCGTCTTCTGCGCTACCCTTTCGCCAGCAACATTGAGTCCTTTGCAAAGGGGCGCGTGGAAATGGTGGAATTCCGTGCGCAGGAAGAGGACGTCATGGTTGGCATCCCCTTATCCGAGCTGGCGAAAAAGAAGCACGGCCTTCCTCATGTCCTGTACGCCGTTGTCGATCGTGACGGCGAAGTGCTGATCCCCGACGGCTCCTTTGTGATTCAGCCCGGAGACCGCGTTCACGTTGCGGCGGATATGACGACCATCACCTCCTATTTCCGTTATTTAGGCAGAAACTCCCTACGCGTCAGGAATGTCATGCTTCTGGGCGGCGGCAGAATCAGCTATTATCTTGCAAAAATGCTTTCCCCCATGGGAATTAAAGTCAATATCATCGAGATCAATGAAGCCAAATGTGATGTACTCTCCGAGCAGCTTCCCGAAGCCAACATCATTTACGGCGACGGCACCGATCAGGAGCTGCTGGAACAGGAAAACATCGCGCAGATGGACGCTTTTGTGGCGCTGTGCGACCGTGACGAGGAAAACCTGCTGACCAGCTTATTTGCCGCACGTCAGGGCGTTCCCAAGGTCATCGTCAAGAACAGCCGTGCTTCCTATGCCGAGGTCATTTCCTCTCTCGGTCTGGATTCCGTGGTCTCTCCCCGCTTCATCACCTGCTCCACCATTCTGCGCTATGTGCGTGGGCGCTCCAACGGCGCGCAGAGCAGTAAGGTAGAACGGCTGTACCGCATGATCAACGGACAGGTCGAGGCGCTGGAATTCATCGCCCGCGAGGACGATCCCTTCATCAATGTTCCCTTGAAGGACATGAAGGTCACCTCCGGCACCATTATTGCCGTTATCGTGCGCAAGGGGCACGTCATCACGCCTTTCGGTAACGACCACATCGAACCGAAGGACAGTGTGGTTGTGTTGTCCCGCAAGATGGGCATTAAGGATTTAAGCGAGGTCATTCATAAATGAATTACCGTGTGATTTTGCGCGTGCTGGGTGCGCTGCTCCTGCTGGAAGCGCTCTGTATGCTGCCCGCCTTTGCCATTGCGGAAATTTATCGGGATGGTGACGGTATGGCTCTGCTGCTCTCCGCCGGCATCACCGGCGCCTGCGGGTTGCCGCTTTGGCAGCTCTCCAAGCCGAAAAAGCAGGATTTGCGGGCAAAAGAGGGCTTTTTCATTGTCGCGCTTGTGTGGGTCGTGCTCTCCCTGTTCGGGGCGCTGCCTTTTGTCTTTTCCAGGGTGCTGCCCAACTACATGGACGCGCTCTTTGAAACGGTCTCGGGCTTCACCACCACCGGCGCAACCACCCTTGTGGACTTTGACTCCGCGCCCCACGGCATTCTCTTCTGGCGCTCCTTCACCCACTGGATCGGCGGCATGGGCGTGCTGGTGCTGACACTGGCGCTGCTGCCCCAGCTCATCGGGCGAGCTTCCTTTCTGATGAAGGCGGAATCCCCCGGCCCCGAGTTTTCCAAGATTCTTCCCAAAACGGGCAATACCGCCAAGGTTCTCTACCTGATTTACGGCGTTTTGTCTCTTGCCGAATTTGTCCTTCTTCTCTTTGCCGGGCTTTCCCCTTATGATGCCGCCATTCACACCATGGGCACGGCGGGCACAGGCGGTTTCTCCAACTATGCCCTGTCCGTCGGTGCATTCGACAGCGTTTGGGTCGATGCCATCATCACCTTCTTCATGGTGGTTTTCGGCATCAACTTTGCTCTGTTTTATCGCTCCATCACCGGCGGCATCAGGGAAGCCCTGCACAGTGAAGAGCTCAAATGGTTCCTGCGCATCTTTGTGGCTGCGGTGGTTCTGCTCACCGTCATCCTGACGGGTTATTACGGCAATGTCTTTACCGCCCTGCGTCACGGTTCCTTCCAGGCGGCCTCCATCATTTCCACCACGGGTTATGCCACGACGGACTTTAACCTCTGGCCTGTGGCGGCGAAAATGATCCTGTTCCTGCTGATGTTCGTAGGTTCCTGCGCGGGTTCCACCGCCGGCGGCATGAAGGTTGTGCGCGTGGTGCTGCTGTTCAAACTGGCACTGCGGGAAATCCATTTAACCATTCACCCCCGCAAGGTTGAGGCCATTCGCTTTGAAGGGCGTGTGGTCGATAAGGAGAAAAATCGGCAGATCACGCTGTTCTTCTTCATTTACATCGCCTGCATCCTGGTTGGTTCCTTCCTGCTGTCAC
The DNA here is from genome assembly GCA_002315655.1 of Christensenella sp. UBA1750. Lineage (GTDB taxonomy): Bacteria > Bacillota > Clostridia > Christensenellales > UBA1750 > Spyradocola. The sequence continues at coordinate 21,299 of DCHO01000054.1, forward strand.
TGGAAGGACAGTACGGGCTTGAGGAAAATATCACCGCCGCTCTCACCTGTGTGAGCAACGTAGGCCCCGGTTTAGGCGCCATCGGCCCCGCCGGTTCCTTTGCAGACTACGGAATGTTCTCCAAATTCGTCATGGTGGTGCTCATGCTCTGCGGCAGATTGGAGCTGTTCCCCATCTTGGTTCTGTTCCACCCCGATATCTGGAAGAGAGGCAACTAAGATGAACATCAAATTGTGTGAAAGAACCCGGGACACCGTTGTCTCTTCTTATGAGAAATACAGACAGCCGGAAATCACAAGAACTCTGCCGATGCGGGATTTGTCCCTTGAAGAAACGCTCGCACAATTTGAACGCACTTCTCTCCCCGATTCCGCAAGCTGCGGAAAAACGCTCTGGGCGAACGGGCACTATGTCGGTGATCTATGGATTTATAGCATCAATACAAACGAGACCCCCAATGCCATGTTGAGCTTCTGCATCTTCGAGACAGAGTTCTGGGGCAAAGGCATCATGTCGCAGGCAGTTGCGCTGTTTTTACCGGAATGTGTCACACGCTATTCTCTTTCCTCCATCGGTGCCTTCGTTTACGCCGACAATCTCCCCTCCGTCAAGGTCTTGCAGAAAAACGGTTTTGTCATACGGGAAGAATTGGTTGAGGACGGAAGAGTCTCTGTTTATCTGGAAAAAAGCATATAGAAAAGCACAGACTCCACAAAAACGGAATCTGTGCTTTCATTTTTATCACATTACAGGTCGTGCTTTTCGATGACCTTCAGAATTGCCTGGGTACCCAAGTCGTTTCCGCCGATGGCCGCCAAGTCGTTGTACTTATCAAAGACCATCCGCAGTACATCCAGCGAAAGGTCGCGGGCATCGGCCTCTTCCAGCGCAATGCCCATGTCCTTGATGAAGTGCTTGACGTAGAAGCCGGGAGCGAAGTTGCCGTCGATCATCTTCTGTCCGTTGTTGGTGAGCTGCCAGGAGCCTGCTGCGCCGGTGGAGACGGCGTTGAACATATCCTGCGGATTCAGCCCACAGGCCTTGCAGTAGGCCACGGCCTCAGCCACCGCCGCCACGCAGCCGGAAATGGCGATCTGGTTTGCCATCTTGGTGTGCTGCCCGTTGCCCACACCGCCCTGATAGCGGATGTTGGTGCCCATGGCTTCAAAAACGGGAACCATTTTGTCAAAAGCGTCCTTATCGCCGCCCACCATGATGGCCAGTGTGCCCTTCTGTGCGCCCACGTCGCCGCCGGAAACGGGTGCGTCCAACGCCTGCAAGCCCTTCTGCTTGGCTTCTTCATAGATGCGCTGGGAGAGCTTGGGCGAGGTCGTGGTCATGTCAATGAGGATGCAGTTCGGCGCGGCGTTGGCGATGATGCCGCCTTCCCCGAAATAGACCTCCTCCACATCCTTGGGATAGCCCACGATGGTAATCACCGCATCTCTATTTTTTGCGGCTTCGGCAACGGAATCGCACCACTTGGCACCCGCCGCAATGATGGGCTCCGCCTTTGCCTTGGTTCTGGTGTAGATGGACACCTCATGCCCTTTTTTCATCAGGTTCAGCACCATGGGGCCGCCCATCACGCCAATGCCTATAAATCCGATATTCATGGAATTTATCCTCCTAAAACTCTTTCCTTACAGTCCCAGCACGTCGCGGATGTAGATGCGGGAGACCTCTGCGGAGTGGAAGTTGCACACCTCGGGTCTGTCCAGTTCCACGCAAAGCACGCCGTCATAGCCCACTTCTTCCAGTGCGGCCTTGACCTCGGGGAAGTTGACCGTGCCGTGTCCAAGTGCGCGGAAGGTCGCCATCTTGGCTCTCTTTTCGGCCTTGGAAAGCGCGAATGTGTCCACGTCCTTTAAGTGCATGAACTGAACCCGCTTTCCTAACTTTTTGATGAGCTTTGCAGGGTCGATGCCGGCCAAGGTCGTATGGGCGGTGTCGATGCAGAAAGACACATTTTCGGGGTCGGTGTGTTCGGCCATATAGTCAATGTCGCTTTCATTGAACACAACGGTGCCGTAATGCGGGTGGAAGCACAATGTCACGCCCAGCGTCTTTGCGTATGCGCCGACCTCGTTTGCGATGCGGCACATGGGGTCAAGATAGGCGGGGTTGGTGGGGCGTTCCGGCTCGTCGCCGTCCGGGAAGCCGCCGTTCTGGCAGTTGAACCACTTACCGCCGATGGCCGCCAAGAACTCAACCTGCTTTTTCGCGTTGTCGATCTCCTTCTGCTCGTCATAGCCGAAATGACCGTAAAGGTTGCATAGGTTCACACCGTAAGCCTTGGTCATGTCCACAAGCTCCTGCGGATCGGGGAAAAAGTCCTTGATAAAGGCGAAGTTCTCCACATAGTCATAGCCCAAGAACTTGCACTCGCGGAAGGACTGCTCCAACTGCTTTTTCGCGGTCTCGGGGTCGCGGCTCTGAATCCACGTCCAGCCGGTGTAGCATACTTTCATCATGTTCTGTTCCTCCAAAATTCTTTTAGTCTAAGATGCCGTGCATGGGGTTGTTGCACATAGGGTTCGTGCGCGTGTATTTTGTGGTCATCTCGTACATCTTCCCGGAAGCGGAAGACTTGGAGAAGGCAGTGAGAATCTCTAAAACGTGTAACTGCTGCTGATAGTTGGCGCGCCAGTCGCGTTGCTCCTCGATGGCCTTGCACATATCCGCAAGCCCTAAGGCGCGGGAGTTCTCGCGGTAGTCAAACATCAGCGGGATTTCCTTGAAATGCACATA
>DCHO01000054.1:24197-26599 GCA_002315655.1 Christensenella sp. UBA1750
ACGGCCAGTGTGCCCTTTGTACCGTAAATTTCAAAGTGGGGCTGCATGGTGTAGTACACGTCAAAGGTGGTGAAAATCTGCCCGATCGCGCCGGAGGAAAACAGAAGATTTCCGGCAAGATAGGTGTCAATGTCCACGTTGATGGTCTCACCATAGTGCGGCTCGGAGGTGATGATGCGCTTGTCGAAGGATTTCTTCGTCATGCCCATCACGCCCTTGACTTCGCCCAGCAGGTGCACCAGCGCGGTGACATAGTAGGGACCCATGTCCATCATAGGGCCGCCGCCGCGCTTGTAGTAGAAGTCCGGGTCGGGATGCCAGGTCTCATGCCCATGACAGATCATGGCAACATTCGCGCCCACCACATCGCCGATCACGCCGTCGTCAATGAGCTTGCGGCAGGTCTGAATGCCTGCACCCATGAAGGTGTCCGGTGCGCCGCCGACGTGCAGGTTCTTCTCTTTTGCTATGGCGAGGATTTCCGTGGCTTCCTCCATGTCCACCGCCAGCGGCTTTTCGGAATAAACGTGCTTGCCCGCCAGCAGCGCGGCTTTACTCACCCCGAAATGCTCATAGGGGCGCGTGATGTTCAGCACCACCTGCACCTCGGGGTCTGCAAAGGCTTCGTGCATATCCTTGTAGATTTTTACGCTCTTGCAGTCAAAGCCCTTTGCCTTCTGCTCCTCGATGAAGTCATGTGCCTTCTGCGCACGCTCGGGAATCAGGTCGCACACGCCGACCAACTGAATCTCGCGGAAAACCTCTGTGATGTTTTTGAGGTAAATGCCGGAAATGGCTCCGCAGCCAATCATAGCAACGTTAATCATACAAATTGTTCCTCCTTAATCTAAAATGCCGTGCATGGGATTGTTTTTCATGGGTTCCGCACGTTCAAATTTTGTGGTCAGCTCAATGAATTTGCCCGATGCGGAGGATTTGCTGAATGACGTCATGATCTCCAGCACATGAAGCTGCTGCTTATAGTTCGCCCGCCAGTTGCGTCCCGTCTCAATGGCCTTGCACATATCGGAAAGCCCCAGAGCGCGGGAGTTTTCGCGGTAATCAAACATCAGCGGGATTTCCTTGAAATGCACATAAGGGTCGGTGGCGGAGCGCTTTGCGAGTCCCGGATCGGTCGCGGGGCCGTTCGCGTGATCTTCGGGACGATATAGCAAAATGGAGCCCCCGAAAGTATTCGGGTCCGGAACCGCTAATGTGCCCTTGGTGCCATAAACCTCAAAATGCGGCTGCATGGTGTAGTACACGTCAAAGGTGGTGAAAATCTGGGCAATCGCGCCTGAGGAAAACAGGATGCTGCCGGTCAGGTAGGTGTCGGTCGTCACATCAATGTGCTCCCCATAGTGCGGTTCGGAGGTGATGATGCGGTCGGAAAAGCTCTTTTTCGTCATGCCCATCACGCCCTTTGCCTCGCCCAGCAGATTGATGAGCGCTGTCACATAGTACGGACCCATATCCAGCATGGGGCCGCCGCCGCGCTTGTAGAAGAAATCAGGGTCTGGATGCCAGGTTTCGGGGCCGTGCCCGATCATCGCCACATTTGCGCCGATCACATCCCCGATCACGCCGTCGTCAATGAGCTTGCGGCAGGTCTGAATGCCCGCGCCCATGAAGGTGTCCGGTGCGCCGCCGACGTGCAGGTTCTTCTCTTTTGCTATGGCGAGGATTTCCGTAGCCTCTTCCATGTCCACCGCCAGCGGCTTTTCGGAATAGACATTCTTTCCCGCCAGAAGTGCGGCCTTGCTCACCGCGAAATGCTCATAAGGTCTGGTGATGTTGAGAACCACCTGAACATCCGGGTCGGCAAAGGCTTCGTGCATATCCTTGTAGATTTTTACGCTCTCACAAGCGATTCCTTTTGCCTTCTGTGCTTCCACAAAATCGTGTGCCTTCTGCGCACGCTCCGGAATCAGATCGCAGACGCCGACCAACTGAATCTCCCGATAGGTTTCCGTAATATTTTTCAGATAGATGCCTGAAATGGCACCGCAGCCGATCATGGCAATATTGACCATGCAAATCCCCCTTTTCTGTATTTCTATACTGCCTATATCTTAAACGATTCTTAATGTATATGCAATACCGAAACGGCATTTAGCCACAGAAAACTTTCCAAATTCCCATCCGCCCCATCTCACTGTGTAAATTTAAGGGAATTGCGTAAATTTCTCTTGCAAAGATCATCTGTCCATGCTATACTAAATAAGCGTCCGAAAAAGAACGCATCTGCCAACATAGCTCAGCAGGTAGAGCAGCAGTTTCGTAAACTGCAGGTCAAGGGTTCGAATCCCTTTGTTGGCTCCAATTCGAGGTGTAGCGCAGTTTGGTAGCGTGTTTGGTTCGGGACCAAAAGGTCGCAGGTTCAAATCCTGTCACCTCGACCA
>DCHO01000042.1:0-25265 GCA_002315655.1 Christensenella sp. UBA1750
CATTTTTTGTATCCCCACAATGAAGTCCCTGGATGCGGAAGGTAAGAAAACTGACAATGAAGCACATGAAGAAAATTCCGCCCATGAAAGTGCTCCTGTTACAGAGGAAACCATCGACTTTTCCAACGTGGAGATCGAGCCTTTGTTTTCCGATTTTGTGGACTTTGATACCTTCGCCAAGTCCGATTTCCGTGCCGTGAAGGTGAAGGATTGTGTAGCCGCGAAGAAGTCCAAGAAGCTCCTGCAGTTCACTTTGGACGATGGCACCGGCATTGACCGCACTATTCTTTCCGGCATCCATGCCTTCTATGAGCCGGAAGAATTGATCGGTAAAACCCTGATCGCCATTACCAACCTGCCGCCTCGTCCCATGATGGGGATTGACTCCTGCGGGATGCTGCTTTCCGCCATCCACAAGGAGGAGGGCGAGGAAAAGCTGCACCTTTTGATGGTGGATGATCACATCCCCGCCGGAGCGAAGCTCTATTAGAAATTATGCCTTACAGCCACGCGCTGTAAGGCTTTTCTTTTGGCGTTCTCTGTGCTATACTGATAAAGTAAACAGTGACTAACCGCGGAGGGGAACATGAAACTCATTTACAGATTACTGAAACAGAACCCGGAATCCCGGGAGGGGGTCATTGCAACAACATCGGTGCTGGGCATTGTGCTGAATCTGCTCATCGCCGGGATGAAGATGGTGATCGGCATACTGTCAGCCTCTGTGGCCATTGTGTCAGAGGGCATGAACAACTTAGCCGACGCGATGACCTCCGTGCTCACGCTGGTGGGCACAAAGCTGGCAGGCAGGCATCCGACGGAAAAGCATCCCTTCGGTTTCGGGCGCATCGAGTATCTGACCTCGCTGGTGATTTCGGTGCTCATTTTGGTTACCGGCATCGAAATGCTGACCAGCGCGATAAAGGCTGTGTTCAGCCCCAATGAGCTTTCGCTTTCCTACCTTTCCATGGCCATTATTGCGGGCTCCGCAATCATCAAGTTTTTCTTCGGCATTTATACCATAAGGCAGGGGAAAAAGGTCGGGTCTTCCGCACTGGTGGCTGTTGGCATTGAGGGGCGCAACGATTCCTTCGTGTCCGTCGTGACCCTGCTTTCCACTGCATTGTTCCTCGTTTTCGGCTGGAACATTGACGCTTACGCCGGTATTTTCACCTCCGGCATCATCATCAAAGCAGGCGCGGAGGTGCTGTTTTCCACCGTTTCCGAGCTGCTGGGGCGACCCGGCGAAAAGGAACTGGCGACAACCCTTTACAACAAGATTCGCAGTACGGACGGCATTCTCAATGCCGCCGATATGATGCTCCACAACTACGGCCCCGATTCCTGGTCAGGCTCGGTCAATGTGGAGATGGATCACGCCATGTCTGTGGGCGAAATTTACAGCATCCTACACAAATTGCAGCTGCGCATCATGCACGAGCACAAGGTCACGATGGTTTTCGGCGTTTACGCTGTGGATGCAGACCATGAAGCCTCCTTTGCCATACGCAAGGAGGTGGGCGCATTTGTGCAGAAGAATGAGCACGTCAAGTCCTTCCACGCGGTCTACATCGAGCCGGAAACCGAGAAAATCTACTGCGATCTCGTGGTGGATTATAAGCTCAAGGACTGGAATGCGCTGCGGAAGGAGTTCCTCTCTTACATGAAGGACTACCATCCGAACAACGAAATCGAGCTGGTCATCGAGACGGAATTTGTGTGATTTTCTGATTCACGGGAAATCAAATTGGGTATCATAAAGCTGGAAACATTCTGAACCAAGGAGGATAAAAGAATGGCTGAAATCACGATCACAGGAAAGAATTTTGAAGAAGAAGTATTGAAGTCCGACAAGCCTGTGCTGCTGGATTTCTGGGCGACCTGGTGCGGCCCCTGCCGGATGGTTGCACCCATTGTCGCGGAGATCGCAGAAGAAAACACAAGCATCAAGGTCGGCAAAATCAACGTGGATGAGGAAGAAGAACTGGCTGCAGCCTTCCGTGTTTCCTCCATCCCGACCCTTGTTGTGATGAAGAACGGCAAGGTCACAAACGCCGCCGTAGGCTATATGCCCAAGAACCAAATCTTGGACTTGCTCAAATAAACTATTTTACAGGAGGAAAACAACATGAAGAACAACATCTATGCCGGAACCCAGACCGAAAAGAACTTAGAAGCCGCGTTCGCCGGTGAATCCCAGGCACGCAACAAGTACACCTACTTCGCCTCTGCCGCCAAGAAGGAAGGCTATGAGCAGATTTCCGCGCTGTTCCAGAAAACCGCCGACAACGAGAAGGAACACGCAAAAATGTGGTTCAAGGAATTAAACGGCATCGGCGACACCGCCGAAAACCTGAAGGCTGCCGCCGACGGAGAGAACTACGAATGGACCGATATGTATGAGGGCTTCGCCAAGACCGCCGAGGAAGAGGGCTTCAAGACCTTGGCCATCAAGTTCCGCATGGTTGCCGCCATCGAGAAGCACCATGAGGAGCGCTATCGCGCCCTGCTCAAGAATGTGGAGGCTCAGGAAGTCTTCGCCAAATCCGAGGTCAAGGTGTGGGAATGCCGCAACTGCGGTCACATCGTCGTAGGCACCAAGGCTCCCGAAATCTGCCCCGTCTGCGCCCATCCCAAGGCCTATTTTGAGATCCACGCTGAGAACTACTAATTCATAAAGAGCATTTTCGGAAACCGCTGATGAACTTCGGCGGTTTCTGTTTTTTATCCTTTACAGAACGCACATTTGCGTATAAAATAGAGGAAAAGAACTTTCTTGGGGGAAAGACGATGAATCTCGATCAGTATTTGGACAATCTGAGAAATGACAAGAGCTTTATGTCCTGCGTGACGCACTGGGAAACCATGCCCGCAACGCCCGCACGCTATATGGATATGCCCCAGAGCCTCTCTGCGCCCATTGTGAAGGCGCTGAACAAGAGGGGCATCTACCGGCTCTACACGCACCAGCGGCGCGCTGTGGACGCTGTGATGGCAGGAGAAAGCATCACCGTTGTGACCCCCACGGCTTCCGGCAAAACCATGTGTTACAATCTGCCCGTGCTGGAAACCATTCTGCGCAACCGCTCCGCAAGGGCGTTGTATCTTTTCCCCACAAAGGCATTGTCTGCCGACCAGAACACGGAGCTTAATGAATTCATCGCAGACATGGGGGAGGACGTGAAGGCCTTCACCTACGACGGAGACACCCCCGTCAATGCCCGAAACGCCGTGCGGCTGGCGGGGCACATCGTCATCACCAACCCCGATATGCTGCATTCCGGCATCCTGCCGCATCACACCAAATGGGTCAAGCTGTTTGAAAACCTCAAATTCATTGTTATTGACGAGATTCACGCCTACCGCGGCGTGTTCGGCTCCAATTTGGCCAATGTCATTCGTCGCTTGAAGCGCATCTGCGCCTTTTACGGCGCACACCCCCAATTCATCTGCTGCTCGGCCACCATCGCCAATCCCGGAGAATTGGCGAACCGCCTAACCGGCGAAAACGGCCTGCTCATCGACGAGAGCGGCGCACCCATGGGGGAGAGAAACGTTATTTTCTTCAACCCGCCGGTGGTCAACGCCCAGCTGGGTCTTCGAGGCAGCTCTATCAATTTCGCAAGAAGAATCGCTTCTTCTCTGCTTCAAAACGACATATATTCAATCATCTTCGCCCGGAGCCGTCTGAATGTGGAGGTTCTGACGACCTACTTAAAACGCATCGTCAAGGACGTTCTTGGCAACGATGATGCCGTACGCGGCTATCGCGGCGGCTATCTGCCTACTCTGCGGCGCGATATAGAACGCGGTTTGCGCAACGGAACGGTGAAGGCGGTGGTTTCCACCAATGCACTGGAACTGGGTATCGACATCGGACAGTTGGAGGCCTGTGTGTTGTGCGGTTATCCCGGAACGGTGGCTTCCACTTGGCAACAGGCAGGACGCGCGGGGCGCAGGAAATCCACCTCCGCGACCTTCTTTGTGGCGTCCTCCGCACCCATTGACCAGTATATCGTCACCCATCCGGAGTATTTCTTCAACCAGTCCCCCGAACACGCGCTGATTAACCCGGACAATATGTATATCCTGCTGGAGCACTTAAAGTGCGCGGCTTACGAGCTGCCCTTCACCTCGGATGAGGAGTTCGGCGGCAACCCCTCCACACAGGATATGCTGACCTATCTGTGCGAGGAAAACATACTGCATGAGGTCGGGGGCAAATATCACTGGATGGCGGAGGAATTTCCGTCCTCGGATGTGTCCCTGCGGGCGGCGGGAGGAGATGAAAACTTCCTCATCATCGACATTACCGATCCGTCTCATCACGAGGTCATCGGCGAAATGGACAGGTTCACCGCGCCCATGCTGCTGCACGACCGCGCCATTTATATGCATAACGCCATACAGTATCAGGTGGAAAAGCTCTCTTTCGCGGAGAAACGTGCCTACATCAAGCAGGTGGACGTGGACTACTACACCGACGCAGACCTGTCCGTCTCCCTGCGAGTGCTGGATGAGTTCAAAGAAAAAGGGCATCTGGCCTTCGGCGAGGTCATGGTCTCGTCGCTGGTTACGATGTTCAAGAAGATGAAATTTGACACCCATGAAAACTTGGGCTACGGCGAAGTGAATCTGCCGGAACTGGAAATGCACACCACTGCCGCGTGGATGACCATTCCTGACGCCTTGTTCCGCGACATGGAATTGGAGGACGCCCACGAAGGCATGGCGGGCATTGCCAATATCCTTTCCATTTTGACCCCGCTTTACTTAATGTGCGCCGTGCACGACATCAATGTGCGCTATCATGTGAAAGACCCCTTCACCAACCAGCCGACGCTGTACCTTTATGACAGCATCACCGGCGGCATCGGGCTTTCCGAAAAAGCCTACGACATGATGCCTGTTCTGCTGGAAAAGGCGTTGGAAAACGTCACCACCTGTCCCTGCGAGAAGGGCTGCCCGTCCTGCATCGGTGCGCCCTCCGCTCACGGCAAAGAAGCGGCCATAACGCTCCTTAGGAGAATGCTCGATGAACAATTTGCGGGATAGGCTGAAAAAGATTTCTTCGGAAAAGAAGGACGCGCCCAAGCCGGAACCGCCAAAGTCAAAGCCCTGCGAAAGCATGACAGGGGAGAGGGAAGCCCCCGATTTGTCTGCCCTTTTGCCCGAAATTCTCACCCTGATGGGCGGCGAGGGCTTTTCCGACCTTTGCCTTGACCCGGAAGATTTTGTGTTCATTGATACCGAAACCACGGGGCTTTCCGGCGGGGTCGGCACTATCGCCTTTGAAATCGGTATCGGGGAGATCATAGGGGAGAAATTCGTCGTAACCCAGCTTTGGATGCGGGATTATGACGAGGAAGAAGATATGCTGGCGCAGTTTGCATCAAAAATGCGGGGGAGAAAGGCTATTGTATCCTTCAATGGAAAATCCTTTGACTTGCCGCTGCTCATTGCCCGCTGCCGCATGAACCGCATTCCCGTGTTCTTTGAGGATTTGCCACACATGGATTTACTTTATCCTGCCCGACGGCTTTACAAGCTGCGCCTCAAACAGTGCAACCTCACCCATATGGAAGAAACCGTGCTGGGGCTTCACCGTAAAAATGACATTCCCGGCAGCGAAATTCCCGCGCTGTGGTATCAATTTCTGAAGGATCGGGATGACAGCAAATTAAAACAGGTGTTTTCTCACAATTTTGAGGACGTTTACACCATGGGCAAGCTGTTTCGCGTGCTCTACGATGCGCACAGCTCCCCCACACAGCAGACCCATCAGGAAGACCTGTTCTCCATGGCGCGCATCTACGACAAGGCCGGGGACAGCGTTCAGGCGGAAAGGTGCTATGTTTCCGTAAATCGCGGCAGTCTGAAAGTAGAAGCGGGGCGGGCGCTTACCCGCATTTACCGGAAAAGCGGGAGGATTGAGGATATGGAAACCTTGCTTTCCGATATGGTAAGCAAGGAAACCGGCGGCATTTTCCCTTATGTGGAATTAGCGAAGCTCTACGAACACAGGCTCCACGACAACAGAAAAGCACTGTATTACACCGATGAAGCCATCAAGCGTACCATGCAATATTTGGAATTGCAGGAATTGACCGTGCGCAGAAAGCGGCTGTTCGATAAGATAAACAGGAAGGAAAACCCATGAGCAAGATCAAAAAAAGAGGAAATTTTCAGGCAAAATTGGGCTATGCCCTGCACATTATGAAATATGAGGATAAGGCGTGGAAGCACTATGTCAAGGCCTATGAAAAGGGCTGCTCCCTGCCTGCGCCCATGTCCGCCTACGGGCTGATGCTGCTCAGAAAAGGGGAGTATGAAAAGGCATTGGAAGTGCTGCGCTACACCCGCACCATGAAGCTGGACGCGAACCAGTGGGGCTTTGTGTATCAGAATTTGGGGCTGACCTACTGGAAGCTGGGGCAGATCGACAAGGCTGTGGATATTTTCAAAAAAATATTTGAGCGGTTCACCACAGTTTCGGTCTATGGCACCTTGGGGTTCCTGCTCATCGCGCAGGGCGACAGAACAGGCGACTATCAGGAAGCCCTGACCTTCAACCGGCAGGCCTTTGGTTATGACAGCGGGGATGCCTCCATCGTGGACAACTTGGCACAGGTCAATTACCGCATGGGCAATGTGGAGGAAGCCGAGCAGCTGTTCTTAAAAGCGCTTTCCATCAAAGAAACCCAGTACGATACCCTGTATTATCTGGCAAAGATTCGCTTTGAGCAGGGCAACAAAGAGGAAGCCACGGACTATATCACACGGGCATTGGAACGGGACGAATCCACCCTATCCACCGTGCCGCGTGAGAAAGCCGTGGCGCTGCAAAAAGACATCGGAAAAATGTAAGAAAAAAACCGAAAGGCCGCGTGCTTTTCGGTATTTTTTGTCGCAATTTGGGAAAGATAGAGTTATGCCAAAACCTGTCAAAATTCCCAAAGGGAGAAGCCTTCCCCTTCAAGAATATACAGAGGGAAAAAGGAGGGGAGAGAATGCGGCACAAAAGAACAGGGGACACCTTAACATTCATTCTGGAAGGGGAGCTTGACCACAGCTTGGCGGATGAAATTCGAGGAGAACTGGATGCTTTGCTGACGGACAGAAGCATCAAGCGATTGATTCTCGATTTGGAGAAGTTATCCTTCATGGACAGCTCGGGCATCGGGGTGGTGCTGGGACGCTACAACCTGCTTGCCAAGCGCAAGGGCACGGTTGCGGTGCGAAATCCATCGAACAGAGTGGATCGGATTTTCCGAATGTCGGGAATCTATCAGATCATTGAGAAAATGCAGTGAACGGAGGAGAGTCAAATGGAGAAAAACACAATGCGGGTGGAGTTTTCCGCCCTGCCGGTCAATGAAGCGTTCGGGCGCATGGTCATCGGGGCGTATCTGCTGCCGCTGAACCCCACGATGGAAGTGCTGGAAGACGTGCGCACCGCGGTTTCCGAGGCCGTCACCAACGCCATTGTGCACGGTTATCGCGGGAAGGAAGGAAACGTGTCTCTTTCTGGGGACATTGACGGAAATGATTTGACCGTTATCGTGGAAGACCACGGACGCGGCATTGAAAATGTGGAGGAAGCTATGGTGCCGCTTTTTTCCACCGCGCCTGTCGAGGAAGAACGCAGCGGCATGGGCTTTACCGTGATGGAGACCTTTATGGACGCGCTGAATGTGGAATCCAAGGTCGGAATCGGTACTAAAATCACCATGAGAAAGCGGATTAGCGGATAAAATGTCAAAAAACAAGAAATAAGTATTGACAAAAGAACATCATGGAGGTATAATAAAAAATGTGCCAAGGCCGAAGCAAGGTCAGGCGGCATATAGGGGAGTAGTTCAATTGGTAGAGCAACGGTCTCCAAAACCGTGTGTTGCGTGTTCGAGTCGCGTCTCCCCTGCCAGATTATCCGAACATCATGCTTTGGTGTTCGGATTTTTTCTATTGATAACGGAGGAAACTTTTATGAATATCGGGTTTATCGGTGCCGGAAACATGGCCTCTGCCATGATGAAAGGAATAAAAGGCCATCCTGTCGGCTGCTTTGACATAGCCAGTGCCATGATGAAGAAGGCCGAGGAGCAGTATAACGCCAAGACCTTTGTATCTGCGGAGGATTTATGTGCCTGGGCAGATCTCGTTGTGCTGGCCGTAAAGCCCCAGGTTCTGCCGGATGCTGTGAATCCCTTGGCGGATGTTCTTGCCGGAAAGCCCGTGGTTTCCATCGCGCCGGGCTTCACCATCGAAAAGCTGTCTTCGCTCCTGCCGCAGTCCCGCATTTGCCGCGTGATGCCCAACACGCCCGCTATGGTCGGGGAAGGGATGATTGCCATCGCAGAGGAAAGCACGGTTTCTACTAATGAAATGTGTATTATTGAGGATATTTTTTCTTCTGTCGGTCGTGTTGTAACGGTAAAAGAAAAACAAATCGACGCGGTAACAGCAATCAGTGGCAGCGGCCCTGCGTATGTGTTTATGATGATCGAAGCGCTGACGGACGCGGGCGTTCGGGAAGGCCTGTCTTATCCTGTAGCCAAGGAGCTGGCCGCGCAAACCGTATTAGGCAGCGCAAAAATGGTATTAGAATCTGAGATTCATCCGGCAGATCTTAAAAACCGCGTGTGTTCGCCCGCCGGAACTACCATTGATGCTGTTGCCGTTTTGGAACAGCGCGGGTTCCGCAGTGCACTGATGGACGCCGCGCACGTTTGCGCAGAAAAATCCAGGAGCATGGGTAAATAGGATGAAAGAGATAGACATTTACACCGACGGCGCGTGCTCCGGCAATCCCGGTCCCGGGGGATGGGGTGTTGTGCTGCTGTATCAGGGCAACCGAAAAGAGCTTTCCGGCTACCAGCCCGAGACCACCAACAACCGCATGGAGCTGTTTGCGGCGATCCAAGGACTGTCCGCGCTCAAGGAATCCTGCATCGTGAATCTCTATTCCGATTCCAGTTATCTTATCAACGCTTTTGAAAAAGGCTGGCTTGATAATTGGCAGCGCAACGGCTGGAAGACTTCGACAAAATCGCCCGTGGAAAATCAGGACTTGTGGAAGCTGCTGCTGATGCACACGCGAAGACACGAGGTTCGCTTCTGCAAAGTCAAAGGACACAGTACAAACGACCTCAACAACCGATGCGACGAATTGGCGACCGGTGCGATCAAAGCCGGGCAACCGTAACCGATTCGGGGGAGTTATCCCTTCCATTTACATCTCTTCGCAAAAGACAACTTTTGCGAAGAGATGGTGCCCGAAAACGACAGAAAGGAGTGCTTATGGCTGATATTTCCTATCACACCGCCCGAGACCTGAAAAATACACAGGAACTCCGGGCGATGCTGCCCGACCTGCCGGAGTTCTGCACAGAATTCTTCCGCGGCATCACGCCCGAGACCACACCGCTCACGCGGCTGGGTTACGCCCATGACTTGCTGATCTTCTTTGATTATCTGTGCGGCTATAAGTCCTCCTGTAAAGACAAAATTCCCAGCGCACTCACCACCGATGATCTGGCCACAGTGACGGTCACCGACATTGAAACCTACATGGATTACCTGACTGCTTATGAGCGCAACGAAAAGCTCATGCAGGACAACGAAGCCGCCAAGGAACGGAAAATATCTTCCCTGCGCACGCTGTTTCGCTACCTGTTCAAAAAGGGTCATATCCCCTCAAATGTAGCCGCGTTGGTTGATCTACCTAAACAGCATGAACGCGAAATTATTTATTTAGAAGTTGATGAGGTAGCAAAACTATTAGATGCTATTGATGATGGTTCGGATTTGTTGACAGAAAAACAAAAAGAATATCATAAGATTACTCGTCTAAGAGATTTGTCATTAATAACTTTGTTATTAGGAACAGGGATTCGTGTTAGTGAATGTGTCGGTTTAAATCTGAATGATATTGATTTTAATACGAATGGTTTTGTTGTTACACGAAAAGGCGGTCAACGAGTAGTTCTATATTTTTCCGACGAAGTTGCCGACGTACTGCGGGAATACATGGATTGGCGAAAAACCGTACAGGATGTTGTTCCGGGCAATGAACAGGCTTTGTTTCTTTCCACCCAAAAAAAGCGCATGAACGTGCGCACGGTGCAAAATTTGGTCAAAAAATATGCCGCCATTGTTACGCCGCTCAAACACATCACGCCCCACAAATTGCGCTCCACCTTCGGCACGAACCTTTATGCCGAAACCGGAGACATTTATCTGGTCGCGGACGTGCTTGGACACTCGGATGTGAACACGACAAGACGTCATTACGCCGCGCAGAGCGACGAAAACCGCCGCAAAGCCGCCCACAGCCTCAAATTACGCGATGACAAGCCTAACGATAAAGAGAGCGAAGACGATTAAGTCCCACTCTCTTTGCTTTCCTGTATTTTCAGCCAGTTTTCATATTCGTCGCCGGATAAGTCTATGGCATCGATTTTCAGCTCATTGTATTCCTTGCCGTGGGATTCCAGACACCGCCCGCAGTTGTCGCAGATTTTGTTCGGGTCGAGATCGCATTTGAGACATTCGCCACAGTTGATACACTCCCGATCATACAGGACGCACTCTTTCATAAAATTTACGCTCCTTTTACAGAACATCTGTTCCGTATTACATTCTTTTATGCTATAATGGTAACAGAAAAAATGGTTGAAAACAAGGGGGATTGTGTTATGCCGCCTAAAAAAGATATGCCGAGAAACGACACACAGGAGAAAATTCTGAATTACATTAAGGCCGAAGTTGAACGCCGCGGGTTCCCGCCGTCTGTACGGGAAATCTGCGAGGCAATGGACATCAAATCCACCTCCACTGTCCACGGACATCTGCGCCGGTTGGAGAATCGCGGGCTGCTGGTGCGTGATCCTACAAAGCCCCGTGCACTGGAAGTGGTCGGCATGAACCATTCCGGCGTGCGCATCCCGGTTGTCGGCAAAGTGACCGCCGGCTATCCCATCACTGCCGTGGAAAACATCGAGGATTATCTCACCGTATCGCCCGAGTATTTCACCAATGACGATGAAAACTGCTTCGCGCTGCGGGTTTCCGGCAACAGTATGATCAATGCGGGCATTTTCAACGGGGACATTGTTGTGGTGCACAAGCAGGAATCCGTAGATAACGGCACGATTGTGGTCGCATTAGTGGATGGCGAGGAAGCCACCGTCAAACGCTTCTACCGCGAGGATGCCGAAGGTCGTGTGCGCCTGCAGCCCGAAAATGACGAGTTCCCGCCCATGTATTTTGATGATGTGATGATCTTAGGCCGCGTCGTGGGTTCCATCAGAAGATTCTGATTCATCTGCTTGATATGTTATAAGCCGTATCGCAAGTTGTTTGCGGTACGGCTTGTTTGTTAGTACATGGAGAGTGCCTGACGCACGGCGCATTTGGCAATCACGGATTGCTCCACTGTAATTCCTTCGGGAATATAGGTGATGTTGTCCAGCGAATTGCCCGTCAGAGCGGTATAGAACAGAAGACCGCCGATGTATTCCCCGTAAGGATTGGCGTGGGAAGGGCCATCAGGGTTGCGGGTCGTCTCCCCGATTGCATCTCCGCACATGAGCTGCACAAGGCGGAAGGCCTCACCTACAGGCAGAATCTTGAAGCCGTATTTCTTCGCAAGGCGCGTGTAATTGTCCTTGAGCAGGGCGAACATCTGCTCCTGTGTGATTCTGAACTCGCTGTTCAGCCGCTCGTTGTCTGCGCGGTACGCCCAGGTTTCATGCACGCGAATCTCCGCCTGCGGGGCATATTTGCGGATGAAGTCGATAAGATTGTCCGCGTAAGGGTAGAAAGTGCCGTTGAGCCACGAAAAATGGCTGGCCTGCTGGATGGTCACAACGTCCCATTGGTCGGATTGCAGCAGTACTTTCAAGGATTTTTCGCCGCCGAACACATCCCCGTAGGTCGCGGCATCGCCGTTTGCATTGTTCCAATGGGTTTCCAGCGAGCAGCCGCCAAGGTTTGCCCGGCCGAGCTTGTATTCCACGCCGCCATTTTCAAAGATTTCGGATAAGTATTTGCAGGAATTGACCGCAAAGCTGTTGCCAATGGTAAAGAGTTTCATGCTATTTTTCCGCCTTTTTCTTTATTTTCAGTGTGTCACCGCACTCTTTCACGGGATAAATGACGCCGTGTTCGTTGCCCCAGTTTTCCGGGGCGTGAATGGTGAGATTCAGCTGACCGTCAAAGTCCGTAAACAGGCTGCCGTGCCCGCCGTTGTCACCGAATATCCATTCCTCCAAGTGCTTCCAAGGCCCTTTGATTCCGTTTTCCGAGACCGCGCCCGCGACAACATAATTGTTGCCGACCATGGGCGACCAAAGCAGCAGGAGTTTTCCGTTAGACAGCTTATGGAAAAAGGGGCCATCGGTGCCGAAACGGTCATACGGGTAGCCGTCTATGTGGTTGCGTTTTGCCCAAACAGGGCTTGCGCCGCCGAAGAGCACCAGCGGTTCCCCGATGATGCCTGTGAAATCGTCTTTCAAACGCGCTGCGCAGATTTCGCCCTCATAATAGCCCTTACTTTTTAGCAGATTGTCCGGCCAGTCGTGGGAATAGACAATGTACGGCACCCCGTTTTCCACATAAAGTGTGCCGTCAATGCAGCTCTGGGAAAGCGGCGTGGAGGGCGCGTTGATGACAGGCGTGTATCTGCCCTGCACGGTATCGGAAACGGCAATCTGCGTGCCGCGAAGCCCGTTTTTGCCAAGCAAGGAAACGAATAAGTAGAATTTTCCCTGATAAAAGTGAATTTCAGGTGCCCAGATGTCGCATTTTGCCCACGAATCCGGTGCAATGGAGAAGATTTCCACAGGGTTTTCCCAGCTTTCGCAATCGTTACCGGAATAGACCTCTACCCCACTCTTTTGCAGCTCCGTGCCAGTTAAATAATACTTGCCGTCATGTGTGAACACAAACGGATCGCGCATCCGAAAATCCTTGAATTTCATGGTGAAATCCTCCGATCAGAGCAGATTTTTGTCGCTCAGGCGCTGCAGCACCTTTTTCATGGCGAAGCGGACGTGGGAATAGGTCAGACCGCCCTGCATATACACATGGAACGGCTCTTTTAAGGGCGCATCTGCGGACAGTTCGATGGACGCGCCACCCACAAAGGTGCCCGCCGCCATGATGACTTCATCCTGATACCCGGGCATTGCCCAAGGCTCCGGGGTGACAAAAGAATCCACAGGGGAAGCGTACTGAATGGCCTCACAGAAGCCGATGAGCTTTTCCCGACTGCCCAAACGGATGGCCTGTATAATGTCGTGTCGAACCTCCTCGGATGCGGGGCTTACCGCGTAGCCTAACTTTTCAAAGATCGCGGAGGTCAGCATCGCGCCCTTGATGGCCTGACACACCACATGGGGCGCGAAGAACAGCCCCTCAAAGAAGCGGTCGTAGCCGCCGATGTAGGAACCGACTTCGCGGCCGATACCGGGAGAGGTCAGACGGTAGGAGACCTTTTCCACAAGCTCGGCCTTGCCCGCGATATAGCCGCCCGTGGGCGCGATGCCGCCGCCCAAGTTCTTGATGAGGGAACCGACAATGATGTCGCAGCCCACATCGGTGGGCTCCTTCTCCTCTACAAATTCGCCGTAGCAGTTGTCCACCATGACCACCACGTCCGGCTTCACCTTCTTACAAAAGGCGATGAGCTCGCCGATCTCAGCCACCGAGAAGGTGCGGCGCTCGAGGTAGCCCTTCGAGCGCTGGATCTCAATGAGCTTAGTGCGGGGTCCGATGGCCGCTTCAATGGCGGGATAGTCGAAGCCTCCGTCCGGCAGAAGCTCCACCTGGCGGTAGGTCACCCCCCACTCCTTCAGTGAGCCTCTGGACTCGCGGATGCCGANNTCGCCGTAGCAGTTGTCCACCATCACCGCCACATCGGGGCGCACGGCATGGATGGCCTGTGCCGCTTCACCCAATTCGGTAACGGAAATGGAAGGCCGCCAATCGTAACCGCGGGAACGCTGCAGGGCAACCACTTTTATGGATTTGTCCTGCAAAGCGTCCGCAATCGCGGGAATGTCGATGCGGTTGTCTTTCAGATCGATCTGCTTGTAGCTCACGCCATAGTCTTTGAGCGACCCCTGCCCGTCCTCGCCGGAGATGCCGATGACGCTTTCCAGCGTGTCATAAGGCTTGCCGGAGCCCGCCAGCAGGGTGTCGCCGTTGCGCAGCAGCCCATAGAGGCATAGCGCAAGGGCATGGGTGCCGGAAGCGATGGCAGGGCGGACGAGGGCGTCCTCACAGTGGAAGACATCCGCAAAGACCTTTTCCAGTGTGTCGCGTCCGTCGTCGCCGTAGCCGTAGCCCGTACTTCCGGCAAAGTGCCGAATGGCCACGCGCTCCTTGGCAAAGGCATCCATCACCTTTTCAAAGTTTGCCTGTTCGATGCGCTCCGACACAGAGAACTGTCGGGAAAGGCTGCTTTCGGCTTCCGAAATCAGCGAAAGAATATCTTTTTCCGTCATGATTGTTTATTCCTCGTCTTCGTTTTCGTCCGGCTCGTCGATCAGCCCGGCAGGGGCGTTGTATTGCACGGGGCGCAGCGGGGTCACGGTAGAGATGGCGTGCTTGTAAATCATCTGCTGCTTGCCTTCGCTTTCCAGCAGCACCACAAACGAGTCAAAGCCGCGAATGAGACCTTTCAGCGGCACGCCGTTGGTCAAGTGCATGGTCACGGGAATGCGGTTCTTCCGCACGCTGTTTAGGATAATGTCCTGAAGTTCTGCCGAATTTTTGCTCATCATTTTGCTCCTTCTTTCTATGGTTTTGCCATAGTATAACACAAATATTTATTCTTTTCCCAGGGAATACTCAAACATTTCATCGTAGATTTTCGGCAAATCCTGTGCATTTGTGCAATCAAACCACCGAATTTCCGAAATTGCGTGGAACCACGTCAGCTGACGCTTGGCCAGATGCCGTGTCAGTTTCTGCATCAGCTCGATAGCTTCCGGCAGGGACAGTTCGCCGTTTATGTGCTTCACCAGCTCCTTATAGCCGATGCCCTGCATGGACTGCATTTCCGGAGTGAGACCGCTTGCAAGCAGAGTCTTCACCTCTTGTAATAGTCCAGCTTCCATCATCTTGTTAACGCGCAGGTCGCACTTTTCGTAAAGCTTTTTGCGGTCTAAGGTGATGCCCATTAAGATCGGCTCATAGGAAAGCTCAAAGGGTTTGTTCAGCGTCGCCTGTTCGGATTTGGTCTTCCCGGTCAGGCGGTAAATTTCCAGCGCCCGAATGACCCGCCGCACGTTGTTGGGGTGCAGATCCTTGGCTGTCTCAGGGTCAACCTTCGCAAGCTCTGCATGAAGTGCCTCGTTGCCGTATTTTTCGGCAAATTCGGTCAATTCCTGCCGGATGCCTTCATCGGACGGCGCGGCGGTAAAGTCCAGCGGGAAGATCAGGGAATTGACATAAAGCCCGGTGCCGCCGCAGACGATGGGCATCTTGTCCCGATTGAGAATATCAAAAATACACTTCTGCGCATCGTCCTTGTATTCGGAGACGGAATACGGAATGCGCGGGTCAACGCAGGAGATCATGTGATGCTCTATGCCCTGCATTTCCTCCTTGCTCGGCTTTGCCGTGCCGATGTCCATGCCGCGATAGATGGCCATGGAATCCGCGGAGACCACTTCCCCATTCATTTTTTGAGCCAGATGGATGGACGCGGCAGTCTTGCCGGAGGCCGTCGGGCCCACGATAAAGATTACTTTCGGTTTCATTGGATGCGCCCGAACTTTCTCTCCAAATCGCGCTTGGAGATGGGCAGGATGATGGGGCGCCCGTGGGGGCAGGTGGGCATATCCTCCCCCGCGATCAGCGCAAGCAATGTGTTGACCTCCTGCTGTGAGAGGCTGTCGCCCCCTTTTATGGCCTTTTTGCACGCCATCTGCACCAGCTCGTCCCGCACAAGGGAGGCGTTGTCGGTGCTTGTGATGGATTCAATCTTATCCAATAGCTCTTTGAAGAAGCCTTCGGTCTGCGGTGCACCCAGCAGCATGGGCACGGCGGTCACGCGGAAGGTTCTGTCCCCGAATGGTTCGATCTCAAAGCCCATGGAAGTGAGTTTATCTAAGTTTTCTTCCAACAGTTCTTCCTCGCGGACGGTGGTTTTGACCAGATACGGCACAAGAAGAGACTGCACACGCTTTTCGTTGTCCAGCGATTGCTTAAATTTTTCGTACAGAATCCGTTCGTGGGCGGCGTGCTGGTCGATAATCAGCAATTTATCTCCTCTTTGCACCAATAGATAGGTGGAAAAGAGTTGTCCCAGTACCTGCGCTGTGGTTCCGACCGGCTCCGTGCGGGGCGGTTTCGGCGGCTCGGCCACTACAATAGGCGGCAGCTGGGGTTTGAGTGTAGGCTTTTCAGCCTCGTTCCACGGCATTGAATCATAAGAGGCATAATGCGGAGCGGCATTTGTTGATACCGCTGTGGCGGTCTCATGCACCCGCAGAGGAACCTTCTGCGAGGCTTCAAGAATCTGTTTAGGCAGCTCAAAGGACGACGCAGAGGCCTCCTGCGTAAGCTCGATCTGCTTCGGTTTTTCCTGCGGAATTTCCGCTTTTTGAGGCTCGGCGGGCTTCACATCCGCAACGCTGTGCAAAATCTCCTGTGAATCTTTGAAGGCGGTTGAAACAATGCCCTGCACGGTCTCCGCGATGGGGAAATCCTCCTTGAACCGCACTTCCAGCTTGTTCGGGTGGACATTCACATCCACCGCCTGCAGGGGCACCTGAATGTTGACCACGCAATAGGGGTATTTCCCGATCATCACGCGCTCGCGGCAGGCGTTTTCCACGGCATTGGAGAGCTGATTGGAATGAACATAGCGTCCGTTGATGAAGAAAAATTCATACCCGCGGTTGCCCCGCGCCAGAGAACCCACACCGACAAACCCCTTTACCGTGGTAGCTCCGACAGAGCCTTCAAAGGGCAGCACTCCGGAGGCAATTTCCTTTCCGTGCAGAACATAGATGGCGGATTTCAGGTCGTTATTGCCCACGGTCTGAAACACGGGTTTGCCGTTGTTGACAAAGCGCAGGGAAATGTCCGGGCGGGAAAGTGCCAGTTCCAGTGCCACATCCGCCACATACCCGGCTTCGGTGGCTGGGCGTTTAAGGAACTTGCGCCGCACAGGAGTATTATAGAACAAATCTTTCACCACAAAGGTGGTGCCCTGCGGGCAGCCGGCCTCGCGCACATCCTTAAATTCGCCACCCTCGATGGTCACTTTGACCCCACTTGGCGCGTCCTTGACACGGGAGGTCAGCTCCACCTTGGAAACCGAGGCGATGGAGGGCAGCGCCTCTCCGCGGAAGCCCAGCGTTCCGATGGAGGAAAGATCGTCCCCGGAGCGAATCTTGGAGGTGGCGTGGCGCTCAAAGGCCACGCGGCAGTCTTCCGGGGCAATGCCGCTCCCATTGTCCGTGACGCGCAGATAGGAAATGCCGCCGTCCCGAATTTCTAACGTGATGGCGGTAGCCCCGGCATCCAGCGCGTTTTCCAGCAGCTCCTTTGCCGCTGAGGCCGGACGCTCCACCACTTCCCCCGCCGCGATGCGGTTCGCCGTTGCGGTATCCAGTACCTTGATTTTTGCTTGCATAGTTGGCTCCTAAATCTTCTTGGCCTTTTCGCGCAGGACGTAGAGCAGATTCATGGCCTCGCGGGGCGATAGGGAATCCATATCCAATTCCGCGATCTCCTTGGCAAACTCCACGGCGTTCACTTCCAGCAGGTTCATCTGCTTGTCCTTTTGCTTGCCGCCTAAGATATTCTGCCCGATGGTGGTGCCGTTTACGTTGTTGACTTCCAGCTTCGCCATGATCTCATGGGCGCGGGAAATGACCTGCTGCGGAAGCCCCGCCATGGCGGCGACCTGCACGCCGAAGGATGAATCCGCACCGCCTTTTTGAATCTTGCGCAGGAAGATGATCTCATCCCCGTGCTCCTTGACGGAAACCTGATAATTGACCACGCCGCTTAGTTTTCCTTCCAGTTCGGAAAGCTCGTGGTAGTGGGTCGCAAACAGGGTCTTTGCCCCGATCTTCTTTTTGTTGCATATATATTCCGCTGTTGCCCAGGCAATCGAAAGCCCGTCGAAGGTGGAGGTGCCGCGCCCGATCTCGTCGAGCACCAGCAGGCTTTTGTCCGTGGCGTTGGCTAAGATGGAGGCCATTTCGCTCATCTCCACCATGAAGGTGGACTGCCCTGCCGCCAGATCGTCCGACGCGCCGACCCTTGTGAAAATGCGGTCGCACAGCGGAATTTTCGCGTAGGACGCGGGCACAAAGGAGCCCATGTGCGCCATCAAAGTGATGAGGGCGACCTGCCGCATATAGGTGGATTTGCCCGCCATGTTGGGGCCGGTGATGATCATCATGCGCCCGTCTTCGCCCATTTCGCAGTCGTTTGGCACAAAAAGCTCCTTGCTTGTGGCCTCGACGACCGGGTGACGGCCATCCTTTATGATAAGCTCAAAGCCGTCGTGAATCTCCGGGCGGCAGTAATTGTTCGTGGTGGCAACCGTGGCCAGCGATTGCAGGGCGTCCAGCTCTTTTATGGCGGAGGCGGTGCCCTGAAAGCGCACGATCTGGGAAGAAAGCTTCTCCTTGATGGCGGTGAACAGCTCGTTTTCCAGCCGGATGGACTTCTCCTGCGCCCCTAAGATGGTCTCCTCCACCT
Organism: Christensenella sp. UBA1750; assembly: GCA_002315655.1. Classification (GTDB taxonomy): domain Bacteria; phylum Bacillota; class Clostridia; order Christensenellales; family UBA1750; genus Spyradocola. The sequence goes on from DCHO01000042.1 coordinate 18,733, forward strand.
GTTTTAATTCTTCCGTGATGAAGCGTTCGCCGGTGGATAGAGTTTGCTTTCTCTGGTAGCGCATGGGCACCTGGGAAAGCTGGGAATTGCTGATCTCGATAAAGTACCCGAACACGCGGTTGTATTTAATCTTCAAGCCCTTGATGCCGGTCTCCTCGCGCTCCTTCTGCTCGATGCGGGAGATCCATTCCCGCCCGTTCTCGGAAGCGTCGCGCAGCTCGTCCAATTCTTTGCTGTACCCTTTTTTGATGATGCCGCCCTCGGTGATTTTGATGGAAGGTTCTTCATCAATGGCACTTTCCAAAAGCCCGCAGACGTCCTCCATCGGGTCAAGGCGGGCATAAATGTCTTTGAGCTGCGCCGTCTGAAAGCCGTCCAAAAGGGTCTTGACCTGCGGTACCATTTTAAGCGAATGGCACAGGGAAAGCGCATCCTTGGCATTGAGACTCCCGTAGGAAACCTTCGTGACCAGTCGTTCAATGTCGTAAATCGGGTCAAGGGCAGAACGGATTTCCTGCGTGAGCATATAGGACTGCATCAGCTCTTGGATGGCATCAAGCCGCGTTTCGATCTTGTCCTTCTCGGTCAGCGGTTCCTCAATCCAGCTGCGCAGCTGCCGTCCGCCCATGGCTGTGGCGGTCTTATCCAGCAGCCAAAGCAGCGTTCCCTTTTTGCCGCGTCCGCGTATGGTCTCAGTCAGTTCCAGATTGCGCCGCGCCACGGGGTCAAGCAGCAGATGCTCCCCGCGATGATAGATATACACGGAATTGACGTGGGACAGGCTGTTTTTCTGCGTTTCCTCCAAATAGGAAAGCAGCGCACCCAAGGCGGAGACCGTCAGATTCAGCTTGGAAAGCCCCAAAGAGGAAAGACTGCCGTTTATGTGCTTTTTGATAAGGTTTGCCGCTTCCTTGTGGTCGAAAATGGCGGGCTTGCACGGGGTCATCTGCCCGTTCCATCCGATGCGCTTTAATTCCATGGCATCTTCCGGGGAGACCAGCACCTCTGAGGGCGCAACGCGGGTCAGCTCTTCAAGAAGCTGATTCTTTCTATCGGTGAGCTCCATCACGTTGACTTCGCCCGTGGAAACATCCGCGTAGGCAATGCCCGCCTTTTTGTCGGAATCCCCGAAATAGACGGAGAGCAGATAGCTGTTCTTCTTCTCGTCTAAAATATTGCTCTCGATGATGGTTCCGGGCGTGATGATGCGGGTGACGGCGCGTTCCACAAGCCCCTTGGCCAAGGCGGGGTCTTCCATCTGGTCGCAGATAGCCACCTTAAAGCCCTGCTCCACCAGCTTGGCCAGATACGCATCCAAGGCATGATAGGGCACGCCGCACATGGGCGCACGCTCCTCCAAGCCGCAGTCGCGCCCGGTCAGGGTCAACTCCAACGCTTTGGAGACCGTCACGGCGTCCTCAAAGAACATCTCATAAAAATCGCCCAAGCGATACATGAGAACGCAATCGGGGTATTGCTCTTTGGTGTGCAGATAATGTTGCATCATCGGTGATAAGGGCATACATTTTCCCTCCCGGAAGAAATCCGAACCAGCGCCCCGCATTGTTTCTTCATGCGCGGCGCTGGGAATTATTTGTAAATCTGTATTTTAGTGGCAGGAGCCGCCGCAGGAGGAGCAGTTGCCGGTGCAGCCGTCCTCTTCCACTTCGCCGGTGATCATGAAGCGAAGCACCTGATTGACCTGGTTGAGCAGCTGGGAAAAGCCGGTCTGGGCTTCGTTCATGGCTTTGACGGCGGGCAGCTCGGTCAGTTCTGCCTGCATATTGCGCAGGGCGTCGGCCTTCTTGGCGATCTCGGCCTGATCGGGGTCGGGGGTCTGCATTAAGGTCTGCACCTCGTTTTGCAGGGCATTGAACTCGTTAACACGCGCCTGAGCGACTTCATCGGCCTGGAAAGCGGCTTCCGCTTCCTGCACCTTGGCGTATTCGGGGGACTTGACGAGCAGCTCACCAAGCTCTCGGGACTTTTCAAAGATCTGTAAATCCATGTGTATTTTTCCTCTCTTATTCTTTGGTAATGATCTCTCCGCGCAGGGTGTTGCTGCCTGCGTCGGTAATCGAAACGGGCAGAATGTGCCCGATCCATTCCTCTTTGCCTTTGCAGTTCACGGTCATGCCGCGCCCGGTCCTGCCATAAACCGCATCATTTTGCCGCTTGGAAAGTCCTTCAATCAGGACTTCCTGCACAGAACCAACCTGACCGGACAACTGCTCTTTTGTGATTTCATCTTGAAGGGCAATCAACCGCGAAAGCCGCTCGTGCTTAACTTCCTCGGGCACCTGATTTTCCATCGCGGCGGCTCCGGTTCCAACACGCGGCGAATAGATGAAGGTGAATGCGCCGTCGTAGCGCACTTCCTTAACCAGCGATAGAGTATCCTCAAAATCCTGCTCGGTCTCCCCCGGGAAGCCCGCGATGATGTCGGTGGTCAAGCCCACATTGGGAATCGCCTGCCGCAGCATGGCAACGCGGTTCAGGTAATGCTCCCGGTCATAACGGCGGTTCATCTCCGAAAGGATTCTGTCGCTGCCCGACTGCACCGGCAGATGGAATTGCGGGCAGACGGTCTTTGAAACCGCCATTTCCTCGATGAGCGCATCGGACAAATCCTTGGGATGGGAGGTCATAAAGCGCAGTCTCGGTACAACGCCGTCCAATTCGTGCAGGAGCTTGGGGAAGGATTCCTCCGAACCCAAACCGAAGGAGTTCACGTTCTGCCCCAGCAGCATGATTTCGGAAATGCCGGTTTTCGCCATTTCCTCGGCTTCCTTGACGATGCTTGCAATGCTTCTGGAACGCTCCCGCCCGCGGACGTAGGGCACGATGCAATAGGAACAGAAGTTGTTGCAGCCATACATGATGGTCAAATATCCCGTGATGGGATTCTTCCGCGCAATGGGCAGCCCTTCCGGGATGCAGCCCTGGTCGTTCTGTTCGATGACCTTGACCTTTTTTCCCTGCAAGGCGGTATAAAACAGCTCGGGAAATTTGTGGAGGTTGTGGGTGCCGAAAATGAGGTTGACATAAGGACGCAGTTTGAGCAAATTCTCGGCTGCGCCTTGCTCCTGCATCATGCAGCCGCACACGCCGATGATAACACCGGGTTTACGCTTTTTAAGCCCTGCCAAGATGCCGATGTTCCCCGCCGCCCGCCGTTCGGCGTTGTCCCGGACGCAGCAGGTGTTGTAGAGAATCACATCCGCTTCCTCATCATCGGAAGTTGCATTGTAGCCCATCTGTTCCAGCATCCCGGCCAGCACTTCGGAGTCGTGCTCATTCATTTGGCAGCCGTAGGTGTTGATCTTATACTTCCCGCCGCCGAAAGTTGCGATGCGCGCCATATACTCCTTTTGCTTTTCGATCTCATCCTCCGGGACGAGCAGGTTCAAATCGGCCATAACAGTTGTTTCCTCCAAATATAGTCAAGAATAGTATAGCAAAAAAACGCCTTTTTCGCAAGGCTTCCCGTTTTTCTTTGGTTAAGAGTATGCAAAAAGGCGGCCTCTTTGCAGAAACCGCCTGATATACACAATAATTTAGCCGAAGAACTTGATTTCGCAGCCCTCGCCGGAGACAATGTAGCCCGCATAGCCCTTTTCTTCCAGCTTGGAAAGCATTTTGCCCAGCTTCTTGGGGCGTTCCAGAAGGGAAACGGCATATTCCCCGCGGAAGGATTCCGCCAGCTTTGCGCCCGAGATCACGTCCTTGTCATCGCAGAACACGGCGATCTTTTTCTTTTCGGCGGGAATAGCGAAATCGGTCTGAGACAGGATGCCGAAAATGCGCTCAAAGCCGATGGAGAACCCGACAGCGGGCACCTTTTCGCCGGTGAACTTGCCGATGAGGTTGTCATATCTGCCGCCGCCTGCAATCGCGCCTTGGAACTCGTTGCTCTCCACCTCAAAGACCGTGCCGGTGTAATAGCCCTGCCCGCGCACCAGCGACAGGTCAAAGACCACATTGTATTTGCTCTCCGCCAATTCGTTTGCGGCGGATAAAATGTTTTTGACAGACTCCACAGCCTCGTTTCCGGGCATCATTTCGGAGACCTGCTCCAGGGTCACCTTACCGCCTTCCAGTACCTTGCAAAGGGCTTCAATGGCGGAAACGGGCAGCTCCTTTTCGGTAAGCTCATTCTTTACGCCTTCCAGACTGATCTTGTCCATCTTGTCAAAAGTGATGCAGACGGAATCCAACGTTTCCTCCGCAAAGCCCATACCAGCAAGCATCCCGCGCAGAATCCTTCTGTCGTTGACCTTGACGGTGAAATCCTTCATGCCGATGGCCAGCAACGCTTTTGCGGTTGTGCCGATGAGCTCCACCTCGCAGGTGATGGAGGAAGAACCCAAAATATCAATGTCGCACTGGACAAACTCGCGCAGTCTGCCCTTCTGGGGACGCTCGGCGCGATACACCTTGTCCATCTGGATGCACTTCATGGGCAGCATCAGATTGTTTTTGTTGTTGGCAAAATAGCGGGACAGCGGCAGGGTGAGGTCGTATCTCAGCCCCATGTCCGCCAGCTCCTTTTCGTCGCCGGAGGCGATGGCGGCTTCCAGCTTTTCTCCGCGCTTCATAATCTTGAAAATGAGGTTTAGGTTGTCGCCGCCCTCGGACTTGTCCAAGTTTTCAATGTCCTCGATGGCGGGTGTGGCGATGCGCTCAAAGCCCGCGTCCTTGTAGGTCTTCAAAATGACGCTCTGTAAGTAGTCCCGGAGCGCCTGCTCACGGGGCAGATAATCGTTGGTACCCTTTACGGTATTGATCTTCATGCTGTTTTCCTCTTGTTTTTCCGGCCAGTGTGCCTGTTATTCGTCCTTTATCCTACCACAAACACTTCTTTCTTGCAAGAAAAGATTTGGTCCAGTCGGAAAGCCTATGACAAATGCCAAATCGTATGCTATACTAAGAAAAAAAGAAGCCGAAAGTTAATCGGCTCAACGGGAGGGATATTTCATGGATGAAAGAAGAAAGGCAAAAGACACAAACCTCATTACGGAACAATACTTCGACCAGATTCTGATTGAAATGCGTCACATCGACGGCGATGTGCCCGATCTCACCCTGAACCTTTACGGGGAGACCTTTTCCACGCCCGTCATGATGGCGGCACTGTCACACTTGAAAGGGGAGAACAACGAAGGCGACGGCATGGTGCAAATGGCAGAGGGGGCAAAACTGTGTAACACCGTCAACTGGGCGGGCATGGGCAGCATCGAACAGTTCGATGCAATCTGCGCAACCGGCGCAAAGTCTATCAAGATCATCAAACCCTATGCGGACGAAAACGAAGTCCTCTCCCGTCTGGAAGCCGCAGAGGCAGCAGGAGCCATAGCCGTCGGTATGGACTTGGACCATTCCTTCTCGGGGAAAGGCACCCCGGATGTGGTGCTGGGGCTGCCCATGCTGCCGAGAACCTTCCACGACATAGAAAATTATGTCAAGCGCACCAAGCTGCCCTTCATCATCAAGGGCGTGCTGTCGCCTGTCGATGCGCAGAAGTGTGTGGATGCGGGCGTGCAGGGTATCGTGGTTTCCCATCACCATGGCATTCTCCCCTCCGTCGTGCCGCCGCTCATGGTGTTGCCCGCCATCGCAGATGTGGTGGCGCACCGCTTCCCCATCTTCGTAGACTGCGGCATTGCCAACGGCACGGACGCCTTCAAGGCACTGGCCTTGGGTGCAACGGCGGTCTCCGTCGGCCGCCCCGTGATGCAGCCCATCATTGAAAAAGGTGCGCTTGGCGCAAAAGAGACCATCGAAGCCGTCACAACCGAACTGCGCTCTGCCATGGCGCGTACCGCCTGTAAGACATTATCCGACATCAACAAATCCTTCCTGTGGCACGACGACGGCACTAAGTTCTGAGTAAATATTCAAAAGCGAGCTCCCCGTTTATTCGGAGAGCCCGTTTTTTTCATGCCCGTACTTTTCTCAGCATGAGCTTTTTCAGCAGATTGGACAGCGGCAAAATCAGCAGCCCTGCACCCAAATTTCCCGCCGCATGGATGCAGTCCCAGGGCAGCCCTGCGACAATCCACGACAGGGTGGCTTTCCGGCTCATGTGCATCATGATCGCCTGCGCCGGGGCATAAAGCGTTCCGAACGACAGCCCATGCAGGGCGCACACGGTGGGATAAATCACCATAGCGACCTTTTTGGGCATTTTCTTCGGCAGCAGCATGGTCACGCCCCACAGAATTGTCCAGATGTAGAGATACGGAATCCACCACATATTGAAGCCCGCGTAAATACCGTTGAGCATCACATACACATAGATGGGAATCAACGCCTTTTTGCGGAACACCAGTGTGTAGGTCATGGTGAACATTCCAAGCAGATGGATGTTTGGCAGGAACTCCAGTGCGATCTTGGAAACGAACATCAGTGTGCCCAGCATGGCAAAAACGACAAGTTCAAAGGTGGACAGCTTATTTTGCGTACTCAAGCCTGTACGCAGTCCCTTCTGTGATCTCGGTTGCCTCCACGGCGGTCATGGCGTATTCCCCGTC
>DCHO01000042.1:25378-53810 GCA_002315655.1 Christensenella sp. UBA1750
ATCACCGGCAATCAGATCGTTTTCCAATAGCGCATTACCGACGGTGGCTTCATCAGTGTGAATCGTGAAGGTCACGGACTTGTCCTGCGCCTTGACTTCGACCTTGACTTCCTTTGCGCCGGAGCCTAAGATGGTGTCTTCCTGATAAATCGCGTTGTCCCAAAGACTTGCGGAAGTTTCTGTGCTATTGCTCTTGACGCCTTCGCAGCCGCAGAGGGACACAAGCAGTAAGAAAACGAGAAGCAGGGAAAGAGAAACGGAAATGATTCTTTTCATAGTACATCTATCCTTTGGTTGAAGTACAAAAGGATAAAATAAAAGCACCCTCCACTTGGGGTGCGCAAAAAGGACGCGGCATCCTGCCATGCCGCGAAAGAGCAAACTTACTCCTTTATGACCTTTTTCCTCCCCAAGCTGCCCAAGAGGCTTTTACAGGTCACAGTCCGATAAGCATCCCGACTTACGGTTTCCCGCTTACGGTAATGGCTGTTGCTGCGGATTTTCACCGCATTCCCCTATCTTCTCCCGCAATGTCGCTGCACTGCGATCAAAATCGACATTTTTAAGTCGATGAACTGTGTTTATTCTTTTGTCAGGTTTGATTCTAACCAATCCCGGGCGCTAAGTCAAGCCCTTTATTTCCACATTTCCCAGACTTCCGGATGGAAACCGACCGTCGCTTCCTTTCCGTTGCGCACGATGGGCGTTTTGATTAGATTCTGATGCTCCAATACCTGCGCCTTAATCAGGGCTTTGTCGCTCATGAACCGCGCCGCAGATTCGGCGTAGGCCTTGGAATCGGTGTCGATCAGGTTCACAAAGCCCACGGCGGAAGCTACGGAATCAAACTCCTTGGGCGACAGCCCTTTCTTGGTCAGGTCAATGAGCTGATAAGGAATCCGTCTTTCCTTGAACCAGCGCTCCGCCTTCTGGCAGTCAAAATTCTTTTTACCCATAAAAATCTGGATGTTCATGAATTTCTCCTTTTGTGGAAAACCCCGTTCGACTGCATCGAACGGGGTTTTAATAAAATGCCGCATCCCTGCCCTGCAGGCTTCCCTGAATCACACCCCGCTGACCGCTTAGTGCTGCTTACTTCCGTACCTGACACGATTCACGGCGCGACGTTGAACAGGACCCACAGGACAGGAACACGACAAACTGATAACACATTTGTCAACATAATATAGTATAGCCGATGCGGGTGTATTTTGCAACAGTTTTTATGTAAAGGAAAATGCAATTATTCTGCGGGCTTGTAGTCAATGCGGTTCTGCCCGTTGTCCCAGAGGCGTTCCAAGTGATAGAACTCGCGTTCGGGCTCATAGAACAGGTGTACGACGATGCCGGAGAAATCCATGACGATCCATCTGCCCTCCGCATAGCCCTCTGCGCGGATGAGGTCGTAACCCATGTCTGCCATTTTGTTTTCCAGCTCGTCATAGATGGCTTTGACGTGGTTGGGATTGCGGCCGGAGGCGATGACGAAATAGTCGGAGATGATGGTCATATCGTGAATGTCCAGGCAGACAATATCGGTTCCCAGCTTCTCGTCGATGATGGAGCAAACGTTTAATGCAAGTTCTTTCATATTCTCAGTCATGGTGTTCTCCTTTATCATGAAGTAATTTGAGCTTGAGTGTGTTGTAGGTGAAAAGGGTATCGGGATGTGTGACAGCTCCTTCGGAAAGCGTCAGAATCATCGTGCGTTTTAGGCACTCGCAGAGGGTCTCCCACAGGGATTCCTTCGCCATTTCCCGCATTTCCTCCACATCGGGATAAGCGCGGGTCGGTTCGATGTAGTCCGCTAAATTTACAACGGCATCAAGTGCGGTCATGTCGGGAGCGCCGCACATATGCCGACGGATGGCCTGCAAAATTTCCGGGTCGTGCACGTCCAATTCCCGCTCTGCAATACAGGCCGAAACGTAGGGGTGAAGCAGCTCAGGGCTTTCCTTCTGCCACACATCAACGGCAACACCGTAAGCGTAGGCGGATGCAAGCATTTCCTCATGGGTCAAGCCCTTGGAGCAGTCGTGCAGCAGTCCGGCTTCCTCGGCCTTGGCCGGGTCTGTGCCGTATTGCATCGCTAATTCCTTTGCGGTTTGGGAAACACCGATGGAATGTGCCAACCGTTTTGGCTTGACATGGGTTTTCAGATATTCCAGGTATTTTTCTTTCTGTTCGTTTGTCATTGATACAGCTTCTTTTCGTCGATGTAGGCTCGGACGGCGGGGGCAAGCATTCCGTCCGTTGAACGTCCGTTTTTCACGTTCTCACGAATGAGGGTGGAGGAAATTTCGGGACCCACCGCATCCACAAAGGTGACTTTCGCGGAAAACCTGTCTAAAAGATACGCTTTTTCCGCTTCCATGGTTTCATCGTTAATGCCCGGTCTCCTCACACAGGCAAAGGAGCACAGGGTCGCCACAATTTGGGTATTTTTCCAGTTTTTGAGATCGAGCAGCGTGTCCGCGCCGATGAAATAGACAAATTCGGTATCGGGGTATTGCTTTTTGAGCAGTGTCAGGGTGTCCACAGTATAGATGGTGCCTTCTCGAAAAACCTCGATGTCGCACGCCTCCGCCCATGGATAATCTGCGGTCGCAAGCACGGTCATGTTCAGCCGTTCCTTTGCGCCCGCGCCCAGATGAGCTTTGTGGGGCGGTCGCCCGGAGGGCAAAAACAGCACCTTTTCGATTCCAAGCGCTTTCCGTGCGGCATCGGCAATTTTGATGTGCCCCAAATGAATGGGGTCAAAGCTGCCGCCCATCAGAGCGATGGTGTTTTTTTGATCCATTGTTAGTTACTCCCGATAAATCTCATCAAAACTGTGCAGAATAACGGAAAAAGGAGGCCACAATGCCTGTTATTTTCCGAAAAATCACAAAAGTGATCGACCAATCCGCGTTCTGTCTGTTCCTTTTCTGTCTGTTCTGCTTCTATTTCACGAAAAAAGGATTGTCCTTTCCCCTGTCGTTTATATTGTCCGTGCTGATTTCCATCGGTCTTTGTTATGGATTACATGGATTGAGCACAAGACACGGCAATCGCGCCTCGGCTGTTTGGAAGCGCAACTGTGCCGCGCTGTCCGCCATGCCGCCGAAAGAAGCCGTTGAGATTCTGCGCTATGCGCTTCAAAAAAAGTATGCCTTGAAAAGCGTAGATGCTTCCAACTTGGAAGACGACACCGGACAGAAGATCAGATGTGTTGTTCTCCTGCACCCGGAGAAGGTTTCACCGAACGAGGTTTATGAAATCCATCTGCGACAAGGAGAAACAAGATGTGCAGTCATTTCTCTGCACGGCTTTTCAGTAGAGGCAATTCGTTACGCAAAAGGTCTGTTCCCCGCCTTAGCCTGTATTTCCGCAGAACAGCTGCCGATTCCGCCGCTTTCGTATGAAGAAAAGCAAAAGAAGGCGTATTTTGCCCTGTTTTCCTTATTAGACCCCATCAGGGGCTTTGTTCTCGGCGTTGTGCTCACAGGTCTTTTTGTCACTTTTGACAAACCTGCGTATCTTGTCGCGGGGTTGCTGCTTTCCTTCCTGTCCCTTCTGCGAAAAAGACAGGAAATGCGGAAACCGACCTTATTTGAGCCTTAAATCAGAGACAGGTCGATCTTGGGGTTCTTTCTTGCGGGACGGTAGATCACAAAACGATAGCCCACGCACTGCACGGGATCGGCGTGTACCTGCTCGCACAGCAGGTCACAGGCCTCGCGGGTCTCATAAGGGGCGTTCTTTTGCAGCTGCACCTTGATGAGCTCCCGGGCTTCCAGAACCTCCCATGTGGAGGTGATGAGCGTTGGCGTGATACCGTCCTTGCCGATCTGCACAACGGGGTCGATGGTATTGGCTAAAGAGCGCAGGTAAGCGCGCTGTTTGGATGTAAGTGCCATATTGGTTCTCCTTAATTGATAAAGTCAAATTCGACCTCGCCCAGCCGGACGCTGTCGCCGTCGGTGGCTCCCGCCTCCCGCAGCGCGTCGATGATGCCGAGTCTGCGCAGGGAGCGTTCAAAGAACGCCATGCTCTCGTCGTCGTCCATGTTAATGCGGTAGATGAGATCGTCCACCACGGGGCCTTCCACCACGAACCATTCGTTCTCCCTGCGGACGGTGAAGGGCTCCTCGGAGAGGGTCTTGAACTCCTCCCAGGCGCTGTCTTCCTCAAAGGATTCGATCTCGGGCAGCTCCTTGAGTTTTCGCATACATTCTTCAACCAGCGGCGCAAAACCCTGCACTGTGGCTGCGGAGACCGGGAAGATGAGCGTGTCGGTTCCTTCCAGCTTCTCTTTCAGCCTTTTAAGGTTCTCCTCCGCTTCGGGCAAGTCCATCTTGTTGCAGACGATAATCTGCGGCTTTTTGGAAAGCTCCTTGTATTTATCCAGCTCGTTGTTGATAATATCGAGGTCACTTAATGGGTCTCTGCCTTCGCAGCCGGAAATATCCAGAACGTGCAGCAGAAGCCGAGTGCGCTCCACATGACGCAGGAACTCATAGCCCAAGCCCGCGCCCTCGGACGCGCCTTCAATCAGTCCCGGAATGTCCGCCAGCACAAAGCCGTCGGAGTGCGCCTTAACCACGCCTAAGTTCGGCAGCAGGGTCGTGAAATGGTAGTTGGCAATCTTGGGCTTTGCGGCGGTCAGCACCGACAGGATGGTGGATTTTCCTACATTGGGGAAACCGACCAGCCCGACGTCCGCTATGGTTTTGAGCTCCAGTTGCACATCAAAAACCTCTGTTTTGATGCCGGGCTTTGCGAAGTTCGGTGCCTGCCGAATGGAATTGGCAAAATGGCTGTTGCCCCAGCCGCCGCGCCCGCCGTGTAGCACAATTCTCGGCACGTTGGGTTCCTGAATGTCCGCTATGATCTCATCGTTTGCCATATCGCGGATGACCGTGCCCATGGGAACCTTGATGATGAGGTCTTCGCCGGATTTTCCGTTGGAGCGGGAAGGCCCGCCAATCATGCCGGGCTCCGCATAGAATTTGCGGTTGAAGCGGAAGTCCAGCAGCGTGTGCATTCCGGGGTCGGCCACAAAAACAATGTCGCCGCCTTTTCCGCCGTCGCCGCCGTCGGGGCCGCCCGCCTGTACGAACTTTTCTCTGTGGAAGTTCACCTTGCCGTCGCCGCCGTTGCCGGCTTTCAGCTTGATTCGGACAATATCTACAAATGAAGAGGCCATCGTCTCTCACCCTTTCAAACGTGGTAAAGCTCTATTAGTTTACCTGTTTTTGCATGAATTTTCAATGTTTCAGGTGGGAATTTCAAACTTTTACGATTTTGAAATATCGCACAACAAAAAGTGCTTTTATCACCATTCCAGCGGGATCAGTTTGATGCTTCTTCCATCGTCCGATGCCGCATAAATTCCGATTAAGCTCTGAGTGTACGGCGCAACAAGCAGACGGGTCACGTCGAATAAGTCATTGAGACGGAAACGAACGGAAAGCCCGCAGCCTAAGGAGATTTGACTTGGCGTGTGAATCACGGTTGAAGAAAGTCCTTCCCTATTCATTTCTTCCTGAAACCGCAGTACCGCCTGCCGTGAGCGAAACGCAACGATGCCATAAACCTCCATAAAATCCTCCCCGCAAAGCGTTTTATTCGGATAAGGAATACCATATTCTATTCTATGCTATTGTTTCCATTTGCGTGCGGGAGGAATGAACATGATCTATCTTGACAATGCAGCCACAACTTTCCCCAAACCCGAACCTGTTTATCGCGCTATGGATTCCGTGCTCCGCAATTCCTGTGCAAACCCCGGACGGGCAGGGCACAAAATGTCGCTTTCCGCATCCCGACTTATGCTGGATGCGCGGGAAACGGTCTGCAAACTGTTACAGGTGAAGCAGATTGAGTCCATTATCTTCGGGCAGAACTGCACAGATATGCTGAATCTCGCCATCAAAGGGGTGTGCAAGCCCGGCATGGAGGTCGTAACATCGGTTTGGGCGCATAATTCCGTGCTGCGTCCGTTACATAAACTGGCGCAGGAAGGTGTGATCCACCTTCGCATCGTGAAGGATTTGAGGGACGCCATCACCGACAGCACGGATTTTGTGGTGGCCACCCATGCAAGCAATGTGACCGGGGACATCGAACCCATAGAAGAAATCGCCGCGCTGTGCCACATGAAAAAGGTGCTTCTGTTAGTGGATGCTGCACAGACGGCGGGGATTCTGCCGATATATCCCGAAAAATGGGGCATTGACCTGGTAGCTATGCCGGGACACAAGGCGCTGTACGGCCCTATGGGCACGGGAATCCTCTACATACGCCCCGGGCTGTCCATAGAACCGCTCAAGGAGGGCGGGACAGGTACTTCCTCGCACCTGCTTTTTCAGCCTAATGAGTGGCCGGAGCGCTACGAGAGCGGCACGGTGAACCTGCCCGGAATCGCGACACTGGCACAGGGCGTGCGATACATTCTTCAAAACCGTGTGGAAATCCACGCACGCGAAATGCTGCTGACCGAACACCTGCTTTCGGGTCTGCTCAATATCCCTTCCGTCACGGTCTACGGCTCCCTTCTCCCCTTTGACCGGGTGGGCACGGTGAGCTTCAATTTAGGCGGAATCCCCTCTGCAACCGTAGCGGAACGCCTCGATGAAAACGGGATTTGCGTCCGTGCCGGGCTGCACTGTGCGCCGCTGGCGCATGAAGCCTTGGGAACGCTTGCGCAGGGCACTGTCCGGGCGAGCCTGTCTGCGTTCAGCACGGAAAAGGATGTGGATGCGCTGCTTTCTGTCGTGCGGCAAATGGCAAGAGAAAACGCCTCCGACTGACACAGCCGAAGGCGAAATTGATTATCTGTATTTGGAAATGTACTGTTCGTAACCGACGATGCGTTCATCAAAGCGGCGATGATAGGAATAGGTGTAGGGCGTAAAGTGCTTCGTCCAGAAGCGCAGGGCAGTTGGATTCAGGGTCTCATAATCGGTGCCCAAACGGGTGCAGCCCTCCGCTTTCAGAGTGTCGCACATGAATTTAAGCAGTCCGTGTGCCGCGCCGGTGCCGCGGGCCTCTTTTGCAAAGAACGCGCCATTGATGTTGCCCATGTTCGGCACTTCGGTTAAGAGATTCTCCCCTTCGTCCCCCAATTTGATATAGCCGATGATCTTCCCGTTTTTCCGCGCCACAAAACAGCGGAAGGGCTCGTCGATCCAGTCTGTGAAAAACTGCCCCGGCGTGGGGAACAGTGCGGGAGCGGCGGCAAGATGGTCACAAAGCTGCACCTGCAAATCGTGGATTTCTTTAATGTCGTCGGTTTCCCCGAAGGTGATCCCCTCGCAATCCTGCGCTTCGATTGGCATATTAAGGTCGTATATGGCGTCGCTGCAGCGGATTCCAAAGCCGTTAAGCACAAGGCTTCTCCCGGTGATTTCATCGGAGGCGGGGCGGGACAGCGCAAGTGAGGTGATGCCTCTTTGCACCATTTCGTCCATAGCCGTGGCCATGACCTTGGAGCAGAGCTTGTCATTTTCACCGAAGGCCGTTCCGCCAAGCGGCGAGAATGCTCCGTCCTGCGTCCCGAAAAAGCCTTCAATGGGACCGAAGAATAAGGCGTAGGCGATGAGTTTTCCGTCTTCGATAGCGGCAATGCCGAGATCATCTTCCATCAACTCCCGCAAAACGTTATGGAGTTTTTCTTTTACATTGTCAAGGCATAAAACCGGGCACTTTTCCTGCTCTCTTGCAAGCTCTTGAATGCCCAACTCCACAGCCGCAGAAATATATTTTTCCGTAAATTTCGTAATCAGCATCTTGATCTGTCCCTCCCTTTGAGCTTTGTAGCCCAGGTGTTTTCCTCCTGCATCCTTGTGTATAAGTGCCAGCGTTCCTGCGACAGGCTGCCGTTTTTCAGGGCTTCCTGCACGGCGCACCCCTTATCGCTGCCGTGGCGGCAGTTGGAAAAGCAGCATTGCGAAATGAGGTCTTTGATGTCGTCAAACATTTCGTCAATGCCATTTTCGGCTTCCATCATCCCCAATTCGCGCATTCCCGGCATATCCATGATTGTTACACCGTTGTCCAGCACGAACAGGTTTCTTGTGGTGGTGGTGTGTCGCCCGCGCCCGTCCGCTTCCCGGATGGCGGAGGTCTTCATCACCTCGCGCCCGGCCAAAGTGTTGAGCAGCGTGGACTTGCCCACCCCGGAGGACCCCAAGAGAATGACGGTCTTTCCGGGCACAAGCAGGGGAAGCAGCTGTTCCATACCTCGGTGCTCCACGGCGGAAACGGCATAAACCAGCACTTTTCTGTCAAGGGCTTTGACCTGCTCAATATAAGTCTCCGTATTTTCACACAGGTCGGCTTTGGTCAGGATGACCACCGGCTGTGCGCCGCTTTGGAGGGTCAAAGAGACATAGCGGGCAATGCGCCCCAATGCAAAGTTCTGATTGAGGGAAGTAAGAATAAAAACATCGTCAAAGTTCGCCGCGATAGGCTGGGTCTTCATGGTCTTGACATAGCCATCGGCGTGCCCGGAGCGATCCGGGCGGGAGAGATAGTTCCTGCGGGGCTGCACCTCCGTGATGAGAGAATCCCCCGCTTCATTGCGCAGGAGGGTTACATAATCCCCGATCACGGGCAGCGTTCCGTTCTTTTTGATAAAGTTGCCCTTTGTGCGGGCTGTCAGGGTTTCCCCGTCACACAGAACCTCATAAACGTCCTTGTTCACGGAAGAAATGCGTGCGTTTAATGTGTTGTTTTCAGTTGTCGGCATGGATGACTCCTTCAAATCATTTTTATCCTGCCGAACAATGTTGTCATCTTAGTATTGCTGTGCCTTTTTGCTGCGGCGCAGCGCACAAATGACCAATACGGCAGAAATCAGAAGCAGAATGATCCCGGCACCGATGCAGATGATGGCGCCGTCGTAGAGAAAACTGAGCTTGCCGGTCATGGTTTCCGGCATATAGGAATTAAGCAGCGAAAAGATGAATTCTTTCATTGCGATCGCCTCCGAATCTCAATGGAGCATATAACTCCACGTTATTATCTTTAAGTATAGCACTTTTCCCTGACTTTGCAAATAAAATGTTGCACTGACCTTGACGGAAAATGCCGGGGCAAGTAAAATGGAACTGATAAGGAGTGTGAAGGAAAGTGCGAAAAGGCGAGAGACGAAAAGAACAGATTCTGGACATAGCCCAGCACCTGTTCTGCGAACAGGGCTACGACAGGACAAGCCTCGACGAACTGCTGTCCGCTCTCTCTCTTTCCAAGGGCGGATTTTACCACCACTTCATCTCCAAAGAACACCTGCTTATCGAAATCTGCCGGAAGAAGGCGCAGGAGACCGCACAAAGAGCGAACCAAGCCGTAAACCTATGCAGCGGTTCCTGGGCGGAGAAGTTCAACGCGCTGTTTGACGCTTACGGACTTATGGATGCGCAGGATGCGGATTTTATGGGGTTGATGATGACGATCCCCGACAGCATTGTCCGGGACAGACTGAAAAAAGAACTGTCCGCTCAAATGCTGCCGCTGCTGCAAGACATCGTTTTATCCGGCGCGTCCGCCGGGGAATTTGCGACACCTTACCCGGAAGGCACGGCGGAGCTGATTCTGCAGCTTGGCGTCAGCTTTTCGGACACCATTTCCGCTGCCCTCTGCGGTGCGGAAGAAACCCTGAACACAGCAAAAATCCTATCCGATTTAGAGCTTTACCGTTACGCCATCGAGCAGGTCTTAGGCGCACCCTACGGAAGCATTGTCCTTTATGAACTGCGCCCCATGACCGAAAGCCTGCAAAGGATATTTGACAAAAGACAAAAACGATCACCCGGAGGACAGAAATGAAACAGCAATCCCACATGATGCGGCGCGCCCTGTTCATGATCGCCTTTGCAGGGCTCACATTGGGCATCGTTCTGTATTGGAAGAATCTCATCGGGCTTTGGAGCACCATTCAGCGCATCTGCCGCCCCATTATCATCGCCATTGTAATTTCCTTTTTCGTAAATCTCCCCATGTACCGCTTTGAGCAGCTGCTCCAAATCATATTCAGAAAGTCGAAAATGAAGCACAAGGAAGGCTTCTGCCGCACCTTGGGTATGATCTTTGCATTCCTGCTGATGATCGGCATCATCACCTTCGTGTTCTATATGCTGCTGCCCCAGCTCAAAGAGAGCATAAAAGTGCTCATTTCCAATCTGGGCAGTTACAAAGATACCATCGTTGCCTTTGCCTGTGAGTATTTCCCTGATTGGGAGCTCGACACCCTCATCAACGACAAGTACGCCGAGCTCATCAAAAACATCCCGACCCTGGTTTCGGACAACATCCCCAAGCTCTTTACCTTCACCGCACAGGCAACCTCCACCATTGCGGATGTGGTCATTGCTATCTTCATGTCCTTCTATCTGCTCATCAGCAAAGAAAAACTGTTCCGGCAGGGAAAGACGCTGATTAAAACCTATTTGCCAAAACGTGCCGACAAAATACTGGAAATCTGCTCCCTGCTGGCGCAGAAATTCCGCAAATTCTTAGGCGGTCAGCTCATTGAGGCGCTGATCTTGGGCGCACTGACCTTCATCGGCATGACGGTACTGCGTCTCCCCTATTCACCGCTGGTTTCCACGCTTGTCTGCGTTACGGCGGTTATACCCATCTTTGGCGCCTTCATCGGCATTATCGTTTCCGCGCTGCTCATTCTGATGGTGAATCCCACACAGGCCATCATTTTCACGGTCTTCCTAATCGTTTTGCAGCAGATCGAAGGGAATGTCATTTATCCCCGCGTGGTTGGCGATTCCATCGGGCTTTCCGGGCTGTGGGTGCTTGTGGCCGTTGTGGTAGGCGGCGGGCTGTTCGGTATTCCCGGTATCTTTGTGGGAATCCCCATTATGAGCGCGGTATATGAGCTTCTGCGTCGGGATGTGCGGCGAAAGGAAGAACATAAAAGTTCATCGGAGGAAAACGAGGAGCATGAAGAGTAGGCAAAACTTTATCTTCCACGGCAAGGAAGCTGCGCTGAACATCGACTATCAGCCTAACCCCGGCAAGGAAGCCTCCGGGTTTACCGTTTTGTCGCTCCCTTTTCCGCAGGAGTTTTGCGTTGGCTATCCCATGCTGCAAGCCGATGTGGATGCGCAAAATCTATGTGGCTACGAGCGGTTTTGCGGCTTCATCCAGATTCTGCACTTTGAAGTGATGTTGGAGGACGGCAGCACACAGGAGTTTTTCTACCGGGATGTTTCGGAGGAAATGGCGAACGCCTCCCTTCCCTATTTTGCCATCGGTTATCCTGCCTCCTTATTTGACGCGCCCTGCCACAACCTGCAAAAAGGACAGAAGCATCTGCGCTGGACGGCCTTCACTGCTCTTGTGGAGATGCCGATTGCACATATCAATGATAATGAGACCCGCTTTCTCTCCGGCTTTTGCTGGGGCTATGAGGAGGGCACAGGCGGCATTGAAAGCAATCTGCCGCTGAAACCCATAACAAAGGAAAACTTTCAAATTGTTGCAAAAAAGGTCGATCTGACCATTTATTAGGCAAGGAGGAAACCCACGGCAATCGAAGTCTTCCTTTAACTCGCCTTCAACGGCAACTGCAAGGAAGACATTGATTCGCACATTGCGGCCTTTGGTGCTACATCCGGATGCTCACCTGCCCCAATCCGGTTTACGGAAAATAACCACAAAAATCGTCTGATCGTTCAGATTATTTCTGCACTTTCAGACGATTTTTTGCTTTAATTCTGTCTTTCAGTTTGATTGGGAGCTTCGCACGTTCAATGATGCCGATAAGCTGCCCGGAAAGCACCACTGTCAGCAGCGAATAGGCGATGCGTTTGGGTGGAATGTAGGAAAGTGAGGCCAACAGCACAACCACATCGGAAATCAGGTACACCCGTTCGAGTTTGATGTTCCACACCCGATTAAACACCAGCGCAATGGTATCGTCCCCACCGGGTGCGCACTCCCCGCGCAACGAAAGACCGACGCCGACACCCACAAAGAGCGCACCCAAGATAGCGGAAAACAGCGGATGCTGCGCAAGAGACGGCCACAGCCTCGGATATTGCTCAAAGCACCAATAGGAAAGCGAATAAGCGCCGCAGCCGATGACGGAATACAGGATAAACTGCCACCCCAGCACTTTCAGTCCGATGATGTAGCAGGTTCCGTCGATGAGCACAGAGCTGACCGCCGGGGAAATACCCAGCCAATGCTCCAACAAAAGCTGCAAGCCCAGCACGCCACCCTCGGTTATGTCGGAGATAGAATGTACCTGATACAGCCCGAAGGCCAGTATAATGTCGCCGATAACTGCATAAGCGACTTTTTTCCAATCCAATTTAAACTTTTTCAAATAAACCACCACACAAGCATGAGATTAGAGGTACTATATCACATTCCTCTCTGTTTTGTCAAAAAAGACACCCTCCCACGCATTTGTGAGAAGGTGTCTGTGCTTTTGTTCCTTAGAAATCCAGCTTCATGGACCAGCCGAAGGGATCTTCGAGCTTGCCGTACTGGATACCGGTCAGGGTATCATAGAGCTGCTGGGAAATCTTGCCGATGCTGCCGTCGCCGACCTGCACCTTGTCTTCGCCCAGGCAGAACTCGCCGACGGGAGAAATGACGGCGGCGGTGCCGGAGCCGAACGCCTCGGTCATGTGGCCATTCTTGGCGGTCTCCATGACCTCATCAATGGAGATGAGGCGTTCTTCCACGGTGTAGCCGAGCTTGCGTCCCAGCTTGATGACGGAATCTCTTGTGATGCCGGGCAGGATGGAACCGCGAAGCGGCGGGGTGACGATGGTATTGTCAATGACGAAGAACATATTCATCGCACCGACTTCTTCGATGTACTTGCGCTCCACAGCATCCAGCCACAGCACCTGAGAATAACCCTTCTGGGCGGCGTGCTCACCGGCATAGATGGAGGCAGCGTAGTTGGCGGCAGCCTTGGTAAAGCCGATGCCGCCGCGGGCAGCGCGGACATATTCATCCTCAACGTAGATCTTGACGGGCTTCAAGCCTTCGGCATAGTAAGCGCCGACGGGAGAGAGGATGATGAAGAACAGATAGGTATGAGAGGCGTGAACGCCTAAGAACACATCGGTGGCAACCATGGTGGGACGAATGTAAAGAGAGGTGCCGGGAGCGGTGGGAATCCAGTCCTTCTCCACCTCGATGAGCTTTTTCAGACCTTCGAGTGCCAATTCCTCGTCCAGCGCGGGCATGGACAGACGCTCGGCAGAGCGAGAGGCGCGGGCGAAGTTGTCGCAGGGACGATAGAGACGCACGCCGTCCACGGCGTTGTACGCCTTCATGCCCTCAAAGAAGGCCTGACCGTAGTGGATAAAGGTGGTGGCGGGGTCAAAGGAGAAGTTCTCGTAGGGGCGAACCTGCGGATCGTACCAACCCTTCTCGGTGCTGTAAAGCATGGTGAACATATAATCGGTGAAGATTTTGCCGAAGCCCAGCTTGGTCTGATCGGTGGGCTTTTCCTTCAGCACTTCACGCTTGATAAACTTGATTTCCTGCATAAATGAATCCTTCCTTCCTGCATTTTGGTTATGTGTGTATCATACTCTACCCTATTCTCAATGTCAACCGCAATCTACGGAATATCGCAACATTTTAGGGTAAATTGTCTGTATTGTTCGATTCCAACTGTTGCTTTTGCCGCCGCTTCCAGCACATGAAACCGTAGCCGTCGTGGAGCAGAAACATGGAAAAGCAGATGATGACGGAAATGTATTCCGTGTTCTGTCGGGTTGCCAATGCCCACAAAACGATGAGCACAATGTCGTTGAAAAAGTAAGCAAGGGCAAAATAGGGACTGCGTTTTGCCGTGAGCAGAACGGCAAGAAATGAAGTGGTGATGGAAAAGGTGCTGGGAATTAAGTTTGCAGTGTTGAAAAAGCGCAGTACAAAGTAGAAAATGACCGTGACGACAACGGTCAGCGCGCTCATCCAAAGCCAGTCCTTTTTTGTGGTAACACCAACCGCGACCTCTGATTTTTTGCCTTCAAAGGGATGTTTCAGCCACGCGACAAGGGCGATGAGCGCCATTGGCATGGACATACAGACATAGGTGATGAGCTCCCCATAATAGCGGAAACTCCATGAAATGACGGCATACAGGACGCAGAACACCACCATGAGCACCTGACCGATAGGATTTCCTTTGGCGCAGAAGATGAGAGCGGTTACGCCGATCAACGAGGAGACAAAGTTCAGCACACTGGTTGAGCCGAACAGAATGTAGGCCGCGATGATGACGCCCATGGAGCCCAGCCACAGCGCATATTCCTCCGGGGTAAAGTATTTCAGCTTCTCTTTTGTGTTCATGCGCCCAGTTCCTTGTCAAAGCAGAAGCGGATGGCTTCATCCAGCCACGCACGGGGCGTCAGCTTTTCCATAAAGGCACATTCTGAACGGGTCACATAGTCCGCAGTGCAAAGCCCGTGCGCACCATGGGGATAAATGTGCATTTCGATGTGCTTTCCCGCTTCTGCCATCTTCGCGGCGAAATAAAGGGAATTTTCCACAGGCACGGCATCGTCCTCGGAGGTTGCCCAGAGGAACGCGGGTGGTGTGTGCGCACCCACCTGCTTTTCAAGGGAAGTCAGTTCCAATAGTACGGGGTCGTTCTTTTTCTCTCCCAGCAGGTTGTCAAAGCTGCCCTGATGGTGCGCGCCATGGTTGAGAATCACGGGATAGCACAGCACCATTTTGTCCGGGCGATAGTGGGAAAGTTCGCCGGGAAGATAGTCCTTCAAAAAATCCTGATTCCACAGTGTCCCCGTGCAGGCGCACAAATGCCCGCCGGCGGAGAAGCCTAATGTGGCGATATTTTCCGGGTCAATGCCGTATTCCTTTGCATGGTCACGGACATAGCCTACCGCCCAAAGCCCTTCGCAGAGCGCCTGCGGGAACACGGCGGGAGTGCAGGAATAGCGCACGATAAAAGCCGCCATCCCGGCTGCCACAAAAGGCATGGCGATGGGTTCCGCCTCGCCGTCGTAGGTGATGGAATATCCGCCGCCGGGGAAAATGACCACGGCAGGCTTTTGTTTGTTGATGGGCAAATCCAGACCGTTCGTGGGCACAAAGGCTTCCAATGTGGCGGTGTATTCCGCTTTGCCCTGTGTCACAACAGGCACATCCATGCAATAGTGAATCATATAAAGCTCCTTTATTTCATGTTATCCATGCAGAATTTCGCTGCACCGATCAGCCCTGCGTCATTGCCAAGTTCTGCTGCTTCGATGCGTAAATTTTCTTTGAATCGCGGCAGAATCATCGAAAAGCATTTCTCCCGCAGCGGTTCCATGAGTAAGGTTTCCTGCTTGGAAACACCGCCGCCGATGAGGACGATTTCAGGATTGAGCAGATGAACCAGCGACACAATGCCATAGGAAACATTGTCCAGCCAGTCGGAAAGGATTTTCAGCATTACCTTGTCGCCCAAAGCGGCACGGTCAAACACTTCCCTGCCGTGTTTGGTTCCGGCGCGCTTCACCAGCGCGGAGGTCGCGGCGACGGTTTCAAAGGTTCTTTCTTTATCCAGCCGCATCTGCCCCATTTCGCCCGCAATGCCCCGGGTTCCTCCGAAGACCCTGCCGCCGATGACTATGCCGCCACCCACGCCTGTGCCCAGCGTCACCATGAGCAGGTTCTGCGTGCCTCGGCCTCGCCCGACAAAGCACTCCCCCAAAGCCGCCGCGTTGGCATCATTGAGCGCAAAGCAGGGAACCAAGAAGGTCCCCTCCATCGTTGCCTTGATTGCCGCGCCCTCATAATGGGGAATTTTCCCGTTTGTACCGATCACAATGCCTTCTTTGTCGTCTATCTGCCCGGTTGCGGACACGCCTATGCCCGAAATGCCGGTAAATCTCTCAAAATAGGATTGAGCGGCTGCAACAACCGTGGTCAGAATGGGCGTTTCGTAATTGTCGAAGCAGACCGAGACCTCGCTTTTGTCGTGCAGCGTTCCGTTTTCCTCCACCAGACCGAGCTTTGCGGAGGTGCCGCCGATGTCGATGGCTAAGATCATTTGATGCCCTCCATGAAGCGGGTAGCGATCTCCAAAGGACGTGTGATGGCACCGCCCACGACCACGGCCCATGCGCCCAAATCCAACATTTTTTTTGCCTGTTCGGGGGTGTGAACGCGGCCTTCCGCAATGACAGGGCAATCCATCACATTGACCAGACGTTCCACAAGGTCAAAATTCGGGTCGCCCTTGCAGTCGGCAGTCTCCTTGGTGTAGCCGTTCATGGTGGTGCCTACAAGGTCGGCTCCGGCGCGTCTGGCGGCAACGGCCTCCTCATAGGTGGCGCAGTCCGCCATGATGATAATGTTGGGGTATTTCTCCCTCACCTGTTGCAGAAATTCCGGGGCGCTCAGGCCGTCTCCGCGCACGGTGTTGGTGCAGTCGATGGAAACGATGTCGGATAATGCCTCCATGCACTCATCGACCTCTTTCATGGTCATGGTGATGCGCCCGCAGTAGCCGGGATATTCCCGCTTGATGAGCCCGATCACGGGTAGCCCGGTTTCCTCCTTGATGGCAATGATGTCGTGCTTGGAGGAGGTACGGATCATCTTTGCGCCAGCCTGTTTGGCGGCACGCGCCATTAAGTACATGATGGAATCCTCGCCGCGGTACAGCGGCTCGCCGGGGGTCGCCTGGCAGGAAACGATGATGGTGCCGTGCATGACGGCGAACAATTCTTCTTTCGTCATATTATCCCTCTATTCTTTTGCATCACAGGTTGTGTAAATCTGTCCGATAAAGCCGTCGCGGTCGATGGCTGTGATCAGCCGAACATGGTAGGAACCGATATCGGGCTGGGCTTCGTAGCTGTGTCCTTGTTCGTAGAAGATCACCTGTCCGTAAGTCAAGCCCGGTTCCAGACAGGTCACGGCATAGCAGCACTTTTCCTCCCGGATCAATCCCTCGTCGATCAGAACGGAAGCCATACACGGATCACAGGCATCTACATATTCGCCACCGGAATTGCTTCCGTTGAAGGCGCGAAGCTTGGAGAATGCCCGTACGAAAAAGTCTGCTTTTTCGCTCTTTTCGGAAAATGCGTCCATTTCATTCCCGGTGAACATTCCCGCTTTGTGGGTCGTGTCAAAGGGAACAATGACGGTCTCGATTCCCAAATCAAGAATCGTTTGCAGTGCGGGTGCATCGGTTATGGTGTTAAATTCCGCCACCGGCGTGGCATTTCCCTGACCGATTCCGGCGGTTCCCATGATCCAAAAGGACTTGACCTGGCGCATGGCCTCCTCATCGCGCTTGATGGCCGCGGCAATGTTGGTGGCAGGACCGAGCACGGCGATTTCGACCTTTCCGGGATTCTCTTTTACGGAATCTAAGATAAAGGAAACCGCGTCATCCCCGTCCACCGTTTTTGTGGGATGGATCAGACCGCAGTCGCCCATGCCGTCGGAACCGTAAACCGAAATGAGGGTGCGCCTGAGTTCATGGTCGGGCAGATTTTCGCCCCTATACACCGGAACATCCGCACAGTCAAACATCTCAAGGATGTGGCAGGCGGTCTTCCCGACGTTTTCAATGGTGGAATTGCCCTCCACGCAGGTAACGCCCAGCAGATGTATGTTCTCCGCTTTGCACAGCATGGCAAGCGCCAGCGCATCGTCCGCGCCGGAATCCACATCCGCAATCAGTATTCGTTCTGTGTCCCCTGTCAGCCTCTTTTCGGAGAATTGTCCGGTGCAGCCGCAAAGAGACAACAGCAACGAAAGCGTCAGCATCAGAGCGAAAACTCTCTTTATCATGGTGATTCCATTTTTCTCCCTTCCGCAAACCGGCTTTTCCGTTTCTCTTCCGAAACGGAAAAGGGGATAAGGCCGGGGGCATTTTCTTTGGTGTAGCCCAATTCGTTCGCAACCGTCATGAAGGAGTCGCGAATTACCTTCACACATTCTCCCAACTCATGAACATCTGCATATCTGATTTCCATATTCATTATCCGTTCTTCTCTTTCAGAAACTCCATGAACTCCAACTCGCGCATGGGCTTGGAGAAATAGAACCCCTGCACAAACTCAATTCCCAAGGAATTCACATAATCAAGCTGTTCTTTTGTCTCCACGCCCTCCATGACAATGATTTTGCCGATGGAATGGAGCATGGTCGTTAAGTCATTGAGAACGATACGGCCTGCCTTGTTGTCCGCAGAAAGAATGGAGCGATCCAGCTTGACGGAGCGGAAGGGCAACGATTGCATCTCCATGATGTTGGCATAACCGGTGCCGAAATCATCCAGTGCAAAGGCAAAGCCTTCCTCGGACATTTCGGTCATGAGTTCGGCCACGGTCAGATAGTTGGAAAGGGTCACGGTCTCCGTCATTTCAAAGATGAGCTGAGAAGGCTTGACCAGCCAGCGGGAGACGATTTCCTTCACAGTATTGCGTGCGGCATAGAAGGAATCCGGTGCGGAAAGGTTCAGCGAGATGCGGTCAAGTCCGAATTCTTTCAGTTCCGGGTGATAATAGAAGAAACGGCAGGTACGGTCAACCACTAAATTGTCGATCTCCCCCATCAGTCCCATGGCCTTAACGATAGGCATAAACTCATTGGGGAAAACGACGCCAAGATCGTCGGTTTCCAGGCGCAGGAGCACCTCCGCCCGCGTGAAGGCCTTCTTTCTCATGTCATAGATCGGCTGGAAGCGCAGGGTGAAGCCGCTGTCATTTTTGATGGCGCTGCGGATGGCTTCTTCCAATCTGAGACGGTGACGTCCGCGCTCCAGACATTTTCCGTCAATGGGCAGCATCTTGCCGCGGGTGCCGTCATCGACCTCCGTAAAGGCGATGTTGATGAGGTTTACAATGTCACTGGGGGTTTGCTCGCCGTCGGTCACGCAGTTGCGAATGGTCGCCGTGAAAAGGATGCTGTACCGCTCCGTCGCCCAGGCGTCGGAAAAGAGCTCCTGTAGCGCCTCCTGCACGGATAGGGCATCACTTTCGTTTTCACAGACCAAGGCAAAACGGTCGGTCAGCATGGAAAACGCCCAGCCTTTGTCCTTGACGATGGCTTCCAGCCGTTTGCCGATGGTGATACACAGGTCGTTCAGCGCCCAAACGCTGATGGTGCCGGACAGGTCGATGAGGTTTTCCAGACAGACGATGGAAATATACAGTTTTGTCTTATGAATGGCGGAATCCTCGAGATACCGCTCCATGGCGCGGAAATTGAACAGATTGGTGTTGGAATCCAGCATCATGGCAGGATCCTGCAGGCTGAAATTCATAAGCAGGATGGTGAGCATGATGCCCGTGCCGGTCATGAGCACATCAGGGATCATGAATTGAATGCCCATGGTGATCAGCAGCAGCACCGTGTAGGAAACGATGGTACGAAAATTGACAGGCTCCATCTTTTTCCTGTGACGCAGGGCAAAAATGTTGATGATGAGCAGATAGAACAGCGTGGAGGCGTAAAGCAGAATGGGGCCTTTGCCGGAAACAAAGACAAGCTGTCCCATCTCCCCGACAACATTTGAAAAAAGATGCAAAGCGGGATTGAGAAGCACAAGCAGGCAGAAGACGGCAGAGGGCAGCACAAGGAGATATTTCGCCTTCTTTGTGGAATTATAGATGGCATGATTGGAGAAGGCCACATAAGCCAGCAACATCAGCGGCAGTATGGACTGCATCATATAGAAAGCATTGTTGACCAGCAGCGTGATGCGGACAGGCACGGAATTGATGTGGTCGATGATAAAACAGCCCAATATATCCAGGGAAATATCAAGGATGCCCGTGACCATATACATCCCGAAGATCCGGCTTGCACGATCCGGGAAGCGGCGCAGCAGATAATATCGCACAAGAAGGACAGAAAGGACAAGCAACGCGCCCATTTCAAAAAAAGAATTATAGCTCATAATCTGACACTCTCTTCATTCGCTCTACCAAATTATCACATATTGTAACAGAAAATGACGGTTTCTTCAATGCTTTCTCTGCTAAATTTACTTGATTAACCTTGAAGGGCGAAGGAAACAACGCTATACTTAACCTATCATTTTTTCAGACAAGGAGCATTGCTATGATCAAATTCGGTACCGGCGGCTGGCGTGCCGTCATCGCGGACGATTTCACAAAGGCAAATTTGCAGCTTCTCACCCAGGGTGCCTGCAACTACATGACAAAAGAAGGCTTCCCCGGCGCGGAGGTTTGTGTGGGCTATGACCGCCGTTTCCTCTCCAAGGAAGCCGCACACTGGCTGTGCGAGGTGCTGGTTGCCAACGGCTTTAAGCCCTATGTGGTCGCCCGTTCCTCCCCCACACCGCTCATCATGTTCTATGTGGAAAAACACGCCCTGCCCTTCGGCTTCATGGTGACGGCTTCCCACAACCCCGCCATCTACAACGGTGTGAAGGTCTTCACCTACGGCGGCAGAGACGCTGACCGCGAAGTGACCTCCGCCATCGAGAAGGAGATCGAGGGCATCACCGAAAAAGATGTCAAGTGGATGGACTACGACAAAGCGGTTGCCGAGGGGAAGATCATCGAAGGCAATCCCATGAACGATTACATTGACAGCATTCTGGACGCCATCAACGTGGATGCCATCAAGAAGGCGAACCTGCGCGTCGCGCTCGACCCCATGTACGGTGTTTCACAGACTTCCCTGTCCATGATCCTGCAGACCTGCCGCTGCGATCTGGCTGTCATTCATGATCGTCACGATACGCTTTTCGGAGGCAAGCTGCCTGCGCCCAACGAGGACACCATGGGGCCGCTGCAGGCGCTGGTACTGGATCGCTACCACTGCGATTTGGGTCTTGCAACCGACGGTGACGCCGACCGTCTTGGCGTAATCGACGACGAGGGCAAGTTCGTGCATCCCAATAAATTACTGGTTCTGCTGTACTATTATCTGGTCAAGTATCGCGGCTGGTCGGGTCCCTGCGTCCGCAACAATTCCACCACGCATCTGCTGGATCGCGTTGCCGCAGGTCTTGGACAGAAGTGCTACGAGGTCAACGTCGGCTTTAAGTGGGTCTCCGCCAAAATGACCGAGACCGGCGCCATCTTGGGCGGCGAATCCTCCGGCGGTCTGGCCGTCAAGGGGCACATCTCCGGCAAGGACGGCATTTACGCCGCCGCGCTCATGGTGGAAATGCTGGCCGTCACCGGCAAGAAGCTCTCCCAGCTCTACCGCGACATCTGCGAAGAGTTCGGCGAGCCCTTCTCCGCCGAGGCCGATTTCCGCATGACGCAGGAGCGCAAGGAAGAAATTCAGAAGCTGCTCTTTGCGGACAAGAAATCCCCTGCCTTTGCAAAGCCCATCGACCGCATCAGTCTGGAAGACGGCTGCAAGGTCTATTTCAAGGACGATTCCTGGGTCATCTGCCGCTTCTCCGGCACCGAACCTCTGCTGCGCATGGCTGCCGAAGCCGCAAGTAAAGAAGAAGCACAGGAACTGGTCGATACCTGGAAGCAGTTCCTCGAACTGTAATCCATCAAAAAACACAGCACCCACGGAAGAAATCATTCCTCCGTGGGTGCTTTTTCGTTAATCTATGCGGATTTCCAGATACCGCAGGGTAAAAGGCTTATCGCTTATGATGGTGACATTCTGGCGGTTCATGGGCAGCTTGCAGGGAATCTTTGCGCCGTAGGTCTCAACGTCCTTTTCCAGATAGCCGTTCTCCACAAGCTTATAGGTCACTTCACTGTGTCCGTAGGTGGTCACAGGGGTAAAGTCCTTGCAGGGGAACCCATTGACGAAAACTTCCGCATTCTCCAAATCGCTCTGCTTGGGGTCAATGCCCAAAATCAGCGTGGCTTTTGCACCTTCCGGCACGCATCCCGTGAGCACGGAGAACTCCTGCTGCCCGGTGAAGGTGCTGCCCAGCGGATTCCACGCCGTGCAGCCCATAGGTGCCAAATCCTGATAGGTGACAACGTGCCGGCGGGGCGGAAGCATGGCGGTTTCAAAGTTTCCGCAGAAGGAAACCACTTCCTTGGTGCGGGGAATGGGCTTGAAGGGATTGGAGAAGAAATTGTTGAGGTAGAAGCCGTCTGCGCCCTCGGAAAAGAACGCCGCGGCATAGCCCTTGGCGGTCTCGCCGTCCGCATGGGAAATCCCGCCGGGATGCAGCATCAGGGTCTCAATGCCCGCAACAAGGGGCACGTTTTTCGGCAACTTCCGCTTCCATTCGGCCACGGGCAGGTCGCTGTCGCAACTTCTCCACCGTGCGGAGACGGAAAGAATGTCGATCAGCCCCTCCTTTGCCCAAGTGATGCCGTCAAAGCCGTAAACCTTGTTCTGCTCCATGTCCCGCATGAGCCGGGCGAGGATTTTCACGGGATGTCCCCACTTTTCCCCGGCGCGATTGACGATTTTCCGCACATTCCGCATGAAATCGTTCATGATCTGCACGCAATTCTTCTCATGCAGATAGTCAAAGCAGATCATTTCCCGCATGAAGTCCAACTCGATTCCGTACACATCGTAGCGGTTCAACTGTTCCTCGATATAGGCGAGCATCTTTTCCCGCACTTCCGGCACGGCGTAGTTCCAGCAATAGCGGTGGTATTCGTATGCCTCCCCCACGTTCCAGCCCTTTTGAATGGCTTCGTAGAAGAAGTCGCTGCGCAGAAAGCAGGTCTTCTCATCCGGGCAATGGCTGTCGTTCATGCGCACGGACAGCCACGGATGAATCCCGATCTCTTTGCACCGCGCAAACCATATTCCGTAAACGTCGATGTTGTTTTCGTGAAACACCTTGGCGTAGGTGAAATTGCAGAAAATGTTGCTCTGCGTATCGTCGTAGGCCACGGGAATCCCGTTTTCTTCCTTCTGCTGGGACTTGGCGTAAGCGTCCGTAAACACCTTGGAGGGCGTTGCGGAATACTGGCAGAAAACATTGAGAAGCAGGTCGGTCAGCTGCCCGCCCAAATACTGATCGACAAAGGGGTAAAAGGCTTCCTTTTTCAGATCGCCGTTGGCAACCACCTGCTGTAAAAATGGCGTTGTAACCGAGTTGATGTCAACGTTGAGATAGAGGCTGTTTTCCATGGAATTGCCCTCCGTAGTTTATTTGAGGTTTTCAGGGTTCAGGCATTGCAGGTCTTCGGGAACAAAGATGCCGTTGTGCCGGATGAGCTCATCATCGAAGTACATATCCCCGCCGCCGAAATCCTCACGCTGGATGAGCACCAAGTCCCAGTGGTTGACGGAGGAATTTCCGTTGGGGCACTCCTCATAGCAGCGTCCGGGGGTGAAGTGGATAGAGCCGCAGATCTTTTCATCAAACAGCGTTTCCTTCATAGGCTGCAGGATGTATGGATTCACGCCGATGGCAAATTCGCCGAAATAGCGTGCACCCTCGTCCACATCCAAATACTTGTTGATGCGCTCGGTGTCGTTGGCGGTGGCTTCGATGATCTTTCCGTCCTTGATGACGAAGCGGATGTTTTCGTAGGTGAAGCCCTCGCGGACGGAGGGTGTGTTGTAGGAAATCACGCCGTTGACGGAAGTGCGGACGGGCGCGGTGTAGACCTCGCCGTCGGGAATGTTGCACTGGCCGGAGCAGGGCAGCGCGGGCATCCCCTTGATGGAGAAGGACACATCCGTGCCCGTTCCGACAAGGCGCACCATATCGGTATTTTCCATGCGCTTTTTGAGTGCCTGCATGGCTCTGTCCATCTTGGCGTAGTCCATGGTGCATACGTCAAAGAGGAAATCCTCAAAGGCTTCGTTGGACATATTCGCCTGCTGTGCCATGCCGGGGTTGGGATAGCGCAGTACCACCCAGCGCGTGTTGTTGACGCGCTCCTCAAAGGCCTGATTCATGCCCATGGAATAAAGCTTCATCTTCTCCGCAGGCACGTCGGAGGTTTCGGCGGAATTGGTGTAGGCGGAAACCGCGATGTAGCAGTCCATCTGCTTCATGAAGGCGTACTCCCGCTCGTTGAGGATTTTCACCTGTTCCTCGGTTGCGCCCATGAGCAGAGCGCGCTGCACGCCCATGTCGGTGTGGCTGACAAAGGGAATGCCGCCCGCGGCGTACACTTCCCTGACGAGCGCTTTGACCAGATTCACGGGCTCGTCCCCGCGATAGTCGATGAGCACCTTTTCGCCCTTCTTTACGGCGGTGGAATAGTTCACTAAGTTCTTGGCCAGCTTTTCGATTCTTGCATCCATGTGTTTTTCCTCCTGATGGGGTTTGTTTTGTCCCCATTTTAGCATGAACCGCTATGAATTACAACAGATTGGGAGTATAATAAAAACAATAAACGCAAAGGAGCACTTCCCATGGATTTTGAGATCATCGACTTTCACACCCACCCGTTTCTCACCCCGGACGAAAATATATGCAGTCATAAGGAATACTGCGATATGTCCGCAGAGCACACCAAGCGCGACATGGAAGCCTTAGGCATTTCCCGCATTGCCGGGTCTGTCATCTCAAACAAGTCCCGTGCCGATTTCCCCGCATGGGAAACGCTGAAAGAGGACAACGACACCGCGCTCAAACTGCGCGATTTATACGGGGATTTCTACATTCCCGGCTTCCATGTTCATCCTTCCTACATCAACGAATCCTGCGCGGAAATCGAACGGATGGCTGATAAGGGCGTAAAACTCATCGGGGAGATCGTCCCCTACTGCCACGGCTGGCGGGATTATTCCTGCAAGGAGCTGGACACGATCTTGGATTGTGCGGAAGCGCACAACATGATTTTCAGCTTTCACTCCATGGGCGAAGACGAGATGGACGCAATGGTGGAAAAGCACCCGCACATGACCTTCGTGGCGGCACATCCGGGAGAGTTCAACGAATTTACCCGCCACATGGAGCGCATGAAAAAGAGCGAAAATTACTACCTCGATCTATCCGGGTACGGCATTTTCCGCCACGGGATGCTGCGCCACGCCATTGACTGCTTCGGTGCGGAGCGGTTCCTGTTCGGTTCGGACTATCCCACCTGCAACCCCGCCATGTATGTGGGCGGCGTGTTGCTGGACTGGACGATCAAGGACAGCGAAAAGGAGCTCATCTTCTCCGGCAATACCAAACGGCTCTTAGCTCTGTAAAAGAAATCACCCGGTTATGCCGCAGCATATCCGGGTGAAATTCTATTTTTGCATAATTTCCATGAGCTTTGGCGCGAGGTAGGCGGCATATTCTTCATAGACGGGTTCGCGCAGGTGCAGACCGTCCTCCTTGAAAATGTCGCGGAAGTTCTCAAATGTGTCCACATCAGAAGGGCTGATATGGAAGAAATCGTTCATATCCAAGAAATACACATTCTCGTTGTCGCGGGCATATTCCTTCGCCAGCGCGTCATAGTCCTTGTAGAACCTGCGCTGATCGGGCTTTGTGGCGGAGGGATGCTCGAAGACGCACAGAATGACGATCTTAATGCCGGGGAAATCCTTCTTCGCCCACTCGAAACAACGCATGGAGACCTGCCACGCATCGTGGGCGGTAAGTCCGTTGAAATAATCGTTCGCGCCGCCGCGCCACAGCATCATGCTCGGCTTGCAGGGGCGAACCAAATCGTTGTAGAAATATAACAGCTCGTCCGCCGTCGCGCCGCCGAAGCCCCGGTTGGTGACGGAAAGTGCGCCGTTTGATGCCGCGAGCATCTGTTCGTGAGACTTTTCTCTTCCCCAGTTGGTGAAGAAGGAGCTGCCGTAAAGCAGCACGCCGCCTTCATAGACGGGCTGCTTCATGGCTTCTGCGTTGAATTCATCATAGCGGGAGAGATTCGGTAAATACTTCATATTCCGCTCCTTACATTCCGAAGGTCTTTTCCTTCAGATCAAGATAATACAGATAGTTTTCCGGGGTCACATCCGGCGGGCAACGGTGGTCGCAGAAGGGAATGTATCCGCCCCGGGCAACCAGCGGCTCGATGGACTTCATGTATGCCTTGATTGCATCCTTTCCCGCAATCATCTGCATCTTGTCAAAGCCGCCCATGATGCGCAGGTCTTTGCCGTATTCCTTGCACAGATCGACAGGGTGCAGGCAGGAATTGACCTCGTAGGGGAACAGGCAGTTGATGCCCGCCTCTAAGAAGTACGGGATCAGCGGGCGCACATCGCCGTCACAGTCGGTGTACCAGATGTCCACGCCGTACTTGTGCAGCTTGTCCCCGATGCGCTTATAGCGCGGGAACACGACCTCCTTGAAGAAGTCGAAATTGACCAAGGGGCCGTTCTTGCAGCAGATGTCCTCCCAGCCGGCGGCAAAGTCGAACTGATAGACGGGCAGCACCTGATCCAAGATATTCTCCACAAGCTGACAGGCGGTCTCCACCATGTCCTCCACCATTTCGGGATAGTCGCACACGGCATAGGCCAACCCTTCCACGGTGAGTATGTCGCGGATTCTGCCGATCATGGAGCCGACGTTGATGCCCACGGGATAATCGCGGTCGGGTTTCATCAGGTCTTTGATGGAATCCACATCGAACTTGCGGCAGGGATGGGAAACATTGAACCGTTCTTCCTTGACGCGCTTCCAGTCCTCGGGAGTTTCGATGGAGGAACGGATGTAGCGCGGGATGGTAGAATGTCCGTCCTTGGGGCGCTCGCAGATGAGGCCGCTGTCGTTTAAGTAGATTTCCTTATCGCCTTTGTCTTCCAACACGGTCTCGGAGAAAACCGGGTCGATCCAGATGGAGCCGCCGACGACCTCGGGGGCTTCCAAGGATAGGAACTGATTCGCCTGCCGCTCAGTCTTGATGCCGTTGTCCGCGAAAATGTCCCATTGGGTGTAATTCTCGTCCCAATAGCCGAACTCCATGTTCACGGTGCGGTCGATGGGAAGATAGTGCATCTGGTTATAGAAGCGTTCTCTCTGGGTCATGGTGCCCTTCCAAGGCTTCCTCAAGGGTTCTGTCATGTGCGTTGCTCCTCCTTTGTTAATTTACCATAACTTCATGATAAGCTTTCATAAAACGGGTTTTCAATTCATCAAACCATTGATCCTGTGTTCCCTGCATATTGGCAAGGGGAATGTAGCCACCTGCAAAGGACGGATGCCCGCCGCCGCTGCCGATACCTTCCAGCGCAAGTCGGGTCATGGTTCCCGCGTCCACATAGGGCAGGATGGAGCGCACGGAGAGCTTGATGCCCTGCGCCCGCTGGGAGAACACGATGGCAACGGATAATTCGTCAATGGACAGCATGAAGTCCGACAGCGCGGAGACCAGCCCGTCCGGGCAGTCAAAGGGCACATAGGAAAGCCCGATGTCGGAAATAACCTTGATGTTCTCGATGGCGACACCGAAGGCGCGCAGGTCGTTCATAATCAGGTTGGAGGTTTCCAGGAACCGCAGCTTTTCCGGATCCGCCCGCTTCAAAAGGTAGGAGAAAACGGTGATGTCCTCGTCCTTGACCCCGCGGGAGAATTGCAGCGTGTCCATCTTTAACCCGTAGAGCAACGCGGTGGCCACATCCTGCGGCATTTCCGCGCCAAGCTCCATGTATTCCAGCGCCATCACCGTCGCACAGGCGCCCAGCAGGTTCACCTGCATATATTCGTATTCCTCTTTTGTCTTGGTTGGGTGATGGTCGATGCAGGCGAATACATTTCCGCCCTTTTGCAGCACATTGCCCATGTTCTTTTGGGTGTCAATGCAGATGACCTGATCGTCCGCTGCATAGTCCCCGCTAAAAGGAAAGATGGGAATGTTGAACAGAGAGACCATTCTCTCCGTGCTCACCCGGTCAATCTTGCCCACATAGACGAGTTTTGCATCAATTCCGTTGAGTTTCAGCAGGGTGTGCAGCGCAAATCCTGCCGAAATGGCGTCCGGGTCGGGAAAATCGTGGGTCTGAATATAGAGATTGCTTTTGTGCTTGCAGATCTCAAGGAGCTTTTCCAGCATATAAAAGTGCCTTCTTCCTGTTTCGGTTAACAACAGTATAGCACACAGAGAATCGGTTCACAAGACATTTGACAAGATAAGGTTTCTGGGGCAGAGTAATCTTTCTGCATAAAGGTTTTCCTGCCGGTTTTGGGCAGATAGGAAAATAATGAAGACGGCGCATGACACACAATGAAGCAAAGATGCCCGCGTTCCTATCGTTCTTTCGTACTTAAGGACGGGCAATGTAGAAATGCTCATTAATGGAGAAGGGGTTTGAGTGATATTCCGGGCAAGCCCGGAGTGATATTTCCCCTTCGGGAAGTGATATTGTGGCTAAAGCCACAGATAGATTCTATTCTCCTCGCGTAACTTCAAACTGCCAAAGGCAATATCACTTGCCTTGGCAAATATAACTTGCGAAGCAAATATAACTCGCCGCGAGGCGAATAGAACTCACCAAAACGAAAAAAGATGCCATCGGCATCTTTTTTCGTTTTGGTGGACCGCCAGGGACTCGAACCCTGGACACCCTGATAAAGAGTCAGGTGCTCTACCAACTGAGCTAGCGGTCCTGG
>DCHO01000067.1:0-390 GCA_002315655.1 Christensenella sp. UBA1750
ATGAATGCGGACGCTTCCGCGGTGCTCAACGCCATCAAGTATCAGGCGGGCATCAAGGATGATATTTATCTGTTGGCGGATGTGATTTTGGAACCCATTGTGGAGCTGAAAAAGACCGTGCACGGCATGAGCGACCCCGTGCTGACGCTGGATGAGGTGCTCATTGCGCTGTCCATCTGCGCCGCGACCAATACCGTGGCGGCGATGGCGGTGTCCAAATTGCAGGACTTGAAGGACTGCCAGGCGCACGCTTCGTATATGCTCTCCCAGAGCAACGAGGTGAGCCTGTCGAGACTGGGCATCCAGTTCACCTGTGAGGACAAGTACCCGAACAACAATCTGTATTATGTATAAGGCAGCGGTTGGGAGATGAACCCGAAGAACCCCCCG
>DCHO01000067.1:400-11756 GCA_002315655.1 Christensenella sp. UBA1750
CGGGAAAAGACGCAAGCGTCTTTTCCCGGGGGGTTCTTCGGGTTCCGGGCGCGGCGTAACCGCGCCCGAGGACTCCTTCAGTCGGCCTCGACGGCTGACAGCTCCCCCATAAATGGAGGAGCCAGGGGACTGTTGCCGCTTATATACTTTTATAACAGGGTTTTGAGCTTGACGGAAATGAGGGTGGCGAGGATTTCGTTGCCCTCGTCGGTGGGATGCAGGCCGTCATAGGTCATGGCGTGACATTCCGGCGGATAGGGGTAAGGGTCGTTTGCGGGGTCATAAGGCAGGCCGCAGTAGGCGGGGAAGGGCAGGTCACAAATGCCGTCTTGCGTGCGGACGCGCTTGAATTGGACGGCGTTTTTGGGGGTGATACCGCATTCATCGTGCAGATTGAGCGCGGGGATGCCGTGCTTTTGGCAAACGGAGAGGATCGCGGCGCAGACATCGGTGAGCATGACGCCGTTTTCCGGGGCGTAGGAGCCGACGGCATTGTTGAAATGGTCGAAATAATAGACAAAATCGGTGCGCTCCACGGGGGTGCAGACGAGAAGCTTCGCATTTGGAGAAAGGGCGCGGATGCGGGAGATGAGCACGGCCAGATTGCCTAAAATCGTGCCCTCCTTGGCGGCGGAAAAGTCACCCTCTGTGCCAAGCGGAATGTGGGCGTGCCAGTCGTTGGTGCCCAGCAGGATGGTGTAAACGTCCGCAGGAAGGAGCGGCGCGGTGAGCCAGTCGCGGGTGGTGGAGCCGTTAATGCCGAGGTTATGCAGCTCCAAGGCAGGGATTTTCTCCGCAATGCGGGTCAGATAGCCCTTTGTCACATAGAAATTCGTCTCGTTAAGATGGTCGTTGAGATAGGTGAAGCTGTCACCGATGGCGCACCAGGAAAGCTGTTTCATAAATTGAACCTCGCAAAAGTCTGAATTTGAGAAAATGAAAGGAAAGAACGCTCATCCGTTCCTGTTTGCCAAACGCAAATGCAGGATGGCGCGGCTTACAAAAAGCCGGAGGAAAGCAGAAGATGGGAGCCGCGCCCCTCCCGCCCGCAGGCGGCGTTTCCTGTTGGACAAAATGGAAAGCTCGGTTTGGCGCGACCACTGCACAAGGATGGCCACTGCAATTCCCGCAGCGCCTCCGTTTCTCCTGTATGTTTATCAGTATACATCAAATTAAGCAGGAAAACCATGCTGCAAAATGAAATTAAGTGGAATTAACGGGGAAAACTTGACAAAATGCTTTGCAGGATTTATTCTTTTAGTATTCGATTTTTGACATGATGCCCGCGCTCTGTGCGGCAGAAGGGATGACAAGGAACTATGAAGCTGGCTTTTTCTACGGTTGGGTGCCCGGAATACCCCTGGTCGGACGTTTACACCATGGCCAAGGACATGGGCTTTGACGGCATTGAGCTGCGGGTCACGGGCGGCAAGTTTGTGACGCACAATATGGCTCCCTTTATGGGCGAGGAATTGCCCGGCACCGTCAAGACCCTAAGTGAACTGCGACTGTCCATCCCCTGCCTGTCCTCCGGGTGCGCACTGAATCAGGGCGACGAGGAGGAGAACGTTCGGGAGCTGACCGAATACATTCGGCTGGCGAAGACCCTCGGCACGCCCTACATCCGCGTGCTGGGCGATTCCATTGTGGAAAAAGGGAACACCGTGGACGACGAGCGCGTGAAGCGGCAGATTCGCGCCCTGCTGCCCGTGGCGGAGGAATGCAATGTTACGCTGCTGGTGGAGACCAACGGCGTTTACGCGGACACCAAGCGTCTAAACGAGCTGCTGACCGATCTGGCTTCGGATAATGTGGCGGCGTTGTGGGATGTGCATCACCCCTACCGCTTCTTCGGCGAATCCCCCGAAACGACGCTTACGAACCTTGGCACGTTTATCAAGTATGTCCACATCAAGGACTCCGTGGCGGATGAAAACGGCATCACCTACAAGCTCATGGGCGAGGGCGATATGCCGCTGGAGAGCATGATGCTGGCACTGCGCTCCATCAATTACGAAGGCTATGTGTCGCTGGAATGGATTTCCTACTGGGCGCACGATATGCAGGACTGCGGCATCGTGTTCCCCCAGTTTGTGCATTATATGGGCAAATATATGGAGGTCAAGGCGCAGGAGAGAAGCGACCTTTACACCCCGCACACCGGCGTTGGGCAGTACGTTTGGCCGCATGAGCATTTGATCGACCTCACCTTCCCACAGCTGCTGGACAAGATGGTGCAGGAGTTCCCCGACCAGCTCGCTTTTGACTATTCCGAACTGGATTACACAAGGACTTATTCCCAGTTCCGGGACGATGTGGATGCCTTTGCGCGGGCGCTGATTGCCATGAACGTCAAGCGCGGCGACCATGTGGCGATCTGGGCGACCAATGTGCCCGCGTGGTACATCACCTTCTGGGCGACCACGAAGATCGGCGCGGTGCTGGTGACGGTGAACACCGCCTACAAGATTCACGAGATCGAATACCTGCTTAGGCAGTCGGACACCCACACGCTTGTGATGACCGACGCTTACAAGGATACCAACTATATTGAAATCATAAACGAATTGTGCCCCGAGCTGAAAGGGCACGACATTGCCGCGCCCCTGCACACCAAGAGGCTTCCGTTCCTGCGCAACGTCGTCACTTGCGAAAGCAAGCAGGAGGGCTGCGTGAGCTGGGAAGAAGCGCTCCAAATGGGCGAAAAGGTTTCCCAGCAGGAGGTTCTCTATCGCGCCATGTTCGTGGACAAGAACGACGTGTGCAATATGCAGTACACCTCCGGCACCACCGGCTTCCCCAAGGGCGTGATGCTGACCCATTACAACGTGGTCAACAACGGCAAGGCCATCGGCGACTGCATGGACTTATCCACCGCCGACAAAATGATGATTCAGGTGCCCATGTTCCACTGCTTCGGCATGGTGCTGGCCATGACGGCCTCCGTCACCCACGGCGCGACCATGAGCCCGATTACCGCCTTTTCCCCCCGGAAGGGCTTAAAGTGCATCCATGAAAAGGGCATCACCGCCTTCCACGGCGTGCCCACCATGTTCATTGCCATGCTCTCCCACCCGGATTTCCCGAACACCGACTTCTCCCACATGAGAACCGGCATCATGGCGGGCTCGCCCTGCCCCATCAAGGTGATGGAGGAGGTCGTGGAGAAGATGCACATGAGCGAAATCTGCATCACCTACGGCCAGACCGAGGCTTCCCCCGCCACCACCATGAGCAAGATCACCGATTCGCTGGAAACCCGCGTCAATACCGTTGGCGCGGCGATCTACGGCGTGGAGTGCAAGATCGTGGATCCCGAAACCGGGAAAGACCTGCCCGACAACACGGACGGCGAGTTTGTTGCCCGGGGCTACAACATCATGAAGGGCTATTATAAAATGCCCACTGCCACCGCTGCCGCCATCGACAAGGACGGCTGGCTGCACTCCGGCGACATTGCCCGCCGGGATGAAAAGGGCTATTACAAGATCACCGGGCGCATCAAGGACATGATTATCCGCGGCGGCGAGAATATTTACCCCAAGGAAATTGAGGAATTTATCTATACCCATCCCAAGGTCAGCGATGTGCAGGTCATCGGCGTGCCCTCCAAGGATTACGGCGAGGAGATCATGGCGTGCATCGTATTAAAAGAGGGCGAGACCATGACCGAGGAGGAGGTCAAGGAATATGTGCTCACCCACATGGCCAAGCACAAGGTTCCGAGATATGTGGACTTTGTGGACGCCTTCCCCATGAATGCGGCGGGAAAGATACTCAAATACAAAATGCGCGAGGCAGCCATTGAAAAGCTGAAATTGCAGGCCGCAAACGCCATCGAAACGGCATAAGACGCAGAGCAGCCCCCGAGACAAGCCATCCGGCTTGTCTCGGGGGCTGCTCTGCGGGCGGGAGGGCGTGCCCTCCCGCACCCTCCCCTGTGGGAAGGGGGAGAATGTGTTTTCTAAGGAATCATTGGATGTGACCGATATAGAGCAGGAACGCGGCGGGGACGGTGATGTGCCCGCCGTTTTGTTGTTCATCAAAAAGGTCGGAAAGGGCGCGGATGAGGGGGGAATAGTTGCTGTCACCTTCCTTGGGGGCGTAGGAGGAGGAAAGGGAGCGGCGGATGAAGGCTTCCTTATCCATTGTCCGGGGAACGGGGAAGGATAGGGTTTCGTAATCGCAGAAAAACTGCGAGAAAAGGGATAAAGAGGCATCGTGGCCGTGAGATAAGGAGGTAAAGCCTTCGCAGAAGCGGGCGAGCACCTGCGCGTGCGCCTGATTGACGGGAGCAGACGGGGTGCGGACTTCCCAAGTGAGGGCGACAAGGGCATTTTTCCGCAGGATGCGGCGGCACTCGGTCTGGAAAGCGGGGAAGTCGAACCAGTGGAAGGATGCGGCGCAGGTGATGAGGTCGAGGGAGGCTTCGGGAAGCGTGGTGCGCTCCGCCGGGGCCAAAACGGGGTGATAGTTGGAATATTGCGAAAGAGGCGCGGCCTTTTGCAGCATTTCGGCGTTGGGCTCCACGGCAAAAACGGGGTTGCCGCGCTGCAAGAGAGGTTCGGTGAATTTGCCGGTGCCGGAGCCTAAGTCCGCGATGACGGCATTTTCCGGGATGCGGGAGAACAGGGCATCGTAAAGGGCATTGGGGTAGGCGGAGCGGGCGGCGTAGGCTTCGGTTTTGCCGGTGAAGATGGAGGCGGTATCGGGCATATTGTGGCTCCTTTTGCGGTCGGTATGGTGAAGCGCCCTGAGCACCCCCACCGCGACGCGAAGCGTCGCGGCGGGGGGGCTCAGGCCACGGGCTCCTCGACGGAGCCCAAGGAAGGACGGAAGCGGGGCGTACTTTCGTTCCTGTTCAAGAGAGAACAAGGGAATTTTGTCGGACAAAGATGGGGAGAGAACCGAAAGACGGGCGTTCCTGTTGGAGGACAGCAGGTGCCGGGCGGGCGCGACAACGTGCAGCCGGGTGAATGCTGACTTACCGGAGCGCCCCCTCGTAGCCTGTTGGATAGAAGAAATCAGAAGGCTTCCACGGAGAGCAGGAAAGGAACGCTGCGGGAGGCGGTGACTTCGATGCGCAGGGTCTTTATGGAGGCATTGGAGGTATCGGTCAAGGGATTTTGCAGTTCAAAGGGCTTTTTAAGGGGGCATATTGCACGGTTGCCCACGGTGGTGCCGAAATAGAGGGGATAGCGGGGGTCGCCCTCTGCATCGTAGATTTTGAAGCCCTCGATGCGCTGACCGTTTGCAATGTCCTCCCGCAGAACGATGGTTTTGACGGCGGTATCGGCGGAATCAAAGGAAATGTCCCAAATGCCCTGCCATTTTTTGCCGTCATCCACATGGGAAACGGAAGCGGGCAGGGGATTGCCCAGCTCTTTTTTGAGCAGTGTGCCGAACTCAGAAAGACGCTTGACGTCGCGCTCGTCGATGAGGCCTTCGCTTGTGGGCGGCAGGTTGAGATTGAAGGAAGCATTCGCGCCGACGGAGGTTAAGTAGGTCTTCCAGAGGCGTTCCAGAGAATGCGGTTCCTCGTTTTTGTGCCAGAACCAGCCGGGGCGGATGGACATATTGATCTCGCAAGGGCAGAAGGACAGGCCTTCGGAATAGAGGATCTGGGGCATAAAGCCGCTCTGGGGGTCGGTGTTGTAGGTGACAAGATTGCCAAGGTCATAAAGCGGCGCACTTTCGGTCTGAATGTCTGCGTAGGGCACTAATTCGTGAGGTACAACTGCCCATTCGGCAGTGCGGGCGACACCGGCTTCGTTGCCGCACCAGCGGACATCGGGGCCGAAATCGTTGAAAATGACGGCGTTCGGCTGCAATTCGCGGATGAGCTTGATGTAGCGGGGGAAATCGTAGACCTGCTTTTTGCCGTTGGGGCCTTCGCCGCAGGCATTGTCGAACCAGACGCAGAAAATGTCGCCGTACTGGGTGAGCAGCTCGGTTAATTGGTTGCAGAAATAGTCGTTGTAGGCATCCGTCCCGTAGAGGGCGGAGTTTCTGTCCCACGGGGAGAGATACACGCCGAACTTGAGCCCGCCGCGGGCGCAGGCTTCCGCGGCTTCTCGGACGACATCACGCTTTAAGGGGCTGTTTTTGACGGAATGTTCGGTGTACTTGGATGGCCAGAGGCAGAAGCCGTCATGGTGCTTGCAGGTGAGTACCATGCCCTTCATGCCCACGGATTTCATGGCGGAGACCCACTGGTCGCAGTCCAGTTTTACGGGATTGAAGATGGATTCGGGCTCGGTGCCGTTGCCCCACTCTTTGTCGGTGAAGGTATTGACGCCGAAATGGACGAAGGCGTAAAAGTTGGTGTCGAACCAATCCAGCTGGCGCTTGGAGGGGACGACGCGGGAGGCAGATTCGAGGAAGGATTTCATGGGGGATGCTCCTTTCTGGAAATACAGTTTGTGCGCTAACCTGCACCCCACCCGCAAGGGGTGGGGTGCAGGCCGCGGGGTTCCTCGACGGAACCCGGGAACTGCGCGGCGTTTTTATGATTCCTGTTGGACAGAGAGCTGTAGACCGTCGGTGGTGACGGTGACGGTGCCGTTGACGGTTTCATAGGTTGTGGTTTTCAGGGATTGGAGGAAAGATAGGATTTCGGAATCGGCGGGGTCTTTCTCGGAATCGGTGATGACGGCGACCTTGGGGCAAACGGTGGATAAAAACAGTTTGGAGGCGTCGCATTTCTGCCCGTGGTGGGGGACTTTCAGGACGGTGCAGGGGGAAGGGGTGGCAGAGAGGTATTCGGTCAAACGAATATCCTCGGCATCCCCTGTGAAAAGGAAGGAAACGGAATCCACCTGAACTTCCGCGAAAATGGAATAGTCGTTGGATTCCGCATAGGAATCCTGCGCAGCGGGAAAAAGGGTGACGGTGGCCGTGCCAAAGGAGAAGGAAAGGTTCTCCTGCGGCTCGATGGGGGTGTGGTTGTTTTCTTCCAGCGCGGAAATATATTGATCGTATTGTTTGTTGTCCTTGACATAGTGGGGCGCGTAGACCGCATCCACGGAAATGCCGGAAAGCACGGTGTCCGCGCCGCCGATGTGATCCTTGTCCAGGTGGGTGAGCAGTATAAAATCCAGCTTCTCCACGCCTTTTTCGGCAAGGAGAGACAGAATTTCCTCGCCGGTTTTGTTTTTGCCCGTGTCGATGAGGGCGCAGTGGCCGTCGGATTCCAGCAGGATGCAGTCGGCCTTGCCCACGGAGAGGTAGGTCACGGTGAGCTTGGGTGCGCCCATCGGCTGTTCCGGTGCGGAACAGGCGGAGAGGGGGAGCAAAAAAAGGACGGTGCAGAGGAACAGGGAAAGAACACGTTTCATAAAGTCTCCTGAATAACGAAAAGGGGCGGGGTTTCCCCGCCCCATGAAAAACGGGGTTTGTGGTTTTTATTTGAGAACTTCGGTGCGGTTGGGGGAATTGCGGCCTTCCAAGATGGGGCGGCGGTGTTCCAGAGCGGCCATGGCGATCTCCACATCCTCATGCACTTCTTCGCAGGTCATGGCACCGACGGTGACCATGTCGCAGGGGCGCAACGTGGCATAGGAGAAGGAGAGGCCGACGAAGGGGGAGCAACGTCCGGCGGCCATGGATTTGATGGTCATAACGGGCTTTTTGGCTTCCCAGATGATCTTATTGACCTGCTCGACCTCGACCTGCATCAGGAAAGACATACAGTTATAAAGCTGGATGTAGGTTTGCACGTCGTACTCGTTGGCATCGGAATAGAGGATGAGCTCGGGCATATGGGCGGAGAGGCCGGGGATCATGCCGCGGTCACGCACCATGGAGAGGTAGTCGGGAAGGCGGTCGATGGTGCGCTTGTTCTTGTTGACAAGCTGTTCCACGGAGGAGTGGTGCAGCAGGCAGAAGGTGGCGCCGCCGTCGCGAACCCTGTCTAAAATGGCTTCGGTCTCTTTGCGGGCGGCTGCGTTGTCGTCCACGTTGATGATGGGGGTGTCGATGATGATGATGCCCTTGCCGGTCTTGTCCTCGGCGGCGTGGATGGCATCGTAGGTGAAGGGCTTATCGGAAAGAGGCCCCATGATGGCGTTGATGTCGTAGGAAAGGTAGGCTTCCAGCATCGCCTCGATAGCTTCCTTGTTGTGGTTCAGCCGCTTGATGTTGGCATCGGCAGCGGCAGAGGTGTGCGACCAGCCGTAGACCCAGTTGGTGCCCATGAGCATACGGGGAAGGGAGACACCGGCAACCTCGGTGCGGGGGAAGGGCTTGTTTGACATAAATGTGTCCTCCTTGGGTGGGGATGCACTCCGGCAGGTTCCCCCGCAAGGGGGAACCTGCCGGAGTGCCGGGCGCGGCGTAACCGCGCCCGGGGACTCCCTCAGTTTTGAAGATGGGATAAATCCCATCTTCAAAACAGCTCCCCCGCAAGCGGAGGCGCCAGGTACGCCGCCTGCGGGCGGGAGAGGGAACGAAGGAATGAAGACTGAAGACTGAAAATTGAAAAATGAAGAATGAGGGATGAGGGCGGGGAGACCCCTCCCCTACGGTTAGCCGGGGGAACCTACGCCTGTGGGCAGGAGAGGAGACCCCTTCAGTCATTTTACAAGCAAGCTTGCAAAATGCCAGCTTCCCCATCTGCGGACGGGGAAGCCAGAGAACGCCGCCTGCGGGCGGGAGAGGGAACGAAGGAATGAATATTGAAGACTGAAAAATGAAGAATGAAGAATGAGGGACGAGGGCGGGGAGACCCCGCCCCTACGGTTCAACGGGGAAGCCTATGCGGGGATTTTTACAGGGCGCGGACGTAGTCGCAGGACATCTTGGCGGCATCCAGAGAGGGGCGCTCGGAGGAGCGATCCTGCTCGACGACGAACCAGGTGGCGCCGGATTCGAGGCCGGCCTTGATGATCTCGGGGATGTTCTGCTTGCCGTAGCCCACGGGGCGGAAGTCGAAGGCGGGCTCCTTGTTGGCCTCGACCTTCACATCGTCAGAGCCGTCGGCCTTGATGAGGGCGTACATG
Source organism: Christensenella sp. UBA1750 (assembly GCA_002315655.1). Taxonomy (GTDB): domain Bacteria; phylum Bacillota; class Clostridia; order Christensenellales; family UBA1750; genus Spyradocola. The sequence continues at coordinate 9,400 of DCHO01000067.1, forward strand.
GCTTCGCCTTCCTTCTTCGCGCCGATGAAGTCCTTGAGGTGCACGATGGGGCAGCGGTTTGCATACTTGCGGATGTAGGCGGCGGGGTCTTCCCCGGCGACCTTGACCCAGCAGGTGTCCAATTCGGTGGCGAGAATGTCAGCGGGCGTGGCGGCGTAGAGGAAATCGAGGCCGTACATCCCGGAGAGCTGAATGAACTCAAAGTCGTGGTTGTGGTAGAGGAGCTGAATGCCGTTCTGCTTGCACAGCGCACCGAAGGTGTAGACGGTCTTGATGGCCTCGGCAAAGCCGGGAGCGCCGGGACGCAGTTCTTCGGAAAGGTAGGGGATGGCGATGTACTTGCAGCCTAAGTACTTGTGATATTCGATGGTGCCTTCCATGTCGGCAACGATGGAATCGTAGGGAACGTGGGAGGAGACGGCGACAAGGCCGGTCTTGTCTAAGATCGCCTTGACCTCTTCCTTGGTCTTGCCGTAGAAGCCGGCGAACTCCACGCCGTCATAGCCGTATTCCTTGAGCTTTTCGCAGACGAGCTCAAGATTGGTTTCCGCCACGTCTCTTGCGGAATAGATCTGATAACCGAGTTTGATGTTCATGAATTTTTCCTCCTTAAAGTCGGGTTGAAGTCAGTAAAAAACCTGTAAACTTATAATAGCAGATTTTATAGGGAAGTTCAATGCTTTACCGGGAAAAGAATCTATGGATTTTATGAAGGAAAAGCATCAAAAATGAAGGGAGAATTGCAATCGACTTGCAAAACACCGTTTGAACAAGTTTTTTACAACTTTATTTTGAATTTTGACCGAAAATCACTTGCATAATTTCGGGATTTGTGGTAAATTTTCATCATCGGTTCTCTGCGCGATCCTGCGCAAGAATTTTTTTCACTGCAAAAACGTCATTTTCCGGGGAATTTTCCCCAATGCAATAGAAAGGTCAGGATACAAAAATGAAGGTTTCTTCCCGTTGTCTGGCGATTCCCGGCTCGCCCACGTTGGCGATCAACGCAAAGGCAAAAGAATTGAAGGCGCAGGGGTTGGATGTGGTCGGCTTCGGTGCCGGCGAGCCCGACTTTGACACGCCGGAAAATATCCGTGATGCCGCAAAGGAAGCGCTGGATCAGGGGATGACCCGCTACACGCCCGCTTACGGAAGCCCTGAATTGCAGAAGGCGGTGTGCGGAAAATTTTTGAAGGACAACGGTATTGTCTATAAGCCGTCCCAGATCGTGATCTCCAACGGCGCCAAGCAGTCCCTGTTCAATTCCTTTATGGCGCTCTGTGAGGAAGGCGACGAGGTGCTGATCCCCGGGCCTTACTGGGTGTCCTACCCCGAGATTGTGAAAATGGCGGGCGGCGTGCCCGTGCCCGTGATGGGCGCACCCGAAAACAGCTTCAAGCCCACGGCGGAGGAAATCGAGAGCAAGGTGACGGACAGAACCCGCGCCATCATCCTCACCTCCCCCAACAATCCCAACGGCTATGTGTTTTCCAAGGAAGAATTGACTGCCATCGGCAATTTGGCCGTGAAGCATGATTTCTACATTGTGGCGGACGAGATTTACGAGTTCCTGATTTATGACGGGGAGAAGCACGTTTCCATCGCGTCCATCTGCCCGGAATTTTATGACAGAACCATCACCATCAACGGCGTTTCCAAGGCTTATGCCATGACCGGCTGGCGCATCGGCTACACCGCCTCCCCCGAAAACGTGGCCAAGGCCATGACCAATTACCAGAGCCATTCCACCTCCGGCCCCAACACCATCGCCCAGTATGCCGCGGTGAGGGCACTGGAAAGCCCTGCCGAGGAACGGAACCGGATGGTCAAGGAGTTTGAAAAGAGAAAGAACCGCATCTGCGAGATGATCAACGCCATCCCCGGCATCTCCTGCGTGGAGCCCAAGGGCGCGTTCTATGTGATGATGAAGGTCTCCGACCTCTTTGGGAAGAAGTGCGCAGACGGCGAGGTCATTACCGACTGCGACAGCTTTGCAAAGCTGCTGCTGGCGAAGAATCTGGTGGCCGTGGTGCCCGGGAGCGGCTTTGGCACCGGCGACTATGTGCGCCTGTCCTATGCCATCTCCATGGAGACCATCGAAAAGGGCATTACCCGCATCGGGGAATTTGTGGCGGGGTTGGAATAGAGGGGGAGTGCCCTCTCAGTCATTTTTCGGCAAGCCGAAAAATGACAGCTCTCCCGCACGCGGGCGAGCCTTTTGGTGTCCCGCCCCTTGATTTGCAGTAAACCGAATCGTTCGCGCCCCTGCAATGGGGGAGCCCAAGCTGTCAAAAAAGGTAAATAAATGTATAACAAGACTTGAAATCATGCGCAAAGAAACGGGATAGATTTCACAG
>DCHO01000079.1:0-1872 GCA_002315655.1 Christensenella sp. UBA1750
CGGGGCAAGCCGCTTTATGATTTGAAGATCGTGGGGCAGACCGAGGAGCACGGCTCCACGCTGCACTGGCGGCCGGACGACCAGATTTTTGAAGACATTACCGCCCTTTCCTTTGAGACTCTGAAAAAGAGACTGCGTGAGCTGGCGTTCTTAAATGCGGGTATCAGAATTGAGCTTACCGACCTGCGCGGCGAGGGTGCGCACGCGGTTTTCCACTATGAGGGCGGCATCCGCTCCTTTATTGAATATCTGAACAAGAACCATGAGGTGCTGTTTCCCCAGCCGCTGTATTTCTCCGGCATGAAGGACACCACCTCCATTGAAGTTGCTCTGCAATACAATGACGCTTATTCCGAGAACGTGTTCACCTTTGCCAACAACATCAATACCTTTGAGGGCGGCACCCATCTGGAGGGCTTCAGAAGGGCACTGACAAGGGTGATCAACGACTACGGACGCAAGGCGAAAATCCTCAAGGATTCCGATGCGAACCTGTCCGGCGAGGACATCCGTGAAGGGCTGACCGCCGTGATCTCCGTCAAATTGGTGGAGCCGCAGTTTGAAGGGCAGACCAAGACCAAGCTGGGCAACTCCGAGGTGAGAGGGTATGTGGACACCGTGCTCTATGAGGGCATGGAGGTCTTTTTGGAGGAAAACCCCGCGCTGGCCAAGACCATACTGGATAAGTGCTTAATGGCTTCCCGCGCCCGCGAGGCCGCGAGAAAGGCGAGAGATTTGACCCGCCGCAAGAGCCTGCTGGAAAGCACGTCTCTGCCCGGTAAATTGGCGGACTGCTCCGAACGCGACCCTTCCAAGTGCGAAATCTATCTGGTGGAGGGCGACTCCGCCGGCGGCTCCGCAAAGAACGGCAGAGACCGGAATTTCCAAGCCATTCTTCCTTTGCGCGGCAAGATTCTGAACGTGGAAAAGACAAGACTCGACAGAATGTTGGCCAACGAGGAAATCAAGGCGATGATTACCGCCTTCGGCGCGGGCATCGGGGACGAGTTCAATCCCGAAAAGCTGCGCTATCACCGCATCGTTTGTATGACCGATGCCGATGTGGACGGAAGCCACATCCGTATTCTGCTGCTCACCTTCTTCTTCCGTTATATGCGCCCCTTAATTGACGGCGGGTATGTCTATGTGGCGCAGCCGCCGCTTTACAAGGTGGTCAAGAACAAGAAGGAGCATTATGTGTATTCCGATGAGGAATTGCAGGCCAAGCTGGACGAGATCGGCAGAGGAAACGATGTGACCGTGCAGCGGTACAAGGGCTTGGGCGAAATGTCCGCAGAGCAGCTCTGGGAGACCACCATGGACCCCGCACGGCGCATTATGAAGCGCGTCACGCTGTCCGACGCAGTGAGCGCGGATGAATTGTTCACGTTGCTCATGGGCGATAAGGTGGAGCCGAGAAGGGACTTTATCACCGAGAACGCGAACCTTGTGGAGAACTTAGACATATAGCGTTGGATTTTGCGATTGAGGGGGCGCTGGCGCTCCCCCTCAAACACCCCCTGCCAAGCCGCGCACGCCTGCGGCGTGCGCGGGGGCGCGACGGGAAGTGCGGTGGTAAGGGTGAGTGCGGCAAGTCGCGCCGGGCATAGAGTTGTGGGAAGTCCAACAGGAACGAGGGCGGGGAGACCCCGCCCCTACGGAAGCCGGGAGCGGTGATGAGCACATCATTTGAAGGACGCGAAGGCTTTTGAGGAAAGTGTTGAGAAGCAAGTGAAAACAGGATTAGGAGAGAATGGTCATGGACATGGAAAATAAAAACAATTACGAAGGCGAACGGCTGGTGCCGCTGGACATTGAACACGAGCTCAAGAACTCGTTTATTTCCTATGCCATGGCGGTCATTGTGTCCCG
>DCHO01000079.1:1974-3515 GCA_002315655.1 Christensenella sp. UBA1750
CCCTTCCGCAAGTCTGCAAGAATCGTCGGCGACGTGCTGGGTAAATATCACCCCCACGGGGATTCTGCCGTGTACGATGCCATGGTGCGTCTGGCACAGGACTTCTCCATGCGCTATATGCTGGTGGAAGGGCAGGGCAACTTCGGCTCCGTGGACGGCGACTCTCCCGCCGCCATGCGTTATACCGAAGCGCGGCTTTCCAAGATGGCGGCAGATTTGACCGCCGATCTGGACAAGCAGACGGTGGATTTTTACCCGAACTTTGACGAAACCTTAATGCAGCCCGAGGTGCTGCCCTCCCGGTTCCCGAACCTGCTGGTCAACGGCTCCGGCGGCATTGCCGTGGGCATGGCGACCAACATACCCCCGCACAACATGGGCGAGGTCATTGACGGCGTGGTGTATATGCTGGATCACCCGGATTGCACCGTGAACGACTTAATGACCATCATCAAGGGGCCGGACTTCCCCACCGCAGGCCTCATCATGGGTCTGAACGGCATCAAGTCCTCCTACATGACCGGTCGCGGTCACATCACCATGCGTGCCAAGAGCGAGATCGAGGCGATGGCCAACGGCCGCAACCGCATCATTGTCACCGAGATTCCCTATCAGGTCAACAAGGCGCGGCTGGTCAAGTCCATTGCCGACCTGGTGCATGAGAAAAAGGTGGAGGGCATCTCCGACCTGCGCGACGAATCCGACCGCACCGGGATGCGCATCGTCATTGAGCTGAAAAAGGACGCAAACGCCCAGGTGGTGCTCAACACCCTATACAAGCACACCCAGATGCAGGACACCTTCGGCGTCAATATGCTGGCACTGGTGGGCGGTGTGCCGAAAGTCCTCAATCTGCGGGAAATGCTCTATTATTACATCGAGCATCAGAAGGATGTCATCATCCGCAGAACCCGCTACGACTTGAACAAAGCGGAAGCCCGCGCCCACATTTTGGAGGGCTTGCTCACCGCGCTTGACCATATCGACGAAGTGATCACCCTCATCCGCTCCACCAAGACCGGGCAGGAGGCCAAGGACGGCCTGATGAGCCGCTTTGGACTTTCCGAAAAGCAGGCACAGGCGATCCTCGATATGCGCTTGCAGCGTTTGGTCGGCTTGGAACGCCAGAGATTGCGCGACGAATACGACGAATTGCAGAAGACCATTGCGCACTTAAAAGACGTGCTGGGCAGCGAGGAGTTGGTCAAGGGCATTGTCCGCGAGGAAATCTTAATTATCAAGGACAAATACAACGACCCGCGCCGCACAGAGATTGTGCCGGTGGACGATGAGATTATGCTGGCTGATCTCATCGAGGAGGAAAAGATGGCGGTGACGCTGACGCACTTCGGTTACGTCAAGCGCGTGTCCGCCGACACCTACCGCGCCCAGAAGCGCGGCGGGAAGGGCATTTCCGGCATGACCACCCGCGAGGAAGACTACGCCGAGCACATTTTCGTCACCTCGACCCACTCCGATCTGTTCTTCTTCACCACAAGAGGCCGCGTGTTCCGCTTGACCTGCTACGAGATTCCCGAGGC
>DCHO01000079.1:3624-6441 GCA_002315655.1 Christensenella sp. UBA1750
GAGGAAAACGCAAACGGAATGCTTGTGATGGCGACGCGCAAGGGCATCATCAAGAAGACCGAGATTTCCGAGTTCCGCAACATCCGCGCCGGCGGTCTTGTGGCGCTGAACCTGCGCGACGACGACACCTTAATCGGCGTGGCATTTACGGATGGCACCAAGGAAATCATGATCGGCACACGCGGCGGCATGGCCATCCGCTTCCATGAGGACAATGTGCGTGCCATGGGCAGAACCGCTTCCGGCGTGCGCTCCATTGACCTAAATGACGGCGACGAGGTGGTTTCCATGAGCCCCGTGCAGGAGACCGACCAGATTCTTGCCATCTCCGAAAAGGGCTACGGCAAGCGCACAGCGGCAGAGGAATACCGTCCCCAGAGCCGCGGCGGTAAGGGCATCAAGGCCATGTCCGTCACCGAAAAGACGGGGTATCTGGCGGCACTCATGCCCGTCAAGGAAGATGATGACCTGATGATGATCGCCGACGACGGCACCATCATCAGAACCGCCGTAAACGACATTTCCCTGCTGTCCAGAAACACCCAGGGCGTGCGCGTCATGCGCCTTGCCGATTCCTCCCGCATCGTGGCTGTGACCGCCACAGAAAAGGCGGAGGAAGAGGACGAGGAACTGCTTGAAAACGAGAACGGCGAGACTATGCAGACCGAGGAGACCGTGAGCGAGGCTGTTGATATGCAGGAGGGCTTTGCGGGCGACGAGGACAAGGACATGGAGCGTCTGCTGGAACGCGCCGAGAACCCCGATGAGGAGATTTAGCGTGAAAAGAATTGCACTTTTGCTGTGCCTTGTGCTGCTGATGACCTGCCTTGTAGGCTGCGGGGCGCGGGAGATTGATTATACGGAATTGACCGAGCGGGCGAGCCTGACGGCGCAGCTAACGCGGCATTCCAATTTTTCCTGTGTGTATTCCACGGGACAGAGCCGCGGCAATGTCTTTGTGGACAAGGACATTTGCATCATTGACATGAGCGACACGCTGATGGCGTATCTGCCGGACGGGCGCGGCTATCTGGCACAGAAGACCGGCGATGAAACCTATTCCGTGCTGCCCATTGTGAATCTGGTTCATCCGTCTCTGGCGGACAAAACGGCGTATGAAATGTTTGCCGCGGTGTATCCGTCCGAAAGCGAGACTATCCGCGGGCAGAGCATCACGGACGGGCAGCTTACCGTGGAAGCCTACGACACCTTGGGACTGACGCTGACCTATGTCCTGGACGCGGGAACACTCGATCTGATCTCCATTTCCGGCGTGCGGGATGGCGAGGAAAATGCGCAGGAATGGACGGGCTACAAATATGACGTGGATGTGCCCGAAAGCAAGGCGCAGCTGCTCTCCGCTTTTGCGGCGTGGGAGAGCCTTTTCGATGAGGATTCCTGGGTGCTGACCATAGTTACCATAAACGACAGGGGCGAAAAGACCGAAAAGAATGTGAAGCTGCAAAACAACGCCATCGCCTACGTTGCACTGGGGCAGAATTGCGGGTATTCCGGACTGTATGCCGATGAAAACGGGGAGACCTCCATCGACATTTACAGCGAGCTGGATAAGGTCAGCGATGCCACGGTGTATGCCGTGTACGGAAATTAAACAAAATCAAAAACACTTCCTAATGGCTGCGAATTTAGGAAGTGTTTTTATACCACAAAAGTGAGTTTGTGAATATGGAAGAATTGCTTTTCAAGTGCCCTTATGCGGAAAAGTGCGGGGGCTGTCAACTGACGAAATGCTCATACAGGGAGCAGCTTGCCCTCAAGCAGGAACAAATGCAGGAGCTTCTGTCGCCCTTCTGCCGGGTGCTTCCCATCCTTCCGATGGAGGAACCTTACCACTACCGCTGCAAGTCCCATGCGGTGCTGTCCTTTGTGGGCAGGGGAAGGGTCATTTTTGGCGTTTACCGCAAAGGAACGCATGACGTTGTGCCGGTGGAGCACTGTCTCATCGAAAATGAGAAGGCGGACGCAGTCATCGGGAAGGTGCGGGAGCTGATCCAGTCCTTTCGCATCCCGATCTACGATGAGGACAGAAAGACCGGGATTCTCCGGCACATTCTGGTGCGCACGGGGCTTCGGATAGACGAAATGCTGTTGGTGCTGGTCTCCGCCTCGGAAAATATCCCCCGCAAGCGCGATTTTGTGGCGGCAATCCTCAAAAACTGCCCGGATGTGGACACTGTCGTGCTCAACATCAACGACAAAAAGACCTCCATGGTGCTGGGAACTAAGGACATTGTGCTTGCGGGAAAAGGCGCCATCGAGGATGTGATCTGCGGGCTCAACTTCCGCATTTCCGCGCAGTCCTTCTATCAGGTGAACCCGGTGCAGGCGGAAAAGCTCTATGAGACCGCCATTGCCTACGCGGGACTTTCGGGTAAAGAAACCCTGCTGGATGCCTACTGCGGCGTGGGCACCTTGGGGCTCATCGCGGCAAAGCACTGTAAGTCGGTCATCGGTGTGGAATTGAACCCCGCCGCCGTCAGGGATGCCGCCGTCAACGCCAAGCGCAACGGCATCAAAAATGCTCGCTTCCTGCGCGGCGACGCGGGTCATTTTCTCTCTACCCTGCAGGAGCCTTTGGATGTTGTGCTCATGGACCCGCCCCGTTCCGGCGCGTCGGAGGAATTCCTCTCCGCCCTCTGTGCCCATCAGCCCTCTCGCATCGTCTACGTCTCCTGCGGCCCCGACACCCTCGCCCGCGACCTAAAATTCTTAACCGCCCACGGCTACCGCGCCGAAAAAGCCCAGCCCGTCGATCTCTTCCCCTGGACAGGGCACGTTGAGACGGTTGTTCTTCTT
>DCHO01000078.1:0-1553 GCA_002315655.1 Christensenella sp. UBA1750
TCCACGGGTTCCTCATTTAGGTGCAGCCAGTCGATCTCGTTGACTGCGTAAGGGATGGGGTTTTCAACATAGGAAAGGATCTCCGGGCGAAGAAGCGTCAGGATTTTCCCGTTTTCAGGGGATAAAAGGTGGATTTTGCTCATGGAGAAGCTCCTTTGCGGTCAAATATACATATATTATACAATATTTATGCGCCCTTTGCAATTCCGAAAAGAACCTGCTATACTATGGGCAACGAAATAAACGCAAGGAGGCATTTTCATGACCTTAGAACAGCGCATCAAAAACCTGCAGCCGCCCAAAGGGCACATTGATGTGGTGCTGGACACCGACACCTACAACGAGATCGACGACCAGTTTGCCCTCTCCTACCTCATCCGCTCCACGGAAAAGTGCACCGTGAAAGGGCTTCACGCCGCGCCCTTCTTCAACGAAAACTCCACCGGCCCCAAGGACGGCATGGAAAGAAGCTACAATGAGATTCTGAAGCTGCTCAAATTCGCCGGGCGGGACGATCTGCTCCCCACAGTCTTCAAGGGAAGCGAAACCTATCTGCCCGATGATAAGACCCCCGTGGACTCCCCTGCCGCACGTCATCTGGTCGAGCTGGCAAAAGGCTATTCTCCCGAGCAGCCTCTCTATGTCGCCGCCATCGGCGCCATCACCAATGTGGCCTCCGCGCTGCTCATGGACGAATGCGTGAAGGAAAACATCGTGCTGGTGTGGCTGGGCGGACACTCCATCCATCACCCGGACACGAGAGAGTTCAATATGTTTCAGGACGTTGCCGCCGCAAGAGTGGTCTTCGGTTGCGGTGTGCCGCTGATTCAGCTTCCCTGTCAGGGCGTGGTCTCCGCGTTCTACACCACCGAGCCGGAGCTGAACTATTGGCTCAAAGGAAAAAACGCCCTGTGCGATTATCTGGTGGAGCACACCTGCGAGGCCGCCAACTCCTACGCTTCCGGCAAGGTCTGGTCGCGGGTCATCTGGGACGTGACTGCCATCGGCTGGCTGCTCAATGAGGACGACCGCTTCATGGAAGCCGAGCTCATCCCCGCGCCCATTCCCGAGTATGACGACCATTTCGCCTTCGACCACAAACGGCACATGATCTCCGCCGTCTGGCGCATCAAGCGCGATGAGCTGTTCCGCGACCTGTTTGCAAAGCTGGCAAAGTAAATGAACATCACATACAAACGGGCAAATGCGGAGGATGCCGCAATTTTCCATCACGGGCGAAACGATGGACGGAACCGTGCGCCTGTGTACCTTTGAAAAACGCTATGATTGACAAAACGGCTTCTGCGTCCCGCGCAGAGGCCGTTTCTTATAGGAATTTAGCGGAAATCTCGCTGCCGTTCTCGTCCAGCCAAGTCACTTTGCACAGCACTCCGCCCGGCAGGTGCCGCAGAATTTCGGTTTCGCTGATTCCCGCTTTTGCCGCGAATTGCTGCACTTTCACAATCCTTTTCCGATACAGCAGTCCTTCCCGCGCCGCAGTCCTGCGCATCTGCGCAAATGGCTGCGCTTTCCTTCTTTTTATGTTTTCATAA
>DCHO01000078.1:1567-19935 GCA_002315655.1 Christensenella sp. UBA1750
CATAAATGATATAGGCTCCGCACAGCATCCATGTCACATTGACCCGCCCATTCGCTAGCCCGAACAACGCACCCAACAGCACAAGGAGCAAGCCGAATCCCAAGCCGAAAATGGTCAGCAAACGTGCAATCAAGCGTTCCCCGCGCTTGCCTTCCGTGATGCGTGATACGATCCGGCTGCCGTCCAGCGGAAAAATAGGCAACAGATTGAACATGGCAAGGCTGCCGTTGAGCAGCATCAGGCTGTCCAGAAATCCTGCATTTTTCGGGAAAATGTGCGCCAGAAAACCACAGAGAGACGCCAGCAGAACGCTCACCAGCGGCCCCGCCAGCGCGACCTCGGTTTCCTCCCACGGCGACAGGTCATATAGCCCTTGAATTTCCGCTACCCCGCCGAAGGGGCAAATGTTCACCCGCTCCGTACGCGCCCCGAACCGCCGCGCCATAAGGATATACCCGCCTTCATGCGCAAGCACGCACAGCAGCCCCACACCCAGCATCAGTCCTTCATTCAGCAAAATACCGACACCCAACAGTGCAAGCAGCCACGGCGACAAGCGGATTTTCCCTATTTGAGCCATTCTTTCGCCCCAACCTCCTCGCCGTTGCGCGTCACTAAAACGTGAATCTGCTTGGCCTTCCCCACATCCAGCGCAATGCCGATGGCTTGCCCGGCCTCCACGATCTCCTCCGGCGCAACCTTGACACCGGTAAGCGGCGCATAGGCGACCTTTACCCCGTTTCCGTAGTCGATGACAAGCGCAAAGCCGTTTTCTACCTTTGTGACCGCTTCCACTTTGCCGCTGTTTCCGGCCAGCACCTCCCCCTTGCCCTCAAACACCGCGCCGGTATTTCCGTCATTGAGCAAGATTCCGTCTGCAAAAGGCGGAGACAGCTTGATTTCCCCTGTGTTTTCCTGCCACACGCTCTGCACCGCCTCGGGCAGCATTTGGGACACCAGCGACAGTTTCCCGATGTCCTCCTCATCTGGTACGACCTGTGCTGTGGACACCGTCCGAACCTTGTTAAGCATCCCCTGCACCTTCTCATTCGGCACGCATTTCAGCCCAAAGAGCACCGCAAGCATCCCGACACAGACAAGCACCCGCAGTTTCCCGTTTCTCGGATAGGGAATTTCTTCCTTCTCTCCATATCGCACATAGTTCCGCACAAAAAAACACCCCCACACGCTTTGTATCAGCGTATGAGGGTGGATTTCGTTAAAGAACCGTTTTTGCGTTGTTCTTGCAGACATTGAGCACAAGCCCTATGGCTGCGAGGTTCGCCAGCATATTGGAACCGCCGTAAGAAAGGAACGGCAGCGGGATGCCGGTGACGGGCATAAGGCCGATGGTCATGCCGATGTTCTCAAACACATGGAAAAGGAACATGGATGCCACACCCGCGATGATGAGTGCGCCGAAGCGATCCTGCGTTTTATAGGACAGATGGAACAGGCGCAGGATCAGCAGCAGATACAGCGCGACAATGACGATGCAGCCGATGTAGCCCACCGATTCCGCCGTGACGGAGAAAATGAAGTCAGTGTGCTTTTCCGGCACGAAGTCGAGCTGGGAAATCGCGCCCTCCTGAAACAGCCCCTTGCCGGAGATCTGCCCGGAGCCGACGGCGATCTTGGAATACTTGACCTGATAGCCTGCCGCCGAGGTGTCGCGGGAAGGGTCTAAAAAGGTGAGAACGCGCTCTTTGCGGAAATCCGACAGAAACGGCCACGCGGCAAAGCACCCGACGACGCCCGCCGCTCCGCAGCCCAAGATGAGCTTCCAGCCCAGTCCCGCCACGAACATCATACCGATGAAGATAGCGAGGAACACCATGGCGGTGCCGTAGTCGTCCTGCACCACGACAAGTGCCGTGGGAATGGCAAAGTGCACAAGCAAGGGCAAGAAATCTTTCACCTTTGTGATGGGGGCTTCCTTGTGGGAGGTGTGCCATGCAAGGGTCAAAATGATGGCGACCTTGCAGGGCTCTGAGGGCTGGAAGGAACGGTTGCCGTTCATCCAGGAGAACCACGCCTTAACGCCGCCGCGCCCGGCTTCCTGCAAAAGAACAAGCCCCAGCATCCCCAGCACCGCAATGTAAGCATACAGCGCAAGCTGCCCATAGATACGGTAATCGAATAACTGAATGAGGAACACCGCCACAAGCCCTGCCGTGACCCACGCAAGCTGCCAGTAAAAGGAGTTGGAGGTCAGGCGCGAAAGCACCGAAAAGATGCCCTTGCCGGAAGCCGTGGCGTAGGGGTCAATGGTTGCATTGGCCACGGCTACAAGCCCAATGACAATGAGGCAAACCACAATGAGGATCAACGGGAGATCATAGTGCCCCGAGGATTTGCTTCGCAGATACATTCTCCTGCGCTTGCCGATGAGACCCATGGCACTCTCCCCCTTTCTCCCCTAATGAACGATGAAGTCTCCCAATTTGTTACAGCACAACGCCCTTGGTCAGCAGCAGATTGCCGTAAATGCGCTCCTCGCCGGTCATGATGACGGCGTAAGCGTTCTTTGCCTTCTCATAGAACGCAAAGCGCTCAATTTTGCCAAGCTCCAAATCGGGATACAGGGGGTTCAGTGCCGCTTTGAAGTCCGCATAGGCGGCAGGCTCGGGCAGACCCTTGGCCTTGTCGGAATCGGTCATTTCCATGACCTGCGCAGGGAATTCGGAATACGCCACATCCAACGGGAAAACGGGCGCAATGGCCTTGAGTACCGCAGTCGCGTCAATGCCGGGCATATGGATCACGCGCTTGCCCATGGTTTCACCGGGGAAATTGCCATCCGCAATCACGATGGTGTCGCCGTGTCCCATGTCGCAGAGGATTTTGAGAAGGTCGCCGGTCAGCAGTTTGGACATATTGGTAAGCATACAAAATATCTCCTTTATTTGAGTTTTTTATCCGCGTTTCACGGTGGTGCCGCCGTCCACGGGCAGCGACGCACCCGTGACGAACTTGGCTTCATCGGAGGCTAAGAACAGGGCAGCATTGGCGGTGTCCCATGCCGTTCCCTGCCCACCGCGCAGAGGCACGGCCTGATCGCGGTTCGCAATGACCTCTTCGCGGGACTGATGGTTCTTTTCCTGATTGAAGCAAACCGCCATGTTGGTCTGCACCATCCCCAAGATGATGGTGTTGACCCGAATGCCGTCCTTTGCCAGCATCCCGGCAAAAAGCTCGCCCATGTGGGTCATGCCGGCCTTGGTGACGTTATACATATTGGCGTTGCTTCCGACCATCGCGCCTGCAATGGAGGACACCAGCACAACAGAGCCGCCGTGCTCCATCATATACGGCACTGTGTTGCGCACGGCATAGAGGGTGGTTTTTTCGTTGGTGGCAATCATCGCATCAATGGTTGCGTTGTCCACGGTGAGCAAACTTTTGTCGCTCTGCATCATAATGCCGATGTTCTGCACCAGAATGTCGATTTTGCCCATTTTTTCCGCCGCAACGGACAGGGCTTTTTGCACTGCGCTTTCGTCCGTTGCATCCACTTCATACGCAAACGCCACGGCTTCCGGGTTCTTTTCCCGAATCATGCTGATGGTTTCCTCTGCGCGTTTCAAATGCCGCGCCGTGACAAAAACCGCCGCGCCTTCCTCCGCAAAACGCAGGGCAATGGCTCTGCCGTTGCCGATGTCCACACCCGGGGTCTGCCCGCCGCCGAAAATGACGGCGCATTTGCCTGATAATCTACCCATATTTACCTACTTTCTGTATCCGTCAGGGTTCATGGACTGCCACTTCCACGAATCGCGGCACATATCTATAATGTTTTTTTCGGCCTTCCAACCAAGCTCTTTTTCCGCCTTTGCGGGGTTGCAGTAAGAGGTGGCAATGTCGCCGGGTCTGCGGGCAACGATCTCGTAGGGCAGCTTATGTCCCACGGCCTTTTCGTAGGCGTGCAGCACCTCGAGGACGGAAGAACCGTTGCCGGTACCGAGGTTATAGATGTTGAGTCCGCAGCCGGGCTGCAGCTTTTTGAGCGCGGCAACGTGTCCCTTGGCCAGATCGACCACATGGATGTAGTCGCGCACGCCGGTTCCGTCCGGGGTGTCGTAGTCGTTCCCGGTTACTCTGAGTTTTTCCAGTCTGCCGCAGGCCACCTGCGCAATGTAGGGCACCAGATTGTTGGGGATTCCCTTGGGGTCTTCGCCGATGAGGCCGCTCTCATGCGCACCGATGGGGTTGAAGTAGCGCAGAAGCACCACATTCCATTCGGGATCGGAGATGCACACGTCCATGAGCACCTGCTCCAGCATGGACTTGGTCTGACCGTAGGGGTTGGTGCACTGACCCTTGGAGCATTCCTCCGTGATGGGCACAAAAGCGGGGTCGCCGTAGACCGTGGCGGAGGACGAGAAAATGAGGTTTTTACAGTGGTTCTCGCGCATGACCTCGCACAGGGTAATCATGCCGAACAGGTTGTTGTGGTAGTATTCCAGCGGCTTGGAAACGGATTCGCCCACCGCCTTAAAGCCGGCAAAGTTGATGACCGCATCGGGCTGCTCCGCCTTGAAGATGGCGTCCATCGCCGCCTTGTCCTGCACGTCCTGTTCATAGAACCTGATGGCAGTCCCGGTGATCTTTTCCACCCGGCGCAGGGATTCCTCGGAGGAATTGGACAGATTATCCACCACAACGGGGGTGTGTCCCGCCGCAAGCAGCTCCACACAGGTATGACTTCCGATGTATCCGGCACCACCGGCAACTAAAATCTTCATGGGTCTTTACACTCCTTCTGATGATTTGAGAGATTGAATCATAGAAAGCAGCTCGTCTGCCGCCTCTTTGCTCCCCGCGACCACGCCGCAGGGCTGTTGCAGCGATAAGGGGCTGCCGTCCGGCTGGACGATCACGCCGCCCGCTTCCGTAATAATCAGGGACGCAGCCGCGTAATCGTAAGGACTTAATTTGAACTCCACATAAACCGCATTAGCGTTCACGGCGACCCGACATAAATCCAACGCCGCCGAGCCGCCTTCCCGAATGCCGGGCGCGGTTTCATACAGCCTGCGCACCATGGAAAAGAACAGGTTCGCATCCGTTTCATTATACCTTGCAATGCCGAAGGCCGCAATGCCGTCTTTGATGCCGCGAGGTAAAACCTCTACACGTTTTCCGTTAAGATACGCGCCTTTACCCTTTTCCGCCCGGTAAAAGTCGTCCGTAAAGGGATTATAGACCGCGCCCAGCACCATTTCCCCGTCCTTGGCCAGCCCTACGGAAATGCAGGAATGATGGTAGCCATACAGGAGGTTCGTGGTGCCGTCGATGGGGTCAATGATGAAGGTGTAGCCCTTTTCCGCCACCTTTCCAGTGTTGCCCTCCGTGTCCTCCTCGCCGTAAAAGGTTGCTTCGGGCAGCACTTCTTTCAGGCGGGAAAACAACATTTTCTGCACCGCAAAATCGCAATCCGTCACATAATTACCCTCTCCGGGCTTTGCGTAGACCGCGTTCTTCTCTTGCATAAAATCCAGCAGTGCTTTCCCAGTCTCCCGGACGATGGCATAAATACTGTCCTTATTGATATAATCCATCATTGTTCTTCCTTTTGCTCGTCGTGCATCAGCTTGTCCAAATCGGCGTTGTCCTGCAAATATTCGATGGCGCACCACATGGAGGAAAGCACGCTGTTTTCCCCACCGATGGCGATCTGTACCTGTGACCTTGATTTGTTCACTTTGATTACCTTTGCGTCCATGTCACACAGCGGTCCGGACACAAAGCGAATCTTTGTACCTTCCTTGACGACCTTTGTGACCTCGATGGTACCTTCGTGCCGCTTCACCCAGTTCGCAAATTCCAAGTCCTGACCGTATAACGCCTTTGTACCGTCACCGTAGGTCAGCAGGCGATACACATGGTCGATGTGGTGCACTTCATTCCACGTTGGCTCCTTCTCGCCTTCAAAAAAGACATAGCCGGGGATCAGCCGGGTTTTCACAAGGCGTGTGCCGCTGCCCGAAGGGCGGAATTTTTCCACCATCGGGGCAAAAGCCGCATAGCCCATGCGTTCCAGCTGCCGCACAAAGTAGCCCTCGCTTCCCGTCTGCCCATACAGACAAAAAACCTGCTTTTCCTCCATAGAGGCTGCTCCTTGCTATTTTTTAGTGAAATATCCTGCGGATGTGAAATATTACCGGAGGCAATGTGAAATGTTCCTTATGGAACGTGAAATCGGACGCCGGAGCATCCGTTGAAAAGCGTTGCACGGTTTCCTTCTTCTCACGCGCCGCAGCGCATTTCACTTTGGACGCAGTCCGACTTTCACACGGCAAAAGCCGTATTTCACAAATCCCGTATGGGATTTATTTCACTTTTCCCACGGATTTGCCGTGAAGTCTCCGCCGCGGCACCATTTTAAGTAGTTCAGCGCGTGAAGCTGACCCACCATCTCCCACTCCTTGTTGTAGCAGTTGTCGTGGAAGCCCTCTATGGAAATGTCGCCGGTATATCCGTTGCGGTGCAGAATGTAGAACACATCCCGCCAGTTGGTGTCGCCGAAACCCGGGAAACGATCGGGCACAAAGTCCACCCCGGAGATGAAGCCGCGATGCCGAATGCCGTCCCAATCCACGGTTGTGTCCTTGCCGTGAACGTTGAACACCTTGGAAATATACTGTTTGAGCAGCGGCAGCGGGTCGATGAGCTGCTTTAAGGCATGGGCGGGCTCAAACTCAATGCCTAAATTGTCCAGCGGAACTTCGGAAAACATCATATCCCAGGCCACGGGGCTGTGGGAAATGTTGCAGGTCTCATTCTGCCAGATACCGCCCATGGGGCAGCTCTCAAAGGCAATTCTCACGCCCCTGTCTGCGGCGTAGTTGCCCAGTTCGGTGAAGACCTCTTTGAACTTGGGCATGGCCTTGTCCACGGATTCGCCCGGCAGTGCGCCCGCAAAGGTGGAAACGATGGACGTGCCGAACTTGGGCGCATAGTCGATGGCCTTTTTCAGGTTGTCGAAATGCTCCCTGTTGGCAAGCGGGTTGCAGTAGTAGCCAAAGGCCGTAATGCGCTGCCCACTCTCCGCCAGCGTGTCCTTGGTGAAGTCCGCCAGTTTGTCCAAATCCACGCCGTAATATTCCATGTGGAAGCCGATCTCGAAGCGCTCAAAGCCCTCTTTTGCCATGGACGGCAGAAGGTCAAACATCATCTGTCCCGGGATGCAGGTGCCGATATGAATCTGTTCCATCATTGTCGTACTCTCCTTTGTGTTGGTTTTGTCTGATTATAGCATATTTTCTTCCGAAAGAAAAGGCAAACCGATGCAAAGGACGTTTTCTTTCATCGGTTTGCCCAAAAATCATTTCAGAGAAACACGCACCGTGACCACGCCGCCGGCGGGAATCGACACAACGCCGGAGAAGTTCTCGACCTTCTTTGTGGTCGGCACGACCCTTTCCGGCTGCTCAAAGGTATTGTAAGCGTGAATATCGCCGTCGCCCAGCGTGATGATCTCCGCTTCCTTGCCGATTTCCCCGCCAAAGGGCACAAGGGAAACTTCCCTGTCTTCCGTTGCGGAAAGGTTTGCCGCCGTCACGGTGAGCATCCCATCCTTCATCGAAGCGGAAACGGACAGTCCCGGTAGGTCTTCCGGCAGTCCGTCACATTCGGCGATGGTGCGAATGACGGTTGCGTCCTGATGATACTGCATCATGTCAAACACATGATAGGTCGGCGTGCAGATGCAGTTTTCTCCCGCAGAGAGGAACAGACAGTGCAGATTGTTGACCAGCTGCGCCACAGTGCAGAGCTTTATCTTCTCGCAGTGGTTGTTAAAAATGTTGAGGGTCATGGCGGTGACAACGGCATCGCGCATGGTGCTCTGCTGCTCAAAGAGGTTATAGCCCTTGGATGGTCCTGTGCCTTCGGGATGCCAGCAGCCCCACTCGTCAATGCAGAGCTTCGCCTTGTCCTCCATCTTGTAGGACACCACCGCCGCCCAATGCCGACGGATCAGTTCATCCATCTTTCCCGCCTGAGACAGCAGCCGATACCATTCCTCCTCCGTGAAGTTCACCGTATCCCCCGCGTTTCCGCAGTAATAGTGGAAGGACATTCCTGATGACTTGCCCCGGTTGTTGTCCAGCACGGAGAGCATCTGCCGTGTCCACGAAATGTCGCCCGCGTTGGCGCCGGAGAGGATCAGTTCCAGCCCGGGCACCACGTCAAACATCATTTCGCGGTATCTGCGGTATTCCATGGCATAGCTTTCCGGGGTCATGTTTCCGCCGCCGCCCCAGGTCTCGTTCCCCACACCCCAGAGCTTAACGTTGTACGGCTCCTTATGCCCGTTGCTCTCGCGCAGTTGGGAAAGCGTAGTGGTGCCGGCGGGCGAATTGCAGTAGTCGATCCATTTCCGGATGTGCATGGGCGTTGTGGAGGTGATGTTGGCGGCAATGTAGGCTTCCGCGCCCAGCTGCTCGCAGAAATCCAGAAATTCATCCGTTCCGACCAGATTCGGCTCATACCGCCCGTCCCGCATCGTCCAGCAGGAGACCCGCGTGGGTCTTTCTTCTTTGGGGCCTATGCCGTCCATCCAGTCATAGACCTCGGCAAAGCAGCCGCCCGGCCAGCGCACCAGCGGAATGTTCGCCTTTTTCATTTTCACGATGATTTCCTTGCGGAAGCCGTGAACGTTGGGCCCGGTGGAATCCTCGCCCACATAGATGCCGTCATAAATGACCCCGCCGATGTGCTCGGCAAATACGCCGTAAATGTTCTTTTCCGCCTTCCCGATGATCTCCGGGAACACAAGGTCGATCCTGTCCATATCCTCTGTCCTTTCTTTTCGTTCCTCGCTTTTTTCAAAGCGTGTTCTTTGTTGGAATCTTATCACATTCTTAATATTTCGTCAATTCAACGATTACGCTCCGCGCAAAAAATTTGCTTGTTACTTTTTTATCAACAGTCAAGAAAACCATTGCAAAACTTCTCATCTTCGGCTATAATGTTAATTGAAAGAAAAAGGTAGTCGGAAGCATCCCTTCCATGACGCCCTGATTCACACATAGACCCCCAATAAATCAACAAGGAGTGTGTGTTATGAACAAGAAGACAATCGAGGATATCAACGTATCCGGCAAGCGCGTATTGGTGCGCTGCGACTTCAACGTTCCTCTGGACGGCAAAAAGATCACCGATGAGACCCGCATCGTGGCGGCTCTCCCCACCATCGAATATCTGCTCAAACAGAATGCCGCTGTCATTCTCTGCTCTCACCTGGGTCGTCCCAAGGGAGAGTTCAACATGAAGTATTCTCTGGCTCCCGTGGCACAGCGTCTCTCCGAGAAGCTGGACAAGAAGGTCGTTTTCACCAATGACGTCATCGGTGAGGACGCCAAGGCGAAGATCGCCGCCATGCAGCCCGGTGATGTGGTGCTTTTGGAGAATCTCCGCTTCCACGCCGAGGAAGAAAAGAACGATCCCGAGTTCGCCAAGGCTCTGGCTTCCTTTGCTGATATTTTTGTCAACGATGCCTTCGGCACCGCACACCGCGCCCACGCCTCCACCGAGGGTGTGACCCACTATCTGCCCGCCGTTGCCGGTTACCTGATCGGCAAGGAACTGGACATCATGGGCAAGGCTCTGGAAAATCCCGCCCGTCCCTTCGTGGCCGTCTTAGGCGGCTCCAAGGTCGGCGACAAGATCGGCGTCATCTCCAACCTGCTGGAAAAGGTTGACACCCTGATCATCGGCGGCGGTATGTCCTACACCTTTCAGGTCGCCTTGGGCGGCCACATCGGCAAATCCCTGTTCCAGGCTGACTATGTTGATTTTGCCAAGGAAATGATTGAGAAGGCCAAGAAGCTGAACGTTCGTCTGGTTCTGCCTGTGGATAACGTCTGCGGTCAGGAATTCTCCAACGATACCATGCGCATCACCGTGCACTCCAAGGAGATCCCCGACGGTTGGGAAGGCATGGACATCGGACCCCAGACCCAGGCTCTCTTCTCTGCCGAGATCGCGCACGCCAAGACCGTTGTTTGGAACGGCCCCATGGGCGTGTTCGAGTTCCCCTCCTTCGCCGTGGGCACCCGCTCCATCGCGCAGGCTTTGGCGGACAACAAGAGCTGCATCTCCATCATCGGCGGCGGCGACTCCGCAGCGGCTGTTGAGCAGATGGGCTACGGCAAGCTGATGACCCACATCTCCACCGGCGGCGGTGCTTCTCTGGAGTTCCTGGAGGGCAAGACCTTACCCGGCGTTGCCGCTCTGAACGACAAGGAATAAATTTCTGTAAAGTTCTGTAAATCAAGCAAATTTTGAGTGCTCTGCGACAAAAATCGCAGGGCACTTCCTATGAAAAGAGGATAAATAACATGAGAAAACCCATTATTGCCGGCAACTGGAAAATGAACAAGCTCCCCTGCGAAGGCGCGGCTCTCGTCGAGGCCTTGAAGCCCCGCGTCAAGGACGCTAAGTGTGACGTGGTCGTCTGCGTTCCCTTTGTTGACCTCATCGCCGCCGTCAAGGCCGCCGAAGGCTCCAACATCAAGGTCGGTGCGCAGAATATGCACTGGAAGGAATCCGGCGCGTACACCGGCGAAATCTCCGCCGATATGTTAAAGGCCGTCGGTGCCGAGTATGTCATCATCGGCCACTCCGAGCGCCGCCAGTATTTTGCCGAGACCGACGAGACCGTGAACAACAAGGTGCTGGTCGCCGTGGAAAAAGGGCTGACCCCCATCATCTGCGTGGGCGAATCCCTTGCCCAGCGCGAAGCGGGCGAGACCGACGGCCTTGTCTCCTCCCAGACCGTGAAGGCGCTGGCGGGACTGACCGGCGAGCAGGTCAAGAACGTCATCATTGCCTACGAGCCCATCTGGGCCATCGGCACCGGCAGAACCGCTACAGACGAACAGGCCAACGAGACCATCGGCGTGATCCGCAAGGCCATCGAGGGCGCTTACGGTAAGGAAGTTGCCGAGGCCACCCGCATCCAGTACGGCGGATCAATGAACGCCAAGAACTGCGCAGGCCTCATGGCACAGGAGGAGATCGACGGCGGCCTCATCGGCGGCGCATCTCTGAAGGACGAGGACTTCTCCATCATCGTTGCCGCCGCTACCGCTACCGTCAAGTAATCCACGCGAGGTAAATATACAATGTCTAAGAAAATGACCGCTTTAATCATCATGGACGGCTTCGGCTTCCGCAAGGAGACCGAGGGCAACGCCATCCGCCTGGCCGGAACCCCCAATCTGGACAAGCTCATGGCCGAATATCCCAACACCTTAATCGGCGCTTCCGGCATGGATGTCGGTCTCCCCGACGGACAGATGGGCAACTCCGAGGTCGGCCACACCAACATCGGCGCAGGGCGTATCGTCTATCAGGAACTGACCCGCATCACCAAATCCATTCAGGACGGCGACTTCTTCTCCGTTCCTGAGTTCGTGGAGGCCTGTGCCAACGCCAAGAAAAACGGCGGCAAGCTGCACCTCATCGGTCTGCTGTCCGACGGCGGCGTGCACTCCCACATCGAGCACTTGAAAGCCCTCATCAAAATGGCCAAGCTGCAGGGACTGGACAACGTGTACGTTCACGGCATCATGGACGGCCGCGACACACCTCCCGCTTCCGGCATCGACTATGTGAAGCAGCTCATGGATTACATGAAGGAGATCGGTTTCGGTAGCATCGCCACCCTCTCCGGCCGCTTCTGGGCGATGGACAGAGACAAGCGCTGGGATCGCGTGCAGAAGGCTTATGAAGCCATTGCGGGCGGCATCGGCAACACCGCCGCCTGCCCCCTGTGCGCCATGAAGGATTCCTACGCAAACGACAAGACCGACGAGTTTGTCGTGCCCTGCGTGATCTTAGACGGCGACAAGCCCACCGCAAAGGTAGAAGCGGGCGATTCCATCATCTTCTTCAACTTCCGTCCCGACCGTGCAAGAGAGATCACCCGTGCCTTCATCGAGCCGGACTTTGCGGACTTTGAGCGCATCGGCGGCTACAAGCCCGTCACTTATGTCTGCATGACCCGCTACGACGAGACCTTCACCAATATGTCCGTGGCCTTCAAGCCCCAGTCTCTCGCCAACACCTTGGGACAGTATCTTGCCGCCAACGGCAAGACCCAGCTGCGCATCGCCGAGACCGAGAAGTACGCCCACGTTACCTTCTTCTTCAACGGCGGCGTGGAAGCGCCCAACGAGAACGAAGACCGCGTGCTGATTCCCTCCCCCAAGGTCACGACCTACGATCTGAAGCCCGACATGAGCGCCAATGAAGTCACCGAAAAGGTGCTGGAATGCGTGAACTCCGGCAAGTACGACGTGATGATCCTCAACTTCGCCAACTGCGACATGGTGGGTCACACCGGCGTTATGGAAGCCGCCATCGAGGCCGTGAAGACCGTGGACAACTGCGTGGGCAAGGTGGTTTCCGCCATTTTAGCCAACGGCGGACGCGCCCTCATCACTGCCGACCACGGCAATGCCGACATGATGGTCGATCCTGAGACCAACCAGCCCTTCACCGCCCACACCACCAACAAGGTTCCCTTCATTCTGGTAGACCCCGCGAAGAAGGGTGCTGCCCTGCGCGAAGGCGGTGTGCTGGCCGACCTCGCCCCCACCATGCTGGACTTGATGGAAATGCCCCAGCCTGATGAGATGACCGGCAAATCCCTGATCGCCAAGTAAGCAAAACCGCAAGCTATACAAAAGGAAGAACAGTCAACAGGCCGTTCTTCCTTTTTGTTGTTTCATTGTTATTTGATGTTCGTCCACTGTTCGATGCCGCGGAAGGGCTGTCCCTGACGGGGCGTGCCGATGAAGGACACATCGCCGCCGTAGATTGCGGTGGCGGTGCGCACGCACAGCGTATAGACGGGAAGCTCATCTAAGATGCAGCTATACACCTTCTGCATCGCGGTGTAATACACATCCGCGTCACCCGCCGTTGTAAGCGCTGCCAGTGCTTCATCCATGACCTGCGAGGAATAGCCCATCACATTGTTTTCGCCCTCGGTGGAAAGCAGGGAGGAAAGATTCCCGTCGTCAGGCAGATAGAAGCTCACCAGCAGCAGGTCGTATTCGCCTTTATCAATCTCCTTCTGCAATTCATCGAAGGGCACGGTGGTGACATTCACCCGAACCCCCACGGTCTTGAACTGCTCGGCCAGCCGCGCCGCCGCTTCCTTGTGGCTTGAGGTTTCTTCTTCGTTGGTGAGGATGTTGAGCGTCAGTTCTTCCTCATCGGTTGAATTGTCCCGATCCTTCTCCCCGACAATGCCGGACAGGGCATCTTCCTCGTCTTCCTCCGGCTTCTCGGGTTCGTCCGGGGTTTCTTCCGCTTCTTCCGTTGTTTCCGGCTTCTTTTCCAGATAGCCGTCACCGTCTATATCCTCCCAACCCAACTCATAAAGGGTTGCGTTGGCGGCCTCAATGTCATAGGAAAGGCCTTCCGCCAGCTCTGCCAGCCAGGAGTCCGGCACAACGGGCACCTCCACCGAAACGCCGTGGTTTTGGTAAGTGTTGCTGATGAGATCCGATCTGTCAATGACCTGCGCCAAGGCCTGCCGGAGCTTGAGTTCGCCCAGCTCTCCGTTCAAATTCGGCAGCAGCAGTTCGGCACGGCCTGTGGAATATTCCTGTCTGGAAACGCCGCTGCGTCGGGACAGGGAAGAAACCGTCAGCATATTCACGCCGCACACATCCAGCGTGCCGTTCAGGAAGGTGTTCAGCTCGGAGTTCTCATCTTCCAGCGCAATGCAATGGATCGCAGGAATCTGCGCCGGGGTACGCCACCAGCGTTCAAAGCGAGAAAGCTCCATGCTCTGCCCCTGCTCATAGGACGTGACCATGTACGGCCCCGTCCCTGCGGGGAACTCGTTTTCCTCCTGATGGGAAGTGACGGGGAACGTGAGGCAGAACAGCGCAGCATAGCCCAGTTCGCTCTTTAAGGTGAACACGCGCTCGCTCTCCACCTTCATTTCGGTGATACCGGCAATGGTGTCCTTCCACGGGCTGTCCTTGGAGGCCTTAATCTCCTTATAGCTCTTGACCACGGCATTTGCCGTCAGCCCGGTGCCGTCATGGAAAAGCACCTGGGTGCGCAGCGTCACGCGGTAGCCGTCCTCCAGCGATTCAACCCTTTCCGCCAGCCAGTTTTCCGGCTGATTCTGATCATTTAAGCGCATCACGCTCTCATAGCACAGGGAGAAAAGCTCCTGCATCCCTTCGGATGGATTGGTCAGCGGGTTCAGCACCCCGGAATTTACCGGCATGGAAAGGGTCAGTGCCGCGCTTTCCCCCGCCTCCGACTGCATATCTTCGCTGCCCGGCGTGGGCGTGACGGTGAGCTGCGACCAGGAGAAGGTCGATCTACTCCGACACCCCGTTGTCAGGCAGAGTACAAGCAAACAGATCAGGGTAAGCTTCAACATATTTTTCATGGGTATTCATTACCTTTTCAGCGTATTCTTTAGCATCCTGCCCGGGGATCAAATCCAGATGCTTTCCGTCTTTGGACAATTCCGGGTCGGAAAGCCACTTATCCACCATGCCCTGCCCCGCAATGTAGGCGGTCAGGGCTTCCTTCCACTGGCCGTCATAGCGTTTGCACAAAAAACTCATGTACCAGCAGCCCAGCCGCAGATTGACGGCGGGTTCGGTCAAGCGTTCGGTGGAATATCCGCCGGGAATGTCGATCTTTGTGGCGAGCCACTCCCCCGTTTCGGGCATGATCTGCATCAGCCCGATTGCCCCCACAGCGGACACCGCCTCGGGGTTATAACTGCTCTCGCAGAAGACCTGCGCCGCGACCATGCAGGGGTCAAGATCAAATTCCTCCGCCGCAGCCATCAGTTCATCCGTGTAGGCAATCGGATAGCTTTCCTGCCGCTCCTTGGGCACTACAAGCTTGGCAAACAGCAGCACCACCAGCGCAAGCCCAATCATGCACAGAAGCACGATCCACGGCACCCGTTTTTTCTTTTGGCTGGTGGTCACTCTTCTTGATTTTCTCACAGCGTCTCCTTCCACAGGGCAAGCAGCTTTTCGCGTGTCTCCTCGATGGTGCCGGAAGAATCAATGGCTTTATCACACAGCTTGAGCTTCTCATCAAACGGCATCTGACTGGCGATGCGTGATTTGGCCGCTTCCTCCCCGATGCCGTCCCGCTCAAACAGCCGTTTGATCTGCTCCTCAACAGGCACATAGATCAGCCACGTTTCGTCGCACAGGGAATCCATGCCCGTTTCAAAGAGCAGCGGCACATCCAGAATACAGATCTTTGCCCCATCCGTGCGATAGACTTCGATTTCATCCTTGCACATCCCAATGATGATGGGGTGCAAAATGGCGTTCAGCTCCTGCCGCTTTTCTTCGTTGCCAAAGACTATCGCACCCAGCTTCTTGCGGTCAATTTCACCGTTTTCAGCCAAAATGCTGCCTCCGAAATGCGAAACCACCGCTGAAAATCCGGGCTTTCCCTTTTTCGTACAATCCCTTGAAATGCCGTCCGCATCGACAACAGCCACGCCCAGCTCCCTCAAATACGCCGAAGCCGTGCTTTTCCCACTTGCAATGCCGCCGGTCAGTCCGATCACTTTCATATCAACTAAATCCTTTGTCTATTTTGTCTCAAACCAACTGCTTCCCGTTTTGACCTCCGCAATGAGCGGCACAGAAAGCTCAATGGCGTGCTCCATCTCCCGCTGCAAAAGCGCGGAGACTTGTTCTTTCTCATCCTTCGGGCAGTCGATGATGAGCTCGTCGTGTACCTGTAAAATGAGCCTTGCGGCAAGGCCTTCCTTTTGCAGCGCCTCGGAAACGCGCACCATGGCGACCTTGATGATGTCCGCCGCCGTGCCCTGAATGGGCGTGTTCATGGCGGCACGCTCGCCGAAGGAGCGGGTATTGAAGTTGGAAGCGGAAAGTTCCGGCAAATTGCGCCGCCGCCCCAGCAGCGTGGTCACATAGCCCTGCTCATGTCCCAGGCGCACACATTCGTTCATGTATTCCTTGATCTTGGGATAGCGGGTGAAGTATTTTGCGATAAACTCCCCTGCCGTTTTGCGGGAAACGCCGATGTTCCGCGCCAGACCAAAGTCGGAAATGCCGTAAACAATGCCGAAATTGACGGCCTTTGACGAGGAGCGCATCTGTGAGGTGACTTCCGACAGCGGCACATCGTAAATCTGCGCGGCGGTGGAAGCGTGAATGTCCGCGCCGTTTCTGAACGCAGCGATCATGTTGGTTTCCTGTGCCATAGCGGCCAGCACCCGCAGCTCGATCTGCGAATAATCCGCATCCACAAGCACATTCCCTTCCTTGGAGGGCACAAACACCTTGCGCAGCTCGCGCCCCATGTCGGTGCGCACGGGAATGTTCTGCAAGTTCGGCTCGGCTGAGGAAATGCGCCCCGTCGCCGTGACCATCTGATTTAAGGTCGTGTGGATGAAGCCGTTCTCATCCGAGAGCTTGAGCAGCCCGTCCACATAGGTGGATTTGAGTTTTGAATAGGCGCGGTATTGCAGCACCAGTGCAACTGCCGGATGCGCATCCACAAGCCCCTCCAGCACGTCTGCATCGGTGGAATAGCCGGATTTTGTTTTCTTCCCGGCGGGTAGTGCCAGCACCTCAAAGAGAATGTGTCCCAACTGCTTGGGCGACAAAATGTTGAAGCTCTCCCCCGTCACCTCGTAGATTTCCTTCTGTAATTCAGTGAGCTTTGCCCCGAACTGCTCCTGCAGCACGGCAAGGGCGCTCCTGTCCACCTTGAAGCCCTCGCGCTCCATATCATACAGAACGCCGCATAAGGGCAGCTCCACTTCGCTGTATAGCTTCCACATTCCTTCTTCTTTGAGCTTTTCGGAAAGGTTGTCCGCAAGCGCATAGATCGCCGGGGCGGAAGCTTCCGTGTTCCCCTGCCGGTCGCAGAGCTTTTCTATGCCCGTTGCATCCGAGGGTTCAATGAGGTAGCCCATCAGCCCCACATCCGCATAAGGCGGCGCGATGGTCAATCCAAGGTGGTTTAAGTCAGTGCGCCACTGCTTCACATCAAAGAGCCGTTTTTCGGCATTGCTTTCCAACCACGGAGCCAGCAGAGACAACGCCTGTCCCTCGTCGAAACCCGGCGTAAGCAGATCCGCCGCCACGGGCAGCACCGCCACGCGCCCTAAGGAATCCGCAATGCACAATCCGTCCCCTCTCCGATGCAGGGAAAAGGCTGCAACCTTCTCCTTTACAAACGAGGCAACCGCTTCAATCGTGTCCAATACGATTTCTTTTTGCCAGTTATAGCTGTTGGCTTTTTCTTCCTTGGCGGGAGCAGCTTCCTTTGTTACATTCAGTCTTTCCAGAAGCGTTCTGAAGCCCAGCTCGGTAAAGGCCTCCACAAAGGCCTCCGGCTGCGGCACAAGGGCTTCCTGCTTGACAAATTCCACAGGCGCATCCCGCACGATGGTGGCCAGATGCTTGGAGACAAGGGCGGATTCCTTTCCGTTTACGATCTTTTCCCCCAGCTTGCCCTTGATGTTTGCACCGTTGTCCAGCACAATTTCCAGTTTGTCATATTCCGCCAGCAGCTTTTGCGCGGTCTTCTCCCCGATGCCGGGAATTCCGGGGATGTTGTCCGAAGCATCGCCCATCAAGCCCTTCATGTCCGGCACCTGATCCGGGCGCATGGAATAGAGCGCCAGCAAATTTTCCGGGGTCAAATCTTCCAGTTCGGTGATGCCCTTTTTCGTGAACCACACGCGGGTGCTCTCCCCGATGAGCTGGAAGGAATCCCGGTCTCCCGTAACCAAGATGGCTTCCACGCCCTGCTCGTTGGCTAAACGGGAATAGGTGCCCATGAGATCGTCCGCCTCATAGCCGGGCAGCTCCTTCTGCATGATTCCTATTTTTTCCAATAGAGGGCGGATGCGCGCCACCTGGGGGCGCATCTCCTCCGGCATTGGCTTTCTCCCTGCCTTGTATTCCGCATATTCCTTGTGGCGGAAGGTGGGCGCATGAGCGTCCAGCGTCACGATGAGATAATCGGGTTTGGCCTCCCCGACCACCTTCAAAAGCATATTGAAAAAGCCGTACAGGGCGTTTGTGTATTCTCCGTTCTTGGAAAGCGTCGCCGGAATGGCGTAAAACGCACGGTGCAGCAGCGAATAGCCGTCAATCAGAACCAGTTTTTCCATAGCGCAAGTCCTCCTTTTTGAAGGGGTAAATTTCTTCATATTTATCATACCAAAAAACAAGCAAAATGTACACTTTTCAGGAAGCGATTTTTGTGTTATTCTATAAGAAAAATACGGAGGGTGATTCATCATGAAGATCGCCATCGGTTCCGACCACGCGGGCTATCCGCTCAAAATCCAGCTGCTCGACAAGCTG
>DCHO01000004.1:0-27382 GCA_002315655.1 Christensenella sp. UBA1750
GGTTCACCTCAGTCTTAGGAGGCGAACGCTCTATCCTGCTGAGCTACGGGTGCAAGACTTTCCTTTGCGGAACGAGGTTATTATACCGCTTTCACAAGAGGAAGTCAAATGCGAAATTGCTATGGATTTCGGCGGGGAAAAATGGTATGATGAGGGAAAAGGATTTTGTGAAGGAGAAACGACATGAAAAAACCGGGCTGGAAGCAGACGCTGCTGTGCAGCTACACAGGGTACATCACGCAGGCGATCATCAACAATTTGGCACCGCTGCTGTTTTTGATTTTCCGGGAAGAGTTTGGATTCACGCTGGAAAAGGTGACGCTGATCACCACGATCAATTTTCTGGTGCAGCTTAATGTGGATGCGCTGTCGGCTAAGTTCATTGACCAAATCGGGTATCGGGTGATTATCGTGGCGGCGCACTTTTTCTGCGTGGCGGGGCTGCTGGGCATGGCGGTGCTGCCGTCGGTTCTGCCGGCCTTTGCGGGCATGATGGTGTCCGTGGTGCTCTACGCCATCGGCGGCGGACTGACCGAGGTGCTGATTTCCCCCATCGTGGAGGCGTGCCCGACGGACGACAAGGCCTCCGCCATGAGCCTGCTGCACTCCTTCTATTGTTGGGGCACGGTGGCGGTGGTGCTGCTCTCCACGCTGTTTCTGTGGGCATTCGGCAAGGGAAGCTGGCGGATCCTGTGCTTTCTTTGGGCAATCGTGCCGTTTGTCAACGGGTTTGCCTTCATACGGGTGCCCTTAGCCAAGCTTACGGAGGAAGGCGAGGGCATGACCATTGCCGACCTTCTGCAATCCAAGCTGTTCTGGATCTTTGTGGTGCTGATGGTGGCCTCCGGCGCGTCGGAGCAATCCATGAGCCAGTGGGCTTCCGCCTTTGCGGAAAGCGGCCTGCACGTCTCCAAGACCGTGGGCGACCTGACAGGCCCCTGCTTCTTCTCCATCCTGATGGGCTTGTCCCGCGTGTTCTATGCGAAAACCAGCGAAAAGGTGCCGCTGCTGCCCTTCATCATGGGCTCCGCGGTGCTGTGCGTGGGCAGCTATCTGCTGGCTTCCCTGTCGCCCTCGCCCGTGATTTCCCTGATCGGCTGCGGGCTGTGCGGGCTCTCAGTGGGCATTTTATGGCCGGGCGTGTTCTCGCTGGCCTCCTCCGCGTGCCCTAAGGGCGGCACCGCGCTCTTTGCGCTGCTGGCGTTGGCCGGGGACATGGGCTGCTCCGGCGGCCCCACGCTGGTGGGCATGGCCGCCTCCGCCTTCGGCGACAACCTGAAACGCGGGCTGCTGCCGGCCATCCTGTTCCCCATTCTGCTGCTGATTTTCGGTAGCATTCTGAAAGGCTACCTGAAAAAACACAGAGCCTGATCTTTCCCGGTTTCATATTGCGAACTTTATTCAGGAAATTCCGCAAAAAAGGTTGAACCTTTACACAGAATGCGGTAAGATGATAAGCAGATGAGGATGGGTTCTTCCATCCAAACAAACGAAAAATCCGAAGGGAGATTGTTTTCATGGACATCAATCAGAAAATCGAAGCCCTGGGCATCGTGCCCGTGGTTGTCATCAACGATGTTGAAGAGGCGATTCCGCTGTGCAAGGCGCTGTGCGACGGCGGCCTGCCCGTAGCCGAGATCACCTTCCGTACCGCTGCCGCGGAGGAATCCATCAAGCGCGTTTCCGCCGCTCTGCCCAATATGCTGGTGGGTGCCGGCACCGTGCTCACCGTGGAGCAGGTCGATCAGGCCGTTTCCGCCGGTGCAAAGTTCATCGTGACCCCCGGCTTTGACGAGAAGGTCGTTGCTTACTGCATCGAGAAGGGCTACCCCATCTTCCCCGGCTGCCCCACCACCTCCGATGTTTCCAAGGCCATGAGCATGGGTCTGCGCATCGTCAAGTTCTTCCCCGCCGAAGCCATGGGCGGCCTCAAGGTCATCAAGGCCATCGCGGCTCCTTACGGCATGATGCGCTTCATGCCCACCGGCGGCGTCAACGAAAAGAACCTGCTGGATTACTTAGGCTATGAGAAGATCATCGCCTGCGGCGGCTCCTGGATGTGCGACAAGGACGCCATCAAGGCCAAGGATTGGGACAAGATCGCTGCCATCACCCGTTCCGCCGTGCAGAAGATGCTGGGCTTTGAGATCAAGCACGTCGGCATCAACTGCGAAAACGCTGACGAGGCTATGAAGGCTGCCAAGCAGTTCACCGCTCTGTTCGGCTGGGCTGTCAAGGACGGCAACTCCTCCACCTTCTCCGGCACCGCCATCGAGTGCATGAAGACCCCCGGCCCCGGCACCAAGGGGCACATCGCCATCGGCACCACCTCTGTGATGCGCGGCAAGGCCTATCTCGAGTCTCTGGGCTTCGAGTTTGACGAGGCTTCCGCCAAGTACAAGGGCGACTTGCTCAACGCCATCTATCTCAAGGATGAGATCGCCGGCTTCGCTGTGCACCTGGTCACCAAGTAAGATAAGCACAAAAAATCCTGGGAGAATCTTCTCTCAGGATTTTTTATGTCCCGGGGATTTGTCGTCCCCGGGGTTATGCCCTCTATACTTCCGTTCTGCCGCGCAGCGCACGGGACAGGGTCACTTCGTCGGTGTATTCCAGATCGCCGCCGACGGGAACGCCGTGGGCAATGCGCGTCACCTTCAAATCGGGGAAACTTTTCAGCAGCCGCGCAATGTAGGCGGCTGTGGCTTCACCTTCAATGTCGGGGTTGGTGGCCAGAATGACCTCCTGCACACCGTCCAACCGGGTCAGCAGCTCCTTGATGCGAATGTCGTCCGGGCCAATGCCCTCCATGGGCGAGATCGCGCCATGAAGCACATGATACTTGCCGTTGTAGTCCCGCATCCGTTCCAGCGCGCTCACGTCCCTTGGGTCGCGGACAACGCAAAGCGTCGAAGAATCCCTGCGGTCGTCAGCGCAGATGGAGCACAGATCGTGGTCTGTGTAGTTCCCGCACAGGCGGCACTCGTGCACGGTGGATTTGGCTTGCAAAATGGCTTCCGCCAGTGCCTCCACCTGCTCGCCTGGCTGGGACAGCAAATAATACGCCATGCGCTGGGCACTCTTGCGCCCCACGCCGGGCAGCTTGGAGAGCTGGGCGCACAGCCGGGAAAATGCGTCAATGTTACTCATCGTTCCATAACCTTATCATGAAAAATGAGAGACGGGGGTGAAACCGTCTCCTGTTGGATAACCGCTGATTTCGGGATCGGCGCGACACTCATAAGTCGGATGTCTGCCGCACTTCCCGTCGCGCCCGCCTCGCCGCCGCAGGCGGCGAGGCCTTGGCAGGGGGAGTTTGAGGGGGAGCGCCAGCGCCCCCTCAATGCCTCACAACTGAATCAGAACGGCAAATTCATGCCGCCGGTCAGCTTGCCCATTTCGGCATTGGAAGTGGTCTCGATGGTGCGCATCACTTCGTTGACGGCCGCCATCACCATGTCCTGCAACATTTCGATGTCGTCGGGATCGACGGCTTCGGGCTTGATCTCCAAAGAGAGGATTTCGCGCTTGCCGTTGGCCTTGACGTTGACCATGCCGCCGCCCGCGCTGGCTTCAAACTCTCTGGCTTCCAGCTCTTCCTGCGCCTTGGTCAAATTCGCCTGCATCTTCTGTGCCTGCTTTAACATCTGCTGCATATTTCCGCCGGGCATTCCCGGGAATCCGCCTCTTGCCATGTTTTGTGTTCCTCCTGAAAATGAATTACGTTGTATATTATACCTGTTTTTCCGCCTTTGGTCAATCCAAAATGTCCACGTTTTCGCGCCCGAAGGCGTCAAATAAGGGGGCAGCGTCAATTTCCACCGCCGGAGCCTCCGTTTTCCTGTTGAGAACGAACTGGGTGGAAATGGGGCGCCCGCAGACGGCGGTGAAGGCCTCATCCGCGAAAGCGTGCTGGTCGTCCTGCATACACATATTATAGAAAACTTCCTTATCTTCCTCGAAATTGATCACGGCAAAATCGGCGCGGAAGCCGCCGAAGCTGCCCATTCTCAGAGCGGAGAGAAGCTGCATATGCGGGCCCTTCAGGGATTTGAGCACTTCCTTCCAGACGGCGGCGTCGCCCTCGGGAACGGGCTTCGGCGGGGCTTTCCTGGCGGGTGCTTTCGCCGTGGCGGGAGCGCCGGGCTTCATCGAAGCGGGGCTTTGCGCGGCAACGAACTGTCCGCTTTCCAGCTTCTTTTCCAGCAGGTCAATGCGCTCGGTTAAGGCTTGCACGCTCTCGTCAAAGGAGGGGCGGCAGGCTCGGATGGCCGCCATTTCCAGCTGCATCCGCGGCTGGCTTGCCCAGCGCATTTCGGGCTCCGCGTGGGCAAACAAGTCCATCGCCCGCAGCGCCCGCTCCGCGCCGAAGCCCTCCGCCTGGTCGCGGTACCGCTGGGCATCCTCCTCCACCACATCGAGAAGCTCCGCGCAGTCGGGACAGGCGCAAGCCACCAGCACGTTCCGAATGTGCCGCGTCACTTCCCGGGCAAAGACAGCCGGTTCGCGCCCCGCCTGCATCAGTTCGTCAATGATGGTCAGCGCTTTCCCGGGGTTGCCCTCGCACAGCGCATCCACGAACTCAAAGCGCACCTTTGCGCCCGCCGTGCCCAGCGCGGCCTGTACCACGTCTCCCGTGATGTGGTTCTGGGAATAGCTCATGCACAGGTCAAGCAGGGAAATGGCATCGCGCATACCGCCCTCGGCAGCGCGGGCAATGTCGTAAAGCGCCTCTTCCTCAGCTTCGCACCCCACCTCTTTGCAGATTTCCAGCAGATGCTCGGCTATGTCCTTGGTGCCGATGCGCTTGAAATCATACCGCTGGCAGCGGGACAGAATGGTGGGCGGGAGCTTTTGCGGGTCAGTGGTCGCAAGGATGAATACCGCGTGCTCCGGCGGCTCCTCCAGCGTTTTCAGCAGCGCATTGAAGGAGGCCTGGGATGTAGACAGCGAGTGTACCTCGTCAATGATGATGACGCGGTATCTGCAGCTTTGGGGCGGGTAGGCGATCTTGGCACACAGGTCGCGCACCTGATCCACCGACCCGTTGGAGGCCGCGTCGATCTCCATAATGTCCAAGTTATTGTCGCCCGCCAAGTTTTTGCAGGTGTCGCATTCCCCGCAGGGCTCGCCGTCCACAGGATGCTCGCAGTTGATGGCCTTGGCCAATATTCTTGCGGTGGTGGTCTTGCCGGTTCCTCTCGTTCCGTTGAACAGGTACGCATGGGCGATACGCCCGGACATGACCTGATTTTTCAGCGTCTGCACAATGGGCTGCTGCCCGATGACCGATGCAAAGCGATCCGGGCGAAAGGCTCTATATAAAGTGGTAAATTCCTGCGGCATAAAATCCTCCAAGCAATCGGGGAGTGAAATAATTCCCCGTGGGAATTGTGAAATACAGGCAAGCCTGTGTGAAATATGGAACAAGCCCATGTGAAATACGCGCCGTTGCGCGTGTGAGAAGAAAGAACGAAAAATCGTACTCTAAGGTTCAACCGGGTGCGAAGCATCCGATTTCACATCCCGCAGGGATATTTCACATTGTCGCGCAGGACAATATTTCACATCTCGCAGAGATATTTCACTTTTCTCTATTATCCCAAGAAATTTGTTTTTTTGCAAGTGTCTCCCGAGGCTTTCCGTGCTATAATAAAGAAAAGAAGAAATTTTTTCACCGGGAGGCGCAAAATGGAGCTGAATTGGGAAAATCTGGAAACGTCCGTGTATTCCTGCCGCGGGTGCGCCCTGTGTTCCTCCCGCACAAACGCGGTGCCGGGCGAAGGGAACAAACAGTCGCCTGTGCTCTTTGTGGGCGAAGGCCCCGGACAGGTGGAGGACGAGACCGGGCGGCCTTTCGTGGGACCAGCCGGACAGCTGCTGGATAAGATGCTGGCCGCCATCGGGCTTTCCCGCGAGGATGTGTATATCGCCAACGTGGTCAAGTGCCGCCCGCCCCGCAACCGGGAGCCCTTCCCGGAGGAAATGCAGGCGTGTCTTCCCTTTCTGCGGGCACAGTTTCTGCTGATCCGCCCGAAAATCATCGTATGTTTAGGCCGCATCTCCGCCCAGGCGCTCATCGACCCGGAGCTGCGCATCACCAAAGCCCGGGGCATCTGGCAGGAGAAAAAAGGCGTGCTGTTCCTGCCCACCTACCACCCCTCCGCGCTGCTCAGGGATGAGACCGGCGACAAAAAGCGGCAGGCCTGGGAGGACATGAAAGCCCTGCGGGACAAAATGAAGGAACTGGGCATCTACCCGGAAAAGGAGGGCGCAAATGGATAAGCAAGGGAAGCTCAATCGGCTCTATACCGACCTTACAGAGCATTTCGACGCGCTCTACGCGCCGGATCACAAAATTTTCGTTTTCGGGGACGGCTCCCCCGCCTCCGCCATCGTGCTCATCGGCGAAGCCCCGGGCGAGCAGGAAACCCTGCTTGGCAAGCCCTTTGTGGGCAAGGCGGGCAAAAATTTGGATGAATTTCTGGACATTACCGGTCTTCACCGCCCCGACCTTTTCATCACCAACGTGGTCAAGTTCAGACCCGTCAAAATCTCCGACAAGGGCAGGGCAAGCAACCGCCCGCCCACCCGGGAGGAAATCTCCCTGTTCCGCCCGTATCTGCTGGAAGAACTCTCCATCATCGCGCCCAAAATCATCGTCACCTTGGGAAATGTGCCGCTCCACGCCATGACGAATGATACAACCCCCATCAGCTCCGTCCACGGTCAGCCCCTTCTCTGCGCCCCCGGTACGGTCTTTCCCCTTTACCACCCCGCCTCGATCATCTATAACCGCGCCCTGAAAGAAACCTATCTGGATGACCTGCAAAAGCTCAAAGAGTACATTTCCATAAACAAAATAACATCCCCATAAAGCCGGAACCAATACAGAGCACACCGAAAGAATAATCCTTTGGTGTGCTTCTGTGCTTATTCACTTTCCTTTGAATCCGTCAGTTTTCCTGCCTGTACAGCAAGTTTCTTTTCCTGTGTCTTCACCCGCCGTTCAAGCTTTTTGATGTCCTCCGATGCAGGAAGGTTTTCAGGCTTTATCCCACGCTGCCCCAACATTTCCCGCACAGAACTGTTGTTTTGAACGTGTTCAATGGTGATTGAACCTTCGCCCTGCAAATCCTTTTCTTCTACATTATAGTTTGTCATTTCAGCCGCCAGATTCTTTGCGGCGATTGTCAGAGTGGGCAGGAAATCAGCCAAAGGCCGATTATCCTTTACGCCAAGACGATTTTTCATGTCCTGTGTGGTATAGCCCCCGAACAACGCTTCATCGCCCTTTGAGCGAATTCTTCCAAATCCTTCATCACTGACACCGCGTTCATAGATGTTTTGAGAAAGACGTTTTTCGGATTCTCTAAGCTTGCCGCAGGCTTCCGTGCGCTCAATGTATGCAATGCGTTCCTCGATAAGCTCTTGCTTTCTGGTCTGAACGGCAAAATAGCTCTGTGCAAACGCAATCTCATCCTTTTTCGGATCGCCGTTTTGTGCAATCAGGTAACAAGCGTACCTTGTCAGCATATAATCCTTAATTGGTCGCTGCGCCCTCTTTCCGGTCGTGATCATTTTCGTGACCTCACGAAAATGATCTGAAACCGTGATTCCGGAGGTTTCGCAGGATTCCATAGCACGGGAAATCGCTTTGTCGAAATTTTCCCAGCGTTCATAGCCCAACAATCTCATCAGGTCGCGGGCATACCAGAATTCCACATCGGTTTTGTCTATGCGTTGTGTAGCCATGTCATACTGTTGCTTGATCTGTTCGATAATTTTTTTGTCCATATCTGCATCCTTTTCCGATAATTATTCTTTATTCCAGCTCCCGATTTCCAGCAAATTTCCCTCGGGGTCGGCGACATAGAAGTTGCGGATGCCAAAGGGGAAGGTCTTGGGCGCGCCGCAGGGGAAATCGACGTTCAGCTTGGACAGGCGCTCGTATTCCGCGTCCACATCGGCAAAGGTGGGCACCCACATTCCGATTTCAAAGGACTGGTTGATGCCCATTGGGGCTTCATAGGGCAATTCCATTCCCTCTGCAAACATTCTGCGGTCATAGAGCCAGAAGGACAGATACCCGCTGGCGGTTTTGAACTCCGCAAAGGGTTCGCCTTCTTTCCAGTCGGTTTCAAAGCCCATCCTGTCTCGGTAGAAGCTGCCCATTTTGTTCATATCGGCGGCAAGAATGCACGCGCCGATTTTTGTGGTGCTGCTGTTCATATACGTTCCTCCGTGATCGTTTTATGATCGTATTATAGCACATCCGTTCCCTTTATGCAAGAAACCTCTGACATTTCGGTCACATTTTGTGACATTTGAGACAGCCTGTGTTTACAAGCGCGGGTTTCCCCGATATACTTATATCCTGAAAAGGAGTGAGAGATATGCTCAAAATCGACCATCTGACCAAGCTCTACGGCGACAAAAAGGCTGTGGACGATCTGACCTTACACATTCTCCCGGGTGAAATTTACGGCTTCATCGGGCACAACGGCGCGGGCAAGACCACGACCCTCAAAAGCGTTGTGGGGATTCTTCCCTTTGATAAGGGCGAAATCACCATCGACGGCATTTCCGTGAAGCAAAACCCCTTGGTGTGCAAAAAGCTTCTTGCCTACATTCCCGACAATCCCGACCTCTACGACTACATGACGGGCATGAAGTACCTAAACTTCATCGCGGACATTTTCGAGATTCCGACCGAATTACGCAAGGAGCGCATTGAAAAATATGCCGCGCTCTTTGAATTGACCGGCGACCTCAATTCGTCCATCGCCTCCTACTCTCACGGCATGAAGCAGAAGCTGGCCATCATTTCCGCATGGCTCCACGCCCCCCGGCTCATTTTGATGGACGAACCCTTCGTGGGGCTTGACCCCAAAGCCTCCCACACCCTAAAAGGCATGATGAAGGAGCACTGCGAGAACGGCGGCGCCATCTTCTTCTCCACCCACGTTCTCGAGGTTGCCGAAAAGCTCTGCGACAAGATCGCCATCATCAAGGGCGGCGCGCTTATCAAGGCGGGCACCATGGAGGAAGTCAAGGGCGACGAGAGCTTGGAGGCAGTCTTCCTGGAGCTTGCGGAGAACATGGAGGCGTAAAATGCTCAAAACCCTCATCAAAAAGCAGCTGCTCGAGCTGTTTCAGAACTATGTGATTGACAAAAAGACCGGCAGGGCGAAGGACAAAAAGAAAATCGTCCTGACGATTTTGCTTGGCATTGCGCTGTTCTTCTGCCTGTGCATCACCTTTTTCAGCCTTGGCAACACCTTGGGCGCGGCGACCCTGAACAGGGGCGTCAACTGGCTGTATTTCGCCCTGATGGGGCTGCTGTCCATCGCGCTGGGCGTGTTCGGCAGCGTGTTCAACACCTATGCAAGCCTGTATCTCCCCAAGGACAACGACACTCTGCTGTCCCTGCCCATTCCGCCACGCACGCTGCTTACGGCGCGGCTCGGCGGCGTCTATGCCACATCGCTTCTTTATTCCGGCTGGATCTGGCTACCCGCGTGCGTATCCTACTGGGTGCAGGTGCCCATGAATCCTGCCAATGTGCTGTTCCCGATTCTTCTCACCTTTGTTCTTGCGCTGTTCGTGACGGTGCTTTCCTGCCTGCTGGGTTGGCTGGTGGCGTTGGTGGCGACAAGGGCACGGGGCAAGAGCTTTCTGACAGTCGCCCTGTCTCTGCTGGTCATGGGCGCGTATTATGTCGTTTATTTCCGCATTGTCAATTCGCTGAACGAGATTTTGGCCAATCTGGACAAAATTTCCTCCGCGGTCAAAACATGGCTGTATTACGTCTATCTGCTGGGCTCCGCTGCGGACGGCAACCTTCTTACCATGCTGCTTATCACAGCGATCACCCTTGCCCTTGCGGGTGTGACCTTCTTCATCCTCACCAAGACCTTTCTGTCGCTGGCGCAGCAGAACAATGTTTCCGCGAAAAAGGAAGTCAAAGCCTCCGAACCCCAGAAACAGACCCCGCCGAAAAAAGCGCTGCTTAAACGCGAGTTTGCGCACTTCACCGCCACGCCCACCTGGATGCTCAACGGGGGCTTGGGCATACTCATTCTGCCGCTGATTGCAATCTATATGGTCATCAAGCACGAAGCCATGCAGGAAACCCTGATAAAACTCACGCAGCAATTCCCCGAATATGCTCCGGGCTTCCCCATTGCGGTATTTGCCATCGTGGCCATGGTGGTGTCGCTCAACACCATTTCCGCCGCCTCCGTGTCCTTGGAGGGCAAGTCGCTCTGGGTCATGCAGACCCTGCCCGTGAACCCGTGGGATATTCTCCAAGCCAAAGAGCAGATGAGCGTGCTGCTCAACGCCATTCCCGCCGCCCTCACCGCACTGGTTATCGGCTGGCTCTGCGGTGTGGAGTTTTCCGCCCTCATTCTCATCTTAGTCACAATCTACCTCTACGCGACCCTGATTGCGGACTTTGGGCTGTTCCTGAACCTACGCCACCCGAACCTGCACTGGACAAACGTGATGGTGCCCTGCAAGCAGAGCATCGCCATCGGCTTTTCGCTGCTCGGCGGCTGGCTTTTCTGCCTCCTCCTCTCTGTGGGCGCGTTTATGCTGTGCAACGTGACAAGCCTGTCCGTGTCCCTCGTCGCCCTCATCGTGGCGGTGGAAGTCCCGCTCTATTTGATTCGCATCTGGCTCCGCAAAAAGGGGACCGCCATCCTCTCCACGCTTTCCTAAAAAGCATTCCAAAGCCTGTTTTCTGAAAGAATTTAGGAAAACAGGCTTTTCCTTATTGCACGATTAGGGGAACAGGTGTATCATATAAAAAAAGGCAAGGATGCGCATAACTATGACACCCTATAAACTCCATGAAAGCAGCTTTGAGGATTTCGGCGAATGTCCGCAAGAACCATCGGATTATGAATTGACCAATCCTATGCCGATTGATATGACCGATGCCGCAAAGCAGATCATTAACTGCGTGTTTGAAACCCACGGTCAATACGGTGAAAATGTGATCGTCGGAACCCTTGCAGGATCGAAACGCAATCGGTTGAGCTCTCTGGGCACGGAAAAGCTGCGCACTTTTGGGCGATTGAAAGGCACAAACAGGACATTGCTCAGAGTTACAATCCAGACGATGTTGGAAAGTGATTATCTGCAATACTCAGAGGATGGGTATCGAAAGCTTCTCATGGGCAAATGCGCCATGGATTTGAAGGACGATTCCAAAAGAGTGATGGTTACGCTCCGAGAACGCAAAAAAGACACACCGCAGATCACCGGAAAAAGGCATAAACTGGATTCGGAACTTTTTGACGAGCTGCGTATCCTTCGCAAGGATATTGCTTCCGTGCATCGTGTAATCCCTTATGTTATCTTTACTGATGATGTATTGAAAACCATGTGCCAATACCTCCCGGACACAAAGGAGAAAATGCTTGCCGTACTTCAAATGGACACAGAAAAGTACGAGCAATACGGTCTTCCGTTTCTAAACGCAATCAAGGAGTATGTCCTGTCCCAAGGCATCACAGCCGAGAAGGAAACCGAAAAGAAACCATTCTGTCTGAAACAAAATGATGCAGAAATATTCCCCTATCAGCCCTATCTGAATATTTTGCAAATTCGTGATGCTCTCAACGCAATGAAGACCAATCCCCGCATGAAACACATCAGCTGCACTCCGATACTGGACTATCTCTGCAGCAGCGGACTTATCATCATAGACAATTATTGGGGAATCAGCGAATACACACCGACATTACCCGGCGAGGAAATAGGCGTCAGGACTGTGGAAAAAACAGTGGAAGGCGGGCGTAAATACAGAGTTTTAGAATATCCGATCCTTGTTCAAAGAGATATTGTGCGGCATTTCAGTTCCACGTCCCCTGTCCCTACACGTTCTCCGCAAAACCACGGAACCGCTTGGACAAAAGAAGAAGATACAACATTACGGAAAGAATATTTGGCCGGTGAAAGAATAGAAGCCATTGCAGCTGCACACGGAAGAACCGTTCAGGCGATTCGAGCACGTTTAGAAAAACAGGGACTAATAAAGCCAATCTATTCGCAACAAGAGAAACAATGAACAAAAGCTCTATTTTGCTCTATTTCCGCCCATCGGTGCATCTTTGCGGGATGCACCGATTTCTTTTACGCAAAAGCACTGGAAAAAACATGGAAACGGCGGTAAACTACATCCATCGCAACCATTTGGAGGGGCAAAATGCAAACCTACCGCAAAAACGAGCTGCGCATGATTGTCCGCAGCACGCTCTACGCCACCGCCGGATTATGTATTTCCGGCACGCTGATCCAGACCTTTTTGGGCGAAATCGGGCTGACCGGTTACATCTATCTTCACACCGCGCTGCTGCAGGGCACGAATATGCTCTCCACGGTGCTCTTTTCGCACTTCGCGGACGACAACCGGCACTTGATTCGCAGAGCCACGCTGGTGCAGCTGCCCATGGCGATTTTCTTTCTGCTGTATATCCCGCTGTGCGTGTCGGAAACGCCCAGTCTGACCGCGTTTTTGCTGGCAGCGGGCATCGGCATTGCACAGACCTTCTTCGGTGCGCTGCACACGGTCTGCGACTACAAAATGCCCTATCAGATCATTCCCGTGGAGGAATACGGCCGCATGAGCGCGTTTTCCGGCATCATCATTGCGCTGACCTCCCTGGGCGTGGGCGCGATTATGACGAGGCTTTCCAAAGCCATGCCCTATGCGCGCCTCATGGCGTATGTCTTCCCCATCGCGGCAGGAATGCTGCTGCTCTCCGCCCTGATTACCTTGACCCTGCAGCCCATCGAGGAAGCCGCCGCGCAGACCGACCATACAGGTCAGAAGGTGCCCTTCAAAGCGCTGCTCAAAACGCCGGTCTTTTATATGCTCATTTTCCCGAACCTCTGCCGCAGCATTGCCAACGGCGCGGTCTCCGTGCTGGCGGGAATTGCCTTAGAACGCGGCTTTGACGCGACATTGACCACCCGCATGGTGACGCTGCAATCTGCCGCCATGCTCGTCACCTGCCTGCTGTTCGGCGTGTTCTCCAAGAAAGTGGAGCCGCGCAAGACTATTTTCATCGGGTCGCTTATGATGCTGACCCTGCCGATCTTGGGCTTCTGCGGCCAGTGGATGTTTCTTCTCATCTTCACCGTGGCCTTTGCCGGGCGCAATTTGGTGGATTACGCCGTGCCCGCCGCGCTCTATCGCGTGGTGCCGGATGCCATTGCGGGGCCTTACAACGCCTGGCGCATGGTGCTCCAAGCCGGCGGAACCATGTTGGGCTCTTTCCTCGCGGGCGTTGTGTCCATCCCCGTGCTGCTCGTCGGGGCGGCAGCTTTGCAGCTGGTCTGCGGGCTTGTCTACGGCGGCAAGCGCTGGCTGCAAATATAGCTGTGAAAAAAGCACCGAAAGGAACGCCCTTTCCGTGCTTTTTACTATTTCACATTTTTGTGCGGCACAAAAGCCAGCTCATCGGGGATGTGCAGAGAATCAATCAGCTCCTTCACGCCCAAAATGGAACCGACGACGGACAGTTCGTGGGCATCGCTGCCCAGGGAGAAATGCACGCCGCGGGAAACGCACTGCCGAAGGAAGGGCAGAATCCCTTCCGTATAATCGGGCTTGGCGAGATTCCGGTGCAGCTCCACGGCAATGTCGTTATTCAGCAGCACGTCAATGATGCGGTCATAATCGCCCTTTGTGTAGAAGCTCATGAGCTTCACCTGATCGACCGTCATGCCGAACGCATCCGCCGGGTAAAAGGTGAAGGGGTGCACGATGGCGTCCACAAAGGGGAAGGCGGAAAAGCTCACCATCATGTCGTACTGCTCCTGCGCCAGCGCCTCATTTGAAAATACGATTGGGCGGGCGATGCGGGGGTTGTGCCAGTGCGGCGCGGCGACCTGAATGTAATCATAGGGAGAAAGGGTCGCATAATCCGCATCCAGAATACCGGGCGCCAGCATATCCACCTCCACCCCGCTGAAAAACTCGATCCCGGGCACGTTTTTCGCCTGATCTTTGGCATATTTCACCGCCTCTGCGGGAATTGTCTCGTCAAAATAGTAGTGGTCGGAGATGCCCACGCGGGTGTAGCCCTTGGACTTCATGGTTTCCAGCATTTCGGTCACAGTATAGTTCTTCTTGGAGCAGCGGGAAAGAGGCGAATGGTTGTGGAAGTCGAAGGTGAGTTGCATAAATATATCCTCCAATAAATATGTTTTTCTATCCAACAGGTACGGAATGAAGAAATGAAGCAAAACAAAGACGTTCGCTCCGCTCCCTAATGAAGCGAAGCCGCCCTCGTTCCTCCCGTTCCTTCGTACCTAACTTCTTCATTAGCGCAGCGACTTCATTCCTTATTTAGCCCGTCAGGGCGTCTTCATTCCACAAAAAAACGTATTGCCGATGGCAATACGTTTTTTTGTGGTGAGCCCGGCGGGATTCGAACCCACGACCTTTTGATTCGTAGTCAAACACTCTATCCAGCTGAGCTACGAGCCCACAGCCCTGCATTTCTCAATGCTCATATATAATAACACCGCAAGCCCTGCTTGTCAAGGCTTTTTTTGTTTTTATATCCATTTAACAAACACCGCCGGAAACCGTTTTTTACTTGTCAGTTCACTGTCTCACACCGTTCCCAACAAACCTGCCGTTCAAAAACGTACCTTCTTTATTTCCACTCTTTTTTCAGGATGGCATACTGCATCGTGTTTTCATAGCGCGGTGTACCGTCCGGATTGTTGACGAAGGAAACAAATTCCCGAAACAGACCCTCCGTCCGCATACCGAGTTTTTCGCACAAATGTTGGCTGGAAAGGTTGTAATCCTCCGTATAGGCGTAGATTCTCCGCGCCCCCTTCTCTTTGAAAAGGTAATCGAAAAAGGCGTGCGCGGCTTCATAGGCATAGCCTTTTCCCGTATAGCCAAGGTTCAGCATCCAGCAGGGGCTGAATGTATCT
This sequence comes from Christensenella sp. UBA1750, assembly GCA_002315655.1. Taxonomy (GTDB): domain Bacteria; phylum Bacillota; class Clostridia; order Christensenellales; family UBA1750; genus Spyradocola. The sequence continues at coordinate 14,968 of DCHO01000004.1, forward strand.
CGAACCGTGTTTTCATCCGCATGAGGCTCTCCCGTTTCGGGATATGCGTCAATTTCACCGATGACTTTTCCGTTTTCCTTCAACACAATCGCGAAATAATACTCCGTTTCGCCCACACGGTTCTTCATTTCTGCTTTTGCATCCTCAAGAGTTTCCAGCTTCATACAGGCAAAGCAGTTGACAGCCGGTTCATGCAGATATTCGTACACATCCGCCGCATCGGTTTCGGCAAACGGCCGCAGAATCAATCGTTCGGTTTCAATGATCATTTTCATACCTCGTAATAGCTTCGGAAAGCATTTATATGGAACAGCTTATTCGATTTCTGCCTATTGATCAGGCATCACGCCTGAATGCGCAGGGTTACATATTCGCCCTTGTAGTGATAGCCCAGCTTTTCCGCAATGTTCACCCAAATCACTTCATCTTACAAACCAGTCTACTGGAAATCCCGAACTTTTTCAACTCGTGCCCCGTTAAGTTTCCCGCAAGAAAGCCCGTTTTCTGCCTTCCTGTGTTATACTTGATGCAATGAAAGAGTATTAGGAGGATGCCCATGAAAAAGTTATTTGTCTATATGAAAATTTATACGAAGGAGTGCATCTTGGGGCCGCTGTTCAAGCTGCTGGAAGCCTCCTTTGACCTGATCGTGCCGCTGGTGGTGGCCGCCATCATCGACACGGGCATTGCAAATCACGATATGGCTTATGTCCTTAAAATGTGCGGTATTCTGGTGCTGCTGGCAGTGGTGGGGCTTGCCTGTGCGCTGGTGGCGCAGTTTTTTGCCGCCAAGGCCGCCGTGGGCTTTGCCGCCAACCTGCGCTCGGCACTGTTCAAAAGGATTCAGTCGCTGACCTTCACCCAGCAGGATAAAGTGGGCACTTCCACCTTAATCACCCGCATGACTTCTGACATCAATCAGGTGCAGTCCGGCACGAACCTTGCCCTGCGCCTGCTGCTGCGCTCGCCCTTTGTGGTGTTCGGCGCGATGATCATGGCTTTCACCATTGACTGGCGCTGCGCCCTGACCTTCGCCGCCACGATTCCGCTTTTGTCCATCGTGGTCTTCGGCATCATGCTGTGGAGCATCCCCAATGTGAAAAAGGTGCAGGGGAAATTGGACGGCGTGCTGTCCTCCACCAGAGAGAGCCTGACGGGGGCGCGAATCCTGCGTGCCTTCTGCAAGGAGGAACAGGAAATTCGGCAGTTCACCGAGAGAAACGACGCTTTAACTGCCCTGCAAAAGAAGGTCGGACGGGTATCCGGAATGATGAATCCGCTGACCTATGTGCTCATCAACGGCGGCGTGATCGCGCTGCTCTATGTGGGTGCGCTGCGGGTCAATGCGGGTAGTCTTTCGCAAGGGCAGGTCGTAGCTCTTTATAACTACATGGGGCAGGTGCTGGTGGAGCTGGTGAAGCTGGCAAACCTCATCATCAGCATCACCAAGGCGCTTGCGTGCCTGGGGCGCGTCAACACCGTGATGGAAATGAATCCCGACATGGTTTCCGGGGAAACGCTGCCCGAAACCGCTTCCTCCGAGGCCGTTCGCTTTGACAATGTGACCTTGACCTACGCGGGCGCGGGTGCGCCGTCGCTGCAAAACATCTCCTTCACTGCATACAAGGGGCAGACCATCGGCATCATCGGCGGCACGGGCGCGGGCAAAACCTCCCTTGTCAGCCTCATTCCCCGCTTTTACGATGCCACGGAAGGCGAAATCCTCATAAACGGGCAGAACGTGAAGGACTATCCCCTGCAAGCGCTCCGGCAGAGAATCGGCATTGTGCCGCAGAAGGCTGTGCTGTTCAAGGGCAGCATCCGGGAAAACCTGTGCTGGGGCAAAAGGGACGCGACAGAGGACGAAATGCTTGCCGCGCTGTCCGACGCACAGGGGCTGGACATTCTTAATGAAAAGCCCGAGGGGCTGGACACGGAGATCGCACAAATGGGCAGCAACCTATCCGGCGGGCAGCGGCAGCGGCTCACTATCGCCCGGGCGCTCATCGGAAAGCCCGAAATCCTCATTTTAGACGACAGCGCTTCCGCGCTGGACTACATGACCGACCTGCACCTGCGGCAAGCCATCAAACGCTTCTCCGACATGACGGTGTTCATCGTCTCCCAGCGCACCGCCGCCATCCGCAATGCCGACCTCATTTTAGTGCTGGACGAAGGGAAGGTCTGCGGCATGGGCACCCATGAGGAATTGCTTAAAAACAACGAGGTTTATCAGGAAATCTACTATTCCCAGTACGAAAAGGAGGAACAGATCAGTGGCTAAGGCGAAAAAGTTAGACCCCGCGCAGCAGAAAATCATTATCAGAAAAGTTCTGAAAGCCATTGCGAAATACCGCTTTTTAGTGTTTCTCTCCCTCCTTTTTGCCGCGGTCTCGGTACTGTTTACCCTCTATCTGCCCATTCAGGTGGGCGACGCCATTGACCGCATCGTGGGCAAGAACAATGTGGATTTTGAGTTCATCCTCCGCAAGCTGACCGAGATCGGCATTGTGGTGACATTGACCGCTCTGTGCCAGTGGCTCATGAACATCATCAACAACCGCATCACCTATCAGGTCATCCGCGACCTGCGGCAGGAGGCCTTCAAAAAGCTCAACATACTGCCGCTCAAAACCATCGACGCGCACCCCACGGGCGAGGTGGTCTCCCGGGTCATTGCGGATGTGGATCAGTTTGCAGACGGGCTGCTCATGGGCTTCACCCAGTTGTTTACGGGCATTGTCACCATCTTAGGCACCCTCGTTTTCATGCTCACCGTCAATATCGCCATAACTCTGGTTGTGGTGCTGCTCACGCCCCTTTCCCTCTTTGTGGCCAAATTCATTGCCTCCCGCACCCATTCCATGTTCAAAGCCCAGGCCGAAGCCCGCGCCGCGCAGACCTCGCTCGTGGACGAAATGGTGGGCAATCAGAAGGTGGTGCAGGCCTTCTGCCACGAGGAAGAAGCAGAAAAGACCTTTGATACAATCAACGAGCAGCTCCGCAGCAGCTCCTTAAAAGCCACCTTCTTTTCCTCCCTCACCAACCCCTGCACCCGCTTCATCAATTCGTTGGTGTATGCCGGCGTGGGACTGACCGGCGCACTCGTCGCCATTCGCGGCGGCATCACCGTGGGCGGGCTGTCCTGCTTCCTCACCTACGCTAACCAGTACACCAAGCCCTTCAACGAGATTTCCGGCGTGATTACGGAATTACAGAACGCACTGGTCTGCGCCGGGCGCATTTTTGAGCTGATTGAAGAACCGCCGCAGGTTCCCGATAAAAAGAACGCCAAAGTGCTGACCAATCCCGAAGGCCGCGTGGAAATCAAGGATGTTGCCTTCCGCTATCTGCCCGAAAAGCCGCTTATCAAAAGGCTCAATCTTTCCGTCACGCCCGGACAGCGGGTCGCCATCGTTGGTCCCACGGGCTGCGGCAAAACCACGCTCATCAACCTGCTCATGCGGTTTTATGATGTGGACGAAGGAAGCATTTCCGTGGAGGGCAGCGACATTCGCCAAGTGACCCGCGCCTCCTTACGCAAGTCCTTCGGCATGGTGCTGCAGGACACTTGGCTGAAATCCGGCACGATTCGGGAAAACATTGTGATGGGCAAGCCTGACGCCACCGATGCGGAGGTCATTGCCGCAGCCAAGGCTTCCCACGCCCATGGGTTCATCACGCGGCTGCCCGATGGCTACAACACAAAGATCGGCGAGGACGGCGGAGCGCTGTCCCAGGGGCAGAAGCAGCTCCTTTGCATCACAAGAGTGATGCTGTGTCTTCCGCCCATGCTGATTTTGGACGAAGCCACCTCTTCCATCGACACAAGAACCGAAGTGAAGATACAGGAAGCCTTCGCCAAGCTCATGCAGGGAAGAACCTCCTTCATCGTGGCGCACAGGCTTTCCACCATCAAAAATGCCGATGTGATCTTAGTCATGAAGGACGGCGACATCATCGAGCAGGGCAAGCACGAAGAACTGCTTGCCAAGGGCGGCTTCTATTCGAGCCTTTATCAAAGCCAGTTCGCGGGATAGGCCGCCGCGCCGTTCCGGCGCGGCGGGGGCGCTGCGGAAATTGCAGCAGAAAATCCTTCTGCAGTGGTCGCGCCATCCCAAAGTTTGCAGTTGTCCAACAGGAACGCATCTCCCCGGGGTGACAGTTTCATCTGAATTTTTTGCTCTCCCACGGGGGACGAGCGTACCTGTTCAGCGACCACCGCAGCCGGACTGCGCGGCCACACCGCAGAAAGACGACCACCGCACTCAGGGGCCGCGCGGGGGTACCTGTTCCACAAACCACATATACACAAACGAGGCAGTCCGAACCGTTTCAGACTGCCTCGTTAAGTATTCACTTGATCCTGATCCCTTTTCCCAGGTCGCTGCGGAGGATTTTCCCGTTCCGCGCAGCGATTTCCCCTGCAACAAGCACCGCATCCACGCCCTCCGGCGCTGCATCGGGCTTGCCCACATCCACCATTGCGGCCATGTCCCGGATGTTCTTCGGGTCAAAGATTACCAAATCCGCATCCGCGCCGATCTCCATTCGGCCTTTGCCGGGCATTTTCATGACCTGTGCCGGAAGATAGGTCGCACGGTAAACCGCGTCAATCAAGTCGATGTTCTTTCTCTCCCGCACCATGCGGAAGAACGCCGGGAAAGTACCCGCGATCTGCGGATGCCCTTCACCGGGATCGTAGGGCGCGGTGTCCGAGGACGGCATGATATAGTCCTGCTCGGGCGTGTACGCCTTGTAAATGGATTCATTCGCGCCGGTAATGCAGATAACCGTCTCCCGGGGATGCTCCGCCCGCAGGTGCCTGTAAAGCTCCTCGTTGAGCCTCTGCCCGGCGTGCTCGCCGGTGGCCGCCAGCAGATTCGGCAGAATGTTCTCATGGGCATAAACATAGGATTCACGGTAGCACTCCGAGCCGATGCCCGTCGCCCAGTCCACATACATTCCGCTGTCCGCCCAAACGTCCAACCCGTCTTCCCGGGCTTTTTTCAGCATTTCCAAGGCTTCGGTCATGACTTCTTCCCCATACTGATAGACCAAATGGGAGATGAGCAGCCGCACACCGGTATGCCGTGCAATATCGAAGGCTTCTTCCAGCGAATCCAGATCGAAATCGTCCTCCAGCCCGGTATCCACCGTCACAATGCGGTTGTATTTCTTCGCAATTCTTCCCAGCGCATCAGTCTCCTCCACGGAGGTTCCGGGCGTATAGCCCAACCCGAAGGAGATTCCCGCCGCACCGTCCTGCATGGCTTTTTCCGCCAATGCGCACATCTTTTCGATTTCCTTCTTGCCAGCCGGGGTAAAAATATCGGTGTGCCCCACGGCACGGCGCAGGGCACTGCCGCCGATCAGCTCGGCGTGATGGAAGGGAAAGCCCTTGTCCATCTCCCGTAGAAATTCCCCAACATCCGTGACCGACCCGCCGCAGTTGCCGGAAATCATGGTGGTTACGCCTTCCAATAAGGACAGCTCCGCGCAACGCTTCAAATCCTTATTCATGGTGATGCCGTCCACATGGCCGTGCACGTCAATGAAGCCGGGGCAGACAATGTGCCCCTTTGCGTCCAGCACCTGATCCGCACGCATCGGCTGATCCGAGAAAGCGGCAATGCGCCCGTTTTCCAGCAAAACATTCATGTATTTTGCGGTCTTTTCCCGCGGATCAATGACCAGCCCGTTATGTATTGCAAGAGTTCCCATTTTACACAAAAACCCTCCAAATGCCATATAGATTACCAGACAAAAGCGAATCGCCTCCGTGAAAAGGCGATTCCGCACAAAATTCCGATACTTTTATAGCATATTTCTGCATAAAGGGCAACCGTTTTGACGAAATTCATCAATTTTTATCATTTATTTGCATAGTTATCAGGTTTCTTAAACAAATGTTCCCGCCGTGCGCCCGCAAGCGGGCGCACGGCGAGAGGCGCTGCGGAAAGTGCAGTGGCAATCCCAGTGCGGTGGTCGCGCCATTCTAAGGTTCTGTGTTCATCCAACAGGATACGCCCTCTCAGTCGCTACGCGCCAGCTCCCCCGCACGCGGGGGAGCCTACACGCTGCGGCGTGGAAGCCGTAACCGCAGCTAAAGATTTCAGCCATTGCCACAGTTGAAACCAAAAGAAAGGCCTCCCGCACCCTTACCCGGTGGGGAAGCCTTTGTTTGCCAATTTCTCCATTCTCCCCGCGGAACCGCTCATTTTGCCCGGTGTTTACACCGGAGCAATTTGGATATTCCGCACCGAAATGTGCTTCGCACATTCCGGTGTTTCGGAGAGACAATACAATCAAAAACATCCACCGGATGCTTTTGATTGTATTTTCTCTCCTCCAGTCGCTTTGCTCCCTCCATAAAGGGTTTGGGGAAGGAGCGCTCTCCTTCCCCAATATGACACACTATCCTTTTACGCAAAGCCTGCGTTAGGACTGCTTGAACTCGTTCCAGATGGCGTTCATCTGCTCGGTGGCCTCAGTAGAGATGTCCTCCATGAACTCGATGTCGCCCAGCACATCGGCGGGGATGTTCACAGCCTGGTTGTTGAGGAAATCCTCGGGCAGATACTGGGTGGCGGCGGAGTTGCAGTTGATGTACTGGGTGAAGATGGAAGCGCGGGCGGAGATTTCGGGCTCGCACATGAAATCCATGAACTTTAAGGCAGCATCCTCATGGGGCGCGTTCTTGGGCATGAACAGGGAGTCAATGCCAAAGCCCATGCCTTCCTCGGGATAGACGACCTTGAAGTTGGGGCACTCCATGAGCACGTTGGAAACCTGAGAGGTGAAGATGTAGCCCACGGTGCACTCGCCGGAGATCAGCTTTTCGTGGGGCGTGTCGCCGTCCAGAGCGCGGATGTTGGGCTTTAAGGCCATCAGCTTTTCACCGGCCTTGGCTATGACCTCGGGGTCTTCGGTGTTGAGAGAATAGCCCATGGACTTCATGGTGAAGCCAATGACGTTTCTCATGTGATCCATGACCACGACCTGATCCTTCAGGGATTCATCCCACAGGGAGTTGTAGCCGGTGATCTCGCAGGTCACGCGGTCGGGGTTGTAGACGATGAGCGGCGTGCCGGCAACATAGGGAATGGTGTACTTTCCGTCGGGATCGTAGTACTGATTTAAGTACTTTTCGTTGAGGTTGGAATAGTTGGGCACCTTTTCCTTGTTGATCTCTTTTAAGAGACCCTCGGAGCGGGCGATGTTGATGATGTAGTCGGAAGCGATGATGATGTCATAGTCGCCGCCGTCGGTGGCTTCCAGCTTCGCCAGCATTTCCTCTTCGGAGTTGAAGTAGTTGTAGTTGATCTCGATGCCGGTGTTCGCCGTGAACTCGGACAGCAGCTCGGGGTCGATGTAGTCCGCCCAGGAGAAGATGACCAGCTCCTGCTTCTTGGCAGAGCAGCCCGCGGTCGTCAGCACGAGGACAGAGACCAGCAGCACAAGAGACAGCACACGAAGGACAGTCTTTTTCATGGATTTTTCCCTTTCTGTTCTGTGAAAGAACTTTATAACAACGCTTATTTTGCGTGGTTACTGTTTTTCCGCACGTCTGCGGTAGAGAGACATAAAGAGGTAATACAGCCCGATGCAGCCAAATACCACAAGGAGAATTAAGGTACATAAGGCATTGACCTCGGGGGTCACACCCATCTTGAGCATGGAATAGACCTGTAAGGGTAGGGTGTTGGAGGTCGTGCCGGTGACAAAGAAGGAGATGACCACATCGTCCATGGACATGGCCAGCGCCAGCAGCGCACCGGAGAGCACCGCAGGGGCGATCAGCGGCAGAGTCACATCTATAAAGGCTCTTGTGGGGGATGCGCCCAAGTCCCGCGCCGCCTCCACGAAAGAGGGGTCAAGCCCGACCAAGCGGCTCTGCACATTGATGTAGATGTAGGGTACGCAGAAGGTGGTGTGGGCAATGATGAGGGTCAGCATTCCGAAGGGAATCTTCAATATGGAGAAGAACGCCAGGTACGCCATGCCCAAGATAATCTCGGGCAGCATCATGGGGATCATGGACACGTTTTCCAGCAGATTCATGGTTCTAAACCGGCTTTTCGCCATGCCCACCGCCCCCGCCGTGCCGATCAAGATGGACAGGAAGCAGGAGGAAAAGGCCAAAATCAGCGTGTTTTTGAGTGATCGCCAGATCTGCCGGTTCTGAAACAGCTTATCGTACCAGGTGAAGGAGAACCCCTCCCAGTTGCCGTACTTGCTGTTGTTGAAGGAGTACAGCACCACCACAAACACCGGCAGATAAGTTAAAAACAGCACAAGAATGACATACAGCTTGGAGAGCGCACCGTTTTTCTTTTTCATTTGAGCCCTCCTGCCGTTTTATCGTCAGTCACTTTCTTGTAGATAATGATAAACACAAAGGTGAAGGCCAGCATGGCGATGGAGAGCGTCGCGCCCATGGGCCAGTTGCGCGCCTGATAGAACTCGTTCTTGATGAGGTTGCCCAGCAACAGCACCTTGCTTCCGCCCAGCAGGTCGGAGATGAAGAACAGTCCCATAGACGGCACGAACACCAGCACGCAGCCCGCCACAACCCCGGGCATGGTGAGCGGCAGGGTCACGCGCAGGAAGGCGGAAAAGGGCTTGGAGCCCAAGTCCCGCGCAGCCTCGATCAGCGTCCAGTCCATTTTTTCCACGGAATTGTAAATGGAGGTAATCATAAACGGCAGCAGGGCATAGACCATGCCCAGCATCATCGCGCCGTTGTTGTAGAGGATTTTGAGCGGCTCGGAGATGATTCCCAGCGCCAGCAGCCCTTCGTTGATGGCACCGTTGGCTTTGAGCAGGATGATCCAACCGTTCAGGCGCAGAAGAGAGTTGATCCAGAAGGGCGCCATGATGAGCAGAATGATAAACGAGCGTGTTTTCTGGGAAAACCGTGCCGTAAAGTAAGCAAAGGGATAACCGATGAGCAGCGTCAGCACGGTTGTGGAGATCGCCACAACAAAGGAATCCGCAAAAACCTTGAGGTTCACGGCGGAGAACAGGTCGGCGTAGTTTTTGAGCGTCACCTGGTTCGTGATGCCGAAAACCTCATCCTTCATGAGAAATGTAATCCCGATGACATAGACCATAGGCAGCGCCACAAAGAGCACCGTCACGATATACATAGGTATCACGGCAGGGGATATGCGCCGTTCCGTCTTCTTTGTTTCGGGCACAGCGGTCATTTGCCCTGCCCCCTCTCCACCACGGCGGCCACAGCCGGATCCCAGAAGACCTGCACGGCACAGCCCGCGGGATAGCGGGACACGGGGTTCGCGCCGGTGATGAGCACTTCCTGCCCGTTTTGCAGGGTGATGGTGGTGCGCAGCACGCCGCCGATGTAGGAGTGCATTTTGATGGTTCCGTTCAGCGCAAATCCGAAGTCCGCCTTGTCGGCATAGTCGATGCGCTCGGCGCGGACGGACAACGCCAGATGCTCACCGATTTCATACTCGCCCTTTACGATGATGGTATTGTTTTCACAGATCTGTACGCGCACACCGCCTGCGACCTTTTCCACTACGTCGCCCTCGATGATGTTGCTTTGCCCGATGAACTGGGCGGCAAACCGGGTCGTGGGATGCTCGTAAATGTTCTCCGGCGAACCGAACTGCTCGATGCAGCCATCATTCATCACGGCAATGCGGTCGGACATATTGAGGGCTTCTTCCTGATCGTGGGTGATATAGATAAAGGTGATGCCGAGCTTCTTTTGCAGGGCTTTGAGCTCCACCTGCATCTGCCGCCTGAGTTGCAAATCCAGCGCGCCCAGCGGTTCGTCCAGCAGCAGAATCTGCGGATCACAGGCCAGGGCTCTTGCAATCGCCACACGCTGCCGCTGACCGCCGGACAACTGGGCGGGCATCCGCTTGTTGTAACCCTCCAGCTGCACGATGGACAGCAGCTCGTTGACCTTTTTCAGAGCTTCCTCCTTATCCGTGTGGCGCAGCACAAGGGAATAGGCGATATTCTTCTGCACATTCATGTGCGGGAAAAGCGCATAATTCTGAAACACGGTATTGACCGGGCGCTTTTCGGGCGGAAGCCCCTTCATGTCCTTTCCGCCGATTAAGATGCTGCCGGAATCGGGCGTATCCAGACCCGCAATGAGACGCAATGTCGTGGTCTTGCCGCAGCCGGAAGGCCCCAGCAGGGTCAGAAAACGCCCCGCCTTCACATCCAGCGTAATCCCCTTTAACACTTTCACATTGTCAAAGGATTTATGTAAATCTTTGAGTTGAAGAATCATATCATCCATATTGCCGCTCCTTTATTTCCGATAGAATTTGTAGGAATAAATAAGCACTATCATTATAACAAAATCCCGCACTTTTGCAAGAACCTTTTAGCCATTGATTCATTTATTTTACATTCTTCCTCTCCTCTCTTGCCAAAATCACAAAATCCTGCTAAAATAAAGCAAAATATGAATCAAAAAGGAGGCCGCAAAATGCCTTATCAGGTGGATTCCATCGTCGAAAAAATGCTGCGCACCGTCGCCCGCCATGAGCTCTCCACAGGCGCTTATGCCCGGTATCTCAAGCAGGATGAGACAAACTCCCGCAAAATGGGCGTGAACGAATACGGCTGCACCGACGCCGCCAACATCCTCTATATTTTGGGGCATTTCCCCACCGACCCTGACGAGCGCAAAAATTGGGTGGACACCATGCAGAATATGCAGGACGGGGACACCGGGCTGTTCTTTGAGGGCACCCACCACACCCTGCACACCACCGCCCATGTAACCGCCGCGCTGGAGCTTTTCGATGCCCGCCCGCGCTATCCCTTGCGGGACTTGGAGCGGTTCCTGAACAAGGACACCCTGTATGACTTCTTGGAGCATCTGGACTGGGAGCACAAGCCGTGGCCGCAGTCCCATCAGGGCGCGGGGCTCTTTGCCGCCATGACCATCACGCGCATGGTCTCGGAGGAATGGCAGAACTGGTACTTTGACTGGCTCCGTGACAAGTGCGACCCCATCGGCGGCATTTCCTACGGTGCCAAGCTGGGGCAGGATTGCCTCCCCCACCACCTTTACGGCTGGTTCCACTATCTCTTCAACCACGAGTACGCCCGCCGTCCCATCCCCTATCCCGAACAGCTCATCGACAGCTGCCTCGATCTGTATTATAATCATGTAGATGAAATGGATTACGCCTTCGGCGGCCGCTGCGGCTTCTGCGAGATCGACTGGGTGTTCGCCTTAAACCGCGCCACCCGCCAGACCCCGCACCGCTTTTATGAAGCCAAGGAAGCCTTGCGGGATTTCGCCGGCAAATTCATCGCCTATCTGGAATCCGTGGACGAGAACACCACCGAAGACTGGAACGATCTGCATATGCTCTTCGGTGCCCTCTGCGCTCTTGCCGAACTGCAGCTCGCCCTCCCCGGTGAAATCCACACCACCGTCCCCCTAAAACCCGTCCTTGACCGCCGCCCCTTCATCTGATAGCGGCTACCGCAACCCGGAGCCCGTCGAGGGCTCCCGCGGCCTGTTGGTCCGCTCTGCGGCAAACAGGTTAGCGCCCGTACCACTTTCCCATTCCATCATATTACCCCAAAGGAGTTACTTTTCCCCATGAAATACGGCATCATCGGCGCCATGCGGTTGGAGGTCGAAGCCTTAACCGCCGCCGTCGTCAACAAAGCGGAAATCATCATTTCCGGCATCCCCTATGTTTTCGGCATTTTGCAGGGCAAGGACGTGGTCATTGCCATCTGCGGCCCCGGCAAGGTCAATTCCGCCCTTTGCGCGGAGGCCATGATCCTGACCTTTCACCCCGATGTCATCATCAACACCGGCGTGGCCGGCGGCATCGGCAACGATCTGCACATTTTGGACCTCGTGATTGCGGACAAAGTCGGGCAGCACGATGTAGACACCGTCGGTGCGGGCGACCCCATCGGCCTCATCCCCGGCATCAACAAAATGTATATCGACGCCGATCTCAGGCTCTCCTCCGACCTGGCTGACATTGCCCGCAGGCAGAACAATCGCGTTCATGTGGGCACCATTGCCACCGGAGACCAGTTCATCGCCTCAAAAGAGCAGTCCGAGAAAATCCACCGCACCTTCCCCGACACGCTGGCCGCCGAAATGGAGGGTGGCTCCATCGGTCATGTCTGCTACATCAACAAGGTGCCCTTCGCCGTGCTCCGCGCCATCTCCGACGGCGGCAACGACGATGCCTTCATCGACTATCCCCAGTTCGTCCACATCGCCGCAGGTCGCGCCGTGGACATTCTCATGGAGTATCTGAAAAACGCCTGAGCACAAACCGTTCCTGTTGCCTGAACACCAAAGAATGGCAGGGCGCGGCTCACAGCAGCTGCAGTTTCCACTGTACTCACGCCGCGCCCCCCAAAATGGTTGCCCCCCTATGAC
>DCHO01000004.1:27400-50554 GCA_002315655.1 Christensenella sp. UBA1750
GTCATAGGGGGGCAACCATTTTGGGTATTCACGCCTGTCAAACGGCAAAGCGCAACACATTCCAGGAGTATTTTCCTAATATCACCGTGGCCTTTTCGCCCTCCACAATGGGGAGCTTTCCTTCATGGGGCAGCACATTTTCCGGCTGCTCAAAGGTGTTGCAGGCAGTCAGCTCTCCGTCCAGCACGATATGCTCTTTCGCCACGAGCTTTCCGAAATCATGGGTATTTACGGTGAACTCCGCATCCGTATCTCCCATGTTCATGGCAAACACGGTCAAAATCCCGTTTTCCTCGTCCAGCGTCACGGCAGAGGCGATGGCATCCACATCCCCGTGTTTCGTGGCGATCTTCGGCGCGTCCATCACACTGCGCAGGGCTTCCCCTCTGCCATAGAGGGAGGCGTGCATGAACGGATAATAGGTGGTCTGGGCGAACGCGCCCTTATTCGGCTCGGTCATGCAGATGGCCAGGCAGTTGACCAGCTGGGCGATACAACCCATCTTCACGCGGTCTGCGTGGTTGAGGATGGTGCAGAGCAACCCGCCCACGGTCAGAGCATCCATCACATTGTAAATCTGCTCGTGGATGGGCGGCGCTACTGTCCAGATCTGCTGGGGGTTCACGTCATAGGTATTGTACCAGGTGTTCCACTCGTCCAGCGAAATTTTGATGGTCTTGTTCGACCGTTTATAGGCCTTCACATAGTCCGCCGCGGCAATGCCCGCCTGCAAAAACCTGTCCAGATCGACATAAGAAGCCAAGAAATCGTTGACATTCCCCCGGAACCCATAGTACCTGTGCATAGAGAGGAAGTCCACGTTGTCGTAAGAGAGCTCCAGCACCTTTCTGTCCCATTCGGGGAAGGTAGGCATTTCCATAGAGGAGGAACCGCAGGCCACCACCTCAATGGAGGGATCGACCCACTTCATCATCTTGGCGGCTTCGTTGGCAATGCGTCCGTATTCCTCTGCGGTCTTGGCGCAGGTCTGCCAGGGACCATCCATCTCATTGCCTAAACACCAGGTCTTGAAGTTATGGGGCTCTCTGTGCCCGTTGGCAATGCGCAGGTCGCTCCAATAGGTGCCGGAGGGATGGTTGCAGTATTCCACCAGATCAGCCGCACCCTGCGGCGTGCCTGTACCTAAGTTCACGGCGATCATGCCATCGGTTCCGGCCTTTTTGCACCAGTCGGCAAACTCGTCAATGCCGAATTGGTTGGGTTCGGTACACTTCCACGCATAGTCCAGCCGCACAGGGCGATTTTCCTTGGGGCCGATGCCGTCCGTCCAACGGTAGCCGGAGACGAAGTTTCCGCCGGGATAGCGGATCAAGGGGATGTTGAGCCGACGAATCAGTGCCATAATATCCTTGCGGAAGCCCTGCTCGTCCGCCGTGTCGTGCTCCGGCTCAAAGATGCCGGTATAAACCGCACGTCCCAGATGCTCGATGAACGACCCGTAGATGCGCTCGTCGATGCTGCCCAGCCTGTACGCCTTGTCCACAGTCAGCGTCGCCTTCATAATCATACCTCCCATATCCTTTTTATATCTTTAATCTTTATACCCGATGTACTCAAAATCAACGGTCTCGCCTTCGGCATTTTCCGTGGGACGGATGAGGTGCACGCCCTCAGCGGGAATGAGCTTGTCCAGATAGAGGTTTTTCAGCAGGTTTCCGGCGCGCAGGCGAATCGGCTGTTCCTCAAAGCGCACCATGTCCACCAGCCGCTTCACGAGAACCGGCCGGGTGTTGCTGTGCCGCGCCAACATATAGGCGGCTTCCTCGCACACGCCCTTGCTCTGCACAAACCACAAAAGCAGCGCGGAACGCACATTGTCCCGGTCAAGACGCTCCAACAGAGCCACAATGATCGGCCAATAGTCTTCCCCGCAGCGGTTCAGGCACACCATAAGACTTTGCCCCAATTCGTCCGCAGACTTGGGCGGCATCACGGCAAAGAGCAGGTCACAGATTTCCTCATCGGGAAGAACGGTGAGCAGCAGCAGAATGCGCTCAATATCGGCCATATCCTCCCCGACAAAGCCCGCAAAGGCCTGTTTTCCGGGCGTACCCTTGGCCGCCAGCGCCTTGGCCGCCATGTTCAGCAGCGTCATGTTTTCAGCCTGCCGCTCCCTTAAAAAGTGGTGCAGCACCTCCACCGTGGAAATATCGCTGACCTCGGCCAGCAGCGCGATCACGTCCTTGCAGACGCTCTTTTTCATCAGCAGCAATTTTCGGTCGTGCTGCTCGCTGGCGGTCTGGGTCATGAGCAGATTCCGCAGCGGCTCCACCATTTCCGGGCGGTTTCTGCCCTTCAACGCATTCAGCACATCGGGCATCAGCCGCTCATCGTCCAATCCTTTCAGCAAACCATTGAGCGCCATGTCGTTGTCCATGGCGGTCAGGGCTTCCAACACGGGCTTGGTCACAGCGTAAGTGCCGCTCATTAAGGCATCGCACAGCGCGGGCACAGCGGCCTCATTGCGGATGGCCGCAATGGCGTCCCCGGCGGTCTCCCAGATGGCAATATCGTTGCTCTGGGCAAGGCGCAGCAGCTCGCGTGTGGCTTCGCCGTCCCCGATTTCGGACAAGGCCTGTGCAGCCTCCGCCCGCTTTTCGCCGTTCTTTGTGCGCACGATGCGGGACAGGGCGGAAACGCGATGCTTCTCCTTCAAATAGGCAGTGGAAAATATCGACACAGGAATCATCTCCTTGACAGTCTTTTATGTATAGAGTAACTGGAAAACCCGCACTTGTCAATTCTGCCCATGTTTCCAACCTGCAAAATCGCAAAGGCAAAAATATTTTTCGCCATTATACTCCCTTTTTCCCCCTGAATCGTATATACTATTGGAAAAGGAGGTAGAGTTCCATGACAGAAGAACTTCTCAATCAGCTCAAAAACGCAACAACCAAGGAAGAAGCCTTGCGCATCCTCAAAGAAAACAACATCACCCTGACAGATGACGACCTGCAGGCCATCTCCGGCGGCATAGGTATCTTACCCAATATATGGGAGCATATCAAGGATGCAGCGAAGGAACTCGCCCAGGACGCTGCAAACGCACAGACAGATCCTGTCGGAATGGTCATCAACCACAACATGGTCAAAGAAGACCTTGACCAAATCGCAGCTAATTTCAGATAGGAAGCATCCGCCATCCGCAAAAGGAGGAAATAAAGATGACAGAGGAAATCTTGGCCAAGCTTCGCACAGCAAAAACCAAAGAAGAAGCACTGACCATCCTTCGGGAGAATCACATCACCCTCACAGAAGAAGACCTGCAGGCGATTGATGCAGGTCAGGCAGATACCGGCTTTTTCGATATTCTCAAAAAAATCACACAGAATCAGCCTTTTCCCAAAGGCCTTGTCAACTAATCCATCCGGCTCATTTGCCAAAGAAAGGGCAGCAGAAGATGCCTCTGACAGACCTGCTTGCTCTTGACTTTGAGAAGCTACAGACGATAAATCCCCCGCCCCTCAGGCTGGCTGCAAATTTCGGGCACGGTCATAGACCATCCCGTTCTTGCCGCAGATCCTGCCGATCAATACCATCGCAAGAAAGGAAGGCTGATTCATGACGGAAGAACTCATCGCAAAGCTAAAAAACGCAAAGACCCAAGAGGAAGCCGAAAAAATCCTGCTGGAAAGCGGCGAAACCATGACAGAAGAAATGCTAAAGGAAATCAGCGGCGGAGGCTGGTTTAATAATCTTTGGAACAATTTGAAGAACAACCTGCCCACACCTTAAAGTCTTTCTTCCTTCTTCGCAGCGACACCCGCGCCAAGCTGACTCCCAAGGAGCTTGAACCGGACTACATTCATGGTCAGAACTTCGGAAGCCGCTTTTAGTCCATGATTGACAAAAAAGAACCGCAGCTAATCGACTGCGGTTCTTTTTGCACATATTTAGATGAGCTCAAGGATAACCTGCTCGGCAGCGTCGCCCTTGCGGGGACCCATCTTCAGGATGCGGGTGTAGCCGCCGCCCTGACCGAGTTCAGCCTTACGCTTGTTGTACTTGGGAGCGTACTCACGGAACATCTTCTCAATGATGGGATGCTTGACGTCCTTGGTACGGGCCTTGAAATCGGCCTTGCTCTCATCTTCCTTCTTCTGCTCCGGAATGTCGTACAGATAAGCCATCATGATACGACGGGCGTGGAGCTTGGAAGGGGCGTCATTGACAAAGGTTTCGGTGACTTCCTGACCCTTGTCATTCTTGAAGGTCTTGGTGACCTCAACGGTATTGTCACACTCACGCATGGCAAGAGTGATGAGCTTTTCAGCAATGGAACGCACTTCCTTAGCACGATCCAGGGTGGTCACGATCTTGCCATTCCAGATCAGAGAAGAGACCTGGTTACGCAGGAGTGCCTTACGCTGGTCGGCCGGACGGCCGAGTTTGCGCTGAGTGGCCATGGTTGTTTCCCTCCTTGCAAATTGCATCGGTGCAGCATGATTTTCTGCGCCATTCTTTTGTGTTGTGGTTTTCGCCTGCGGAGCTTATTCCTCGGTGCGGCTCAGGCCAAGGCCAAGAGCGGCGAGCTTCTGCTCCACTTCCTCCAGCGATTTCTTGCCGAGGTTGCGAACCTTCATCATGTCTTCCTCATTGCGCTGAATCAGCTCGGCGACCGTGTTGATGTTGGCGCGCTTGAGGCAGTTGTAGGCGCGGACAGAAAGATCCAGCTCTTCGATGGTCATCTCCTGCACCTTTTCCAGTTTGTTGTCTTCCGGCTCGTTGAAGTCCACCGGCACAACGTTTTCGGTAAGATTGATAAACAGCATTAAATGCTCGGATAGAATCTTTGCCGCCATAGAAGTGGCTTCATCCGGCTTGATGCTTCCGTCTGTCCACACCTCGAGGGTCAATTTGTCGTAGTCCGTCATCTGGCCTACGCGGGTGTTCTCGATGGTGTAGTTGACCTTGCGGATGGGCGTGAAGATGGAGTCCACGGGGAGTACGCCGATGGGCATATCCGGGGTCTTGTTACGGTCGGAGGACACATAACCGCGACCCTTGCAGAGGGTAATCTCCATTTCCAGATGAGCGTCTTCATTCAAGGTGGCGATGAGGAGATCGGGATTGATGATCTCGACCTGCTCATCGTGAATGATGTCACCGGCCTTGACCTCACAGGCTCCGGATGCGGAGATGGTGACGGTCTTGGGGCCATCGCAATACAACTTGGCGGACAGCGCCTTGAGGTTCAGGATGATCTCAGTGACATCCTCCTTCACCCCAGGGATCGTGGAAAACTCATGCTTTACGCCTTCGATGCGGACAGAGGAAACCGCCACACCGGGCAACGAGGAAAGCAAAATCCTGCGCAGTGAATTGCCCAAGGTCGTGCCGAAACCGCGTTCCAGCGGCTCGATGACGAACTTGCCGTACAGGTTGCCTTCGCTAATCTCGACACACTCGATTCTGGGCTTTTCCATTTCTATCATAGACTCTTTCCCTCCCCATCAGGCACAAGCCGCGTTAAGATAATTGATACTCTGTTCAAAAAGCATTTCGATCACGAAGCTATTACTTGGAGTAAAGTTCGACGATGAGGTGCTCTTCAAAGGCCATATCAACGTCTTCACGCTGGGGCAGTGCACTGATAATGCCCTGCAGCTGCTCGGCCTCGAAGGTGAGCCACTTGGGAACCACATGAGTGGTGCCCTCGCGGAGAGCCTTGAAGTGTTCCATATCACGGCTCTTCTCGCGCACGCCGATAACCTGACCGGCTTCCACGGTGAAGGAGGGGATATTGACCTTCTTGCCGTTCACGGTGATGTGGCCGTGACGGACGAACTGACGAGCCTGAGCTCTGGAGGAAGCCAGACCCAGACGATAAACAACATTGTCCAGACGACGCTCGAGCAGGATCATCAGGTTGTCACCGGTGATGCCGGTCATGCGGTCGGCGTTGTCAAAGGTGCGACGGAACTGACCTTCCATCACGCCATAGGTACGACGAACCTTCTGCTTCTCACGAAGCTGCATACCGTACTCGGACATCTTCTTCGCTCTTGCCTGACCATGCTGGCCGGGAGGAGTGGGACGCTTGGCCATCGCGCACTTCTCGGAGTAGCAGCGATCGCCTTTCAGAAACAGCTTTGTGCCTTCGCGTCTGCACAGGCGGCAAACGGAACCAGTATAACGTGCCATGGTTATTTACCTCCTGTCTTACACTCTTCTGCGCTTGGGCGGACGGCATCCGTTGTGGGGAATGGGGGTCACGTCCTTGATCATGGTAACCTCGAGACCGGCGGCCTGCAGCGAACGAATCGCAGCTTCACGTCCGGAACCGGGGCCCTTAACGTACACTTCCACGGTCTTGAGGCCATGCTCCATGGCAGCCTTGGCCGCGGTTTCGGCAGCCATCTGCGCCGCAAAGGGCGTGGACTTCTTGCTGCCGCGGAATCCGAGTCCGCCTGCGGAAGCCCAGGACAGGGCATTACCGGCGGTATCGGTGATGGTAACGATGGTATTGTTGAAGGACGAAGTGATATGGGCTGCGCCGCGCTCAACGTTCTTACGCTCTTTGCGCTTGCGAACCACACGCTTGGTCACTTTTGTGGTCTTCGCCATGAATGTTCCCTCCTAACTTACTGCTTTACTTGGCAGCCTTTTTCTTACCGGCGACCTGCTTCTTGGGGCCCTTACGGGTACGGGCGTTCTGCTTGGTGTTCTGACCGCGAACGGGCAGGCCACGGCGATGACGCACACCGCGATAGGAACCGATTTCCACAAGACGCTTGATGTTGAGAGACACCTCACGGCGAAGGTCGCCCTCCACCTTCAGTTCATGTTCGATGTAGTCTCTGAGCTTGGCGACATCATCTTCCGTCAGATCCTTGACTCTGGTGTCGGGATTGACACCGGTGGAAGCCAGGATTTTGTCGGCAGTGGTTCTGCCAATGCCAAAGATGTAGGTCAGGCCGATTTCGACGCGCTTTTCTCTGGGCAGGTCAACACCCGCTATACGTGCCATTGTGCTTTTACACCTCCGCGATTTTTCGTGTTAGTTGGTGGAAATTGAAGATTATCAAAACTGCGTAAGTTCACGGGATTTGCTTCCCGTGCAGCCGCACTACGCGATTCAGATACTAAAGGGATTTAGCCCTGACGCTGCTTGTGCTTGGGGTTTTCGCAGATGACCATGACGCGGCCCTTGCGCTTGATAACCTTGCACTTCTCGCACATCGGCTTAACAGAAGGTCTAACTTTCATTTTATTTTCCTCCGTTGCTTTGATTGTTTACGCCTTACCTCTCCAGGTAATTCTTCCTCTCGTCAAATCATAGGGCGAAAGCTCTATGGTGACTTTGTCACCCGGAAGGATCCGGATGAAGTTCATCCTAAGCTTGCCGGATATGTGCGCGAGGATCTTGTGGCCGTTGGGGAGCTCCACCTGGAACATGGCGTTCGGGTAAGCTTCCGTGACCGTGCCTTCGACTTCGATAACATCCTGCTTAGACACTATTTTCCCTCCTTGCAAGGCGCATCCAATCCTTGATCCCTTAAGGACAAGATCATCTTGTAAAGTTCCCTGTTCGTGACGGGGATCCCCTTATCAAGCTTTTCCTTAAGACTGGAAATACATTCCTGCTTTGGAATTAAATGCTTGGTTTTCTTTTTCTTCGGCTTTTCCATCGGGCGAAGATCGCCGTCTGCGATGAGAACGTAGCTGTCATCCAGCACCTGTTGCACCACAAAAAGTCTTCCTTCGTCCCGACCCTGGATGGACGCAACCACGTTGCCTGCTTTGAATGGATTCATTACAGGTCCTCCCCGTCAATACCGGAAGGCATTGTGAGAATTTCGGGCTGACCATCCTCGTTTATGGCCAAAGTGTTTTCATAGTGCGCACTTAATGAGTGATCGCGGGTCAGGAATGCCCAATCGTCCGAGGCAACATAGACGTGCCAGTCGCCCTTCGTGATCATGGGCTCCACCGCAATGCACAGCCCTTCACGAATCCTTAAGCCGTGACCGGCCTTTCCGAAGTTCGGCACCTCGGGGTCTTCGTGCATTTCTTTGCCGATTCCGTGCCCGCACAGGCTGCGCACCACGCCATACCCATATCCTTCAACGCAAGTTTGAATGGCATTTGATATGTCTCCTATGCGGTTTCCGACTTTGGCGACCTGCAGACCCTTTATAAACGACTCCTTTGCCACAGAGATGAGCTTTTCGGCTTCCGGGCTGATCTTCCCGACGGGGAAGGTTCTGGCCATGTCTGCCTGATAGCCGTCCTTGATGGCGGTGATGTCGATGGAGATGATCTGCCCTTCCTTCAAAATAACCTGAGCGCTTGGAATCCCATGCACCACGATGTCGTCCGGGGACGCGCAGACGGAGCCGGGGAAGCCCTCAAAGCCCTTGGAAGAAGGAACGGCGCCGTGAGAACGAATGACTTTCTCGGCGATCCGATCCAGCTCCAGGGTGGAGACCCCGGGGCGGATCGCAGCCTTGACGGCCTTCATGGCCTCGTAGAGGATGAGGCCGCTCTGTCTCATTTTCTCAATTTCGGCAGGTGTTTTGTAACTTACCATTTCAGCACCCCAGAACCTGCATGATCTCTTTGAGGCCATCCTCAATTTTGCCCATGCCGGAGACCACCTTCAGGATTCCCTTCTTATGATAGAAGTCGATCAGAGGAGCGGTCTGCTCTTCGTAGACAGCCAAACGCTGGCGAATGGATTCGGGGGCGTCGTCCTTGCGCTGGATGAGCTCGCCGCCGCACACGGCACACACCTTTTCGCCCCACTCGATATGGGTGGTGTGTCCGCACTTGGGGCAGTATCTTCTGCCGGAGAGACGGTCGACAATGATTTCCTTGGCGACACGCACCTCGATGACGCAATCCAGCGACGCGAACTGCTCTAAAGCTTCGGCCTGGGGAATCGTGCGGGGGAAGCCGTCTAAGATGTAGCCGTTGGCGCAATCCGCTTCGGCGAGCCGTTCCTTCACGATTTCGATGACCACGTCGTCAGGCACAAGCGCGCCGGACTCGATGTAGCTCTGAGCCTTGAGACCCATGGGGGTCTGCTCCTTGATGGCACGGCGAAGAATCTCGCCGGTGCTAATCTGGGGAATGTTCAGTGCAGCAGCGATTTTTTCGGCTCTGGTGCCTTTGCCGGCACCGGGAGCACCTAAAAACATGATTTTCATGATGTCCCTCCAATAAGTCGAAGCCTTACTTCATGAAGCCCTTGTAGTGACGCATCATCATCTGTGCATCCAGCGCATCGGTGGTCTCGATGGCGACGGAAACGACGATCAGGATACCGGTGGCGGTAAAGGGAGCGGCGTTGCCGGTGATGGCCAGGATGGCCGAGGGGATGACGGCGATGACAGCCAGATAAATGGCGCCGAACAGGGTGATGCGGCCGTTGATGCGTTTCAGATAATCGCCGGTGGGCTTACCGGGGCGGATGCCGGGGATGAAGCCGCCGTTCTGCTGCAGGTTCTTGCTCATTTCAACGGGATCAAAGGAGATCGAGGAGTAGAAATAAGTGAAGGCCAGAATCAGCAGAGCATAGACGATCATGTAGACCCAGGAGGAAGAGGAGAACCACTTCCCGTACCACAGCGCGAAGCCGGAGGTGGGCCAGAACTGAGCGATCAGACCGGGGAACTGGATGATGGAGATGGCGAAAATCATGGGCATAACGCCGGAAGAGTTCACCTTGATCGGAATGTAGGTGGACTGTCCGCCATACATCTTGCGACCCTGCATACGCTTGGCGTACTGCACGGGAACGCGACGCTGGCCGCCATCCACAAACACGATGCCAACAACCAGAAGTGCGATACCGATGATGACGACCGGGATGAACCAGGCCTTCATCGGGTTGTTGATCACGGACTGGATGCCCGAGATCACCTGACCGGGGAAGGAAGCGATGATACCAACAAAAATCAGCAGGGACATACCATTGCCGATGCCGTTTTCGGTAATGCGCTCACCAATCCACATGGTAAGGGACGTACCGGCGGCAAGGACGATGAAGACCATCAGGTAATCCAAGAAGTTGGCATCGGCACCTCTCTGCATCGCCGAAGAGCCAAGCCCTAAGATGATGCCGACTGCCATGATGCAGCCCAAGCCGATGGTGACAATACGGGTGATCTGCGCGATCTTCTTGCGGCCCTCCACGCCTTCCTGCTGGAGTCTTTCCAGAGCGGGAATGGCGATGCAGAGGAGCTGCATGATAATGGAAGAAGTGATGTAGGGCGTAATACCCATTGCAAAGATGGTGAAGTTGGAGAAGTTCTGGCCGTTGATGAAGTCCAGCATATTCAGCATGGAGATGTTGGAAACCTGCTGGGCGATGTAATCAACGTTCACGCCGGGGATCGGGATGACCGAACCGACGCGGTAGACCAGGAGCATGATTAACGTGTAGATGATTTTCTTGCGAAGATCCTCCACTTTCCAAGCGTTGCGGAAAGTTTCAAGCACGTTAGATCACCTCTGCTTTCCCACCATTTGCTTCGATCTTAGCGGAAGCGCTCTTGGAGAAAGCCACGGCCTTCACGGTCAGCTTCTTAGTGAGCTCGCCTTCGCCCAAGATCTTAACACCGTCAAAGGTCTTCTTGAGAAGACCGGCCTTGATCAGAGCCGCGGCATCGACCACAGCGTCGTTCTCAAAGACTTCCAGAGCGGCAACGTTGACGGTTGCGTATTCCTTTGCATAGATGTTGGTAAAGCCACGCTTAGGAATGCGGCGAACCAGCTTCATCTGACCGCCTTCAAATCCTGCAGCCTTGCCGCCGCCGGAGCGGGCCTTGCTGCCCTTGTGGCCTTTACCGGAAGTTTTGCCCAATCCGGAGCCTACGCCGCGACCCAGTCTCTTGGGAGCGGTGGTGGAACCGGGTGCGGGAGTAATCTCATGGAGCAACATATCTCGCACCTCCTGTTATTCTGCGATTTCTTCAACAGAAACCAAATGCTTGACCGTGAAGATCATGCCGCGGATCGCGGGATTGTCAGGCTGGATCACGGAAGAACGGATCTTGTGAAGGCCTAAGGCTCTCACGGTGTCGATCTGGTTCTTGTGACGGCCGATGGTGCTCTTCTGGAGCGTAATTTTAAGCTTCATAATGTCTGCACCCTCCTTAGCCTAACAGTTCTTCGACGGACTTGCCACGCAGACGCGCGACTTCCTCGATGGTCTTTAAGCGGCTTAAGCCCTCGATCGTGGCCTTCACGATGTTGATGGGGTTGTTGCTGCCATAAGCCTTGGTAACAATATCCTTGATGCCGGCCGTCTCGATGACCGCACGAGCAGGGCCGCCGGCGATAACGCCGGTGCCTTCGGGAGCGGGCTTTAAGACGACGGAAGAAGTGCCGTACTTGCCAATGACCTCGTGGGGAATGGTGGTCCCGACGATGGGCACATTGATCAGGTTCTTCTTGGCGTCATCAGTACCCTTGCGGATACATTCGGGAATTTCAACTGCCTTACCCATGCCGCAGCCGACGCGACCCTTTTCGTCACCGACGACCATCAGCGCGGAAAAGCGCATGTTGGTGCCGCCCTTGGTGACCTTGGCCACGCGGTTGACAGCTACGAGTTTTTCCTTGAATTCGCTTTCTTCGCGATTGTAGCGCTGCATCCTTTACCCTCCTTACGTCTTAGAAATCGAGTCCGGCTTCACGAGCGGCCTCGGCAACCTTTGCCACACGACCGGTGTAGATGTAACCACCGCGGTCGAAGACCACTTCCTTGATGCCGGCGGCGATAGCACGCTCAGCGGCAACCTTGCCAACCAGAGCGGCTGCACCCTTCTTGTCGCACTCGCCAAGGTTCTCCTTGACGGCGGCGTCGAGGGTAGAGGCCGAGCAAAGGGTAACGCCCTTCACGTCGTCGATCACCTGGACGTAAATGTTCTTGTTGCTCCGATACACACAGAAGCGCGGACGGTCTGCAGTTCCGGAGATCTTCTTGCGGACGCGCTCGTGACGAATCACGCGAATTTCGTTCTTGTCCTTTTTCTGGATCACTTGCGCTCACTCCTTTACTTCTTACCAGTCTTGCCTTCCTTGCGGCGGATGACTTCGTTCTGGTACTTGATGCCCTTGCCGTGATACGGTTCGGGTTCACGGACGCTGCGAACGTTAGCGGCGATCTCGCCAACGCGCTGCTTGGATGCTCCCTTGACGACGATGGTGTTGGGGTTGGGGCACTCGAAAGTGATGCCGTCCTCAGGAACCATCTCAACGGGATGAGAGTAACCGATATTGATGACCAGGTTCTTGCCCTGCACCTGCGCACGGTAGCCGACGCCGACGATCTCCAGAGTCTTGGAGAAGCCTTCGGTCACGCCGATGACCATGTTGTTGATGAGGGTACGAGAGAGGCCATGCAGGCTCTTGTGGAGCTTCTCATCGGAAGGACGGGACACGGTAAGCACGTTGCCTTCGATGGAGATCTTCATATCGGGATGAATCTGCTGGTTGAGCTCACCCTTGGGGCCACGGACGGTGACGAGATTCTTCTCATCAACCTTGACCGTCACGCCCGCGGGGATGGCAACCGGAAGTCTGCCGATTCTCGACATAATTCAATTACCTTCCTTTCAATTACCAAACGTAGCAGAGGACTTCGCCGCCTACTGCGTTCTTGCGGGCTTCCTTGTCGGTCATGACGCCCTTAGAGGTGGAGATGATGGCAATACCCAGGCCGCCTAAGACCTTGGGCAGCTCCTCGCACTTCGCATAAACGCGAAGGCCGGGCTTGGAGATTTTCTTGAGGCCCGTGATGACGCTCTTCTTGTTGGTGTCGTACTTGAGCCCGATTTTGATGGAGCCCTGCACGCCATCCTCGATCACGTCCACAGACTTGACGTAGCCTTCTTCAAGGAGAATCTTGGCAACAGCCTTCTTCTCGTTGGAAGCAGGAACAACGATCGCGTCGTGACGCGCAACCAGAGCGTTGCGGATACGGGTCAGCATATCTGCGATGGGATCATTGATGATCATTGATTTTTCCTCCCTAACATCTACGCCGGTTTACCAGCTGGCCTTACGCACGCCGGGGATTTCTCCCTTGTACGCAAGCTCACGGAAGCAAATGCGGCAGATGCCGTACTTCCTCAGCACAGAGTGAGGACGACCGCAGATGCGGCACCGCGTGTAAGCGCGGGTAGAGAACTTCGGCTCCCTCTGCTGGCGGATAACGATAGATTTCTTAGCCATTTTTTCGTTTTCCTCCTAATTACGCATTGGCAAAGGGCATACCCAGAAGTCTGAGCAATTCCTTAGCTTCCTCGTCCGTCTTTGCGGTGGTGACGAAGATCATCTCCATACCGCGGATCTTTTCGATCTTATCGTACTCAATTTCGGGGAAGAGCAGTTGCTCGCGGATGCCCAGAGCGTAGTTGCCGCGGCCGTCGAAGGCCTTAGCGGAAACGCCGCGGAAGTCGCGGACGCGGGGCAGAGCGATGTTCATCAGCTTATCCGCAAATTCGTACATTCTTTCGTTGCGCAGGGTGACCTTCGCACCGATCTTCTGGCCTTCACGAACCTTGAAGTTTGCAACGGACTTCTTGGCCAGCGTGGAGACGGGCTTCTGACCGGCGATGATGGTCAACTCGGAGAGCGCCTGCTCGAAAGACTTGGGGTTATCCTTCGTCTCGCCAAGACCCATGTTGATGACGATCTTTTCGAGCTTGGGGATTTCCATCACATTCTTGTAACCGAACTTCGCCACCATAGCAGGGGCGACTTCGCTTTTATACTTATCCTTTAATCTGGACATTTTTTGTCCCTCCCTTGCTTAGTTTAGAAGGTTTCGCCGCACTTCTTGCACAGGCGAGCCTTGGAACCGTCGTCGAGCAGCTTGTGCGCGAGACGGGTGGGCTTGCCGCAAGAGGGGCACACCAGCATCGCCTTGGAAGCGAAGATGGGGGCTTCCTTGTTGATGATGCCGCCCTGCTGACCCATGCCGCGGGGCTTCTGGTGTTTCGTGACCATGTTGACGCCTTCAACGATGATCTTGCCTTCGGCGGGCATGGCGACGAGCACTTTGCCCTTCTTGCCTGCGTCCTTGCCGGAGATGATCACCACGGTGTCATTCTTCTTGACGTGAATTTTCTTAGGTGTAGCCATGTCGTTTCCCTCCAATTAAAGAACTTCGGGCGCAAGAGAGATGATCTTCATGTAATCCTTCTCACGCAGTTCGCGGGCGACAGGCCCAAAGATGCGGGTTCCGCGCGGCTGCTTCTGATCGTTGATGATCACGGCCGCGTTGTCGTCAAAGCGGATATAGCTGCCATCCGGACGATGGGTGGACTTGACGGTGCGAACGACGACGGCCTTCACGACGTCACCCTTCTTCACCTGACCACCGGTCGTGGCGCTCTTGACGGAAGCGACGATGACGTCACCGATCCGACCGTTGCTGCGGAAGGAACCGCCGAGGACACGGATGCACATAATCTCTTTGGCGCCGGAGTTATCGGCAACCTTTAATCTGGTCTGCGGTTGTACCATAAGTTTTTAGCCTCCCTATGCTCGGCTTACTTGGCCTTCTCGATGATCTCGACCAGTCTCCAGCGCTTTTCGCGGGAAAGAGGACGGGTCTCCATCACTCTGACGGTATCGCCGATGTTGCAGGTATTGTTCTCATCGTGCGCTTTCAGCTTGGTGGTACGGTTCATGATCTTGCCGTACAGACCGTGCTTAACACGGGTCTTGATCGCAACAACGATGGTCTTGTCCATTTTATCGCTGACCACAACGCCAACGCGGGTCTTGCGATTTCCTCTCACTTCAGACATGAGGTTTTCTCCTTTCCGTAACCTCGCTTAAGCCTTGGCTTTCAGCTCACGAGAACGCTGAACCGTCTTGACTCTGGCGATGTTGCGCTTCGTCTCACGAATCTGCATGGGATTCTGAAGCTGACCGGTAGCTAACTGAAAGCGAAGATTGAAGAGCTCAGACTTGAGATCCTTAAGCTGCTGATCCAGTTCGGCATCCGTCATATCAAAGTACTTGTTCGCCTTCATTAGTTTTCACCACCCTCAACTTTGTCAGCCTTGACGATCTTGCACTTGAGCGGCAGCTTGTGGCTGGCCAGACGCAACGCTTCGACCGCAGACTCTTCGCCGACACCCGCGATCTCGAACATCACGCGGCCGGGCTTGACGACTGCAACCCAATACTCAGGAGAACCTTTACCGGAACCCATTCGGGTCTCAGCGGGCTTCTGGGTGACGGGCTTATCGGGGAAAATCTTGATCCAAACCTGACCGCCACGCTTGGTGAAGCGGGTCATGGCAATACGGGCAGCCTCGATCTGACGGGAAGTGACCCAGCAGGGTTCGGTGGCAACCAGGCCGTATTCACCGTAAGCAATGAAATTGCCGCGGCTGGCCTTGCCCTTCATGCGACCGCGCATCACGCGGCGGCGCTTGACTCTCTTAGGCATCAACATGGTTTATTTTCCTCCCTCCGCGGACTTAGGCTGGACCTTCTTGGCGCGGGGAAGCACCTGGCCCTTGTAAATCCACACCTTTACGCCGATGCGGCCGTAAGTGGTGTTGGCTTCAGCAAATCCGTAATCAATGTTAGCGCGCAGGGTCTGCAGCGGGATGGAACCCTCATGGTAGCCTTCGGTACGGGCAATTTCAGCACCGCCAAGACGACCGGAGACCTGCATCTTGATTCCCTTGGCGCCGGCACGCATGGCAAAACCTAAGTTCTGCTTCATGGCACGACGGAAGGAAACGCGCTTTTCAAGAGAAGCGGCAACCTTTTCGGCAACGAGCTGGGCATCGGCTTCGGGCTGCTTGATCTCTAAGATGTTCAGAGAAGCGGTCTTCTTGGTGAAGTCCTCGATCTCCTTCTTGAGGCTCTCCGCACCGGCGCCGCCGCGGCCGATAACGATGCCGGGCTTTGCGGTGTAGATGTTAACAGTGACCTTGTTGGAAGCGCGTTCGATATCAATGTGAGAGATACCGGCGGAGAAGAGCTTTTCTTTCAGCATCTTGCGCAGGGCGTGATCTTCAACAAGGTTATTGGAAAAATCCTTCTTGCCGGCGTACCAGCGAGCGGACCAATCCTTGATGACGCCGACTCTGGCGCCATGGGGATTAACTTTCTGTCCCATGAATCTTCCTCCTTGTTACTTCTGATCCAGGATCACGGTGATGTGGCTGGAACGCTTCAGGATAGAGAACGCCTGACCTCTGCTCCGGGGATGGAACCGCTTGAGGGTCGGACCCTGGTTGGCGTAGCACTCTGCAACATACAGGGTGCTGCGGTCGAGCTCGAGGTTGTTTTCGGCATTTGCAATCGCGCTGGACAAAACCTTAGCAACGATGGGGGATGCCGCCTTGGGCGTATTCATGAGGATAGCAAGTGCAGTATCGGCACTCTTACCGCGAATCAAGTCAAGAACAACCTGAACCTTGCGGGAAGGAATGCGGATGTATTTGGCAGTGCAGCGGGCGCGCTTGTCGGCGTTAGCCTTGCGAGCAGCGCTCTTTTCACGGCTTCTTGTCGCCATTTTGTTTCCTCCTTCCTTTTACTTGGCACCGGTGGACTTTTCGCCGGCGTGACCGCGGAATGTGCGGGTGGGGGCGAATTCACCGAGCTTGTGGCCGACCATTTCCTCCGTCACATAGACGGGAACGTGCTTGCGGCCATCATGAACGGCGATGGTGTGACCCACGAAGTCAGGGAAGATGGTGGACGCTCTGGACCACGTCTTCAGAACCTTCTTGTCACCCGCTTTATTCATTTCTTCGACTCTCTTGAGAAGACGAGCTTCTACATAAGGGCCCTTCTTAACAGATCTGGACATGAAGTTTGCCTCCTCTTACTTGCCGTTGCGGCGCTTCACGATGAACTTATCGCTGGGGTTGCGATGCTTACGAGTCTTACGACCCTGCGTGGGCTTGCCCCAGGGAGTCACAGGACCGGGCATACCGACAGGAGACTTGCCTTCGCCGCCGCCGTGGGGGTGGTCATTGGGGTTCATGACAACACCACGGTTGTGGGGACGGAAGCCCATGTGACGGACGCGGCCGGCTTTACCAAGGTTCACGTTCTCGTGGTCGATGTTGCCGACCTGACCGATGGTGGCCTTGCAGCCCATGGGGATCATGCGAACCTCGCCGGAGGGCAGGCGGATCTGCGCGTAAGCGCCTTCCTTAGCCATGACCTGAGCGGCGTTGCCGGCGGAGCGAACCAGCTGGCCGCCCTTGCCGGGCAGGATCTCGATGCAGTGCACGAGAGTACCCAGAGGAATGTTCGCGATGGGAAGAGCGTTGCCGGGCTTGATGTCCGCGCCTTCGCCGGAGAGCACGGTGTCGCCAACGTGCAGACCGTAGGGAGCGATGATGTAGCGCTTCTCGCCGTCCGCGTAGATCAGCAGGGCGATGTTGGCGCTGCGGTTGGGATCGTATTCAATGGTAGCAACCTTCGCAGGGATGCCATCCTTGTTGCGCTTGAAGTCGATGATACGATACTTTTTGCGCGCCGCACCGCCGCGGAAACGGACGGTGATCTTGCCGTGGACGTTGCGTCCGCCGGTGGAGCGCTTATCTTCAAGCAAAGACTTCTCGGGGGTGCTGCAGGTGATCTCCTCATAAGTGGAAACCGACATGAAGCGGCGGCCCGGAGAGGTCGGCTTATAGAATTTAATAGCCATTCAAATTCCCTCCTAAAGAAAAGCTTAACTTTACTCGGCCATGCCCTCGAAGAACTCGATGGGCTTAGAGGACGCGGTCAGCTTCACGAAAGCCTTCTTGACCTCGGCACGGCGGCCGGAGTGCAGACCCATGCGCTTGACCTTACCGATCTGACGGGAAGTGTTGACGCGCTCGACCTTGACGCCGAAGATGGTCTCCACAGCCTGCTTGATCTCGGTCTTGTTGGCACGGATGGCAACTTCAAAGGTGTAATCCTTGTTAGCGATTCCGTCATAGCTTGCTTCGGTGAGAACCGGGCGCAAAATGATGTCATGGGGATTCTTCATTATGCGTAAACCTCCTCAATCTGAGCGACGGCATCCTTGACGACGACCAGCTTGTCAGCGTTCATAATGTCGTAAACATTGATGGTGTTGACGAAGGCCAGCTTCAAGCCCTGGATGTTGTTGGAAACGCGGTAGATGATCTCGTCCTTGGCGGGAAGAACCATGAGGGTCTTCTTTTCGGCGCCGATGGCGGAGAGGATCTTGGCCATTTCCTTGGTCTTGGGAGCTTCCACAGACAGGGACTCAAGAACGACTAAGTTCTGATCGGTGACCTTGGAAGAGAGCGCGCACTTCATGGCGAGGCGGCGAACCTTGCGCAGAACGCTCTGAGAGTAAGAACGGGGGGTGGGAGCGAAGACCACGCCGCCGTGGGTGAACTGGGGCGCACGGTTGGAATGATGACGTGCGCGGCCGGTGCCCTTCTGGCGATAGATCTTTTTGCCGCCGCCGGAAACATCAGAGCGGCCCTTGGCCATCTGGGTTCCCTGGCGCTGGTTGGCAAGCTGTGCAACGATAACCTGGTGCACAACAGGTTCATTCATCGGAACCGCAAAGATGCTGTCATTGAGCTCGATCTCACCGGCAGCAGCGCCCTGCATGTTCGTCACTTGATACTTCATAGATTGCGTATCCTCCTTTGCCTGCTCTTACGCCTTGACCGAGTCACGGATCATCAGCAAGCCGCCGTTGGGGCCGGGAAGCGCGCCCTTAACGAAGAGCAGGTTACGCTCGCCATCGACCTTGACCACAGTGAGGTTCTGCACGGTAACGCGCTCATGTCCCCACTGACCGGCCATGTGCTTGTTTTTGAACACGCGGGACGGGTCAGAGTTCGCACTCAAGGAACCAACGCCGCGATGGTACTTGGAACCATGCGCCATGGGACCGGTGTGCTGATTCCAACGCAGGATGGGGCCGGTGTAGCCCTTACCTTTGCTGGTACCGACAACGTCGATGGCGTCGCCGGAAGCGAACACTTCAACGTTGATGAGCTGACCGACTTCATAGTTCTGCGCATCGTCCAGACGGAACTCGCGGAGATAACGGGTGGCGTCCACGCCAGCCTTCTTGAAGTGGCCTTGCTCGGGCTTGTTTTTAAGCTTCTTTGCGCGGCTCTCAGAGAGAGTCTTGAAGCCTACCTGGATGGCAGAGTAGCCATCTTTCTCCACGGTCTTCTTCTGCACCACGGTGCAGGGGCCCGCTTCGACGACGGTAACGGGAATGACCACGCCATCTTCCTGGAAGAGCTGGGTCATACCGACCTTCGTGCCGAGAATCGCCTTTTTCATGTTACTTGGCACCTCCAACTTAGAGCTTGATCTCGATATCAACACCGGCAGGCAAGTCCAGCCGCATAAGGGCATCCACCGTCTTGGGGGTGGGGGAGAGGATGTCGATTAAGCGCTTGTGGGTGCGCATCTCGAACTGTTCTCTCGAGTCCTTATACTTGAAGGTTGCGCGCAGGATGGTGACGACTTCCTTCTCGGTGGGGAGAGGAATCGGGCCGGAAACGCGCGCCCCGGTGCGCTTCGCGGTTTCCACGATGCGCTCGGCGGACTGGTCGATGAGGGTGCTCTCGTATGCCTTGAGCTTGATACGGATCTTCTGATTGGCCATGTTTTTACCTCCTTACAGGTGATGGGGCTCATTTACACTGTGCCGTGTGTGCCGCATATCCTTATTTGATAGGCACAATGCCCCTTTTGCAACCCTGGGGAACGAGCTCCTCGTCCGTCTTGCGGACAGGTCCACGAGAATTACCTGGCGGCCAAGCCAGCAACTTCCCGCTTCATCCCATGCGGCAGCTATGTTAGAATAACACACCACCCCTCATTATGCAAGGGGTTTTTGCATATTTACACAACTTTCACATTCCGTTTTTCGCATAATCTCCGACTTTCCTCCCCACCGCAGTCTCACACGCACCCGCGTGTGCCAAATCGCATATATTCATCCCCCTCCCCGAAACAATTCAGAAAAATTTTATCGTTCCTTCCGCGCCGCAGCGCGTAGGCTTGCGCGTACAACCTCGACCTTATCACCACGGAATACGACGTTCCTCCCCGCGACGCAGCGCGTAGGCTCCCCCGCGTGCGGGAGAGCTGGCAAATTTCAACCTGTTGAAATTTGACTGAGAGGGCGTCCCTTCGTCCCTTATTCTTCATTCTTCATTTTTCAGTCTTCAGTATTCATTCGTCTCCCTTCCCGCCCGCAGGCGGCGTTCCTGGCGCCTCCGCTTGCGGGGGAGCTGGCTTTTTGTGAGGCTCGCCTCACAAAAAGACTGAGGGAGTCCCCGGGCGCGGTCACGCCGCGCCCGGCTCTCTGACCGGAACCCCCTCGTGGGGTTCCGATCAGAGAGCATCCCCACAACAAACGGAGGCACAGCCCTCATTTCCGGCCATGCCTCCGTTCCTATTCCGTTATTCCTCTACAAACTCATACGTCACAAACGCAAACTCTTTGCTGTCCGGCGCCCAGGAGTTGACGTTCATCGTCCCCTGTCCTCCCTTTTCGCCCCTGCTTGCGTCGGTGGCAATCAGCGTCTTGATCTCCCCGCCCTGCGCGTCCATCAGACGGATGCGGATGTTCTTGTTCGCCGGATGGTCTCCCGGCGCAACCTCATTCGGATAGTAGGTCACAAACACAACCTTTTTGTTGTCCGGGGAAATGTGCGCAAACCAGTTGTTCGCATCGTCAAAGGTCATCTGGGTCTGGTTTTGTCCGTCCTTCCCCATCTTCCATGCCTGCATCCGCCCCGAGCGCACCGAGCAGAACCAGATGGTCTCGCCGTCCGGGCTGTATTCCGGGCCGTCGTCAAGCCCTTCGGCGGTGGTCAGGCGCACTTCCTCCCCCGTCCCGTCCGCATTCATGGTGTAAACATCAAAGTTCCCGTTCCGCTCCGCGCAGTAGGCCATGGTCTTTCCGTCCGGCGAAACCCCGTGCAGATAGGACGGCATCTTTTCGGTGATGAGCTTCGGCGCACCGCCGTTTAAGGAAGCCACCCAAACGCGGGAGGGCTTCACCTCGTCCGTGCCCGCGGAAATGCCGATGTGCTCTCCGTCCGGGAACAGCACATGGTCGTTGTTGCATTTGGTGCATTTCCCGGTGTCGATCACAACGGCTTCCCCGGTTGCCAGAATGTATTTCACGATTTTTCCCTGGGAATTATACACAAGGTATTTCCCATCTGCCGACCAGTTGGGCGCCTCGATGTGCTCCTCGAATTTTTTGAGCACCTTCCGCTCCCCGGTTTCGATATTGTAGATCTGCAACACAGACAGCATCTTTTCAGCCATTTTTCCACCCCTTTTAAGCCTTCGGTTTAATGTTCAGATTCACGCCTAAATCATCCTCGGTGTCCACAATCGTCCAGGACGAGCCGGGATAGATGCCGACGGTTCTAAGGTCGTATCCCATGTCGTTAAGCTCGCCTACGATGGCGTCCCGCTTGTCGCCCACCTCAAACCCGATGTGGTGCACGCCGTTGCCGTGCTTGTCCAAGAACTCCCTGAAGGTGGAAGGGTTGTCGTCCGGCTCGTGCAGCTCGATGACAAAGCCCCGCTCGCGGCAGTCGATGACGGCGAATTTCAGCCCGTAGGACGCGGGCTTGCCGCGGTACTGCAGGTTCTCCTTCGGGACTTCCGGCGGCGTGTCAATGCGGATGGACGGCACCGGCACATCGAACAGCTCCGCCCACTTTTTCGCGGCCTTGTCAATGTCGTGCACCACCAGCGCGATCTGGATGAAGCCTTTCATGTCGATGGGTTGGTTCATACAAAAATCCCTCCTGTAAAACGGTCGTTTTTTTGTTGATCTATTCAAAGTTTACAACCGATTTACACTTCTGTCAATCACAAAACCCCAAGCCCATAAAGATTTGGTGAACAAACACAAGAATGCTTGATTTTTAACTTTTCACCCGCTACACTAAAACACAGCATAGCTTATTCATGCCCGCACAATACCTGTGCGCCCTCCATGATAAATCCCAGCGTGAGACCGAGGCTTTGTGCCACCCGAACGGACGGCGCATTGCTCTCCTCCACCCGATAGACCGGCACGATGCCTTTCTCCTGCACTTTTTTGCACAACGCGGCCACCAGCCGTTTTGCGATGCCCTGCCCTCTGTATTCCGGCAGCACGCTCACGGACACGTCCGCCAGCACCCCGTCATACACGGCTCCTGCCGCGCCGATGATCTTCCCCTCCCGCATCATGCAGCAGGAAAAATCATCCTCAACGCTAACCTCGCCCCGCGCCGCGTCCTCATACGGCAGCGCATTCAGAAATTCGTTCAGCGCGTTTTCGTCGGAAATTTCCGGCAGATCTTCTCCGGAAATGCAGTCATCGGCATAAAAGCCCAGCACCTTCTCCCGCATCAGGGAGTGCTGCTCCAAGTCGTAAAAGAGCGCAAGCACCTGTTCCAGCTCCATGTCGGGCGACAGTTTTTCCGCATACTCCGCAAATTCCTCGCAGATCGAAAGCACGGATATATCGCCGAAAGTATATTTCACACAAGGGTATTCCGGCACAAGGTCATTGTCAATCGTCACATCACTTTCCCACCCGGAGGCCTTCGCGTAGAGCTTCAAAAATTCTTCCGTTTTCATATTCTCACCTCATTTCCGTTGATGAAACAGCTCATCTTACAGCTGGTATATCATAATTCACCATTACTTTTCAAGGGGGAAATTCACCATGAGAACCAAGATCTATTACGCCGGCGACAAGCCCGCCATTCAGGAGATCGCCACCACCATCGCCCAGGAATTCAAGCTGCCCTCCGAGCAGCTGCAGCCCGCCTATATGCCCGAAGGTCTGCCCATCGCCTTCATCGGCACCGAGGACAAGGGCGGCAAGCCCCACAAGGTCGCCATCGAGTTCATCAACACCCTCGATCCCAAGCGCGTGGCCGCCGCCGCCATCTTCTGCACCTCCGCCAAGAAGGACGGCGCCTGCCTGAAGATCATGCGTGACGCCCTCGTTTCCCGCGGCATCAAGGTGCTGGATGAAACCCTCGTCTGCAACGGCAAGGGTCTCTTCGGCGGCAAGAATCCCACCGATGATGACTTCGAGAACGCCAAGAAGTTCGCCAACTCCTGCATGAACAAGGCCATCGAGCACGAAATCTAAGGCAACACCGCACAATTCGGCGGCAGCAT
>DCHO01000004.1:50637-69496 GCA_002315655.1 Christensenella sp. UBA1750
ACCACCTCATTTGTGCGGTGTTACCCTAAGTTTCTCAACCGAAACTTCTCAAAAAGGGGCGTACCTTACGCCTCTTTTTGCTCTTTATAGCCCCTTCTCCACACCCCCAAGCGGCGTTCTTCCCCCGGCTCCTTCGCTTGCGAGGGAGCTGTCAGCCGTCGAGGCTGACTGAAGGAGTCCTTCCCCACCCGCAGGCGGCGTCCCCTCGTCCCTTATTCTTCATTTTTCAGTCTTCAATCTTCAGTATTCATTAACTATGCAATTTCTAATGAATACTGAAAAATGAATATTGAATAATGAATAATGAAAAAACCGTGCTCCCTCTCCCCTCTATCCCCATCCCCCAAGGAGGCCTTCCATGCTTTCCGTAAAATCCGTTCTCGCCCTGCACGACTTATCCACCTACGGCCGCTGCTCCTTGACCTGCGTCATTCCGGTGCTCTCCACCTTGGGGGTCAAGGTCTGCCCGCTGCCAACGGCGGTCTATTCCTCCGACACCGGCGGCTTCGGCCCCGTCTATGCCAAAGACTTAACCGAGGAAATGCCCCGCATTCTGGAAAAGCTGGAAGCCATTCCCGCAAAATTCGATGGCATTTATTCCGGCTATCTGGGCGCGCCCGATCAGGTTCGCTTCGTGGAAGCCCTACTGCGGCGGCACGATTGTTTGAAGGTCGTCGATCCCGTCATGGGCGACAACGGCAAGCTCTATTCCGCCTTTGACGACAGCATGGTGGAGCAGATGCGCGTTCTCTGCCGCGCCGCGGGTGTCATCACGCCAAACATTACCGAGGCTTCCTTCCTGCTCCGGGAAGTTCCGCCGCAAAGCCTTTCCGATGCCGAGGCCAAGGCCTTCGCCCTGCGCCTTTATGAGGCCTTCGGTGCACAGGTCGTCATCACCTCCGCGCCCCTGTCCTCCCACCCGGATCGCATCTTCTCCCTCATCTGCGACGGCAAAACCGTGCAGGCCGTCGGCGTTCCTATGCTCTCCGCCCATTTCCCCGGCACGGGCGACATTTTCACCTCCGTGCTCACCGGCAAACTCATGGGCGGTGCTTCCCTTGTCTCTGCCGCCGAAGCTGCCGCCGCCTTCACCACCGACAGCATGGAAAAGACCATGGCCGTCGGCACCCCCATCCGGGAGGGCATCCTGCTGGAAGCCTGCCTGCAAAACCTCTTTTCCGTCCCCGCCATTTCAACCACATATTCCCTGTAACTCAAACATCCCGCCTGTGTTTATCTCACAAGCAGGATGTTTTTTATTTGTGGGAATCTCCCATTACACATACGACCTGTCAATGGTCAGGATCACATAATACTTCGGGTCAATGGCCTTGACCCCGGCCAGAATGTGCTTGTGCATCTCCTTGTCGGAAATGCTGCAGGTATAGGGCACCACCACGTCAAAAATCAGGTTGGAGTGGGTCTCCCCCTTCACCACGCGGAAGTCGTGCATCGTCAGCCCATCATCCATGTCCTTGATAAGGGTCTTGACCTTTTCCCGCAGGGCATTGATCTCCGGGTCGTCAATCACGATAGGGTCCATGTGAATGACCAGATTGATGCCGTGGTCGGTCAGCACCTCCCGCTCGATGTTGTCAATGCGGTCGTGGGATTTTAAGATGTCCACCCGCGCATCCACCTCAACGTGCGCCGTGGCGAAAATCTTACCCGGCCCGTAAGAGTGCACCACCACATCATGCAGGGACAATACGCCCTCCTGCCGCAGCAGATGCTCTTTAAGCAGTTGCGTGGTCTCCGCCGCCGGCGCTTCCCCCAGCAGCTTGGACAGCGTTTCTTTCAGGATCCCGTAGGCGGAATAGAGGATCAGCAGTGCCACCGCCACGCCTATATAACCGTCCAGCGAAAAGTGCAGAACAGGAGACAGAATCGAGGACAGCAACACAGCCGAGGTCGCCATCACGTCCGATAAACTGTCCGCCGAGGTCGCCAGCAGCGCCACCGAATCGATCTTCTTCCCCAAATTCCGGTTGAACAGGTACATCCACAGCTTGACCCCGATGGAGACCGCCAATACCACCACCGTCAGCACCGAAAAGGCCGCCTCGTCCGGGCTGAAAATCTTTTCGATCGAGGACTTGATGAGCTCCAGCCCCAGCAGCACAATGATGAACGCCACCGAAAGCGAGGAAATGTACTCGATCCGTGCGTGTCCAAAGGGGTGCTCCTCATCCGCGGGCTTGCCCGCCAGATGAAACCCGATGAGCCCGATCACCGACGACCCCGCATCAGATAGGTTGTTCACCGCGTCCGCCGTCACGGACACCGCGCCCGTCAGCAGTCCCGCGAAAAACTTGCCCGCCGAAAGCAGCAGATTCAGGACGATCCCCGTTACCCCGGACAGCCGCCCGTAGCGCGCCCGTACCTTCGGGTTCTTCACGTTTGTATAATCCTTTATGAAAAATTTCACCAGAAAATCCACAATATCAACCTCCGCAGGGAAAATCCATTTTCATTTTATGCGCAAAACCGCAGAAAATGAATAACATTTCCAAGCATAGCCCTTTCTCCCCCGGTTAGTCAAGAGCAATCTTTGAGAAAAATAATGAAGAATGAATACTGAAAACTGAAGAATGAATAATCGGTACGAAGGGACATCGAAATTTGCAAAACACAGCTTTTCCTGCATTTTGATTGAGTATGCCGCAGCGCGCCTTCCATCCTATATTCTCTCGTATCGTCTCCTTCCCGCGCCGCAGCGCGTAGGCTCCCCCACTTGTGGGGGAGCTGGCTTTTCATGGACTTGTCCATAAAAAGACTGAGAGGGTGTTCCCTTGGCTCCTCCATTTATGGGGGAGCTGGCAAAAATCAGGCTTGCCTGATTTTTGTCTGAGGGAGTCCCCGGGCGCGGTTACGCCGCGCCCGGCCAAAAGGCCGCCCGACCCCTTGCGGGGTCGGGCGGCTCTTTGGCATCTCTACATCGTCTTTGCAATCTCAATATCTTTTTGTATTCTCTTTCCCAGTTCCTCCACGGAAGCAAACTTCCTCTCCCCGCGGATCCTGGCCACAAAGCTCACCCGTGCGCTCTTTCCGTACACATCCCCGTCAAAGTCCGGCAGATGCGCTTCCAGCGTGGGATATTCGCTGCCCACCGTGGGCTTCATACCCAAATTCAGCACGCATTTGTGCCGCAGCGGGTCGCCCTCAATGTCCGCATAACCCATATACACACCGAACGCGGGCAACAATTTTCCCTCGGGCAACTTCACATTGATCGTCGGGAACCCCATCTCATGCCCGATTCTGCGCCCATGCACAATCGCGCCGCCGATGGAATACGCCCGCCCCGAAAGCTGCGCGGCGAGCCGCACATCCCCTTCCGCCAGCGCTTCCCGAATCCGCGTGGAGGACACGGAAACCCCGCCGACAGACAATTTCGGCACCACATGGAGCACAAAGCCCAGCTCCTTCGAGAGTGCATCCAGCAGGGCAATGTTCCCTTTTCCCTTCGCGCCGAAGGTGTAATTATCCCCCACGACAATGTGCTTTGCCCCGAAATCCCTGACCAGTGCGGTCACAAAATCCTCTGCGGGCAGCTCCGACAGGGCTTTGGTAAAGGGCAGCAGCTTCATTTCCGTGATGCCGCATTTGGAAGCCAGCAAGGCTTTTTCGGCGGGCAGAGAAAGCAGCGGCGGTGTTCTCCCGCACAGCACGCTTTGGGGATGATTGAGGAAGGACAGCGCCACACTCTTCATGCCTTCCAGCATCCCTAACGTCGCCGCGACCTCCAGCACCTCCTGATGCCCCAGATGCACCCCGTCAAAGGTGCCCAGCGCCACCACCTTGTCTTCCCTGTCCAGCCCGTTCGTATAGCATTTCATGTTTTTGCCTCTATATTCAATCCTGCATGAGCACACAGCGGAACTTTATGTCCCCGTTTTCGGTCTCGCCCATGCCGACAAATTTTTCCCCTAAATACATCCGGTAAATCTGCCCTTCCTCCGGCCTTTTCTTCCAGTTCGCTGTGTGGATGGGGTTTCCGTTGCGGATGGCCTTTTCCAGCCCCTGTCCCAAATGCAGCGCGGGAATGTGGGAAAGCGGCGCATCGAGTGGCAACAGATTCCAGTCCTCATTTTCCGCCTGCGCCAGAAATTCCTCCGGGGTCACGCTGTTTTCGATGGAGAACACGCCCGAATACGTCCGGCACAGAAACGCCATGTGGGCGCACGTCCCTAAGGCCTCCCCGATGTCCGCGCACAGGGAACGGATATAAGTGCCCCGTCCGCAGTCAATATCCAGCAGAAAGCGGTTTTCGCCCGTCTGTTCCACATAGCGCAGGTCAAAAATCGTCACCTGCCGCGTGGGCACTTCGATTTCTTCCCCCGCCCGCGCTGCCTCATAGAGACGTTTGCCTTCCACCTTGATGGCGGAATACATGGACGGCCTTTGGGTGATCTCCCCGATGAATCGGGGCAGCACCGCCTTAATTTCTTCCTCCGAACAGCCCTTGCCCGTGGCAATCACTTTTCCCGTTGCGTCCTGCGTATCGGTGGCGACCCCCACGCAGATTTCCGCGCGATAGCCCTTTTGCTTGTCGCTCACATAGTCAAACAGCCGGGTGCCCTTCCCGATGCCGATGGGCAGCACGCCCGCCGCCTCCGGGTCAAGGGTGCCCATGTGACCGACCTTATAGCCCTTTGGCAGTTTTTTTCGCACCATCACAACGGCGTCCGAAGAAGTCATTCCCGGGGGCTTTAAGAGACACAAAAATCCGTCCTTCACTTACAGTGCTTCCTCCATGGCCTTGCGGATGGTGTTCTTGGCTTCCTCCAATTCACAGGCAAAAGAGCAGCCCGCCGCACGAATGTGCCCACCGCCGCCGAACTGTTGGGCGATCGCCGCCACATCATAGGGCGCTTTTGCCCGCAGGGAAGCCTTGATGCCGTCACCGCGCTTATAGAGCAGTGCCGCCATGGCAGCCCCTTCGATCGACAGCCCTTCGTTGATGATGCCGTTCACATCCTCC
Source organism: Christensenella sp. UBA1750 (assembly GCA_002315655.1). GTDB lineage: Bacteria > Bacillota > Clostridia > Christensenellales > UBA1750 > Spyradocola. The sequence goes on from DCHO01000004.1 coordinate 55,622, forward strand.
TGCGAGGCGCCTGTGTCCGCAAAATCCTGCTCCGTAGCCTGCATCAGCACGATTTTCCCGTCCGCGACCCGTTCCAGCTTGTCCAGCACCCGTCCTTTGATGCGGACGTGGCCTTCGGTCTGGGTGCGGTAGAGGTGCTCGGTGAGATACGCCGGTTCCGCGCCGTTCTGCACGCAGATGGCCGCAGCAAGGAATGTACTTTTCGTCACGCAGTCGTAGGAAAAGTTGCCCGTATCGGTGGAAAGCCCCGCGTGGAGGCAGTTTGCCGCATCTTTGGGGATGCTCCAACCGTATTCCGCGAAAAGGTGAGTGAGGATTTCCGCCGTGGCCGCCGCTTCGGGGCGGATCAGGTGCACCTTGGTAAAGGGCACCGTTGTCCCGTGGTGGTCGATCAGCGCCTGTTCCTTCGCATTTTCAAAGACCTTGTTTCCGTCGCCCATGCGCTCCTTGTCGGAAACGTCCACGCCGATGGCGAGGTCGTAGATTTCCCCGTCCGCAAGGCGCACATCGTCCAGTACCGAGAGAAAACGGTAGTGGTGCGCGACCTCCTCCGGGGCATAGACCACGGCCTTTTTGCCCAAGTTTTTGAGCACCAGACACAGCCCCATGGCAGAGCCCAAGGCGTCCATGTCCGCATTGACGTGGCACAAAAGGGCAATGCTGTTTGCATTTTCGATGAGGGATTTGAGTTCCGCAACCATGTTTTATTCGTCCTTCTTGTTCTCTGTGGAAATGGAATTGAGCAGCTGGGAAATGTGGATAGAATATTCGATGGAATCATCGAACTCGAAGGAAAGCTCGGGGATGGTGCGCAGGATGATCTCGTCCCGAAGCTGGTGACGGATGAAGCCCGAAGCGGATTTTAATGCCCGCAGCATCTCCTTCTTTTCGTTTTCATCCTTGGTCATGGCGGAAACATAGACCTTGCAGTGGCCTAAATCCCGCGCCAAGTCCACCTTGGTGATGGAGAAGATCTCCGGCATCCGGGGATCCTTGACGTCGGAGCGCAGCACCTTGTCCAGCGCGTGCTTTAACTCCTCCGACTGTCTGTCAACTCTGTCAAAACCTGCCATATATCGTGATTCTCCTTGATCTTATCGTATGAAATTGGTGGAAATGCCCTTTTCCCGTTCGGGCAAGCCGTGCTTTTCCTTGTATTCCGCGATGGCTTTCATCAAAAAGCTCATGTTGCGGGCAAGGGTGCGCATCTGCTGCAGACCTTCCGCGTCGCCCTCCACCTCACCCGGGTCGTTTCCGTGGCCGCCGTTCCAATACTGGCCGGAGGCGACGGGCATTCCGGAGATGGTGAAAAACTTGTTCAGCTCGTCCATGGTGGCGGTAATGCCGCCTCTACGGGCGACTGCCACAGCCGCGCCCACCTTCATGGTCTTGTCAAAGCGGGTGGAGGCGAAGAGCCGCTGCAGCACCGCTTCCAGCGTGGCGTTTGCGGCGGCGAAATACACCGGGCTGCCCACCACAAGGCCGTCCGCATCCCGGAATTTCTCTCCGATCTCGTTCACGCAATCGTCAAATACGCACTTGCCTGTTTTGTGGCACGACCAGCAGCCAATGCAGCCGTGCACCGGCTGGGAACCGACCTGCACGGTCTCCGCTTCAATGCCTTCCTGCACAAAAATGGTTTCCATCTCTTTGAGCATTCTTGCGGTGTTTCCGTTGGCTCTCGGCGAACCGTTGAGCATGAGCACTTTCATTGTATTTTCCCCTGAATTTCTATATTTTTGCGGGAAACTGATTTTTTCCCATCCGAAAACAGCGGCAGACAAAGGATTCTTCATCTGCCGCACATTTTTATCCAATTATCTGGCGATTTCCTCCATGACGAAGCATTCGATGACGTCGCCTTCCTTTAAGTCGTTGTAGCCCTCCAGACCGATGCCGCACTCGTAGCCCTGGGCGACTTCCTTGGCGTCGTCCTTGAAGCGGCGCAGGGAGTCCAAATTGCCCTCGAAGATGACGATGTTGTCGCGGAGCAGACGCACCTTGCCGTTGCGGCGCATCACGCCGTCCGTGACCATGCAGCCTGCGATGGTGCCCACGCCGGAAACCTTGAAGAGCTGGCGGACTTCCGCATGACCCAGCAGGACTTCCTTGAACTTGGGCGCAAGCATACCGGTCATGGCAGCCTTCACTTCGTCAATGGCATCGTAAATGACGCGGTACAGACGCACATCCACGCCCTGCTGCTCGGCCAGCGCTCTGGCCTTGGCATCGGGACGGACATTGAAGCCGACCACGATGGCACCGGCAGAAGCGGCAAGAGAGACATCGCTTTCGTTGATGGCGCCGACGCCGCCGTGGATGGAGCGCACGCGCACCTCGTCGTTGGAGAGCTTTTCAAGAGAAGCGCGGACGGCTTCGACAGAGCCCTGCACGTCGGCCTTGACGATGACGTTGAGCTCCTTGAGCTCGCCTTCCTTCATCTGGCTGAACAGGTCGTCCAGCGTGGTCTTCTGCATGGCCTTGAGCTGGGCTGCCTTGATCTTGTCGCGGCGTTCCTCGGCGACCTGACGGGTCAGGTGCTCGTCGTCGGAAACGTAGAGGATGTCGCCCGCATCGGGCACATCGTTAAAGCCGATGATCTCCACGGGCGTGGAGGGGCCGGCTTCCTTGATCTGCTGCCCCTTATCATCGTTCATGGCGCGGACACGGCCGTAAGCCGTACCGGCAACGATGGTGTCGCCCACATGGATGGTGCCGTTCTGCACAAGCAGGGTGGCCACGGGGCCGCGACCCTTATCCAGACGCGCTTCGATGATGGTACCCTTGGCGGCACGGTTGGGGTTGGCTTTGAGCTCGCGCATTTCGGCGGTGAGCAGAATGTCTTCCAGCAGGTTGTCGATGCCCATTTCGGTATGCGCGGAAACGGGCTCGCAGATGATGTCGCCGCCCCAGTCTTCGGGCACCAGCTCGTGCTCGGTCAGCTCCTGCTTGACGCGCTCGGGGTTGGCGGTGGGCTTATCCATCTTGTTGATGGCCACGATGATGGGCACGTTTGCTGCCTTGGCGTGGGAGATGGCTTCCACGGTCTGGGGCATGATGCCGTCGTCGGCAGCGACAACGAGAACGACAATATCGGTACACATGGCACCGCGCAGACGCATGGCGGTGAAGGCCTCGTGTCCGGGGGTGTCTAAGAAGGTGATCTTCTGATCGCGGATGGTGGCGGTGTACGCACCGATGTGCTGGGTGATGCCGCCCGCCTCGCCGGAGGTGACGTGGGTTCTGCGGATGCAGTCCAGCAGAGAGGTCTTGCCGTGGTCAACATGACCCATGATGGTGACGACCGGGGGACGGGTGACAAGGTCTTCTTCCTTGTCCTCTTCCTCGCTGCTTTCGGCCAGCAGCTCTTCGGAGGTCTTTTCCATCTTCATTTCAAACTCGATGCCGTACTCGGAGCAAACCAGAGCTGCGGTGTCGAAGTCCAGTTCCTCGTTAATGGTCGCCATGATGCCCAGCAGCAGCAGCTTCTTGATGATCTCGCCCACGGGCTTGCCGATACGCTCGGATAAATCCTTGACGGTGATCTTTTCGGCGGTCATGTAGGCCTTTTCGATCTTCACCGGTTCGGGCTTGGAAACCATCTGCTGCTTCTTGGGCTTCTTGTTCTTGCGCCATTCGTCGTCGAGACCGCCCTGTGCGCGGACGTTCTCCTTCATGATCTGCTTCTTGGGCTTCTGCGCCTTCTTCTCGGGATCATGCTGGCGCTGATACTGGCTCTTGTTGGGATCGTAATTGGAAGCGCGATCCTTTTCCATAACGGGGGTCAATTCGGGGATGCGCAATCCGCCGCCCTGACGGTTGCCGGAGGCACGGTTGCCCTGGGAACGTCTCTGCTGCTGCGGCGCGTCGTCGTCCTTGTCCTTGCCGCCGAAGCCGCCCGCAAAGCCGCCGCCCTGCCGGTTGTCTCTCGGCGGGAAGGGTCTCTGCTGGCCGTCTCTCGGGGCATACGGACGGCGTTCGCCCTGCTGCTGCCCGTCTCTGGGCGCATACGGTCTGCGCTCGCCCTGCTGGGGACGGTCTCCCTCCCGGCGGACGGGTGCGGTGCCGTTCTGACGGTTAATGAGCGCATTGGGATCATTGGGATTGGGCACGAAGGGACGCGCCACAAAGGGCGTGCGGGGAGCGCGGTTGCCGCTCTGACCTTCGCGTCTGTCGCCACCCTCGCGGCGGCGGTCGCCCTCGCGTCTGTCGCCTTCGCGGCGCTCTCCCTCACGACGGGGTGCGCGGGGAGCGCGCTCTTCGCGGGCATTTTCCTTGGGCGCATCGGCTTTTTCGGTCTTCTCGGTCTTTTCAGCCTTGGGCGCGGCTTCCTCAACCGGCTTTTCGGCGGGCTTTTCCGCAGGCTTGGGATTTTCCTTGGCAGCGCGGTCGTGCTCCGCCATCACAGCGGCACGCAGCGCTTCCTCCTGGGCATTGGCCGCATTGATGCGCGCCTGCTCCGCCTGCACGCGCTCGTTCTCCTCGCGGGCGCGGTTTTCTTCCTCTCTCGCACTGGCTTCCTTCCGGTTGAACTCCTCCTCCAGCTTTTTCAGTCTGGCGATGGTGTCCGCAGTGCCCTTGCGCGTTTCGGAAATTTTGGAAAGCAGCTCCTGTGCTCCGGCAGACAACTGCTTTGCCACATCCGTGACTTTAACTTTCGTGTTGGTGTTGCTCATTTAGCTTTCTGCACCCCCGTTTAAGGATTGTTGCTCGATGATCTTTCGGACGGCTCCCACAAAGCCCGTGTCGCACAGGGCGGCCATGGTTCTGCCGGGATGCCCGATGCCTGACCCCAGATCCTCCACAAAAAGCAAAGGCAGGTCGTAGGCGGCGGATAATTTTCCCATCCGATCGTGTGTATTGGCGGAAGCGTTCTTTTCCGCCAGCAGATAGATTGCTTTATTCTTTTTGATGGCGTCCCGAACCGCCGTCTCGCCGGAGACCACTTTCCCGGCCTTGGCGGCTAAGGACAGCATCCCTTTGAGCTTATCCATCGGCACGGCTTTCCAGCTCCTTTGAAAGCATCTCATAGAGCTGCGGCTCGATGGCGGTTTCCAGTGTCCGTTCCAGAACCTTGGTCTTGCGCGCCTTTTCCAGACATTCCGCGCCGGGGCAGATGTACGCCCCGCGCCCGGAGGCCTTGCCGCTGCGGTCGAGCATCACATTGCCCTCCGGCGGGCGGACAACCCGGATGAGCTCCTTCTTGGGCTTCATTTCCCGGCAGCCGACGCACATCCGCATGGGTATTTTCTTAGGCTTTTGCAAGCGCTACACCCCCATGCTCTCTTCCATCTGGCTCTGGGACTTTATATCAATCTTCCAGCCGGTGAGCTTGGCGGCCAGACGGGCGTTCTGCCCCTCCTTGCCGATGGCCAGCGAGAGCTGATTGTCCAGCACGACCACCTTGGCGGCCTTCTCATGCTCGTTGACGAACACGCCCACGACCTTAGCCGGGGACAGTGCCGCGGCAATGTACTCGGCGGGGTCGGACGACCATTTGATGATGTCCACCTTTTCGCCGCGCAGCTCGTTTACGATGCTCTCCACGCGCAGACCCTTCTGCCCGACACACGCGCCCACGGGGTCCACGTTGGAATCCACGGAGTAAACCGCCATCTTTGTGCGGTAGCCGGCTTCACGGGCGATGGACTTGATCTGCACAACGCCGGTCTGAATCTCGGGCACTTCCATTTCAAACAGCCGCTTGACCAGCCCGGAGTGGGTTCTGGAAACCATGACCTGCGGCCCCTTCATGGCGCGGTTGACCTCCATCACATAGACCTTGATGCGGTCGCCGGGAGCGAACTCCTCATCCGGCATCTGCTGGGAGGGATCGAGCACGCCTTCGGTGCGGTGCAGATCGACATAGACGGTCTTTTTGTCGGTGCCCTCCACACGCAGCACGATGGCGGTCAGGATTTCGGCTTCCTTTTCGATGTATTCGTCATAGATGACCCCGCGCTCGGCTTCCCTTATACGCTGCACGATGACCTGCTTTGCGGCCTGCGCGGCGATGCGCCCGAAGTTGCGGGGCGTGACCTTCACTTCCACGATGTCGCCAAGCTCGTACTTGGTTCTGTCCACATCGGGCGAGTCGATGGAGATCTCGAGCTGGGCGTTTTCCACCTTCTCCACGACCTTCTTCTGGGCATAGACCGCGACCTCGCCGGTGTCCAGGTCCAGATTCACTCTGGCATTGGAGGCGGAATCGTAGTTCTTCTTGTAGGCGGACATTAAGGCCTGTTCGATGGCCTCCACCAGCACTTCCTTCTTAATCCGGCGGGTCTTGCACAGTTCGCCTAACGCTTCCACAAATTCGATATTCACGTTTCATCCTCCTCAATGTCTTCGTATTCGATAACGGGTGCGACCTTGGAAACATCCTTGCGTGCAAACGCCTTTTGTCCGTCCTCGGTCTCGATCACGATTTTATCTTCGATCAGCCCCACAAGGGTTCCGATAAAGAGCTTTTGTCCGTCCGTCTGTTTATACAGATGCACTTCCACGGTTTCACCCTTGGCCTTTTCAAAGTCCTTATCCCGCTTTAAGGGTCTGTCCACGCCGGGAGAAGAGACCTCCAGATAGTCGTAGTCCAGTGCCTCCACTTCCTTAATCAGTGCGTGGTGGAACTTTTCGCAGGCGTCCAAATCCATGCCGCCTGTATGGTCTACATAAATGCGCAAAAAAGCCGCGCCGTGCTCTTTCACAAGCTCGGCATCGACAAACTCATATCCCATTGTCTGCGCCAGCTTCTCCGCAATCTCCGAAGCCTGAACCGTAACGCTCTTCTTAGCCAAGGCATTTCCTCCGATTTTCTTTTTTCACACAAACAAAAAGCGGGCAGATTTTCCTTCCCACTGTCGAATCGCCGCCATTTCAGCCTTGATTCGGTTTCAGTATAACACTTTAAGCCCGTAATTACAAGTAAATTCCGTTAATTTCACAACTCTGAAACCAAATTTTCTCCCGTTCCCGTAAGGCTTCCCCATCCGCAGATGGGGAAGCTGCCCCGTAGGGGCTGAAGGGGGCTTCCCCTTGGCTCCTCCATTTATGGGGGAGCTGGCAAAAATCAGGCTTGCCTGATTTTTGACTGAGGGAGTCCTCGGGCTCCGTCGAGGAGCCCGGCACTCCGGCGGGTTCCCCCTCGTGGGGAACCCGCCGGAGTGCATCCCCCCTTGCGTCTCCCCCTTATTCAGTGCTACAATACCCTCAACAGAATTTATCAGCAAAGGAGCATCCTCTATGACCAACACCGGCACCAACCTTTTATGGTACAAATCCCCCGCCGCCACCTGGAACGAAGCCCTCCCCTTGGGCAACGGCCGCTTAGGCGCCATGGTTTTCGGCGACCCTGCCGATGACCGCTATTCCTTAAACGAGGACACCCTCTGGGCGGGTGTCCCCTCTTACCGCAGCAATCCCGCCGCCTACGCCGCCTACAAGCGCGCCCAAGAGCTCATCATGGCGGGCAAGCCGCAGGAAGCCCAGCGCGTCGTGGAGGAAGGCATCGCCGAAAAGCCCTCCCAGCCCTATTTGACCCCCGGTGATCTGCACCTGCACATGGTTCATACCGAGGAAATCACGGGTTTCACCCGCGCCCTCGACCTCTCCACCGGCATCCACACCGTGCAATACGACTGCGGTGGCACCCGTTTCACCCGCACCTCCTTCATTTCCCATCCCCATGATGTGCTGGTGATCCGCTTGACCGCCTCCAAGCCCGCCGCTCTGCGCTTCACCTTCAATTTGACCCCCGCCCTTCGCGCCGAAAGCGAGTTGGGAATTGGCTTTGCCTCCCTGTCCGGTCACGCGCCGGTTCTCGACTGGCCCTACGGCGTCGGGCAAGGCAGTCCCGAGGCCTATATGCGCTATGGCGACACCCCCGAAAAGACGGGCATGGGCTGGTACATGGAAGCCCGCGTGCTCACCGAGGGCGGAAAAACCGACCGCGACGGTAGCGCGGTTTCCGTCCGGGATGCCGACGTTGCCACCATTTATCTGGACATCCGTACCTCCTTTAACGGCTGGAACAAGCACCCCGTTCTGGAAGGCAAGCCCTACATAGAGCCCTGCCGCGACAACTTGCGCCGCGCCGCTTCCGTGCCCTACCGCGACATTTCAAACTATGCCGCCTCCGACTTTTCCTCCCTTTACAACCGCGTTTCCTTGGATTTGGGCGGCGGGGACGAAAAACTTCTTCCCACCGATGTGCGCCTCTACAACCACGAAAACGGCAAAGAGGACTTGGCGCTTTACGCCCTGTACTTCAATTTCGGCAGATACTTAACCATCGCCGGCTCCCGTCCCGGTACCCAGCCCACCAACCTGCAAGGCATCTGGAACAACCTCATTACCCCGCCGTGGGGCTGCAACATGACCGTCAACATCAACACCGAAATGAACTACTGGCCGACCCTCATGGTCAACCTGCCCGAGTGTAACGAACCGCTGATCCGCATGATCACCGAGCTTGCGGAGTCCGGCAGACGCACCGCGAAGGAATATTACCACGCTCCCGGCACCTGCGCCCACCACAACACCGACCTCTGGCGCATGAGCAACCCCACCGGCAACCATACGCACGGCTGCGCGGGCTACTCCTTCTGGCCGATGTCCTTGGGCTGGTTCGCCCGCCACATTTTCGAGCACTACGAATACACCATGGATGCGGACTACCTCAAAAACACCGCCTATCCCTATCTCTATTCCGTCGCCGAGTTCTTTAATTCCCAGTTGACGGAAGACACCGACGGCACTTTGATGATCTGCCCCTCCACTTCCCCCGAGAACGCCTACGAAATCGACGGCACCGCCATCGCCGTAGCCAAGACCACCGCCATGACCCAATCTATCGTCAAGGACGTGTTCGGCCTTGTGATCAAAACCGAGCACATCTTAGGCCTCTCTTCCTCCCTCCGCGAGGACATCGAGCGCAAGCTCCCCGCCTTAAAGCCCCTTGGCATAGGTTCCGACGGCGAGCTGCTGGAATGGGATCAGAACTTTGACGAGCACGAGATCCACCACCGCCACATTTCCCACCTCTACGGTCTGCACCCCGCCCGCGAGATCACTTGGGAGCAAACCCCAGAATTGGCCGCCGCCTGCAAGCGCTCTCTGGAACGCCGCGGCGACGAGTCCACCGGCTGGGCGATGGGCTGGCGCATCAACCAGTGGGCACGTCTGGGCGACGGCGACCACGCCCTCTCCCTGCTGGACACCCAGCTGCGCACCGTGGAAGGCCGCAACCCCAACCCCGTCAGGCGTTCCCACGAAATCACCGGGGAAATGAACTACACCGCCGACGGCGGCACCTACCTAAATCTCTTTGACGCGCACCCGCCCTTCCAGATTGACGGCAACTTCGGCGCCGCCGCCGGCATCGCGGAAATGCTGCTGCAAACCACCCCCGAAGGCGAGCTGAAAATTCTCCCCGCCCTGCCCTCTGCATGGAAAAACGGCAAAGTCACAGGCCTTCGTGCCCGCGGCGGCATCCTCGTTGACATCGAGTGGCATGACGGCAAGCCCACTTCCGTCAAAACCACATCCATAGCACCGTAAAGCCCGTACCTTCCCTTGGCTCCTTCGCGTGCGAGGGAGCTGTCAGCCGTCGAGGCTGACTGAGGGAGTCCCCGGGCGCGGTTACACCGCGCCCGGCACAAAGACCTCCCTACCCCTTTACGGGGTAGGGAGGTCTTTGTGCATCCCCCAACCGGGAGACAGCAGTCTATTCATTCCTCAACGCCGCCAACGCCGACAGCTTCATGGCACGCCGCGACGGGTAGAGCCCCGCCACAATGCCCACCAGCACGGAGAACGCCGCACCGCTGATCGCCAGATACGGCGGAATCACCGAACGGAAGGAATCTATGCTGCCGGAAGCACCCAGCACCGCATTGATGATGACGGATATGATAAAGGACAAAATCAGCCCCATTGCGCCGCCGCCAAGCCCGATGAACCCGGCCTCGGTCAGGAACAGCGCCCCGATGCGGGACATTTTACAGCCCAGCACCTTCATAATGCCGATCTCGCGGGTGCGCTCATAAATGGACATGAGCATGGTGTTGCAGATGGAAATGGCCGCCACAAGCATGGCCACGCCGCCGATGCCGCCCAAGATCAGCCGCAGGGATTTGGTGGAATCCTCCAGCGACTTGATCATGTCCGCCATCGACCAGCAGTTAAGACCCATTTCAGTGATCTCCTCCTGCGTGGATAATACATTGTTGAAATCATCCACCAGCACCACGGCATTGGGATATTCATCCACCTTTGTGCCGCTTCCCTCAAACACTTTTTTGTACTTGTTCAGAATCGGCTTCAACTGCTCCATGTCGCAGTACATATTGTAGCCGTATTCGCCGCCGTCGTCCGGGATGAAGCCCACAACTCTGGCCTTGAACTCGTATTCCTTGGGGTTGCCCTCATCGTCCGTGTTGTTGTAATCCTGCAGAACCACGGTGAACTTGGCGTTGAACCAGTCAATGTCCGGCTCCGAGCCGTCCCAACGGTTGGACTTGGGATTGCGGAAGGAGGACTTGACCCCTTCGCCCAACAGAATCTCGATGGTGTCCCCGGATTTTCCCGTGAAATACGATCCCTCGGAGACTTTGATGCCCATGTCCTCCGCGGCATTTCCGTCAATGGCGATCAGGCCGTAATAGCTCTGCAATTTGCCTGTCTTGACCTGCATATTGTAAAGGTCGAGCCGGGGCGAGGCCACCTTGACGTGCTCCATGGCGGAGATCTGGGAGATCACCTGGTCGGTCAGCGCAACGCTCTCCGTTTCACCGCCCTTATCATCATAATACATTCCGCTGCCGTAATAGGTGTTGGAATTGACCGTGATGGTGGTGATGTCCCCGGAGGCGGAGACCGAGTCAATGTAGCCCTGATTGATGCCGATGCCAAGCGACACCATGACCACGATGGACGCGGTGCCGATCATCGCTCCGATCATGGTCAGAAAAGTGCGTAATTTCCGCCGCCAGAGGTTCGTTAAGGCGAAGCGGAAAATGTCACTCCATCTCATCTTCGTCCTCTTTCTCCTGCTGCTTTTTCTTGTGCTTCTTCACGCTCGATACCGCAATTCCGATGCCCGTGGTGACGACCGCCAGACCGATGGCCGCCCAGCCCCACCAGGGCAGACCCTTCTTGGGTTCCTCAACGGGCTCCATCATGCCGTCATCATACCAGGTGTCCTCGCCCCAGTCCATCGTCGCCACATTGACGGAAATGGGCGAGCGGCGCTCGGACACATTACCCAGAGCGTCCTCAAAGGACACCACAATTTCGCCTTCCAACTGGCCTTCATAGCCGTCGGCGGCGGAAATCATCACATCGTAGGTCTTGGTGGTGCCGGAATCCATGTTGCCGGCATAGTACGTCTCGTCCGCTTTCAGCCCTTCGGATTCCAGATACACGCTCACGTTATAGAGCATGGATTTGCCCTTGTTATAGAGCTTCATGGTGAGGTTCGTGGAATCGCCGGTGTAGATTTCCGTGGCGTATGTGGGCGCGTCCAGCGACAGGTTCACCACCTGCGTCACCGGCAGGATGAAGCTGTCGGTGGAGGTCTTGGCACTATCCTCATGCACAAAGGCGTTGGAGAGGGTCATTTCCACGGGCAGCACGCCCGCGTCGGCCTGCGCTTTCAATGTCAGCGTCTTTTCGATGGTCTCTCCCGCGCCGATCTCCTCCACATAGAAGGAGGACGCGCCGGAGACGGGCAGCACGGTTCCCTTGGCTTCGGTTAAGGTGGACTTCACATCCGTGACCTTTTTGCCGGAAGTGTTGCGGATTTTCAGCGTAATGTCAAAGGTGTCCCCCGCCTTGATCTCATCAGCGGACAGTTCATAGCCCTCCAACAGCAAAATCGCGGTGGAAGGGTCGGAGGTTACCGTGCCGGGGGTGGTGGAATCGGAGGCCTTTTTGCCGTTGCGAATCTCAACGTAGGTGGTGATGGTGGTCTCCACCGGGGTCGCCTCGTCAAAGTCGACGTTCTTATACAGGTGATAGAGCTTGAAGGTCACGGGATAGTAGCCGTTGACCGCATCGGACTTCACCGCAAAGGGGAAGTCGAAATAGGTGTCGGTCACCTTGCCGTCCTTGTCTTTGACCACCTTGATGTCCGCCATGGTCTTTCCGTAGGCGGAATATTCCAGCTTGAAGGGGAAATCGGTGGTTTTTCCCGAAACCACAGGCTCAATGCGGAAATAGGACAGCGGCGCATCCTGAAAATTCCTGTCGCCCTTGTAGGCCAGATGCAGCTGAATGTCGATGTTGTGCTCCTTGTCGTCCTGCGCAATGGCAGTGGGGCGCAGCGTAATGTCATAGATCGACTGCAGGGTGGTCAGATCCACCTTTTCGTCCGTCTTTTCGCCCGTCCATTCTTCTCCCCCGTCATTCTTAAGCTCCACGGGCAACAGCACCGTGTCGGTGTAGGAGGTGCCGCCCTTTGTGTAGGTCAGGGCAACTTTCACATTGGTATAGGCCTTGGAGATGCCCTGCTTAAAGGTCAATCCAATAATGCCCTGCGCAATGTCCGCCGTATTGCAGGTGCTGAAAAACACGCTGGAACCGTCCCGGATCTCCGCGATCTCCGCCTTGGTGAAGGTCAGATCAGCCTTGGTCACGGCGTTTCCGTTGTAGCTGACCAAGGAATACAGATCCATATCAAAAGAAGAATTGTAGGTCGAGCTCACGGTGCCGTTTCCGGTCAGGCCGCCCTCGGCAAAGACCGGCACGGTCATCACGCCCAGCAGCAGGGTCAGGGCTAAAATAAAAGTCAGAATTTTTTGATCGGTTCTCATGCGGTTTCTTCCTCCTTGTGTTCCTGTTTGTCTTTGTTCTGTCTCTGGTCGATGACGGACACGATCTGTCCGTCTAAGATCGTCACAACCCGGTCTGCGTGGGTCGCCACGGTGGGGTCGTGCGTGACCATCACCAGCGTGTGCCCCTCGTCGTGGGTCACGGTCTGCATCAGGTTCAGAATTTCTTCCGAGGTCTTGGAATCCAAATTACCCGTGGGTTCATCGGCGAAGATCACCGGCGGATTCGCTACCAGCGCCCGCGCAATGCCCACGCGCTGCTGTTGTCCGCCGGACATCTGGGAGGGCTTATGGTTCATGTGCTGCCCCAGCCCCAGCCTTTTCAGCATTTCCTCGGACTTTTTCTTCCGAACCTTCGGCGGAATCCCGCGATAGACCAGCGGCATGGCGACATTCTCCGTGGCCGTCATCGCCGCAAAGAGGTTGAACTGTTGGAAAATGAACCCGATGTGTTTCAGTCGGAATTCCACCAGCCTTTTTTCGCTCATCTTTTCCAGATGCTTTCCGCACACGATGATCTCGCCCTTTGTGGGCTTTTCCAGCCCCGCGATCATATTGAGCAGGGTCGATTTGCCGCTGCCCGAGCGGCCGATGATGCACACGAACTCGCCGGGGTAAATGTCTAAATCCACGCCCCTTAGTGCCCACATCTTTTCCTCCCCCAGCCGATAGAGCTTTTTCAGCCCCCGCACCGAGATAATGGGCTTTTGTGCCTTTTCCAAATGCTTCCCTCCCATCCTTCGGGAATGATTTCCTGATTTCATCCTCTTTCAGACGAAAACCGAGCCTGAAAAGTTCCTGAAAATCCATGCCCGTTTTCGCACTTTCAGCATAGCACAATCGCCCCAAAAAGAAAAGGCACATCCCATAACCGCCATGTAAAAAATGCCCACCAAAAGGCTTCCCCGTTGCCTGCAATGAGGAAGCCGGTGTTCCCTCGTTCCTTATTTTTCATTCTTCAATTTTCAGTCTTCAGTATTTATTCCTTCGTCCTCCCGCCCGCAGGTGACTGAAGGGGTTCCCTGGCTCCTCCATTTATGGGGGA
>DCHO01000004.1:69570-69794 GCA_002315655.1 Christensenella sp. UBA1750
GCGCGGTCACGCCGCGCCCGGCCAATGCGCCGGATACCCCGCAGAGGGGGTATCCGGCGCATTGGCATCTCCCCAAATTTTCTTCTTTTCTTTTCTTCTCCCCTCATGTATAATAAATACGAAAATAATTCCCTGTTCCTCAGGGAAAGAACGGAGCATACAACCATGACTGTCTATGAAAACGCAAAACAGCGTTTCGCTTCCATCGGTGTTGATGTGGAAGC
>DCHO01000004.1:69840-85731 GCA_002315655.1 Christensenella sp. UBA1750
CACTGCTGGCAGGGCGACGATGTGGGCGGCTTTGAGTCCTTAGGCGGCGCGCTCTCCGGCGGCATCCAGACCACCGGCAATTATCCCGGCAAGGCCAGAACCCCCGCCGAGCTCATGGCCGACTTTGAAAAGGCCATCTCCCTGATCCCCGGCAAGAAGCGCATCAACCTGCACGCCAATTATGCCATTATGGCAGAGGGCGAGCACTGTGACCGCGATGCCCTGGAATACCGCCACTTTGCCCCCTGGGTGGAGTTTGCCAAGAAGAACAACTTGGGCATCGACTTTAACCCCACCTTCTTCTCCCATCCTCTTGCCGCAGATTCCCTGACCCTTTCCTCCCCCAACGAAGAAACCAGAAAATTCTGGGTGCGCCACACCATCTGCTGCCGGAAGATTGCCTCACAGATTGCCGCCGAGCTGGGCTCTCCCGTCCTTGACAACATCTGGATTCCCGACGGCTATAAGGACATTCCCGCCGACCGCATTTCTCCCCGTCTGCGCCTGAAAAAATCCCTCGACGAGATTTTCGCCGTCCCCGCTCCCGGCGTCATCGACGCGGTGGAAAGCAAGGTCTTCGGCATCGGTCTGGAAGCCTTCACCGTCGGCTCCAACGAGTTCTATACCGCCTACGCCGCCTCTCACCCCGGCGTTTACAACCTGCTGGACACCGGCCACTATCATCCCACCGAGGTGGTCTCCGAGAAGATCTCCGCCCTGCTGTGCTACTTTGACAAGCTGCCCCTGCACGTTTCCCGCCCCATCCGCTGGGACTCCGACCACGTTGTCCGCTTAGACGATGAACTCAAGGAGCTGTCCAAGGAGATCGTCGCCGCTGACGCCATGGATAAGGTCATCATCGGTCTTGACTTCTTCGATGCCTCCATCAACCGCGTCGCCGCCTGGGTCATCGGTACCCGCAACATGGAAAAGGCTCTGCTCTGGGCGCTGCTCCAGCCCCATGCTGCCTTAAAGAAACTGCAGGACGAAGGAAAGTTCACCGAGCTGCTCATGCAGCAGGAGGAACTCAAATCCTACCCCTACGGTGCCGTTTGGGAGCACTACTGCGAGCTGCAGGGCGTACCTTTCGACGAATCCTGGTATAAGGAAGTCGCCGACTACGAAAAGACCGTCCTCTCCCTGCGCAAATAATCAACAATCCATGCCGGAATTTGCCCTTTCATCGGATAAATTCCGGCTTTTCGCATCCAAAAAGCATCCCCGTTTATGGGGCTGTGATGCAGCATTCGGCAGTGAGCTTCAACCCGGCAACCCGTAGGGGCGGGGTCTCCCCGCCCTTCACCGCGCTGACCGCGGCCGCAGCCGAGACCTGGCACCGCAGGTGACTGAAGGGGGCTTCCTTTGGCTCCTCCATTTATGGGGGAGCTGGCAAAAATCAGGCTTGCCTGATTTTTGCCTGAGGGAGTCCCCGGGCGCGGTTACGCCGCGCCCGGCACCCATGGAGGATACCCCCATGCGGGGTATCCTCCATGGGTGCATCCTCAACCCACCAAGAAAGGAGCATCCCCACAATGATCGGCAACCTTCCAAATGTCACCTGGATCAAGCCCGCCTCCCTCCCCTCTGTCAGCGACCATGCCCGCATGGTTCTTTTCCGTCTGGAATTTGAAATTTCCGCCCCCGTTTCCTCCTGCGAACTGCGCATTTCCGCCGCCGACCGCTACCGTCTTTATATCAACGGTGCCTCTGTCGTCTGCGGCCCCCGCAAGGGCGACAAGTGGAGCCACTACTATGAGACCGTGGACATCGCCCCCTATTTACGCGAAGGCTTCAATGCGCTCACCGTCCGCGTGGTCGCATTCCCCGAAAAGGGGGTCAGCGAATCCGAGCACGCTCCCATCTCCCAGTACAGCGCAAATTTGGGCAATCTTCTCATGGTGGACGGCAAAATAGCAACCGCAGACGGCCTGACCGCTTCTCTTTCCACCGGTCAGGCCGACTGGACGTGCGCCTTTGACCCGTCCTACGCCATTTCCGGCAACACCTACATCTTCGGCACGGAGCATTTCGATGCCGCATCCGTCCTCCCCTGGCGCGAAAACAAGCCGCTCAATCTCCCCAAAGCGGAAATCGCCTTCGGCACCGGGATCAACAAGTACGGCGAGCTTTCCCCCATTCTGCTGACCCAGCGCATGATTCCCAACATGGAGGAAATCCCCGGCGAATTTGTGAAGGAAATGCCTCTGCACAAAGAGGAAAAAGGCTTCACCTTTGACAAAAACGGCATAGCCGTCATTCCCGCCCACGAAAAGCGCGTGATTGAGCTGGACGCCGGCGTGGAGCGCACCGCCTACTTAAAGCTCATCGGCAAAGGGTGCGGCGGCAAGGTCACGATCTATTACGCCGAACGCTACTTCCCGAGGGACGAAACCGTTCCCACCGGCCCCATGCGCCGCGACGACTGGGAAAACGGCTACTTGGGCTCCCGCAGAAGCGGCACCGACTTTATGACGGGTCTGCACGACATTCTGACCCTCACTGACACCGAAACCGCCTTTGAAAACTTCTGGTTCCGCACCTTCCGCTTCGTGCGCATCGAGGTGGAAGCGGGCGATGCACCCGTGACCCTCAAAAAGCCCGATTACTTGATGACCGCCTATCCCCTTAAAGTGACGGCAAAATTCACCTTCCCCGAGGAAAAGTGGGACAGGCTGTGGGACATTGCCGTGCGCACCTTGCGCAACTGTATGCACGAGACCCACGAGGACTGCCCCTACTATGAGCAGCTACAATACACCTTCGACACCCGCTTGCAGATGCTTTTCACCTACGCCATCTCCGCCGACGCCCGTATGGCGAAGAACGTGCTGTGGGACTATCACAGCTCCCAGCTCCCCGACGGCATCCTGCAAAGCCGCACCCCCTGTTTCTTCACGCAGGTCATCCCGGATTTCTCGATTTCGTGGATCTTCATGCTCAAAGAATACGCCGAACAGACCGGCGACCTGTCCGTCATCGACCAATATAAGCCCACCATGGACGGCGTGCTGAACTTCTACAAATCCCACATCAATGCAGACGGTCTTGTGGAGCACCTTGGCTACTGGGAATTTTCCGACTGGCTGGATGTGTGGCCGGTGGGCATCCCCAACGCCACCTTCAAGGGCGCGTCCACGTTGCACAACCTTTTCTACGCCTTGGGTCTGCGCACCGCCGCCGACATGATGAAAAAGCTCAACCGCTTGGAGGAAGCCGCCATCTACGACAGACAGGCGGACGCAATCGGTGCCGCCGTGGTGAAATTCTGCTTTGAAGAAGAACGCGGCGTGCTCCGCGAAGGCCCTGACTGCCATGAGCATTCCCAGCACGCGCAGGTGCTCGCCACCCTCTGCGGCGCACTGACCGGCAAGACCGCCGAAAACGCCATGCGTCACGCCATGGAGGATGAAGATATGCTGCAATGCACCTTCCCGTGGCACACCATCCTGCTCCGCGCCCTGGACAAGGTCGGCCTGTATGACCTCTCCGCGCCCGTCTGGGAGCAGTACCTTTCCATGCTCGACCGCAACTTAACCACCATCCCCGAAAAGCCCGGCGACACCCGTTCCGATTGCCACGCCTGGAGCGCCCTGCCGCTTTACGAATTCCCGCGGATGCTGCTGGGCGTGCAGATGACCTCGGACGGCTGGGAATCCATCAAAGTGGAGCCCCACGCCATCGGCATGGATCGGCTCTCCGGCACCGTGCCCACCCCCAAGGGCGACGTGTCCGTTACATGGTTTACGGAAAACGGCACCATGCACATCAAAGTCTCCGCGCCGAATGTGCCTGTCACCGTTCTTGTCAACGGAAAAACCTACGAAGCTGTAAACGGCAAGTTTGAAATTTAGGAGGAAATCAGTATGAAGCTTTCCATGTCCACCTTAGGCTGCCCCGATTGGACATTTGAGCAGGTGCTCGAGCATTTCAGCGCCCTGCACTGTGACATTGAGATTCGCGGCATTGACGGCGAAATGGATGCCGACAGGATCGTGCGCTTCTTCCCGGAAAACGCGGAGGAAACCAAGCGTCTGATGCGCGAAAAAGGGCTGAAATTCGTCTCCTTCGGCGCATCCTGCAAGTTCCACGACCCCAAAACCCAGGCACAGAACATTGCCGAGGCCAAGACGGCCGTGGACGTTTGCGCCCGCATGGAGATTCCCTCCCTGCGCGTTTTCGGCAACGACATTCCCGACAAGAGCAAGACCGAGGAAACCGTGGTTTTTGCCTGCAACGGCTTTAAGGAGGTCTGCGCCTACGCCGAAAAGAAGGGCGTAAAGGTCAATCTGGAAGTGCACGGCGACTTTAACTCCGTGGAGGCCATCCACATTCTGCTGCGCGAAATGTCGGGCGTTCCCGCCTTCGGCATCATCTGGGATGTGGAGCACTCCGACAAGACCGTCGGGGACAA
The DNA here is from genome assembly GCA_002315655.1 of Christensenella sp. UBA1750. Lineage (GTDB taxonomy): Bacteria > Bacillota > Clostridia > Christensenellales > UBA1750 > Spyradocola. The sequence goes on from DCHO01000004.1 coordinate 74,252, forward strand.
CTTCCTGCCCTTCTATGAGCTGGTGAAGCCCCTCATCCACCACATCCACATCAAGGACTACCTGCGCGACGAGCACTACACCCTAAAGCTGCTGGGCGAAGGGCAGATTCCCCTTCCCGCCATCGTCCGCCAGCTGCAAAAGGACGGCTACGACGGCTACTATTCCTTCGAGTGGGAAAAGAAGTGGCACCCCGAGCTGCCCGAACCCGAGATCGCCTTCCCGCACTTCGTCAACTACATGAAGCAGTTTGAATAAACCTTAAAGGAGCGAAATTTTCGCTCCTTTTCCGCATTGACATTATAGGATATATCCTATATACTGAATCTGTAAAATCCGTTTCCGGAGAGGAAAGAGAAATGGGAACTAAATTTGATGATTTCCTGCAGGAGCAGCTCAAAGACCCCGAGTTCCGCGCGGAATATGAAGCCTTGCAGCCCGAACACGCCATCATTCAGGCCATCATTGACGCAAGGCGCAACACAGGCCTTTCCCAACGGGAGCTGGCCGAAAAGACCGGGATTGCACAGGGCGACATCAGCAAGCTGGAAAACGGCAACGGCAATCCCTCCATCCGCACACTGCAAAGACTGGCCAAGGGCATGGGGATGAAGCTGAAAATCGAGTTTGTGCCCGAAGCGTAACAGGAGGAATGTCTCAATGCCCGTGCTTGGAATGCCGACCCTGATTGAAAAACCGACGCTCATAGAAGCCTGCGCCCTGTGTCACGATTTGGGGCTGTCCTTTGTGGAGCTCAACATGAACCTGCCCGCCTTTGCGGATGTTTCCGCAATTTCAAGGGTGGAAATCCGCGCCATGCGGGAGCAGTACGGCATCTTTTTCACCCTGCATTTAGACGAGCGCATGGATTTGTGCGACTTTAACCCCCTTGTGCGGGGCGCCTATCTGGAAACCCTGCGCCGCGCCCTTGACCTTGCGCTGGAAACCAATATGCCGCTTCTCAATATGCACTTTTCCAAGGGCGTGTATTTCACCCTGCCGGAGAAAAAGGTGCACCTCTACGAACAGAAAAGGGAATCCGTGGAGAATGCCTTAAATGAGGTAAAAACGCTGGTGGCGCAGACTGTCGGAAACGAGAATGTCAAGGTCTGCATCGAGAACACGGAAGGCTTTGCGCCCTTCGTGGCAGGGGATGTGGAAAGTCTGCTTTCCGATTCGCACTTTTCCCTGACGCTGGATGTGGGGCACCGCTTTGTCGCGCCGGAAAGGGCAGAATACGAAGCCTTTTACGAAAAGCACGAAGACAAGCTGCGGCACATCCACCTTCACGATGCCAAGGGCGGCAAAAACCATCTGCCGCTGAACACCGGCGAACTTGACTGGCGCGCCGCGCTTTCTTTTGCGGATGCCCACGCCTGCACCACCGTCATCGAGGTCAAGACCATATCTGCGCTGACGCAGTCGGTTCATTTGCTGCAACACGAATAAATACAAAAACTCCTGCCGGAAATCGCTCCGACAGGAGTTTTTATGTCATCTGCTTATTTCAGATAAGTGTAAACCTCGCCCGCCTCGAAGTATTTCGCCTCGATGCCGGGGAACTTTTCGTTGAGATGCTTGACCAGATGCTCCATGCCGTTCTTCTCGCTGCCGGCATGGCCGCAGGTGAGCAGGGCGCGGTGGAAGCCCAGCTGTGCGCCGTCCCGGACATACTCGCCGATGCGCCATTCGCAGGTCTCGCCCACAAGAATGACCTCGCAGTCGGTGTCGCGGAGGTATTCATAGTGCTTTTCGTCGCCGTAAGCGCCGATGAGCAGGGCAATCTTCGTCATGGGCGTGTCCAGATCGCCGGTCAGGCGCACCCGGGCAATGCCCCAGCCTTGCTCAATGTCCCGCGCCATCTCTTTTGCGGTCATGGGGGTTTTCAGCTTCACGATGAAGTGCCCGTCAAAGTCGCAGTCCCAAGGGAGAGCCGCCACTTCGCCCACGGTGATCACGTCCGGCTCATGGTCGTGGGCGTGGTCGTGGTAGCGGTAGACCGTCATGCCGGTGCCCTCCAGCAGCTTCTTTTTTGCCTGCATCACGGGATCATTGGGGATTTCGCCGTTATAGTCCCAGTGGTTGTAATAGGTGGGCTCATGGGTGATGAGCAGGTCTGCGCCCCATGCGGCGGCGGCGCGAATCACATCGGGCGTGGCGATAAAGCAGGTGGCGATCCTTTTGACTTCCTTATCCGCGCAGCCCGCTTTGAGGGTGTCAACGTGTTTTTCGTGAACGCTGGGGGATTCCGCGATCAGCGCGTCCATAATTTCGTATGCTTTCATAAACAATTACTCCTTTCAGTGGAATCTTGAAAAATCCTTTTCCTCATATTTCTCATATTTCGGAAAAGCATATTCTTCTTTCTGATTGGTAACAGGGTTCCATTTGTTCCCGTTGAACCAGATGGAACGTTTTCCTGCGTTTTTTCCGTTCTTATTCGTTGAACATTCTTTCAGAAATTCTTCTGAAGAAAGAATCCACATTTTCCCAAGACGTTCCGAGACAAACACAAAATAGAAATTCGGTGTCAATTCATGGGTGATTGCCGCAAACAGTGCGGCATCTCCCGCCGTCACTTCCGTGGAACGCGCCTTAATCTGAATCTCAATGTAAGTCCCATCGCTTTTCTTGACCACGCAATCAACACCATGGTCATCAACCAACGGAAGGTAACAATCAATTCCCTCCATCAACATCTGACCGACAATGTTGTATTCCATTCGTTTGCCAAATCCGGCAGAATGTCTGAAAGAATTATCCATTTTGCTTCTCCATTTGGGTTATTTCATCGCCTGAATCAGCCGAAACGCCTGCTCCACGGTGTCGGAGAGGTTTTCTGCGGCGTTTTGAACGTTCAGCGCTTCGGGAAGGGTACAGACCGTGCGCAGAATGGGAAAAAATGCGTCGATGCCGTTGGAATTACAGGCCTTTGCATCCTTGGTAACGCACCCGGAGAACGCCAGCACCTTCGCGCCGCACGCCTTCCCCAATTTCGCCACGCCGATGGGCGCTTTGCCCATGGCGGTCTGTCCGTCCAGCCGCCCTTCGCCGGTGAGCACGAAATCCGCGCCTTCCATCGCGTCCTTCAGCCGGGTTTCCTCCAGCACGATGGCCACGCCGGAGCGCAGTTCTGCGTGAAGGAAGGTCTTGAAGGCAAAGCCCAACCCGCCCGCCGCGCCGGTTCCGGGGGCTTCCGCATCCGCATCGGGGAAAACCGCATTGGACAGTTCGGCATAGTTTTTGAGCCAACCATCCATCAGCGGAATGTTCTCTTTTGTCGCGCCCTTCTGCGGCCCGAAAACCGCCGTCGCGCCTCTTTCGCCGCACAGGGGGTTGTTCACATCACAGGCCACGGAGAAGGTGCACGCGGCAAGCTCCGGCAGCGCGTTTTCCGCGGAAACAACGCGCAAATCTTTTAATCCCTTTGCGCCTTTTCGGATGGGCTCACCCGATTCATCCGTGAGCGAAAAGCCCAGCGCACAGAGCATTCCCGCGCCGCCGTCGTTGGTGGCACTGCCGCCGATGCCCACAAGGAACCGCCGGCAGCCCTTTTGCATGGCGTCCGCGATCATCTGCCCCACGCCGTAGGTGGAGGTGTTCATGGGGTCGCGCAATTCCGGCGGCACCAGCATGAGCCCGGAGGCGGCGGCCATCTCGATGATGGCGGTCTTTCGCCCGCTTTCGGTCAGGATGCCGTACTGCGCCTGCACGGGCTTGCCCAGCGGGTCTTCCACACAGACCGTCACAAGCTCCCCGCCCATGCCGGAGACCAGCGCCTCCGTTGTGCCCTCGCCACCGTCCGCAAGCGGACGCACAAGCACATCCGCATCGGGAAACACCCGCAGAATGCCTTCCTTTGCGGCATTTCCCGCCTGCAGGGAGGTTAAGCTCTCCTTAAAGGAGTCGATTGCAATGACGGCTTTCATACCATTTCAACCTTCTTACCGTCGATGAGCACCAGCTCGATTTCGTGGTTCACTTCCATCACATCGCCGCGGCAAAGCACGATGTCCGCATCCTTGCCCACCTCGATGGAGCCCACGCGATCCTCTACGCCGATGTGCTCGGCGGGATTGATGGTGATGGCTTTCAAAGCCTCGTACTTGTCCATGCCGGATTGTACCGCAAGCCCTGCGCACAGCGGAAGCGCGCTCTGCGGGGTCACGGGGGAATCGGTGATGATGGACACATGGCAGCCCGCCTTGGCCAGAATGCCGGGAGTCGCAAAGGTCTTGTTTTTCAGCTCGATCTTAGAAGGAACGCCGAAGGAGGGACCGATGGCGACAAAATAGCCTTCCTCCGCCAGCTCGTCCGCAATCAGGTGCCCTTCGGTGGCGTGCTCTAAGGTGAGCTTTACGTCAAACTCCTTGGCAATGCGGATGGCGGTGAAAATGTCGTTCGCCTGATGGGCGTGGGCTTTTAAGGGGATCTCGTTGTTGAGCACGGGCAGCAGGGCTTCCAGCTTCATGTCGAAGGACACATCCTTGCCCTCGTCCTGCTTGCGCTGGTATTCCTTCGCCTTGAACAGCATCTCGCGCAGCTTGGCGGCGTTGGTCATGCGGGAGGAAATGCCCTTTTCCTTGTAGCAGAACTTGACGTTCTCGCCAAAGGCGCACTTCATCGCCACATCCTCTTTGAGCACCACATCGTCCACGCGCTTGCCCACGGTCTTGACGCACACAAAGGTGCCGCCCAGCACGTTGGAGGAACCGGGGCCGGTGCAAACGGTGGTCACGCCCGCCTGCGCCGCCAGCTTCAGCGCCTCGTCAAAGGGGTTGTAGCCGTCAATAGCGCGGAGCTGCGGGGTCACGGGGTCGTTGTATTCGTTGTAGTCCTGCCCCTCGTAGCGCATGGCGTAGCCGTCAAGACCGATGTGCCCGTGGGCTTCCACAAAGCCGGGATAGATGTTAAGCCCTGTGGCGTCGATGATTTCTTCGCCGTTTGCAGAAACGTTCTGCCCCACGGCGGCGATCTTGCCGTTTTTGACAAGAATGTCGCAGACGATGGGGTCTTTCTGTGTCATGGTGTAAACGGTTCCGTTGCGGATCAGCATATATGTGTCCTCCTGTAATTTTTTACTTGGATTCATTATAGCATAGATGAATTTCAAGCGCCACAGGATTTGACAGCAGGGCAGGAGAAGATTTATACTCAATGTGAAAAAATACGGCAAGGAGAACCATGTATGAATCTGCTGATTATAGACGGACAGGGCGGCGGGCTGGGAAAGCAGCTCATTGCGGCGGTGAAGGCGCAGGATGCCTCCATCGTGATTACCGCCGTGGGAACCAACGCACTGGCTACCGGGGCAATGCTGAAGGGCGGCGCGGACTTTGCCGCCACGGGGGAAAATGCCGCCATTGTGGGCTGCCGCAAGGCGGACGTGATTGCGGGCCCCATCGGCATCGTGATTGCGGACAGTCTGCTGGGCGAGATCACGCCGAAAATGGCAACCGCCGTGGGACAGAGCAGTGCGATTCGGGTGCTCATTCCCGTGAACCATTGCGACAACTTGGTAGCCGGGGTGAATGACCTCAACCTTTCGCAGCTCTGCGCCGATGCGGCAAAAAAGATCGTCGCGCTCAAATAAACGGCGGCACAAAAGCCGCTTTTTTCCGCCAACACAAATTATGGATAGAGGCACTCGGAAGGCACTCGACTCCGGAGGGCGTGGGAACCCCGCAGGGTGCCCACCTTAAATCAAAGGAGCGTAGCTCCTACCGCTTCGCAGAGAGACACAAAAGATAAAGCGGATGAAAAAGTAAGGTTCCATACAGAAGCCGGGGTGTGCGTTCCTCAGGAGGGTGCGGGAACCCCCGCAGGGGTGCCCGCAGAGAGAACCCCCTTCGCATAAAATATAACAGGGCATAAAAAAAGGACGACCCACGAAGGATCGTCCTTTTTTGCGCAATTCCCAGAGAGGGAGGCGGGGGAGACCCGCAGGTCGCCCCCGCTTTATGGAGGGTGCCCACAGGGCACCTGGAGCATGAGCATTTCAAACAAAAACACCCCTGTGGGGTGTTTTTGTTTGAATAAGCCATGCGGAACACCGGAACCCATGCAAGCATGGGTTCCGGTGCGAAATTACTTGATGATGGTGATCATCTTGATGACGGGAGCCAGAGTGTTGGCAACGGTGGACATGGTCTTGATAAAGATGTCCAGAGCCACGCCGACGACGTCCTTACGGGTATCGCCAACGGTGTCGCCGGTGACAGCGGCCTTATGGGCAGCGGAGCCCTTGCCGTGACCCTTCACAGCGCCGGACTCGATGTACTTCTTGGCGTTGTCGAAGGCACCGCCGGAGTTGCCCATGAAGATGGCGCGGGGAATGGCCACGATGGTGGCGCCGACCAGGATGCCGCCGACAAATTCCACACCGAAGAGGAAGCCGCCGACAACGGGGATGCACAGAGCGAGCACGGAGGGCAGGAGCATATGCTTCAGGGCTTCCTTAGCGGCCAGCTCGATGCACATATTGTAGTTGGGCTTCACGGTGCCTTCCAGCACGCCGGGCTTGGAAAGCTCCTTGTCGCCGACGTCAGCCATCTTGCGGGCAGCTTCGATGGTGTTGTCGGTGAGCAGAGCGGAGAAGTATTCGATGAGGGCGCCGCCGATGATGCCGCCGGCAACCACAACGAAGGAGGCGAAGTTCAGGGTGGGCTCACCGGCAGAGTAGGAGCCGACGTAAGCCACGATCAGGGACACGGTAGCGAAAGCGGCGGAACCGATGGCAAAGCCCTTGCCGATGGCGGCGGTGGTGTTGCCGACGGAGTCCAGCTTATCGGTGATGACGCGGACGTTCTCATCCAGGTGGCAGGATTCAGCCAGACCGCCGGCGTTGTCGGCGATGGGGCCGAAGGCGTCGATGGAAACGGTGGCGCCGACGAAAGCCAGCATACCCAGAGCGGACAGCGCGATGCCGTAGGTACCGCAGATCTTGCCGGAGACGAACAGGGAGATGCCAATCAGCAGGATGGGCAGCAGGCAGGAGCGGGAGCCGATGGCGTCGCCCTTGGTGATGACGAAGGCTTCACCCTCGGTGGCGATCTCAGCCAGCTTCTTGGTGGGGTTGTAATCGGTGGAGGTGTAATACTCGGTGATGATGCCGATCAAAACACCGGAAACGATGCCGAACACGGCGGAGATCCAGGGAGAGAGCCAGCCGGCCTTGAACTCGGCAGGCAGGTCAACGCCCTTGAAGTAGTGCATGGCAGCGAAGAAGCCAAGGACGATGGTGAGGCCGGAGCAGATGTAGGTGGCCATGTTCAGTTCCTTGGAGGGATCGTTGCCCATCTTCTTGACGGCGGCAAAGCCGAGGCCAAGGAGGCAACCCAGCAGACCGCAGCCGGCCAGGATGATGGGGAAGTAGATGGAAGGAACCAGCTGACCGTCGGTGATGTTGCCCTTTTCAAAGAGGGTAACGGCGATCATCAGGGAAGCGGCCATGGTGGCAACGAAGGACTCCAGCAGGTCGGAGCAGTTGCCGGCGATGTCGTTGACGTTGTCGCCGATGAAGTCCGCGATGGTGTTGGGCACGCGGGAGTCATCCTCGGGCATATCGTGACGGATCTTGGCCAAAATGTCGGAAGAGATGTCAGCAGCCTTGGTGTAGTTGCCGCCGGCGACGCGGTTGAACATGGCAACCAGAGAGCAGCCCAGAGAATAGGTGGTGATGCGCATCAGAGAGGGGTTGCATTCCAGATTGGCAAGGAAGCCGGAAGAAACAGCATTGGCTTCCACGCCCCAGATGAGCAGGATGGCGATCATGCCCAGCATACCGAAGGCCTGCACAGCCAGACCGGAGATGGAGCCGCCGCACAGGGCGACCTTGACGGTCTCGCCGATGGACAGGGTCTCACGGGCCTTGTTGGCGGTGCGGACGTTGGCATAGGTCGCGGAGCGCATACCCAGCACGCAGACGCAGGAAGACATGAGAGCGCCCATTAAGAAGGTGATGCCGGAGGTCTTCTCCACAAAGAGAGAGAACACAAGGGCAAGAATGACGACGACGATGGAGATGGTCTTGTACTCGGTCTTCATAAAGGTAGAAGCACCGGAGCGGATGATGCCGGACATTTCCACCATGTCAGCGGTGCCTTCGCCCATCTTACGGATCCGGAAGAAATTCCAGAAGATGTAGATGATGGCAAGGACGATGACACAGAGGACCAGCAACCACGGGGTAGAAGACATAGGTTTATCCTCCTATCAAAGAAAAATATTTTAGCCCAAATTGCCTTCGGGCTTTATCGGTAGACGACGGTTTCAAAACCAATCGAAACCAGAATGTATTATACTACACAAATCGTCAAATGTTCACCGTTTACCAAAATTTTTTTTAGCGGGTTTCGCCATGCGGAATCCGTTTCCGGGTTGATTTTTGAGTCTGTTTCTTCCAGTTAAAGAGTACCCATTTTGAATCCCCCCATTTCTCGGGAATAACGTGCCGGAATGCCGGGAAAACTACCTGCGATTTGTTAGCAGGTCTGCAACAACTTTCGTCAGGTTTTTTCTATAAAACCCTTGACAAGTTTTTTCGGCGGTGGTATATTAGCATCATCAAGGGTTAGCACTCATCAAAGGAGAGTGCTAACAGAGAGAAAGCCCGAAGGGAGGGAGCCGGAAATGGACTTGGACGAGCGCAAGTACAAAATTCTGCAGGCCATCATTGATGACTACATCGCCACCGCCATTCCCGTGGGTTCCCGCACCATCTCCCGCAAGGAGGGCATGGGCTTATCCTCCGCCACCATCCGCAACGAGATGAGCGATTTGGAGGAGCTTGGCTACTTGGCCTCGCCCCACACCTCCGCCGGGCGCATCCCGTCCTACCGCGCCTATCGGCTCTATGTCGATCAGCTCATGCGGGTGAGCTCCCTGCCGGTTACGGAATACACGAACTTAAAAAGGATGTTTACCAGCCGCATGGGGCAGATGGAGGACATTCTGCTGACCGCGACCCAGGCCTTATCCGAGCTTACGGAATACACCTCCGTGATGATTGCGCCGAGCGTGCATACCATAAAAAGGGTACAGTTGGTTCCCATCACCGAAAACACCGCGCTCATGGTGACGGTGACGGGCGAGACCATCCACAAGGACACGGTGATCCGTATTCCCGACGGGGTTTCCCCCGATCAGCTCTATATGCTCTCCAATCTGCTGACGCAGCGCATCGCGGGAAAATCCTTATCCGAGCTGCCGGAAATCTTTGCTTCGCTTAGCGAGGAGCTGTCCGGGCAGCAATCGCTGTTCCAGCAGATGATGGACAGCCTGCAAAAGCAGTTAAAGCCCGATGCGCGCTCCCTGCACGTTGCGGGGGCTGCGAAAATGCTCAAGCATCCCGAGTACAGCGACATGGGCAGGGCGCGGAACCTGCTTTCCTCCTTGGAGGAGCAGGAAAAAATGGCCAATCTGCTGATGCAGCACTCCGGCATGGAGTTCTCCGTCGCCATCGGCCCGGAGCTTTCCGACACCGGGATGCAGGATTGCTCGCTGGTGACGGTCTCCTACAAGGTGGGGGACGGCATCGGCACCATGGGGGTCATCGGCCCCACGCGAATGCAGTACGGCCGGGTGCTCTCGGTGCTGGACGCCATGAAAAACGTAATGAACGAAGCTCTGCTTTCCCAAAAGGGACTGCCGGGTGAAAACGAGGAGCAGACATGAAGGATAAAAAGGAAAAGAAGCTGAAAAACGAAGCCGAGGAAGCGGCAGAGGAAGTGCAGACGGAAACCCCTGTGACCGAGGACGCCGCAGAAGCGAAAGAGCAAGCCGAACAGCCTGCGGAAATCACCATTTCCCGGGAAAAGCTGGAAGAGCTCAACGCCTACGTCAAGACCGCCGAGGCCAAGCGGGACGAATATCTCACCATGGCGCAGCGAGTGCAGGCGGACTTTGACAACTACCGCAAGCGCAACGCATCCCTGCGCGTGGAGGTTGCAGACGACACCGTCCGCGAAACCGTGAAAGAAATTCTCCCCTCGCTGGACAATCTCGAACGCGCCCTTGCCGCCGCGGAAGCCGCAGGCGAGGATTCCGCTCTTAAAACCGGCGTGGAAATGACCTTGCGCGGCTTTGAGGACGCCTTAACGAAATTAGGCATGGAGCGCGTGGACGCCGCCCCCGGCACCGCCTTTGACCCCGAAAAGCACAACGCCGTGATGATGACCGAGGCCGACGAGGAGCACCCCGAAGGCACCATCATCGAGTGCTTCCAGACCGGCTTTGCCGTCAAAGGCAAGGTCGTGCGCTACGCCATGGTCAGAGTGGCAAATTGAGCCAGTGAAATATCCGCAGGGCGGATGTAAAATATCGAACGGCGTTCCATGTGAAATATCCCTTGCGGGATGTGAAATGGATGCCAAGGCATCCGATAAAAGTCCGCCGAAAAAATTCCCCACGCGCCGCAGCGCATTTCACATGGGTTCAATCCCATATTTCACACGGCACAGCCGTATTTCACAATTCACGAAGTGAATTATTTCACTTTATATATTATCTCACACCAAATCCAACTACTCTTTTACTTGTCAAGGAGGACAAAATTCATGAGCAAAATTATCGGTATTGACTTAGGTACCACCAACTCCTGCGTCGCGGTCATGGAAGGCGGCGAGCCCGTCGTCATCACCAACCCCGAAGGCGCGAGAACCACTCCCTCCGTTGTAGCCTTCGCCAAGAACGGCGAGCGCATGGTCGGCCAGATCGCCAAGCGTCAGGCCGTCGTGAACCCCGACAGAACCATCATTTCCATCAAGCGCGACATGGGCACCGGCAAAAAGGTGAACATTGACGACAAATCCTACACCGCGCCCGAAATCTCCGCCATGATCCTGCAGAAGCTGAAGGCGGACGCCGAGGCCTATCTGGGCGAAACCGTCACCCAGGCCGTCATCACCGTTCCCGCTTACTTCTCCGACGCACAGCGTCAGGCCACCAAGGATGCCGGCCGCATCGCCGGTCTGGAAGTCCTGCGCATCGTCAACGAGCCCACCGCGGCCTCTCTGGCCTACGGTCTGGACAAGGAAGGCAACCACAAGATTCTGGTCTACGACTTGGGCGGCGGCACCTTCGATGTGTCCATCTTAGACATCGGCGACGGCGTGTTCGAGGTGCTCTCCACCAACGGCAACACAAGACTTGGCGGCGACGACTTCGACCAGCGCATCATGGATTATCTTGTTGCCGAATTCAAGCGCGCCGAGGGCATTGACCTGTCCAAGGATCGTCAGGCCATGCAGAGATTAAAGGACGCTGCCGAAAAGGCCAAGATCGAGCTGTCCGGCGTCATGTCCACCAACATCAACCAGCCCTTCATCACCATGGACGCTTCCGGCCCCAAGCATCTGGACGTGACGCTGACCCGCGCCAAGTTCAACGAGCTGACGAGCGACCTTGTGGAAGACACCATCAAGCCCCTGCGTCAGGCCATGAGCGATGCCGGCGTTTCCGCCAACGACATTGACAAGGTCAT
>DCHO01000025.1:0-12003 GCA_002315655.1 Christensenella sp. UBA1750
TACGCAAGGCTTTCAATGGTCATATGCCCACCTTGAATCGGCATCGAAGGTGCAGTCTGCGAGTACGCTTGACAGAGTGTTAAAACCCCGTCTTGCATGAAAATAGGGTGGTAATGCAAGACAAAAACTGACAATTCAAGAGGGTTCGAAAGAAAAAGAAAGTCCGAAAACTCAAGGGTTTTCGGACTTTTTGGCGGAGAGCGAGGGATTCGAACCCTCGGTACCATTACTGGTACACCTGATTTCGAGTCAGGGCCGTTATAACCACTTCGATAGCTCTCCTTGTATCTCAAGTGTTTTTCCAGCATAGCGAAAAAACACGCAAGAACGATATGAAGTTGTGAAATCGGTGCTGTCTGAGAACTTGGGATTTAAAAAATGAGGGAACGAAAGAAAGCAAAAACTACAATATTGGGTTCGAGGATTGGTTGATAAACCGAACTTCGATGCGCTTTCACGACAGGAAATAGTATAGCAGGTCTTCCGTTAAAATGCAAGTCTTTATCCTGCACAGCCCACGGTAATTGTGTAGAGTTACAATAGATGTGAGACCAAAGGGGTAGCAAAAAGCGATTGAGTTCGATAGAATCAAGTTACCACACAAAACGCTACCGAAAGGACTCAATCGCCATGGATATTATAGCACAGAACAAGCGGTATTTGCCACATGAAATGACAACAAAAATCAATTCGATAAAACTTTATCGAGAAACACAGGATATCGACTTTGTGTGCCGCCGGTATCACGCCTCAAAAGCATCACTGATGAGATGGAATAACAAACGGTATTTGCCACATGAAATGACAACAAAATCAATTCGGGCAGCTATTTCGGGAGAACCATGATGCTTATACATTCAGCATCCTTGTCGGGTTCTCGTGCAAAAGCAGGTGAATGTCCTGCGCAGAGAAGCCGCGTTTTTGCAATTCGGGGACAATATCGGCGAAAATATGCCCGTAGCGCGTCTCTTTTTTGTGAATGGGACGTTCGCAGAAGGGGCTGAACAGCAATTCGTCGTGCGAAAGCAGCATCTGACGACCGTACCCGCGCTGCCAAACGGCTTCAATCAAATCGGGATGGCGTTTCTCGCCCAAACGATCCAACCCGATGTAGCAGCCAAGCTCAGCAATTCTGGAAATCGTATCGACATTCTCGGTGTCGCTCAAATGCCCAATGGTGATGGACGTTGCCGGTACTCCGCAGGAGAGCAAAATATTCGCGGCGCGAAAACCGTTTCCGTTATTGGCGTTGCTGTGGACAATCATCGGCAGATGCGTCTGCAAATGAACCTTTGCGGCGGCGCGGAGCAGCTTGATTTGGTATTCTCCGACTTCTTCCATCTCCACTGCGGATTTGATCACCCCAATAGGGTTACGGGCAATGTCGGCAAGCATCGCTTCCGCTAAATAATCCTCACTGAGCAGCCCGAGCATCGGCTCAACACCGTAATAAAACCCGGTAGACGCCACAATGTTTACGCCGGCTGCCGCGCTGACGGACTTCAACAAGTCCAAATCGCGCCCCAAGTTCGGGGTGGTACAATCCACAAAGGTGGCAAGTCCGTACTGCGCTTTCAGATCGGACAACCAACGAACGGCATCCGATTGAATGGCGGCACTGTCGTAGTAGGCATCACCGAACATCTCAACCGAGCACGGCTCCCGGCAGACAATATGCTCATGCGGCAACACAAGCCCGGTGTCCTCCGCCGAAATGTTCCCCAATACACAACGAATCATTTAATCCATCTCCTTTTTTGCTTCTATTGAACGCATTCTACAATACATTCAAAAAAATGTCAACAACTTCTGCCAAACGGTTCTTTTCTTTCAAAATCCTGTCATAAAACGATGGTCAGCGGCGTTTTGCTGTCCCAGGCGCAAAGGCGCACGGTGGTGAACCAGTCATTGCCGTTGCGTCCGTCGTAGGAAACGTAGTAAAGCCCGTTCCCCAGCGCGGCAAAGCCCGTGGAGCCGTATTCGTAAGGGTAGCCGGAAACACCGCTCGCACTTTGTAACCCGCCCTCTTTTAAGGTGAGCACATTGCCCTTTTCGCCGTTGCAGCCTTTGAGTTCTTCCTCCCTTGCCGGAACCGTCGCGTCCAGCATAAACAGGGGAAAGTTGGGGAACTGCGGCTTTTTCCCGCGATAGACACAGAGGAAATAGGACTTGGTGAAGGGGTCGTATTCCAGATTCTGCACGCCGTATTCCGTGTTGCCCGTGTAGAGGAAATAGGCTTGCCCGCGCATTTCCGCGCCGGATTTGTGCATATTTTTCTGGGACAGCGGGCGGGCGTATTTTTTCAGTTCGGCAATATCGTAGCGCAGAAGCACCTGATAATCGTTGTCCTGCCGGGTTGTATCGCCGTACACACCGTAGGATACGAACAGATAGTTTTTGCCGCCCACTTCGCCCGGAACGGGGCCTATGGCGGTGCCGTCGATGCCGGAGCAGCCGTGAATGTGGGGCTGACCGTTCGGGGCGGTGCCCAAATAGTCGTCCGTCACGCGCTTTAGGAACGTGGCGCGCATGATGCCGTCGGATTCCGCGTCCATGTTTTCGCGGGTAATCTTTTCGCCGTCAAAAATGGCGATGTAAAAGGCGTTTTCGAGTTCCTCCTCTTTGCTGATATGCTTGAGGATGCCCCGGCCTATGGCGTCGTTCTTGTATTCCAGCGAGCCGTAGACAAGCCCGTCTTCCTCATTGAAGGAGATGCAGCCCAGGTGCGCCAGCAGCCCTGTGACGGAGCCTAAGAAGCGGCCATCAAAGTCGGTCTTGACAAGCTGGGTCGTGAAGGAATAGTAGATCACGCGGTTTTTCTTGTCTACCGCGATGCCCTGACAGTGCCCGGTGTGGTAGTTGCCGGAAAAAATGCTTGTGGGAAAATTGTGTTCCATTTTGTGCTCCTTTTTATGCGTTCAGCAGGGAAAGCAGGATGGCTTTTGCTTCCTCCGCGTCAAAGCGTTCCGATTTGCCGAAGGCACTGTCCTGTCGTCCGCCGCCCTTACCGCCGAAGACGGAAAGCAGTCCTTTCAATAGTGTGCCCGCGTTTTCGGTGGATTCTTTTCCAAGTCCCATCGAGAGCAGGAACTGTTCCCCTGCCTGTGCCGCCAGCAGACAAATGGCTTTGGAGTGCGATTTCGTCAGCGCGGAAATACCGTCTTTCAGGGTCTTGTCGTCCGCGCCGGGCAGCTCTGCCACATAGATTTCGCCTTTTTCCGTGGAAATCGGGGCGATTTGGGCGAGCTTTCCCATCGCCAGCTCTTTTTTTGCGTTCCCCAGCTCCCGCTGCAATTCTGCGACCTGATTTTTTGTCTTTTCGACCATGGGCAGCACATCCTGTATGCCGCAGGAGAACAGCTTTGCCACCGCGTCTGCCTGCCCAATCCGGGTCAGAGCGTAGTTGACCGCGCGCTGTCCCGCCACGAAAAAGATGCGCAGATTGCCGTGGCTCTGATTCCAGGAGAGAATGTGCACCATTTGCACCTGCCCGGTGGTTGCAACGTGCGTCCCGCAGCACGCCACAGCCTCGTCTTTCCCTATGCACACCACGCGCAGGTTCTCGTGCTCGTCCTTCTTTTTGCGCAGGGGCAGATGTTCCAATTCTTCATCGGTGGGGAAGAAGCACCGAACCGGCTCGTTCCGGGCGATCCATGCCGTCACCTCGCGCTCCATTTCGTCCGCAAGCTCCCGCGTCATGGTGAAGGAACCGTCGTTCACCACGTCCACATAGCCGTCCGCCGCGCCGATGTGCAGCCCTAAGGAATAGCTCCGGAAGCGTTCATAAAGACAGTGGGACAGAAGATGTTGCCCGGAGTGCTGCTGCATGAAGTCCAGCCGCCGTTCCCGGTCGATCACGCCTGTGACTTTCCCGTTAAGCGGCGCGTCGCTTTTCACCAGATGCACGATGGGTGCGCCCTCATATTCCTCCGACACATCCAGCACAGGACAGCCGTTCAGCGTGCCCAAATCGCAGGGCTGCCCGCCGCCGGTGGGATAAAAGGCGGTGTTGTTTAAGATTACCTTGAAACAGCCGTTTTCCGCCACCTCGCAGGAAACGACTTCCTCACAAAACTCCCGCATTTCGGGAAACTGATGATACAATGCAATCATGGATTTGCCCCTTCCCTTGATTCCTTAACAGCAGAAGAAATATCCCGGCCCGCCGGTGCAGCAGCTCACGCAGGCAAGGCACCGCAGAATGTTGCACAGCAGATTGGAATAATCCCCGCCGACGGTGCGGGCGTGGGTCTGCTGATACACGCCGCTCATCTGCTCGGCGGCCTGTCGGTATTCCGTGTTTCCCGGCTCCATGTTCGCCGCCGTCTGGAAGAACTGCTGGGCACGGGAATACATCCCCTGCCGCATGGCCACCAACCCGGAGAGATAGTACCATTCTGCCGTGTGGTTCTGAATCCGATTGAGCGCCTCCGCTGCCTGCATGATCAAGCCCTTGGAGATCATCTCGCGGATGTCCCGGAACTGCTCGGTGGAGGCGTAGTTCGTGCCGCTTGCGCGGGAGGAAGAATTGTTGGAGGAACCGTACCCGCCATAAGAGGAACCGTAAGAGGATTTCCCCGAGCGGATGTTCTTGATCTCATCGTAGGCCGCGTTGATCTCCTTGACCTTCTCGCTGACCTGCTCCTGCACGTCCTTGGGCGCGGTGGCGTAGCGGTCAGGATGGTATTTCTTCACCAGATTGCGGTAGGCGGTCTTGATCTCGTCGTCCGTGGCCGAGGGCGACACACCCAGCACCTTATAAGGATCCATCGTCCATCCTCCTTCCCTCCGCAACGGCGTCCATCACCCGCGGCATTCCTTCATTTAATATGTTTTCAATCAGCATGGAGGTCTTGTTCCCCTCTAAAAGGTCATAGCACAGCTGCGCCTGGGAAATGCACTGCTGCATAATCGGCAGCGCCCATTTTGCAGCTTCCTCCCGGGAAAAGCCGTGGAGCCGCCACACATTGTAGCTGCCCTTCTTCGCGTCCTTGTCATAGTCGTCCAGCGCGTCTGTCCAATAGATCCATTTGCCGATATTGTAGCCCATGAATCTAAGAGACGGCTGGGAATTTTCCGGCATATTCAAGGAAAAAAGCTGGGCGCAGAACCGTGCAAAGGGCTCCGCCGCCTCATCGGGGTCGGTGCAATTTCTATCCTCAAGCTCCTTTTGCTCCCGCAGCATATCGGAAAGCTCTTTTTGCAGCACGGGATATTTTTCCGCGATCCTTTTCTCCTTTGCGGTAAGAATCGCCCCGGCAAGAAGCCCGTCCTTCCTCCCGTCCTGCCTGTCGTCCTTGAGCTTTGCGGCGGAAAGCAGAATGTGGGCTTCGGCGGCATAAGTTACGCTTGCTCCCGTTTGCGCGTTGACACGGCGCAGCTTGAACGGGCAGCGGAAAACCGAAGGTGTGCAATCGTCCTTGATGCCGTCGTGTAGCACGGATAAGAACACAAGGTCGTATTGTAGCAGCATCCGGCAAACAGGGCCCGCGCACTTCCCCAAGGCCTTGCACACGCCGCAGTAGTAGGACTTGAAAAATGCGTCGTCCTTGATTTTCAGTTCCGGCCTGCAGGGACGAATATAGCCAAACATAGCGCTTCTCCTTTCCGTTCATCGTAACGAAAAAGCGAGGGGGACAACTGTTTTGTTCCCTTCGCTTTTATTATATCGGGAATGAACCCCTGTTGTAAACGAAATGCCGCTAATTTTCTGTGAACGAATTGCGCATCTCTGATTTTACAGCTCGTAGGGAGCCAAGCCCAGCTTCTTATGCACCTTGCGCATCATCTTCGCGGCCATCTTGGAGGCACGTTCGCTGTTCTCCTGCATGACCTTCTCCAACAGCTTTTTGTCGGCAAGAATGGCATTGTAGCGCTCCTGAATGGGGGCAAGCTCGGCGATGACGGCATCAGCCACGGCGTCCTTGAGCACGCCATAGCCCTGTCCCTCGAACCGCGCTACCAGTTCGTCCATGGATTCGCCGGTGATGGCTCCCAAAATATCCAGCAGGTTGGAGACGCCGGGTTTGTTCTCGCGGTCGTAGCGGATGACGCCCTCGGAGTCGGTGACGGCTCTGCGGAACTTGCGGCGAATGTTCTCGGGCTTATCGAGGATGGCGATGTAGGAGTTGGGCTCGTCGGACTTGGACATTTTCTTCGTGGGCTCGGTGATGGACATGACGCGGGTGCCCGCCTTGCCCATATAGGCTTCGGGCACGGTGAACACGTCGCCGTAAATGTTGTTGAAGCGGATGGCAATGTCGCGTGCCAGTTCCAGATGCTGCTTCTGGTCTGCGCCGATGGGCACAAGGTCGGTGCCGTAGAGCAGAATGTCGGCGGCCATCAGCACGGGATAGGTGAACAGACCGGCGTTGATGTTGTCGGCGTGCTTGGCGGACTTGTCCTTGAACTGGGTCATGCGCTGCAATTCGCCCATGTAGGTAAAGCAGCCCAGCAGCCAGCCGAGTTCGGAATGGGCGGGCACATGGCTCTGGCAGAACATCACGTTCTTTTCCGGGTCAAGCCCGCAGGCCATGAACAGCGCAAGGGTTTCCGTGCAGCGCTTGCGCAGCGCGGCGGGATCCTGCCGGACGGTCAGCGCGTGCAGATCGACCACGCAGTAAATGCAGGTGTAATCCTCATCCTCCTGCAGCTTCACCCAGTTGCGCAGGGCGCCGATATAGTTGCCCAGGGTCAGGATGCCCGAGGGCTGAATGCCGGAAAAAATGATTTTCTTCTTTGCGGGTACTTCGGTCATGGTAAAAAATCCTCCAATTATTTGAATTTATACACTGGTGCAGGCAAACAAAAAGCCCTCCTGCGTGATTTCACGCAAAGGGCAGACATTGCTGCGGTACCACCTTTGATTTTTCTCAATGCAGAAGCGCGTGCATAACGCTCCCAGCCGCTAACGCCGGCTTTGCGTCTCGGATACTCGATTGCTCTTTCCCCTCGCCCTTGGCGACCCACCTGCAGACCCGCATCTGTGCCGGGCTTCCACCTGCCCCGGCTCTCTGCAACCGCGTCTGTCTGCCAATCCTTCGCCTCATCGGTTTACTTTTCCCATGATAAGCCCAAATCCCACGTTTGTCAAGGATTTTTACCTTTTGTCTTTATTCTTCCTAAATAAGATGGTATAATGTACGCAATAACCGATGTCGGAGGTAAGACGGATGACAGAGCGAAATTACGGTATAGACCTTTTCCGTATGGTTTCGATGCTTATGGTTGCAATTCTGCATATTTTGGGGCACGGGGGGGGTACTGAGCGCAGCAAATCCTGCATCGTCACAGTATTATGCCGCGTGGCTGCTTGAAACCGCCGCTTATTGCGCCGTCAACTGCTTTGCACTGATTTCCGGGTATGTCGGTGTGAAGTCAAAATTCCGTGTTTCAAATATTGTGCTTCTGTGGCTCAGAGTAGCTTTTTACTGTATTCTTATAACCGCCATTTTCAAAGCGGTTATGCCGGAGTATATTGGGTTGAGCAGGATTGCACAGGCCTTTTTCCCCGTGATGACTAAGCAGTATTGGTACTTTTCTTCCTATGTCGGTCTATTCTTTTTGATTCCGTTTGTAACGCCGACTTTTGAACGCCTGTCTTCTCGTGCTTCGGGACTCCTGCTACTCATTCTGTTTGCGCTCTATTGCTGTTTTCAGACTGTGTTTGGCGTTCTGTTCCCCGATGTGTTCAGCACCGGCGGTGGTTATACCACTATTTGGCTTCTTCTTTTGTACCTTGCTGGTTCCTATATCGGCAGATTCGGTTTGTTGGTGAACTGGCGAAAGTGGATGCTGTTTCTTGGCTATTTAGCCTGTGTGCTGATTAGTTGGGGTGCAATGTTTGTTGTCCCTTGGCTGTCAAATATTGTTTTAGGCGAAGAACATGGAGAAACCATCCTTATCAATTACATTTCTCCCACCATCGTTTTGTGTTCCGTGTTCCTGCTCCTTCTCTTTGAGAGAATGAACATTCCCAAACGGTTGCAAAAAGACATTTCAATTATTTCGCCCTGTGCATTCAGTGTATATCTGATCCATGAACAGCCCTTGTTTCGTGATTTCATTATCAGTTCATCTTTCGTCAAGTTTGCTGAACTGCCCTTTTATCTTCTCATTCCCGCTGTTCTGCTGGCGGCGTTCGCCTTGTATGCAATCTGCACCGTCTTTGATTTCGGAAGAGAGTGGCTTTTCAAAAAGCTGAAACTGAAACAGAAGCTGACCAATATCGAACTTTCCGTTCGGGAAAAACTCAAGGTTTAGGAGGTCGTTTTATCTATGAATTACTATGAAGA
Source organism: Christensenella sp. UBA1750 (assembly GCA_002315655.1). GTDB lineage: Bacteria > Bacillota > Clostridia > Christensenellales > UBA1750 > Spyradocola. The sequence goes on from DCHO01000025.1 coordinate 8,295, forward strand.
AGCCCGCATCGCCATGGAAGAGGTGTGTGAAAAAGGGCATATTAAAGAAAGGCAGATCGTGGTGGTGGGCTGCTCCACCTCCGAGATCGCGGGCATGAGGATCGGCACCGGCGGAACGCTGGAGGTGGCACAGGAGGTGCTTCGTGGCCTCGTGGAGCCGATTTCCAAGCGCGGCGCGTATCTGGCCGTGCAGTGCTGCGAGCACCTGAACCGCGCTTTGGTTTTGCCCCGGGAGGCGTTGGAAGAAAAGGGCTTTGTCGAGGTCTGCGCCGAGCCGTGGGAGCACGCGGGCGGCTCCATGGCCACCGCTTATTATAAGTCTTTGGAAAATCCATGCCTTGCCGAGACCATTGTGGCCAATGCAGGGCTGGACATCGGCGATACCCTGATCGGGATGCACCTAAAGCGCGTGGCGGTGCCCCTGCGGTTAACGCAGAAGACCATCGGGGAGGCGCACCTGGTCGCCGCTTTCACCCGCCCGCCGCTCATAGGTGGGGAGCGGGCGCACTACCCCGCAAAAATCCGCTGACAGCAATATTTATGAGGTAACGATAAAAAACAAACACAGGGCTTTGCGGCCGGGACAGTTTTTACTGCCACGAAGTGCTGTGCAATTCGGGAGGAACAGATCATGAAGGTGGTCATTCTGGCGGGAGGTTTCGGCACAAGAATCGGGGAGGAAAGCCAAATGAGGCCGAAACCGCTGATCGACATCGGCGGGATGCCGATTCTGTGGCACATTATGAAGGAATATTCCCACTACGGGTTCAATGAGTTTGTGATCTGCGCCGGGTACAAGCAGCAGATGATCAAGGAATGGTTTGCGGAGTATTTCCTGCACAGAAGTGACATTACCTTTGATTTTTCGGAAGGCAGGAACGATCTCATCGTTCATAACAATCGCACCGAGCCGTGGAAGGTCACGGTTGTCGATACGGGGCTCTATACCCTGACCGGCGGACGCATCAAGCGGATTCAGCCCTTTATCGGGGATGAGACGTTCATGATGACCTACGGGGACGGTGTGTGTGATGTGAACATTGCCGAGCTGGTGGAATTTCACCGTTCCCACGGAAAGATCGCGACCCTGACCGCTGTGCAGCAGGATCAGACAAAAGGCGTGCTGGACATCGGCGGGGACAACGCAGTGCGCTCTTTCCGCGAAAAGCAGGCCGACGACGGCGCGCTGATCAATGCGGGATATATGGTTCTGGAGCCTGCAATCTTTGACTATCTGGACGGAGATGAATGTGTTTTCGAGAGAGCGCCGTTATCGACGCTGGCGAAGGAAGGGCAGCTGATGAGCTACATTCACAAGGGCTTCTGGCAGTGTCTGGACAATCTGCGCGAGAAGGAAACCCTTGAAAAGCTGCTGGCGGCGGGCAAAGCCCCGTGGAAGAAGTGGGAGGATCAGTAAGTGGCCGGATATTCTGCGGAGTTTTATCGTGGGAAGCGCGTTTTTGTTACGGGACACACGGGCTTCAAGGGCAGTTGGCTGTGTCGGATGCTGATGATGGCCGGAGCGGAAGTGACCGGGTATTCTCTTGAACCGCCGACAAGCCCCTCTCTGTTTGCACTTTCCGGGAATGAAGCGAAAATGCATTCCATTATCGGGGACGTGCGGGATTTTTCCGCGCTTTTATCTGCGTTTGAAACGGCACAGCCGGATGTTGTGTTCCATCTGGCGGCGCAGCCCATCGTGCGGGACAGCTATAAGGAACCGCGCTACACCTACGAGACAAACGTGATGGGCACGGTCAATCTGCTGGAATGTGTGCGGCTTTATTCTATGAAGCATCCCCAAAGGCTGTCGGTTCTGAACGTGACGACGGACAAGGTCTATCAGAACAAAGAATGGGTCTGGGGCTACCGGGAGGATGAGCCGCTGGACGGGTATGACCCTTATTCCAACAGCAAAAGCTGCTCGGAGCTGGTGACGCACAGCTACATCAACAGCTTTTTTAAGGATGGCTTTGTGGTAGTTTCCACTGCCCGCGCCGGGAACGTGATCGGCGGCGGTGATTTTGCCCCGGATCGCATCATCCCGGATTGCGTGCGGGCGATGCAGGACGGAAAGACCGTCGGCGTGCGCAATCCCTACTCGATCCGCCCTTATCAGTTCGTTCTGGAACCGCTTTCCGCCTATCTGATGATCGCGCAGCGCCAGTATGAGGATGAAAAATACGCGGGCTTTTACAATGTCGGCCCCGATGAGTGCGATTGCGTGACCACGGGAGAGCTGGTTGAACTTTTCTGCAAGCACTGGGGAGAGGGCGCGGCCTGGGAAAACCAGGCTGAACGGTACGCGCCGCATGAGGCAAGCTTCCTGAAACTGGATTGCAGCAAGCTCAAATCGACCTTCGGCTGGCAGCCCCGCTGGCATATTGACAAGGGCATCGAGATGACCTGTCGGTTCAGCCGGAAGTGGCTGAATGGCGAGAACATGGAAGAAGAAATGGAAAAGGAAATCCGGCTGTTCGGGATGTCTTAGTGATAAGTGAGGAAAAGCAATGGCAAACTGGAAAAATGAGGAAGAAGCAAGGGAACAAATCAAGGCTCTTGTTGCGGAATACTATCATGATTTCAAGGAGAAAAAGGTGCCCTTTCGTGAGGGCGATCGGATCAATTACGCTTCCCGCGTTTTTGATGAAAAGGAAATGTGCGCACTGACGGACGCCACGCTGGACTTCTGGCTGACCACGGGGCGTTTCGCGGAGCAGTTCGAGAAGGATTTCGCGGCATGGATCGGCGTGAAATACGCCCATCTGGTCAACAGCGGTTCCTCGGCGAACCTGATCGCGTTCAGCGTGCTGACCGCGCCCGAGTTGGGAGACCGGCAGATTCGCCGCGGGGATGAGGTCATCACGGTGGCCTGCGGCTTCCCCACGACGGTCACGCCCATCCTGCAATACGGAGCGGTTCCCGTTTTCGTGGATGTCACCGTTCCGCAGTACAACATGGATGTGTCCAAGCTGGAAGCGGCGTTAAGCCCGAAGACCAAGGCCGTGATGATCGCGCACAGTCTGGGCAATCCCTTTGACTTGAAAACGGTCAGGGAATTTTGCGGGAAGCACCGGCTGTGGCTGGTGGAGGACAACTGCGATGCGCTGGGCAGCCAATACACCATTGACGGCGAGGCCCGCTACACGGGCACGTGGGGGGACATCGGCACCAGCAGCTTCTACCCGCCGCACCACATGACCATGGGCGAGGGCGGCTGCGTCTATACCAACGATCCCCTGCTGAACCGCCTGATCCTCAGCTTCCGCGATTGGGGAAGGGACTGCGTTTGCCCCAGCGGACACGACAACTGTTGCGGACACCGCTTTGACGGTCAGTTCGGGCAGCTGCCCCGGGGCTACGACCACAAGTACGTTTACAGCCACTTCGGCTACAATCTGAAGGTGACCGATATGCAGGCGGCCGTCGGCTGCGAGCAGCTCAAAAAATTCCCTTCCTTCATCGAGCGCCGCCGCCACAACTGGCAGCGTCTGTACGACGCGCTGGCAAACAGCCCTGCTGCGGAGAAGATCATTCTCCCCGAGCCCGCGCCCAACAGCCGCCCGTCCTGGTTCGGCTTCATGATCAGCATCCGCCCCGAAACCGGTCTGAGCCGCAATGCCGTCACGCGGTACATCGAGGCGCACAACATCCAGACCCGCCTGCTTTTCAGCGGCAACCTCATCAAGCATCCCTGCTTCGACCAGAT
>DCHO01000025.1:12120-12776 GCA_002315655.1 Christensenella sp. UBA1750
GATGATTGACTATATGGCGAAAATTTTATTGGAGGCATTGTTGTTGTGAATTTCCGTGCGAAAGTAAAGGGAATACTGACGGATACCTTGTGGAGTGCAATGGGATTGATTCTTATGAATGGCATTGCACAGCTGCTTGTATATCCTTTACTGAATCGAGAATTGGGAACGGAACAGTATGGAAACATCCTTACGGCGATTTCATTTATCAATATCTTTTCTCTTTCATTCGGTGTTGCAATTAACAATGGGAGACTGGTGTTAAGCTCTAAACAGAAAACACATGACGGAGATTATGGACTATGGTTATTGGCAGGATCAATCGTTTTGGTGTTGCTTGGTGGATTGGCTTATCCGATTCTGTCTCCATTTGTTGCTCGGAATGAGTATCCGTTTTACATTTTGCTTTCGATAGGCATCATGTGGAGATATTATTCTGATGTGTATTTCAGACTGAATCTACAATATAAATATTATTTTTACTACTATTGCTTTGTTTCTCTGGGCTATGTTGTTGGTGCTTTCCTCTTTATGAAAACTAAGTATTGGACAGCAGCATTGTTACCTGGTGAATTGGTGGGGATTGCTTATCCAATAATCCGCAGCAGACGAAGTATAATCCAACATAGTGAACAGTTTTTTAGTGTTGGGAAAGA
>DCHO01000025.1:12791-13384 GCA_002315655.1 Christensenella sp. UBA1750
ATTCTTATTGGTGCAAATATAGTAACTTATGCGATATTTAATGCTGATCGTCTTTTATTGCATGTTTTTATAGATGGCACAGCAGTGACAATCTATTACATTGCTTCCTTGATGGGGAAAATGGTATCTTTTGTTACGATTCCGATCAATAATGTAATCATTGGCTATTTATCCAGGTATCAAGGCATATTTTCAAAAAAAAGGATGAATTTGCTTTGCGTCATTTCTTTGGGGTTGATTTTTATTGCCACTATTGGTTGCTTGCTTGCCTCATATATCTTTTTGCCTATCTTATATCCAGATAATTTCTTGGCAACGAAAAGCTTGATTCTTATTTGCAGTATGTCTCAGTCCTTCTATTTTGTCTCAGGCGTGATTCTGGTTATTCTTTTACGTTTTTGCGGAGTGCAGAATCAGTTTATGATAAATTGTATTTATGGTGTTATTTTCTGCGTTTTAGGAACTGTTTTATCGATTACTAAAGGCATTTATGGCTTTTGTACAGGTGCGTTGCTGTCTGCAGTGATTAGGTATTCAATCTCTGTTATTGTTGGATATCGGAATGTTCAAGACTAATTAAATATGGGAGGAAA
>DCHO01000075.1:0-6685 GCA_002315655.1 Christensenella sp. UBA1750
CAAAATCCAGCTGCTCGACAAGCTGTAAGCCAAAGGGCACGAAATTCACGATTTCGGTTCCTACGATCCTGATCCCGTGGACTTTCCCGACATTGCAAAGCAAGTGACGGGTGCGATCCTCTCCGGCGAAAATGAGCGCGGCATCATGTTCTGCGGCACGGGCGTGGGCGCGGCCATCGCCTGCAACAAAGTTTCCGGCATCCGCGCCTCGGTCTGCCACGACATTTACACCGCCCACCAATGCGTGGAGCATGACAATGTTCAGGTCATTGCCTTAGGCGCGCAGATTATCGGCCCCACCGTTGCGGAAGAGCTCATCGACATTTTCCTTGCAGCGCAGTTTTCCACCTCCGAGGAATTTCGCCGCCGGGTCGCAAAGCTCGACGACATGGACAAGGAGAGATAGAAATGCCGCAGAGCCTTCTGGAAACCACGGATAACACGCGGGAATTGGGCGGCATTCCCCTTGCCAACGGTAAATTCACGGCCTTTGACCGGGTGTGGCGCTCCGATGCGCCGAAGAATCCCAGTCAGGCAGACATCGACAAGCTCATCTCCCACAACATCACCACCGCAATCGACCTGCGTGGCGACCCGGAATCGGAAGGTGCGCCGCACGGACTATGCGGCAACCCCGGCTTCACCTACGTCCGCGCACCGATTCCCGAGGGTGCGGGCATCCCGGAAAGTGTTGCCGCTGTTGCGGACGTGTACGACGTGATCCTGTCCTCCCCCTCCATGCCCATCGTCTTACACACCATAGCCTCCGCAAAGGGCGGCGTGATCTTCAACTGTACCGCAGGCAAGGACAGAACCGGCTGCGTTTCCATGCTGCTGCTGCTTGCCAACGGCGCGGACGACGAGGCCATCGTCCATAACTATCTGCTGTCCCGGGAATACCTGGTACGGCGTTTCCGGATTGTGCATGAAAAGCATCCGACTGTGGACATGAACATCGTGATCCCGCAGGAAGTGACCATCCGCGCGGTACTGCGGCGCTTCCGTCAAAAATACGGCTCCGCGCAGAACTATTTCGCCTCCATCGGTCTGAATTCCAAAGAGATTCAAACCCTTTCGACTTTTCTGCAATAAGCCCCCCACAAAGCACAAAAACGGACAGGCATTTTACCCATCCGTCTTTGTGCTTTGCGAATATTACAACAGTATATTTACAACAAAAGGGAAGCAAAGGGTTAACCAGAGAAGCCAAAATACTCCGAAAAGCAAGTATAATTCAGACAAGTTGCACTGCAAATGATCGCATTTACGAGATAAAATTTTTACAAATTGGAAATAATTTTATCAAAACACTTGCAATTTGTAAAAGAGGATGCTACACTAAGGGCAATTCAATGTGGAAATAAGTCGAAAACGGAAGAAACTGAACACATACAAAAGGTTTCGTTTATTCTGTTCAAGACTATGTGAAGGAGAATTTTCAGATGAAGAGCCGTAAAGCGATTGCGTTCCTCCTTTCTTTTGTCGTAGCTTTTTCCCTGTGCTGCCCTGTTCAGGTGTTGGCGTTGGACGAAACGAATGAATCGGGAATCACGTTTACCGTGGAGCTGGATAAGTCATCCGTTCCTGTGAGCACGACCGCGCAGACGGTCTATATGACGGTCAAGCCCTCCGAACAAATCACGATTGACGGCTTCTCCTATTATGTCACCTGTGCTAAAAGCCTCAATGTTTCCGGATTTTCCGGCGAAACATTGGGTCTATCGAATGAAAACTGGGAATCCTCCAATGACTTTTGCAGTAAGTCTGAATTTGAGGGGAATGTTCAAACGAATGATTTAGGGACGATTGCAATTACCGTTCCGGGAGATACCCCGGAAGGCATATATACTGTCGGAGTCAGTAATATTTATTTAACTGCAAACAATTACGAAGTCTGGGAAGGCAACGAAAGCGCGGAAAGCCCCGCCTATGCCACCACGACGCTGACGGTAGGCAATCCTTCTGCTTATTCCGCCGGGATTTCCACCACAAACACGGCTGTATCGATTGAAGACAGCGTTGCGATATCCATCAACGCCACCCACACAACCGCCACACAGTTTGCCTCATCTGAAATCATTCTTTCCTATGACAGCAGCAAGCTGACTTATGTTTCCACAACCAATGTTGATTCAAGCCGTGTCAACAGCTCTACGGCCGGAACCCTCAAAATCGAGGATTGCGGCGCGGACAAGAACCTGGGCAATGGCATTTATACGGTGAACTTTACAGCAGCAGCCAAGGGCGAGGCCACCGTCACGCTGACGGGTGCGGCTTTCAGTGATAAGAAAAATGCGGAAAAGAAAGACTTGACTGCCGCTGCGATCTCCACAGCCTCCACAACGGTCAAGATCAGCAAGAATTATTCGGTATCCTATCCGAACGAAACCTATATTTCCGGCAATACTCAGGTTGAAGAAGGGCAGAACTATACACTGACCGTATTGGATTATGCCAATTACAATTATACCGTGACCGCCACCATGGGCGGCAATGATACCACGGTCATTGACAATGAAGACGGAACCTACACGGTAAACGAGGTTTCAGGCGATTTGGTTTTCTCTGTTTCGCGCAGCGGAAAGACCGTGGATATCACCTATGCAACCACAACAGGCGTAACATTACCGAAGAACACCACCGCGACCTACGGCACGGACTTCACATTTGACCTGCCAACGGAAGATCACTATACCATAACTTTGGACAGTGCTGTATATACCGGCACGGAAACAACCGTGGAGTACTCCATTGAGAGCGGAAAGGTGACAATCAAAGGAGACAAGCTCACCGGAAATATTACTTTGACGCTGAACAAGGTTCAGGCGGATGCCACTGTCTCCGTTGAAGGCACCGGTGCCTCCGATGCTGCCGGATATGTGGCCTACGCAACGCCCGGTGAGGCTTATACACTGACGGTTACAGAGGATTCCAAGTACACTTATTCGGTCACGGTCAAGGTGAACGGCAACGCAAAGAATCTGACGAATGATGTCAGCGGCCAATATACGCTGGCTGCGGCGGATGTTGTGGCCGGAACCATCGTTTTCACGGTCAACAAGACAGTCAAGAGCGAAGGCATTTCCGTGGCGGCTTATCTGACACTAAATGGAACCTCCATGTGGCTGATCAAAAACGAGACAGCCAAGCTGGATGGCAGCGTTTACACCTATAAAGGTGAGAATATGTACTGGTCGGATGGCTATAACGCCTATTGCACATTGGTCATTGCCGAAAGCCAGCCCACCATGGATGCCGCAGATTTTGCCATTGTCACAGGAACGGCGAATGAGATCACCGGGTACGATGTGAACAAAACCGGGAAAGTTGATGCGAACGACGCACAGCTTGTGTATAATATGTATAATGCACAGTATTCCGGGTTTACGGAGGATGTTACCATCATCAAATATCTGCTGGCGGATGCGAATCATTCCGGGGCAGTTGATACGAATGATGTGGCGGCTGTGATCAGCAGCATCCTCAATTCATAAACGGATTGCGCATATACCTCCCTTTTTCGAGGGAGGTATATGTTTGAATGAAGAAGGAACAAAAGAGACCTAAGGACACAACGATGAAAAAACAAATGGCAGGACTCTGCCTGCTGCTGATTTTTGTGCTGCCGGTACTGTGTTGCGCCGAAACGAACGCCTACACAACATCCCTTGCCTGCAACGTGACAGAGTGCACGGAGGGAGACACGGTTGCGGTCCGGATTCTCCTTCAAGCGGTCGGGGCGGAAACGCCCACCTGTGCAGAGTGCGAGCTGGAATGTGATTCGGATAAGCTCCGCGCCGTGTCGGTTGGGAACGCCGCAGGGTTCCGACATCGCGGAAGCAGGCTGATAATCGTAGACACCGGGAGCGAAATTGCGACAAACGGAACCGCATTTACAATTCAATTCTCCGCTGAGAAAGCCGGAATTGTGACCGTCACGCTGAAAAGCGCGGCTTACGGCTCGGTTGAATCCGCTGCGACGAGCGATGTGGCGCAATCGATAATTGGCGACAATACCGTGACCATCGTGATCAAGGCCAAGAAGCACACGGAAGACGGGGAGCATAAGGAAGACGGTGAAGAAGACTTTGGCAAACAGGATGATAATGGGAAGGGCACAGTCGTCACGCCTGCCCCGGAAACCAATGACAAAAGCCCGTGTGCTCTGTTGCTTGCCATGCTTGCGGGCGCAACGTACCTGATGTGCTGCGATTTAATAAAATATAAGGGTGGAAACACAAATGATATTGAAACGTTGCCTGCTGCAGCTTATGGCAGCGGTGCTGCTGTGCGCACCGATTTGTATCTATGCGGAAAACACGGACGCAGCATACAACTTTGAACTCACCGTCAACGGAACCAACGAAGTGCAGGTGCAAAACGGCGATGTTTATACCGTGACGCTGGTGCTGGACAGAACCGATTGCGAAGACAGCTCCACGATCTACGCTGTGCAGGACGAGATCCATTACGATTCTGACTTTCTCGAAATCATTCCCGACAGCATGATGGTGGCAAGCGGCATCAACACCACGGATATTTCCCTACAGGGCAGTATGCGCGCCTTCTATGTGAACTACGTTTCCTTCGGCGGCGGAGAAACCTGGGACAACCGAAAGATGTTGGGCACATTCCAGGTCAGAATCATCGGCAGCGCGGGTTCATCTACACTGGAAAACTGCAACATCAGCGTATCCACGGAGAACGGACAGGATTCCTACGCGACAACGAAGCAGGATGTGACCTTTATTCTCTTGAAGGAATGTGTCATCCGCTTTGACAGACAGAACGGTGAACCTGCGGAGGAAATAAGCGCCAACTTAGGCGACAGACTGACTGCGCCGCAGGAGCCCGTCAAAGACGGAGCACAATTTACCGGTTGGTATTCCGACAAAGCGCTTTCAAGCCTGTGGAACTTTGAATCGGACACCGTTTCCGGGAATCTCACCCTCTACGCAGGTTGGAAAAGCGGAGCAAATATTGAAGAGGACTCCTCCGCTCCTGTTGAACAGAGCGGAAAACATACGGGTTTGATTATTCTCATTGTAGCTGCAGCGGTATGCGCAGGGCTGACAGTCGTTGTTTTCATTCTCAGAAAGAGAAGCAGAAAATAAAAAGCCGTATCATAGGCCACGCCGAAAACATAGATGACGCTGCGGCAATAAAACAAAAGAATATACAAAACACCCTCGGCATTGGAGAGAAGTCCGCTGTCGAGGGCATTATTATGTAATCGGGATGTTTGTTCAAAACCTATTATTTGGTAGCTGTTTGCAAGGGAGTTTGTCTATTGTGCGTCCAGCAGAGCAAGGAACTGCTTTTCGGGAAGAGGGCTGTAATAATAGTAGCCCTGGATGTAGTCGCAGCCGCAGTCTCTAACGGCTTTCATTTGCGCTTCGTTTTCCACGCCTTCTGCGATGACCTTTGCGCCCAGCTTGTGCGCCATGTCGGTCAGCGACTGCACCACGCCGAACACTCTGTCGCTGCCGACGATTTTTCGTGCAAAACGCACGTCCAGCTTGATGATGTCAAACTCGTAATCGGTAATCATACCAAGAGAAGAAAAGCCGCTGCCGAAATCGTCCACCAGTATGGAAGCGCCGTGCCTGCGCAACGCGGAGATGGTGGATAAGGTGTTGGCGGAAATATCCTCATAAGCGGATTCCGTAATTTCATAGCGATGCCATTTCTGATCGTGAGAGGATTCCTGCAGCGTGGCATACAGGTCGTTCATCATGGAATGATCGTATAGATCCATACGGGACAGATTGACGGACACGGGGACGATGCTTTGCCCTGCGGAAAGGCAGGACTTAATCATGGCATGGACACGCCTTGCAATGATGCGATCCAGATTGGAGATCATGTCCTTCTTTTCCAGAACCGGGATGAAAACCGAGGGAGAAATGATGCCCTTTTCGGGGTGAATCCATCTGGCCAAAGCCTCCGCCGAGACGATTTTGCCGGTTTGGCAGTCCACAATGGGCTGATAGTACGGAACAAACTGCTCCCGTTCAATGGCATTGTCAATCTCCCCGAGAACCTCTGTTTCATCCCGATAGCTGTTCTCCGCTTTTTCATCGTATTCTGCATAGAACTTACTGCCGGAATTGTGAATAAAATGCAGAGCGGTGCGGGCTCGGTCGCACATGGCGGTGATCGGAATGTCCTTATCCGTGATTTCGTAGATGCCGCAGTTGAGCAGCACATGAACGGTTCTGCCCTTTTCCGTGTAGGGCATTTTGCAGAAATCGTCCAGAAGATCGCGGCGTAGATTTTCCTTTCTGACAATGCAGACAAAGTGATCCGCTTCGGTGCGCCCGATGATCTTGGGTAAGAAAGGCGCCTGAGAAAGATGCCCGGCAACAGCCAGAAGGAAACGGTTTGCGCCGGTGATGCCAAAGATGGAATTGATGGTTTTGAATGAAACCACATTGAAATAGAGAAGAACGTAAACGCCGGTTTCTTCCGAATGGATAATCTTTGCGGCTTTCCTATTGAAGCCCTCGCGGCTGAGAACCTTTGTCAGAGAGTCGATTTCGATGCTCTCCGCCTGATACACGCTCTGCCACATGATGACCAAGGCGGCCACAGTAAAGATGGAAATGGCAAAGGTGACGATAGCGGAGCCTAACAGACCTACGGAGTCCTGCGGCCCGAAAATATAGGGGTTCAGGCTGGAATA